>CBDUVB010000039.1:0-16825 GCA_965370555.1 uncultured bacterium
AGGACCCCTTCTCTTGGGCGCGGATCGCTTCCAGCACATCCGAGAAATAGATCCACTTAGTCTCTTGTGCACGTGGGGAAGGTTCTGCGCCTTCGCGCACAAGGCGGAAGAATCCTGTCGGAAGGTGTTCGCGAGTCGTGAGGAATCGGTCGTCCTCGTCAATGAAAACGATCCCCCCCGCTCCGATGTCGGCCTCCCCGCGCAGGAGGGCTTCCTCTATCTCGCCACGAGGAAGGAAACGAACCACAAGGTCGAGGCCGTGGTACTTGGAGAAGGAGGCGAGGATCTCCTGCTCCAGGCCGGTGATCCGATCTCCTTCACGCTCAAGGAGACCCGGGGCTTCGTCTCCCACGACCACCAAGCGCCCTGTCTTGCGGATGGCGAGGATGTAGATGGAGGTAACGAGTGCCGCCCCGATCGCCGCCTCGGTGATCGCCACATCCGGTGCGTCGAGCAGGAGGTAGACGGCGGCGAGGATCAGGCTGAACATCCCCATCCCGATCACTGCGACGATGCGCCGCCTGCGGGTCAGGGAGAAGGCAGCGACGAACGGGAGGAGGAGAAGAAGGGCAGTGCTAGCGGTCACTCTTCCTCCTCTGGGCCAGTATGGCGTTGGGTGAACGCGCTCTTGGCGATAGAGTGGGTGACGATGGGGTTCGTCAACAGGAGGAGCAACAACAAGAGAACGAGAGGTAAGTCGTGCTTCGCGAAGCCATCGCGGAGTATCAACCCTAGGAGTACAAGACTCAGTCCGGCGTTATCGGACACACCACTCGCCTGCAGCCGCGAGTAGACATCGCGAAAGCGGATGATCCCGAGCGATCCGATCGCGACGAACAGGAGGCCTAAGCCGATCAGGATATCACCGATCATCGATGCCCGCCTCCTCTCTCCATGAACCGGGCGAGGATAACCACCCCAAGGAAGCTCAACGCGGCGTAGACGATGGCAACATCGAGGTAGGTCGGCTGCTCGGCGAAGATCGCAACAACGGCGAGGAGAACGAAGACCCGATTCGAGGCGGCATTGTAGGCTAGTAGGCGATCCCACTGGGTCGGGCCGAAGAAGAGCCTGTAAAGGACGAGGACCAGCGAGACAAGGAGAACTCCTTCAATGATCGCCATCATTATCCTCCCCGAAGGCTTTGAGTAATTTCTCCTCCAAAGATTCCTTGATTCCCTGCCAATCTCCGTGGTGTCCTCTTTCTCGCAGCCAATGGATATAGAGGAGGTCCCCTTCGAGGAGGAGGGAGATAGTCGAAGGGGTGAGGGTAATCGAGTTCAGAAGCAGAAACCGCGCAAAAGGATCCTTTACGCGGATAGGGAGGGCCACGATCCGTCCTTCTTCCTTTCCCGCGAGGATCAGCCCGCACGTGCGTAAGGTCGAGGTGATGAACCGAAAGAACAACGTGGTGAAGAAGGCGACAACCCTGTGCGGGCGGCGTAGGAATACTCGGGAAAGGAGGATGCGTGTCGGAAAGAGGCGATGCTGCACAAAGGTGACCCCCGCTGCAACGATGATGCCCGTGATGAGGATGTACGGATCGCTGCTCCGTGTCAGCGCGATCCACACGATGAGAAGCACCGCAAAGACGAGTCCCATTCCCCCTCCTTTTTGTCTGTTGTGATCGAATTCTGTCTCTCCTATGATGCCGATCCCTCCCTCCCAAAGCAAGTTCACGGTTCCAAGATCTCAAGAACGAAGGAGGCCCGCGCATTTATCGAATACTTCTACCCAGTGATTGCACTTGCCAACAGGCGACGAAATTATTATATTGGTTTGTCCAACGTTTAGGTCTTCTCTTATATATCGCACCCTTCAAAAGGGCTGTAAACATCTATATTAGGAGGTGGCCGTTATGCCTATTTGGAAACGGCACGTAGGCGTTTTGGGTATGGTGTTGGTGCTGATCGGTATATGCAGCATCGGCGTGGCGCAGGTTGATGTTACATTCCCTTGGACTCAGCCAGGGGCTTACACCGGTAACGCGATCGACTTTGGAGCCGTCCCGGTCGGGCAGACGAAGACCGCGACCTATAAGTTCAAGATACTGGAGACGAGCGCTACCTCGGCAACGGTGACGATAACACGACCAAATCCACCGTTTGGTAGCGGTGAACCAGTCGGTTCGTTTACTCTTGCTCCTGGCCAATCGATCACGTTCGACGTCACATTCACTCCTCCTGCTGTAGGGCACTACACAGGGAGCTTCACCATCACCGCTCAGGGAGGGCGGCCGGTAGTGACAAAGAGACAAACCGTCACGCTGACAGGAAGTGGGACCTCAAGTGGCTATGACGTACCGCTACCGGGCACTTGGGGCCCAACAGAGCCAGACGATGTAGCCAAGCTGGAGGCAAAGCTCGATGAAGTCGGAGTCGTACTCGCCGAGTTCCGGGAGAAGCTGGACAACCTCGGCTGGTGGCTTGGAAAGCTGACCGTGGGATGGGGAATCGGGATCGAGCCACACTCGACCAATCCGATACCGCAGACGAACACCTGGGAACAGCTCGCCAAGCTTGAGGCGAAGCTCGATCGCCTCTTGGCGCAGCCCGGTGAGATCACGATCATCGAGGTCTACAACATCATCGTTCAGATCAACGTTCTCATCGTGAACTTCAACCAGCTGATCGTCAATATCGGCGGAGACGTCGCCAAGCTCGAAACCAAACTCGACCAACTTGACACCGATCTGGTCGACTTCTGGCTTGACTTCATGGATATGTGGGATGACATGATGGATATGTGGACTGACATAGGCATCAAGATTGATGCTGTTATAGTTAAGATCGATGACGCTATAGTCAAGTTTGATGCTGCTATAGTTAAAATCGATGACGCTATAGTCAAGTTTGATGCTGCTATAGTTAAGATCAATGACGCTGTAGTCAAGCTTGATGCCGTTGTAGTCAAGATTAATGCCGCTATAGTCAATATCAATAACGCTGTAGCCAATATCAATAACGCTGTAGTCAAGATTAATGTCGCTGTAGCTGCAAATGCTGGAGCCATCGCCGCCAATGGCGCCGCTATCGCGGCGAACGCCCGGGCGCTCCAGGCGTTGCAGGACTCAAATAACCGTATCGAGGACAAACTAAACCAACTGCTGGGATTCCCTGCGGCCCCGGACGCGGCGAAAATCACGCTGACGATGGGCGGCGGCCCCCAGCCAGCCGTCCCCTGGGAGGCGACCGTGGAGGGAATCTCGGGGGCAGTGCAACCGAACGCGCTTGTCACCATCTATTGGCCAATCGGGGCACCTCCGAGCCCGGTGACCGCCGATGCGAATGGTGCGTTCTCGTTCACCATGAAGACCGGGAGCATCTCCTATCACTACGTCGAGGTGACCCAAACGGTAGGAGGAAAGGAGAGCGCACGGGTGAGGGTCCCGGCATCTTAGAGAAAAAGGAGGGCCGATGAGAATTCTGCGGTCTATCTCGGGTGTACTGATCGTAGCAGCGATCCTGGCGGTTGGTAGTGCTGTCGCGGTAGACCTCATCGCGCAGGAGCCCTCACCAAACCTGCTAGCCCAGGAGCTGATCGAACGGTTGGCCAACCCATCGGCTAACGAACGTAAAGAGGCGGGGGAGGGACTGCTGTCGCTCGGCGCGGCCGCAGTCCCTTTCCTCATCCTGGCAACGGAGTCGGATAATGCCCTCCTTCGTTGGGAGGCGGTCAATCTCCTTGGAACGTTGGGCGACCTCCGCGCAACCACCGCGGTATTGCACGTTGCGATGACCGACTCCGAGGTCCACGCCCGCTGGCGGGCGAACTGGGCGATCACGAACCTGAACGACGGCACCGTCGTCCCACAGTTGATCGCGGGACTGGGCGACGAGGATCCGACCGTCGCTTGGAATTCGGCGGTCACCTTGAGCCTGTTCGGTGCAGTCGAAGGGGTTCCGCTCCTTCATGAGGGACTCAAGTCCGATGGCTGGCGTCAGTGGGAGGCGGTGAACGCCCTTGGCCGGGTGTGGAACGATGCGACCGCCCCTAAGTTAATCGTTCTTCTGCACGAAGGACCGGAGGGCGTCCGCAAGGAGGCCGCGCTCTCCCTCGGGCACATCGGCGGGACCGAGGTTCTCACGGCCCTGCTCATCACACTCGCGAAGGATCCTGCCTTCGAGGTTCGCTGGCGCGCTGCGATGATGATCGGTCACATCGGCGACCAGGAGACAATCACGTTGTTAATCGAGGTACGAGCGAAGGAGGTTCACCTGTTTGTCATCGAGCAGATCGACGAGGCGATCGAAGCGTTGATGCCCCAATGATCAAGAACCCTGAGGTAAACAGTATCGCATCCGCGTCAATCCACGAATTGAGACGATCAGCGCGTTGCGTCTTTCCCATCGGCGACATGCACTCGATTGCGTCCTGCTTCCTTGGCAGCGTACATCGCTTCGTCAACACTTCGAATCACCGCGTCTTCGGTCAACGCGTGATTGGGACAGGCGGCAATCCCTGCAGAGAGTGAGACCGCTTCACCGCTGCCCCCGCCCGGAACCACGCGAGGCGATAGGCCACTGAATGCAACCCGGATTTCATCGGCACGCGCCGCGGCGGCGTCAAGCGGCGTTTCGGGTAGCACGAGAAGGAACTCGTCCCCGCCGTACCGACAGGCGATGTCTCCCGGGCGCGTCCGTTCGCGAAGCAGATGCGCCAGAGCTTGGAGAAGTCGATCGCCGGTCTCATGACCGTAGCGATCGTTGACCTGCTTGAAGTGGTCGATGTCGAACAGGATCACCGATACGACGCCCCCATCATGCTGGGCCCGCTTCAGTTCGCGCGGCAGTACCTCGTCAAGACGCCGGCGGTTGAACAACCCGGTGAGCGCGTCGCTGATCGCTTGCTTTCGCAGCTCCACCCGCAGCACCTCGATCTTCTCGATCTGGGATTCAAGTCGTTGGTTCGCTCGCTGCAGCTCTGCTTCAGCAACGTGCCGCTTGGTAATGTCGTGGATCATGATCAGATACCCCGATGGCCGTCGATCAGGGCCGCTAAGAGGCGACACGCGGACGTCAACGTAGCACAAGGGGGTCTCCGTGAGCGCGAACTCGACTCGTCCCCCATCCCCGCCGTGGCAATAGCCGCGAATTCGGTCCCACACGGCAGGAATCTCTTCGATGTTACGACCGATCGCGGAACTGTCAAGATTGAGTAGCCTGCGTACCGCCGGATTTAGATCAATGAGCCGCCACTCGGTATCAAGAACGAGCACAGCATCCGGCATCCCTTCAACGAGCGTGTCGCGGGCAACGGGAACGAGATCAAACACACGGAACGGGCCAATGCCGACGAAAAAGACGATAACCGTGAAGAAGAACGAGATCGGGATGAGATTGAGCCCTTCGATCGGACTGACGCCAAAAGCGTAGAGAATTCCTCCGGCAAGAGGAAACAACGTTCCGAGCAGCAGCATCGCCGACTGCCTGTAGCGAATCACGACCGGCCGAGCCACGGACCGCAGGAGCAGCGCACAAGCGACGAGAACGTAGGTGTACAGGGCGGCTATGATGGCATAGAAGCCGGGCCCGTGAATGTAGATCACCGCGTTACTTCCCGCCGGACCGGGCAGGAAACCGTGCCACACCAAGTGATGGAGCGCGTTAGTAGCAACAAGGACGAAGGCAGCACTAGGAACACTCCACACGGCAACGCGCAACCACCCATGCATCCATCGGTCGTAACCCGAATACCTAGCGGCAAACATCAGGAATAAGGTGGCAACGGACCCGGAGCCGATGTATTCGAGCGTCGACCACAGGATCTTCCATCTCAGCGTAACGAACGTCGCCTCAAGGCCGGCAACCAGCGCGTATCCTGCTACGCCCATCAGCAGCAGAGATAGGAGGGGTCCCCCGACGAATGCTCGACGATTCCACACGAACCACGACACCACGAGCGCCATCGCCGTAACCGAGAACAGAATTCCACCTGGCAAAGTGAGCACCCAGTCCATGTCCGTCATTCTAGTGCTTCGGCCTCATGCGAACAAGCAGTGCAACAAACCTCGACCTCCATCATACTCAGGAGGGGATCCTGCCACGACCGGCACTTCAGAACCGAGCAGTACCTTTGCAGGCCTGCAGACCCCGTGAGCCACACCCCCGTCAAGTAGACATTGGTAGAACCCAATGCCCCACCCACTTCCTAACGGTACAGAAGGGCTTTCCGATCATAAAGGCTCTCCGGTGGATACCCCCCAGCTTGCTGGGGGGAGGAAAGCGGAGAGCCTTTATGAACACAGCACCGGCTTCATGCTCTTCGATGGAGAAGCGGATCTCATTCGGCGGGTAGTCGAAGTTCATGCCGTATACGGTCTTTGACGAATAGACTGCAAAGCTCGTGCAAGCAAGGCCGCCCTCGACTATAATGCCAACTAGAAGGATACAAACCGACAGCAAAACCACGTATCGCTTCATCATAGCGCTAGTATAATGGTTCTCTCTACTTGGAACGAGCAACCCGCAGTTAGCTTCTTCTGAATTCGGCGGTTCTCGGCACGGAGAACAGCGCTCTTCTTTCAATTTGATGGTTCCTTGCAGGAAGGTGGTTATGGAAAGGGAAGAAGCGATTGGAGAAAGCCAGGCCCTGGTCGAAAGACCGCCAGTTGCGATGCTTGGACCAATGGCGATGATTGATGTCCCACCTCCGATGGCTTCGCAAGAGGTCCCAGCAGCACAGAGAGGAGAAGGAGAAAGTGAGCCACTTGGCGGCCAGGAAATGCACCCGGCAGTTTGGAGCCTGGGGGACTGTACCTGGAACTCGAGTACTGGCCGCTGCTTGGTAGGCTTCACTAGGAAGAGACCTAGGAGTCCGTAATAAAGAAATCCCTTGAAATTGACTATCCCCGTAGCAAGACTACGGGGTATTCCGCCAATTTCATTTTGACCTGAAGGTCAAAACCGGGATTTCATTATTTCACCTCACCCCAACCCTCTCCTATCAAGGAGAGGGGTATAAGGAAACCCTGTGGCAAGACCACAGGGAATCCCAAGTTGAAGGATCTTCTCAGTGATCCTTCCGAGGTCGATTCTTGGCTTCAGTGACTCCGTAAACGGTGATAAGCTGATCAATGTATCAAGGAAGGTGCTCGCGATGCTGATGAGCCGGACAAGTAGGCTAGATGTAGAGACACTGGTTGAGCTCACGGGGCATGGCACCCAATACGTGAGTTGATTCTCCGATTTATAGAGACAGAGACAATCCAGTCTGTCACTGATAGGTGGCGAAATCGTGTGGAGACACACACGTGGAACGAGATGGAGCCCGTTATTCGGAGGTACGTCACAAAGGTACGCGTCCCCCCGTTCTTCCGGCTCTTGTCCGTCCTAGTGATGGGTGACAGCGAGGATGATGCCCAGCAGTCCGGTGAGGACGATGGCTGTCACGGCCCAACCAATCCAGTCAAGGCCGAGCTTGCCCGGTGGCTGCGTGTACGGACCGGGTAGGTGCAGCAGAACGATGTCTGCCTCGGGTTTCGGGTTCCATCCGCTGTAGCGACTGATAGAGTGGGCGGTTACGAGACCATCTCCCATGTACAGGGCAACATGTTCGATCCAGCCGTTGCGGTCGGCGTCGTAGGCAACGACATCTCCGGGCATCATAGCGGAGATAGTGGTAACGTGAGTCGCCCCCTGCCCGATAAGCCAATTCACCAGGCGCTGTGCGCCCGGCTCTCCATAGGTAAGGGTTCTGGACGAAACGTCAAGCCCTCCGCCTGGCTCGTTCGGTTCGCTGCCGATACAGCAGGATACGAAGTGAGCGCAATCGAACCCCTCTTCGTCCGTTGGCACAGGTTTCCCCGCTCCAAGCAGCGTCGGGCCTTCGGTGTCCGCGAAGAAGTAACCATCGCTGCAGACCTTATTCCAGTACTTCTCGGCATACCGGCAAGCGCTCAGTCGGTCGTAGGCCGATTGTGCGTAAACACAGACAAGCAGCGCCGCAATCAGAGCCAACGACAGGACCACGGCGAGGGAGCGCCGTATCAATCCCTTGCAGCGAGATCCGGAGGATGTTCTTGTCACGTGTGCCTCCCAAGTAGGTTGGGGAGGAGGGTATCAGATCTGTTCTCGTAGGGCAATCACAGTCCCTGATGTTCGATTCAGCTTCAGAGTCAGTCTATGCGCCCACCTCCCGCAAGGGCGAACTGGCATGAAGGTAACCGCTCAAGGTGTTGAAATTTGGCGCGCCAAGCGTTTTGGAGCCTAGGGGACTGAATGTAGAACGCGTTCGTTGGCTGTCTCGTGGTGACGGAAGTCCTCCCTTGCCGGGAGCGTCTGGCGGAAGATCCCTTTAGATCTGCTTTTCATTAGCCCTGTGTTCTTCGGGGTCAGGGTCAACCGCAGCCGGGTTTCATCCCATCCGTGGTCCTGATCCTGGGGTGAAGGTCAAGGCGCCGGCCCCAAACGCGCCTTACTTGCTGCTCCGGGCTGCTCGTGCAATCTCCGCTCGATGCCGCTCGTAGGTTGGGCGGTTTAGATCATTCTGTGGAGCCTCGGCGATCAGTTGGTCATATTGGCGAACGAGCTTCGAGGCGACTCGAGCCCCGAGGCGTTGCGTGAAGCGCTCGCGCAAGAATCGTCCCCAGAGCAGCGTGTCCGCCTTCGGCCGAGAAGGCTCCGCATCCTCCTGTCCAGCCAAGGCCCTATCGAGTTCGCTCAGAGCACTCGCCATCGCACTGAAATCCTCGCTGAGGTTCGTCAGCTCGAAGATCCGCATGAGTGTGTATGCCCGATTGTTCATAATGCGGAGTTTGAGCTTCTCGTCAGCGGCCACCCACTTCCTGGCAGTGTCATAGCAAGCGAGCCCTTTCCTAAGAGCGGCGACAAGAGCTTTACTCTCCCGAATCCCCTCGTCAGCCTTGAGACACAGCTCGAAGCCCAGTTCATTGTGGTACCGCGGATCCTCGCGTCGATCTTCCTCCGGCAAGTGCTCTTCTTGCCACTTACGCTTACAGTTGATGGCTCGCCGGCAAGCATAAATGCCTCGCCCGAATTCTCGATGCTGCCTCGCGATAAGGGCTCTCAGAAACTGGAGCTCATGTACGAGTCCGTCTTTGAGCTGAAGCCCACGCCGGATCTCGTCTTGCGCAAGAGAGTACTCCCTAACAGTAACTAGGAAGTACGCGATGAGAAGATGGTCCTCGGTACTCAGCCTCACAGGCTCAATCAATCCAAGGAGTGCCCGCAGAGCCCCGATGTGGTCGCCATCCCGCAGCTTCGAGGCAATCCTTCTTGCGCACCGCCTCGTCCTCTCATTCCGGAACTGCAAGGTGTACGTCAGGTTCTGAATCTCACCTTCCAGGACCGTCTTTGCGATCCGCGCGTAGGTACCTTTCTTGAAGAAACCTATCACGATCTTCTTTGCTCCCTTTAGAGAGAAGCCCATGGCTTGGACAGAGAGCGTCGACATCATCGCAGCCCAGAATGACGGCACGGATTCGAAATGCTCAGACGCTTCCATCGCTAATCGCTGCGACACATCTGCGTCGGCCAGAAGGTTGTTTAGTGAGGAAAGCATCTTCACGAACCTGTCTTGACGATGCAGATGTGGACGGGCAACTCCCCTAATGAACTTCTTGCTTTGGGATGCCAACGCAAGCTGCTCTGCTCTTCGGATGCGTTTCGCAAGTTGCTCCTGAAGTACCGCAATTTTCTTCTCGTACATGCCGATCCTCCCGGCGGCTTCGCGTCCTGCCTCTCTGGCATGGATGTTGTCAATGATGCCCTCGAGTCTTCTGATCTCGCTGATTCTCTGCTTTGATTTACGAAGCATGTGCCTCGTTCGTTCCGCATTTAATCCGTGGTGTGCTAGGTAGACGGTCGCCCACTGCGGAGAGATGACGACCGGGAGATCGCTATCAACATCATGGAGGACATCCCCAATGGTGACCTTCCCCGCAACTTCCAGAACCGTACGAGAGTGAGTAAGAAGGACTACCAGCTTGTTCTCTCGAGACAAGATCCGGTTCAGGACAAACAGAAGCGATAGGGCTTCGCCATCCATTCTGCTCGCGTAGTACCTATCCGGGTCATCTCTCAGCTGCTGAATCTGGTTAGTCCACGTTGAGCTGCTCTTCCGCGCGATCCTCAACGTACGCTTTGTGCTGGGCCACATCTCCACAACGTCTCGGATTCGCTTCTGCTCAATCAGCTCCCGAATGGCTGAGAACCCTTTGGCTGTGTCTCCTGAGAGGAAACCCAGCAAAGGGACAAGCGACTCGTAGTTCTCTCCAAGTCCGATCAGCTTCACCATCAGCGACTCCCTAACCTGTCCAGTGGCCTTGTGGAGAGCCAGCTCTTCACGAATCTCATTCTCTCCGCCAAGCTCGCTGATTATGCGACTCACAGCATGTCTTTCGAACGACATCGAACCCTGGTAGATCTTGTGAATGCCCCTCGACAACAGCGACATTCGGTCTCTCAGCTCGATCAAGTGAGACGGGAGCATCAGCAATTCCTTCTCAAGGATGGTGCGATCGCCTGCGATGATGTATGACAGAGCGATCTGAAGACAGGCTTCGCGAGCGAGATTCTTCCTAAAGTCCCGACTCCACCTCTCGATTCCCGCAGTCAAGGGAAATGCGTATGTGTACAACTCTGAGAAGTCGAGTGCTCCGTAGATGGAGAAGCCCTCATCTGAGAGCTTGAGGATCTGATCTATCGTGTCCATGTCAGCCTGGAGTTCCTCAAGCTCCAGGATGTGAATCGCTGGGGAATCGGTCATGGTCGCTCCAATCAGCAAGCCGCAGCCGGCTCTGGCACAAGAGCTGCAAGAACCTCACGACGGATGGATCCCGGATTGTAGTCCTCCAGAGCAGCATCCAGAAGTGCCCCGACCCGAACATCTCTATCCTTCGGCCGAACGGGAGCTAGAAGACGGATGACAGCCGGCTTCTTCCCAGGTGCACTGACGACCCAGTATCGACCGTTCACGAGGGAGATAGACCACCCGTAGTTTGCCAGTGTTCTCTCCAAGACACGCTGCTGTGATGAGCC
This sequence comes from uncultured bacterium, assembly GCA_965370555.1. Taxonomy (GTDB): domain Bacteria; phylum Bipolaricaulota; class Bipolaricaulia; order UBA7950; family UBA9294; genus JAJOKK01. The sequence goes on from CBDUVB010000039.1 coordinate 11,001, forward strand.
AAGCGAAGGCGCAACCTCCTTGAGGAGACGGTAGATCTCGACATGGGCAAGCCGTCTGAGAACTACTTCCCGTAAGATTGCGCCCAGGTCAAGAACCGTTGGGGAAGCCGCGGCCGCTTCGAGGACAGGCAGGAAAAACTTCCCGATGTTCGCGATTGACATCTGGGCAAGCAGAGCGTATGCGACAGCGCAGTATCGAACATCGTGGAGGTCGTTCCGCAGCACAGGTGTCAGGGTTCTAGGCAGGTGCTGCCCAACGAGCCCTCTCAAGATGTGCAAGTGTAGGTCTATGTTCCCGTATGTTGCTCCAATCCGCACGCGAACATCACGGCCTCTTCCTTGCCCACCAACTAGCAATCCCGTCAGCTTCGGCCGTAGCTGCGCAGGGTTAAGGAGGGCGGCAAGAGAGACAAGATCAACAAAGTAGCTCTCCGGGTCCCTGCCGAGCCTCCAAGCAGCAAGCAGCTTTCCCGATGCTCGTCTCAGACGACGCTCCAATCCTGTATCGAGAGGCTTCGAAACGAGCTCCCCGATCAACCTGTCGGCCATGCGAAACTCGGTGCATACGCCGGCATTCCCCCGGAACGCCTTGTCGAGCAACAGATCCTGGAGCGCATCCTGCAGCGCCGTGCCGCGTAGCTCCTGGAACTCCTCCAGGAGACTTCGTGCCGTGTCTTTGCCGTTCACACACATGCGTTGTATTCGGAGCCCAGAAGCCGGTTCAACGCTGCCAAGTCAGTTGTCTGTGTTTTGCCGGTACTCTCACCTATGTAGATCAACGTGCAGCCTCCTCCCAGCCTTGAGTCCGCCATTGCCTCAGCGACCCCGCAGCTTGGTTCTCTTGCATCGACAGTGCGTCCCCAGCCATCCGAGCTCTTGTGCGGGACGAACTGGTGTGCGGCACCGGCATCGAAGAAAGTTGCGGTCCGCGGAGTGTACCGATTGCACTCTGATTCGTCATAACCGACCATCACCATCTCGATGTATTGCCAGTCCTCGAATCCCCACAACCCCAGAAGGTCTCTCAGTCTTCCGGGCCACGCTGTCCCGCGCCGCTCCGAGCGACGTAGTCTGACCCTAGCTCCTTCGACCGACCGACACGTAGAAACGAAGAAGCGGACATCGCCAGTTCCCTTGACAATGTTGCCTCTCAGTCCTCCCTTCTTGGATCGACGCTTCAGATCTCGCCGAAACGAGGCGTATCCACCCCACTCTATGCCGTACGGCTTGCCCACTGTACAGGCCTCGAGCGCATACCGAAAAGGCACTACCTTGCATAGGTCTGGCGTCCGAGAGCAGTTCCTTCCTCTTGTGCTTCCCGGCAAAGGACGTGCTTCCTTCAGGAGCCGCCTCAGTGTTCTAACGGTGTCTGTGCGAATCCCGTTTCGAGCCCGGGCCCGTTCCGTGTCTGCAAGCGAGTTTCCTGAGACGAGAGAAGCCAGGAACTCCAGGCTCCCTTCATTGCTCTCTAGTCTTCCTCTGAAGATGTCCACGCACAAGCCGTACGCGACGACGAATCCCAGCTCCGTGTTCGAAAGGTGGTCCACGAGACCTCTGACAGTCGCGGCGGCAACAAGACAGCAGGGAAGTTCCTCCATGACAGCTTTAACATTCGCCACACCCTGTACGCTTCTCAGCCCGCTCACCAGCCTCTACTCGCCGCAGTCGCACAACCGTGTACATATTCATTCTAGGGATACCACGCTCGAAAGTCAAATCCCAAAAGTTACCCAGACACCGTCGAGTGTAGTGACCTTCTCCCGGGGTTCGGTCTGCTTTTGGAGTTGGTCAAGCATTGACTGATCTTCACCCCGTGATCCGGACCACGGATAGGCTGAAAACCGGCCGCGCTCTGGGTTCATGAACAGCTCGGCAAGCATGCGCGGATAACGACCCTCAAGACGAAGACGACAACAGCGTCTTGGAGCCTGGGGGACTGATTGTAGAACGCGTTCGTTCACAATACGATGGTGACAGATGCCTGTTCTCTCGGTTCCACGAGAATCGCGACTGCCTTCTATGAGCCGCAGCAGTGCTTGTACTTCTTGCCACTTCCGCATGGGCAGGGATCGTTCCTACCAACCTGGCGTCTCATCAGCTCAATCATGGCTTGCTGCCCTTCTCTTATAATAGGGAGCGATTCCTCCTCTGGAATGGAAATCGTACCCCGCATGTACGCACGCTCCCCTTTGTTCATGACCTCGAACAATGCGTTCTGTGCCGCTATGAGTCGATGGACCGCCGGGTTGTCTGTGAGAGGGTGCCGAACGTTGTTTACCTGCTTACCCTCGTACGAGCGACTCGGGTCGGGGAGGAAAAGCCGCGACGATACCCCATCTGGGGCAGGGGAAATATCCCGGAGTGAGCCCGATTCGCCTTTCCAGATTGCGTGGAACTCCGCCTCGATCAGCACTCCTGGCCATTCCCAGATCGCCCAGCCAAAGATGGGTGTTCCCCCACACGTGGCGACCTTCGCCTTCACGATGTTGAAGCAGTCGTTCGCCTCTGCATGAGCTTCAGCATCAATCGCTATGGGAAACGGCGTCCCGCCGGGGACCAGGCTTTCACAGAAGCTTTGCACGTGCTTCTTCTCTGGATCCGGTACTCGGGTTTGCAGTGCGATCTGTGGACTCATGCGGTACCAGCCTCCATACACCGGACGAGCATACGCTCTATCTATGGTGTAAGGGAAATGCGTCTTGCTGCTCCGTGTCTTCGTGGGCTTGGCTTCACTCATTGAATGCAGGGGCCTAGGGGCTATACTCCTCGTAATGACTACCCATCGAGAACTCGAAGCCCAGATACGATTCCAACTCGATCAGTTGGCAGTCCGCAACGCGCATCATGATTTCGAACACTTGTGCAGGCATCTTGCACGAAATCGAATCTGCTCGAACATCGTGCCGGCGACTGGTCCCGTGGCCGCCGGTGGAGATCAAGGCCGTGACTTCGAGACCTATGAAGCGTCCGTTCAGGACCCGCTGGGAACGTGTGTTTTCGTCGGTAAGGCGAGCAGCCGCCATCTGACATTCGCGTGCACTCTGCAGAAGGACAGTATCGCTTCCAAGCTGAAGTCCGACGTGAAAGAAATCATGAGCTTGGGCGGACCTGTCGATGTCATTCACTTTCTCTGCGCAACCGACATTCCAGTAGCGAAGAGACACGAGCTGCAGGCATGGACATCATTCGAGCACGACGTTTCGCTGGAAATACATGACGGCCAGTGGATCACCCAAGAGCTTTGCCAAAAGGATATCTTCTGGATTGCCCAGGAGTACCTTGGCATAGCAAGGGAGATATACCCAGATACTTCTTTTGAGGATAAATCATATGGCGAACTGCGTCATCGGTGGGAAGATGCAAGACCGAGCAATCTCGCAGAGCTACTCGATGTTTCGTATGGACTTCGAGAGGCAGCCAGAGCTGGCGGACCAAGAGAGGATTTGCCATTCTGGCTTGATCGTATCAACCCGGACTCAGTGCCTGTTCAACTACGCAGGCACGCGATCTATGAAACGGCGATCGCATCACTGCGAGGGCGCAAGACAATGGAGGGACTAGCGCCGCTCATCAGGGAGTATTTCGCTTGCGTGTCGCAGCTTGTCCGGATATCCGATCTGGATGACGCAGCTGTCATGCTGGGTTTCTGTCTGGGAGCGTCGGGTCTGCACAGCCTGGACATTCCGTTCGATGAGCTGAGAGGCTACGCTCACGAGCTTCTAGAGCAGATTGACAAGTTGCTCCTGGACGCAGAAACACCAGGTTATCGAGCGCGGCTCCTATTCACACGCGGTTTCTTGGCTGCTCCCTCTAGCGCCAGCCTGGATGGTCTCCAGAGCTGTCTGAGCAGCTGGGAGAGCGCGCTGGACCTCGTCGAGAAGGCGCCACTCTTCCCAGTAACTGGTCTAGCTGAGCTAATCACTCAGCTGATTAACCTCCTCCCGAAAGCTGTGCAGGACAAGTACAACCCACGACTTCTGGCTCTGGCAAAGAGGGTTGACACACTCATTGAAGAGCGCTACGGAGCCTTTGCTGTTGCTTCGAGGTGTAGGGACAGGGGAATGGCCCTCTACAAGAAGGAGGACCTGCTTGGGGCAATTGAGCAGTTCCATAGGGCAAAAAAGAGCTGGTTTGCCGAAGAAACACTTCAAGGATCGATCCTTGCTATTCTTTTCCTTTCGAAGTGCTACTACGAGCTCGGCCTAAGACTGGCGGCTAAGTACTTCGCTCTTGCTGGTGCATTCATGGCCTCGACCACGCCGAACCTGAATCTTCGACGTTACGTGCCGCAGGGACTCTTCATGGCTGCTGATTCCGATTACGATCTTGGCGCGTGGTGCAACTACTTGCTGCTTTCGGAGGTCGGGCTCGAAGCATTTTCGCAGTTTGGGATCGAGAAGGACGCATCGACTATCGAGAGCGACATCAACAGAACCCTCTTCCATTCTGGAATCATCTACGCTATGTCTCAGCTCTTCGCCCCCGATCTTCGATCCAGGATCAAGGAGATGATCGAAGCATGGGATCTCGCGGATGATCTAGGTGATCTGCTCGACGCTGCTGACGAGCAGTGGGCAGAGGAGGACCCGTTGAACGTAGCAAACGCACTTCGCGAAGAGGGTATATGCGCTCCCTTCTCCGATGCGGGCTGTAGGCGGCACGTAAGGTTTCGTGCGCTTGGAATCGACTGGTCCCTGAACTGGGAGAACACACACTCCGTCAATGCAGTTGGGGAGCACTTCACAGCTGTCCTGCAGGTGATCCTTGCGGATCTGGCCAGATTGGATCTCTGTCTGCTTCCCACGGTGATTTCAGTGTCTCTTCGGCTGGGGGATGCGACCCCAACGGATGCACTGGTCGAAGGGGACCGTTCTGGGGAATGGTTAGTCACGCTTCCAGACCCGAAGCAGGCTGATGACTTCGATCTTTGCGTTTTCGCCTCTACCGCAGGGATTCTTGCATGCTCTTCTGCACTTCACATGGAGAAGATGCAGGAGCTCCTAGAGGAGCGCCTCCAGAACGCTCTATCAGGCAAGACGTTCTGTGTACGACCATATGCGGAGCTGCTGGAGGCGTTCATCGCGGAGGACGACTTCCTTGCATTCGAAAGGAACAGCGAATCCGTGACAAAACAAGACGAACGAACGGAAGACGAGCATCCTCAGCTCCGTGGTCCGTCGGGACCGGGCCCTGGCTATGACAGTGCTGCTCATGAAGCCCACATCACCAATCGATATGAGAATCTGAAGAAGAAGCTTGGAGACATCTTGCCACAACTTGCTTCTAGTCGAGGGTTCTGCACTACCGCTGCCGCATTGCGGAAGGATGGATGGAAGGACTGGCACATCCTGTTGGCCACGTACAACGCGATCGTTAATCACCTTGCTCAGTTGCAGCACAGGACTGGCAATACCAAGGAGGCTGCAGAACGAATCAGCCGCACGAAAGAGATAGCGAATCTTGATGTTCTACCACATGATTCGCCCATTCCTGACGAAATAGTCTCAGAGGCGAATCTCCGGTTTCATTTGCGCCACAGCATGATAGCAACTCTGCAAACCTGGGGTCTACGCATCAACGCTCACGGGTTCGACATCGCGGCAGTAGAGGCCCTCCTATCTGACAGGTATGCCTACTGGAGCGATGATGTTGAGCACGACAATTTGGGTTTCTAGATCGACTAAGTCACCGATGTCCTCCGAGGCTCCTCACCGGCGAAGGCTAGGAAAGAAATGCACAATGCGGAATCTATACTCAATGAGCCAGCTTAGCAGGCGTTCGACAGTGAATGCTACATATTGCGTGGTTGAGTGACGTAATCACGG
>CBDUVB010000040.1:0-16473 GCA_965370555.1 uncultured bacterium
TCCTCCTTATCCCCGCGATCGAGCAGGCGGAAGAAGCTGATCCGCCGCCGGCCGCGGAGGAGGTCCTTGATCTTGCTGAACAGGGAGTGCAGGCGGTCGCCGAAGTTCTCGCCGCCAATCTGGAAGTGGTCGAAGATCTCCTCATCGTCGTCGTCATCGATCCTCTCGGCGGTACGGACTACACGCCGGTGGCTTACCTTCAACGCCGCTGCGAACGCCCGCCGCAGGTCAGCCAGGGTCACCTGGCGATGTGGTCGCCGCATCAAGGGGAGGGAGAACTCCTCTGGAGCAACCGGCTCTTCCCACTCTGCCGCTTCCTCCTCAACCGCCGCCTCCAGCTCCTCGATTAGATTGTTCTGCTCAGTGGGACGAGCGGAGGCAAGAAGATCGTCCGATTGCATCCGAAGCAGGATAGAGCAGGTGAGGACCATCCTCCCGGAGACCTCGAAGCAAAGCTCTCGCAACGCCTCGATGTACTGACGGTATCGACGCGCAAGCTCGGCAACATCGATGTCCCATGGATCCATATCCACGGTCAATCGCTCTAAGGTCCCCTCCCAGGACTCCTCTATCAGAGCCTCGATGGGAACATCGGCGATCCGTATTGCGTCTTCCATCTGGTCGTGCCCCTCCTAATTCAGATTGAGCGCTAGTATCTGTGAAGCTCCATCCTTGATTGTCACCCCATAGGCACGGTCGGCATGACGAACTGTTTCCTCACTGTGCGAGACAACGATCACCTGAATCCGCTGGGCATACTCGCGGAGCATCCGCGCCAGCCGCATCACGTTCATCAGGTCAAGCGCCGCATCGATCTCGTCCAGGATGAAGAACGGGGCCCGTTGGTACTCTTGCAGGGCAAAGATGAACGCCGTCGCCACCAAGGTCTGTTCCCCTCCTGAAAGCGAGTCGATTACGTGTGGTTCCTTGTCCGGTGGGTTCGCCTTGATCAGGAGACCCGATGAGATATTTCCCGGCTCATCTAATTCCAGGGAGGCGTGTCCACCCTCGAACAGCTTCTCGAAGATGCGATTGAACTGGCCGTTGATCGTCTCCAGGGTGTCGAGGAAGCGCTCTTTCTTCCGTTCCTCGATCTCGCCGATCAAGAGCTCGATCTCGTGCTTCTCTCTCTCCAGGGCATCGACTTTCTCGCGGAACGTTTCGTACTCCTTCTCATAGATCGCGTACTCATCGATCGCTCGCATGTTCACCGGCTCCAACCGGCGTAAGCGCCGCTTGTTCGCATCAATCTTTCGTTCGAGCTCCGCGATCGGCCCTTCGATGTAATAGGAAGGATCGTGTTCCTCCTCGCTGAGAGATTCCAATTCAGCCTGTGCTTCCGCCTCCTCGCGTTCGTATCGGGTAAGTCCCCGGCGGAGGGTCTCCAGCTCGCGATAGGTATCCCGGCGGCTGTCGCGCAGTGCGTGGAGTTCGTCGCTGCGTGTGCTCGCCGCCCCCTTTGCCAGGCTCTCCTCCTGTTCCTTGACGGTGAATTCCCCTTCCTTCTCCGCGAGGCGTCCTTCCAGCTCCTCGATCTCTTCGGTCAGGGTGGTGATCTGTTTCTTCAGTTTGGAGATCTGCTGTCGTCGTTTGGCGGTATCGAAGCTGGCGTCGGCCGGTTTCGCTGTCGGGCCCTTCTTCCCCGTTCCCGCGCGCCATCCACCGGTGAGTGCACCTCCCTTGCTCTGTAGGTCCCCGTCTAGGGTGACCGCACGCACTCCGTCGATCCCCCGCAACGCCTCCAGGTTCTCGGCAACGATCGCATCGGAGAGGATGTACTCGAACGCACGCCGGTACTTGGGATCGAACTCGACCAAGTTGATCGCGTAGTCGATCACTTCTGGGAGCTTCAGGGCGTCGGCCGAGGAGAGGCTCTTACGCACGGTGACCAAGCGCCGCAACGGAAGGATACGTGCGCGGCCAAGGCGATTCTGCTTCAGGTAGTTTATGCAGTCGATCGCTGTCTCGCGTGAGTCGACCACCAGGTCGTTCATGTGCCCACCGGCAGCCGTCTCGAATGCCACCTCAAATCCGGACCGCGCTGTCGACAGGGAGGCGATCGTCCCGTAGACACCACCGCGTTTCCGCTCGATCAATGCCTGCACAGCACGGTTCCTGCTCCCGCTGACCTGCGTGCGCGTTGCCTCCGCCGCCTTGATCTTCGCTACCTCGTCGATCATCTCCTGAAGGTTCCGCGCCTGCTGCCGTGCAAGCTCGATCTCCCCTTGTTTCTGGAAGACCTGGGAACGCAGGTGCTCAATCGCCTTGACCATGGTGATCTGACCGGTCTTCTCCAGGTCATCCCTCATCCCTTCGAGTTCCCATTCCTTGTTCTCGACCGCGAGATCGAGCTTAGTCACCTCTGCCTCGAGGGCCTCGATCCGCTCGGCCATCCCACTGCGCTCGGTGCGAGCCCGATTGAGCTTCTCGACGATCTTTTCCCTCTTGCGGTGGCGAATTGACTGTTCGAGGCGAGTTTGCTCCTCGGTCAACTGTTGGTGCTCCAGGGCAGCAGCGCGCTCGTGCTCAAGCGTGACCAGCCGCCGCCGCCGTTCGGCGAGGATCACCCGGTGCGTGTTCAACTTCGACTTCACGTCCTTCAGCTCGATAATCGCTTTCTTCCGCTTATCGTCGTAGGCGGCAATACCGCTGACCTCATCGATGATCTCACGACGACGGACAGGGCTCTTCTTTATCACCTCGGTAATCCTTCCCTGAGCGATCAACTGTTGCCCATCCGGGTCGATGCTCCCTGACTCGAGTACCCGATCGATCATCCCCCGTGTGCAGGTCTTTCCCATGAAGGTGTAGGTGGAGGAATGGCGGGTGAGCCGCCGACCGAGGGTCACTTCGGGGACCGCCCCGTCCGGGAAGAATTGATTGAAGACCCCGTCTTCGTTATCCAGGTAGAGAACCACCTCCGCACCGTCCAACGAACCCTGCTTCCCTCCTCCGTTGAAGATCAGATGCTCCAACCTGTCGGAGCGCAGCTGCGAAGATCTCCTTCCCATCACGAAACTGATCGCGTCGAACAGGTTCGATTTTCCCGATCCGTTCTCGCCGATCACCGCGGTCAGACCGTCAAAGAACGGGACCACCGTCTTTGTACGGAACGACTTGAACCCGCGGAGTTCGAGTTTGTTGATCCTGGTCATCGTGCTTTCCCAGCCCCTTCTTCGGGGAATAGACCGAGCTGGCGGATCTCCCTCCCAGCGAGCACAGGAGAAACGATCCCTTCTACGAGGAACCGCTCTATCTTGTAGCAGTTATAGTCATTCGGCTGCGCAATCTCCTCTTCCCAACGAATGATCGAGGGAATCGAAACACCGAGTTTTTCCGCCACTATTCGCTTGCTCCACCCACTCTCAATCCGAAAATGGCGTAACCGCCTTCCTAAGCTCTCCATCGCACCCCCTCGTGGTAAGTTTACTAATATAACTTCTGTTACGTACAATAGCAAAAAACAGAGAGGGACAAGAGATGCCCCTCTCAACGATTTTATCCCCCTCATCCCATTTTGGAGCCTAACTTCCTCCCAGGAATCCCCAGACGAGTGCGCCGATTCCCGCAAGGAGAGCGACGATCGAGATGAAGTAGAGGGTGTTCACCTGCTCCTCAAGAGCGGCAAGCTGTGCCCCACCTTCAAGCCCGGAGATCCGGATCTCATGATCCTCAAGGAGGTTCATGTTGGCAAGGAGACCACTCCTATTCGTCTCGATTTCGCTCGCCAGAGAAGCTATCGCTTGATCGAACCCCTCAAGCTTGGCCCGATTGTTGTCGATCTTGATCGACAGGGCGCTCATCGAGCGTTCGAGTTGCAATACCTTTTTCTTGAACGTCCCCACATCCTGATCCTCGAGGGCCTGCACGCGGACAGCCAAGGCCTCCTGACCCTTCTGAAGCATGGAGATGTCAGCGAGAATGGAATCCTTGAACGCTGCATACTCATCCTTAAAGGTGTTGTAGTCGGCGATGAGAGCAGCCACTTGATCGGTCAGCGCGGCCAGGTTGGCCTGCGTATCGGCAATCTCCGCCTCCAATCTGGCACAACACTCAGCGAAGGCCGCAGAGAGCTCGGAGAGCCCGGTTTCGAGGACAACTAGACGGATCTGGGTCTCCTGCTGGATCCTGGCCATTCCATCAACATCATCGCGCAAACCGATGATCTTACCTTCCGCAGCCTTAAGCTCGATGGAGATGGCTTGAACGATATTCTTCAGGTCATCGACGTCCCTCATGTTCCCTTTTACCTCAACTACCAGCTCACCCATGAAGGATTGCAGGTTGCCGAAGACTGCATCCAGCGCAGCAAGCTCCTGATCGAGCAATTCGGGAACCGTCACCTCCTCTTGTGCATAGCCGGCCGCCAGGAAGAGGAAGAGCGATAAGGCCCCTACAAGTGCAATGGACAGCGCTTTCTTCATGGTGTTCCTCCTTTTTATTCTCGGTTCAGTGGCTCAAGGATAACCGTGAATAGATTAGGCATTAGAGACTGCGGTAGCCGTTGAGATAAAACTTTGTCGGCTGGATAGAAGACAGATGTCTTCCTGAGAAGGGTCGATCGAACAGCAAAAGCATACCCCTTGCAGGTAGAAAGCGTGTGTGCTAGAATAACACAGCCTTTTCTCAGGATAAGAAAGGAAAGAAAATCGCAATAGTACGTTGTTTTCCAGGCGGGCTTCCCTGTTGAAGCTGGTGGAGGAAAAACCTACCAAAAAAGGGGTGCGTGTAGCAACATGACTGCTCTAATTGCCATACCAGCTGTAATTTCAGTGCTGGCGCTCTTGAGTGCGTTCCTGTTCAACCGTTCGGTGGTGCGCAAGGCGCAGGGAACCGACCGGATGAAGGAACTGCAGGGGTACATCCGATCGGGTGCGTTTACCTTTATGCTGGAAGAGGCGCGGGTGATGGGGATCACGATGCTCATCATCGGTGCTGCTCTATGGATTCTGTTCTACTGGGAGATCGCGGTGGCATTCTGGATCGGGTCAATCCTTTCCATGGCTGCCGGGTTCATCGGGATGAACGCAGCGACCCACGCCAACGCCCGCACGACTCACGCGGCGCGCAAGTCGTTCAAGGACGCGCTCAATGTTGCTTTCTCCGGCGGGAGCGTCATGGGCCTCTCCGTAGCTGGTCTGGCACTAGGAGGGCTCGTCATAATCGTGGTCCTCTTCCGTAAGTGGTTTGAACCGAGCACGCTGCATATCGAGACGCGGTACCTATTCGGAGTTAAATCAATGGGGGTCAACTTCATCCGCGGAGCACTGATCGTCAGCGCCTACTCAATGGGGGCCTCCCTTGTCGCCCTGTTCGATCGTGTCGGTGGCGGAATCTACACCAAGGCGGCGGATATGGCCGCGGACATGGTTGGCAAGGTAGAGATGCACATCCCCGAGGACGACCCGCGCAACCCGGCGACAATCGCTGATAATGTCGGCGACAACGTGGGCGATGTTGGCGGATTGGGTGCCGACCTTCTGGAGTCGTTCGTCGGAGCGATCATCTCCGTCATCGTCATGGCCCTCTACATCTATGTCGGACGGAACAATCCCAGCATTCAAGGGCTTATCCAGAAACTCGGGTTGACCGCTGGCCTGAGCGAGGCCAACTACTGGTGGGTCCTGATGACCCCGTTAGTGATCGTCGCCGGTGGTCTTTTCTCGAGCCTCCTGGCGATACTTTACATCCGGTTCAGCAAGCGCCAAGAGGGGATGCAACAGGTGCTGATGAATGGGACACGCCTGGCCGCGATCCTCACCGCAGTGACCACGTTCATCTTCTGCTGGTTCTCTCCCATTGGCTTCAACATATTCGGTGAGGTCCTTCTCGGTCTGGTTGCAGGGATAGCCATCGGCTTCTCCGCCGAGTACTTTACGTCGACTGACTACAAGCCGACGCGTGAGCTCGCCAGGATGAATCAGGACGGCCCAGCGATCGCGGTCACCGAAGGGATGGCATTAGGGATGATTAGCACCTTCTTGCCAGTGATCGTCATCGCTGCAGCAACGATTGGGGCCTACCAGCTAGGCGGACTCCTCGGGGTCGCCTTCACCGCGATGGGGATGCTCTCCTTCGTTGCGATGACAGTCGCTGTAGATACCTACGGACCGATCGCCGATAACGCTGGTGGAATCTCAACGATGGCCGAGCTTCCACCTGAGGTACGCGAGAAGACGGATAAACTCGATTCGATCGGGAATACCACCGCCGCCATCGGAAAAGGGTTCGCCATCGGATCAGCCGCCTTCGCTGCCCTCGGCCTGATCGCCGCCTTCATGTGGTCGGCGATCGGGAGCGCATCGCAAGTCGTCCAACCGCAGCTCCCAATCGTCGGACAGATCGCGGCGCAGTTTTCTCCCTCAGGAAGCGTAATTCAGGTTGGAGCGTTCGTCATCGCCGGTCTGATGCTCGGGGCAATGGTCCCCTACGTCTTCTCCGCTCTTCTTATCCGCGGGGTCAGCCGCACAGCCGGGGTCCTCGTCGAGGAGGTTCGCCGCCAGTTCAAAGATAACCCGAAGATCTTAACCGGTGAAGAGATGCCCGACTACAATAAGTGCATCAGCATCACCGCCCACGGAGGACTGCACAAGATGTTCCTCCCAGCGATGATCGCCGTCGTCACTCCGATCGCCTTTGGATTGATCTTCGGACGCTACGCTCTCGGGGGGTTCCTTATCGGGGCGCTCCTGTCGGCGATTCAGCTCGCCATCTTCTGCGGTAACTCCGGTGGTGCAATGGATAACGCTAAGAAATACATTGAAGAAGGACACTTCGGGGGAAAGAACTCCGAAGCGCACGCTGCCTCAGTCACCGGGGACACCGTGGGGGATCCGCTGAAAGACACGGTCGGCCCGTCGCTCGACATCCTGATCAAGTTGATGTCGGTGATCGCGCTCGTCTTCGCCTCGCTCTTCCCGATCTACCCGGTCTTCATGTAAAGAGCGGCAGATGATGTGAGATACATCATGTAAAAACGATGGGCCCTGCCTCTACTAGCCGGCAGGGTCCTCTTATGTCTTGAGAGAAAGGAGGAGAGATGAGAACCCCGTTCTTGATCGGTGAGCAAATCTACCTGAGACCCCTTGCGGAAGAGGACCTCGATTGTTGCCTGCGTTGGATCAACGACCCCGAGATCCTCAGTACACTGGGACGGCGGTTTCCCATGAGCCGTATACTTGAACGAGAGTGGCTCGCGAGCCATTACAAGAGCGAGAAGGACTTTTCACTCGCGATTGTCCTGAAAGATGGAGATCTGCACATCGGCAACTGCGGCTTACACCAAATCGATTATCAGAACCGTAATGCAGAATTTGGGATCATGATAGGTGAGAAGGAGCACTGGGGACACGGCTTTGCGCCGGAGGCGGCCAAGTTGATCCTCCGATACGGATTTGACGAACTCAACCTGCATCGCATCTCGCTGGAGGTCTATTCGCACAATAAACGCGCACAACGCGCCTACGAGAAGGCCGGGTTTACCCTTGAGGGAACCAAGCGCGAATCCTACTTCCGTGGTGACCGCTACTATGATACGCTGATTATGGGAATCCTGAGATCGGAGTGGAGGGAAAATGGAACTCCCATTCTGGAGCGATAAGGACCGTCTGTTCGTCTTCTGGGGATTAGGGATGTCGCTCAATTTCAAGTTCATCGCCAGGAAACTTGGACTCGTGGAACCATTGACTCAGCCCGTCACGGAGGACGAGCCCTCCAATAGTGAGCCTTCTACCCAAACCCGACAAGATCATCTCCGCGAACAGATCGAGGCTTCGAAGTACGAGGAGAGGTGGCGCTAATCCTCTCTACAGCAAAGAGTACCGTGGAACATCGTCCAAACTTACCATCTCACACGGCGCTTTGCGCCTCACGATACCTCAGAATCACGAATGCCGCAAATGGGACGAATCACAGATTATCAACCTTCGAGAAAGCATGCGGTGAGAAAGGAGCCAGGCCGCAGACTTGGTCATTCTTGACATCCGTGAGATTTGCTTTATTTGTGCTATTCGTGTCATTCGTGATCAGATGCTTCGCCGTGTGCGGCAATGCCGACCGTGCTATAGCGAAAGGCCATTGCTTCCTGGTTGCATTCGTATAAGCTTAAGATCACGACTAGCTCGAATGGCACGAATCTCACTGTTCGCTTGCCGTTGCCGTGTTTTTCGCGCCTTTGCTAGGGAGATTAATGTTGTTCTCTCATCGATGTTCAATCGCTGCTGCAGATCACCAGCGCAATATGCGGTTGATTTTCGATTGCCTGTTCGCCTTCTTCCGTAAAGAGTAAGTCTGCGCTGTTCGGTGAGCCTGCAAAAGCGTTCCCACTTCTGTTATGATTAGTATAGCGAATCATTCATTGAGTAAGAAAGCGCAATCTTGGCAAGATAGAGTATAGGAGAAGCGAACATGGACAAGCAAGCTTCACGCACGTTGCATCATCCTCTCTTTCACCGCTATGAGAAGAACCCCATCCTCTCCCCAGAGCAGTGGCCCTACGTGGCTAACGCGACCTTCAACCCGGGGGCGGCGACCATCAATGGTGAGACGGTCCTCCTCGTACGGGTTGAGGATATGCGCGGCTTCTCGCACCTCACCATCGCTAGAAGTAAAGACGGAAAAAGCGATTGGTCTGTAGAAGCGCATTCAGCGTTGGAACCGGATGCGGAGTCTCGCGAAGGACAATGGGGTCTGGAGGATCCGCGCATCGTCTTCTTGGAGGAACGCGGGGAATACGCGATTACCTACGTTTCGTTCTCCAGCAGCGGACCGCTCGTCTCACTGGCGTTAACAGAGGACTTTCAACTGTTTAGGCGCGTTGGCCCCATCATGCCCCCCGAGGACAAGGATGCGTCCCTCTTCCCGAGGCGGTTCAAGGGACGCTACGCCCTCATCCACCGCCCGATCATCCGAGGAGAGGGGGATATCTGGATCTCCTTCTCGCCCGATCTCACGCACTGGGGCGATCACAGGGTGCTCCTCCCCACGCGGCCCGGATGGTGGGACTCTCAACGCGTAGGCTTGGGCACACCGCCAATTGAGACTCAGGAAGGCTGGTTGATCATCTATCACGGGATCCGTATGACCGCCTCAGGGGCCATCTACCGTGTCGGCCTTGCCCTGTTGGACCTGGAGGAACCCTGGAAAGTGATAAGGAGAAGTGATGAATGGGTTCTGGGACCGCGCGATAGGTACCAGCGCGGCGGCGATGTGCCTGGCGTCACCTTTCCCACCGGGGCGATCCTCGACAAAGACGCGGACGAACTGCGGATCTATTACGGGATTGCAGACACCAGAGTCGGCTTAGCTACAGCCAACGTGCGGAAGCTTCTAGACTACATCCTCTCTTGTCCGCAGTCGTAAGGAGGTTCATGTGGCCAAATTGCGGATCGCCATGCTCGCGCCAATCTCGTGGCGGGTCCCTCCGCGCCACTACGGTCCATGGGAGTGGGTGACGAGCCTACTCACCGAGGGACTGGCCGCCCGTGGGGTGGATGTAACGCTCTTTGCCACGGGAGACTCCAAGACCGCAGCGAAGCTTCACGCCGTTTGCCCTCATCCCTACTCCGAGAACCCGGAAATCGATGCCAAGGTCTGTGAATGCCTACACATCTCTGAGGTCTTTGAACATGCTGGCGAATTTGACCTGATACACAATCACTTCGACTTTCTCCCTCTCACCTATTCCCGCTTGGTGAGAACACCCCTCCTAACAACCATCCACGGCTTTTCCTCGCCCAAGATCCTCCCTGTGTACAGGAAGTACAACCGTAATACGTACTATGTCTCGATCAGCGATGCCGATCGCAACCCCGATTTGGACTACATCGCCACAATCTACCACGGAATACCGATCGAGGACTACCCGTTCTGCGACGATCCGGATGATTACCTCCTCTTCTTGGGGCGGATTCATCCCGACAAGGGGACGCGCGAGGCGATCAAGGTGGCACAACGCACGGGTATGTCGCTTGTAATAGCGGGAATTGTACAGGACAAGGAGTACTTCCAGAAGCAGGTCGCTCCGTACGTGGACGGTGTACAGATTCGCTATGTCGGTCCCGTCGGCATGCCGGAGAAAGGCAGGTTATTGGGGCATGCGCGTGCACTGCTGCACATGATCAACTTCGACGAGCCGTTCGGCCTCTCCGTAGTTGAGGCGATGGCCTGCGGAACGCCGGTGATCGCTATCGATCGTGGATCGATGCCCGAGCTGATCCGTGATGGTGAGACGGGTTTCCTGGTCGCAAACAGTGAGGATGCCGTGGAGCGCGTGCGAGAGATCGATGGCATCGATCGGAGGAAGTGCCGCACGTGGGTGGAGAAACACTTCACGCAAGCGCGGATGGTGGAAGACTACCTGAAGGTGTATAAGATGATTATGAAAGAGGAAGGGAAACATGGCTAATCATGATACGGTACTAAAGCCAATCGATGTCTCATTCGTTGGAACCTATCCCCCGCGTCAATGTGGAATTGGAACGTTCACCCACGACTTAGGACAGAGCGTCGCTCAACTGCAAGGAGAAACCGTTGGCACTGGCGAGACCGTACGTGTGGTCGCCGTGAGCAACAAAGGAGGCGCCTACAAATACGGTCCTGAGGTCCAGTTTGAGATTCAAGCACGGCACAGGATGGATTACCGGGGTGCAGCCGACTTCCTCAATCTCTCCGCTGCGGACGTCATCAGCCTGCAACACGAATTTGGTATCTTCGGCGGCGACGATGGGTCATACGTCATTGATCTCCTCAGTCACCTGACAAGGCCCGCAGTGACAACACTCCACACCGTCCTCCAAGAACCGACTACCGGGCAATTGGAGACGTTGAAGGCTGTCTGCGGGCATTCCACGCTTGTGGTGGTGATGGCACAGAAGGCGATCGAACTGTTAGTAGACGTGTATGGTGTCCCACGAGAGAAAATCCTTCTGATCCACCACGGGGCACCGGACATACCCTTCCTCGATCCTGTCTACACGAAGGACCAATTCCAGGCTGAGGGTCGTCGGGTGATCCTCACCTTCGGCCTGCTCAGTCCCAACAAGGGAATCGAAGTGGCGATCGAAGCGATCGCTACAGTAGTGAAAGAGTTCCCCGACCTGCTCTACATCGTGCTCGGAGCAACTCATCCCGAGGTGAAACGCCTCTTCGGCGAGGAGTATCGCCTCTCCTTGGAGCGCTTGGTCAAGAGCAAGGGACTGGAGGAACATGTCGTCTTCTACGACCGTTTTGTCAGCCTGGAACAACTAACCCGGTTCCTGGTAGCGGCGGACATCTACATCACCCCATATCTAGCCAAGGAACAGATCACCTCCGGGACATTGGCCTATGCCATGGCCTGCGGCAAGGCAATCATTTCCACCCCTTATTGGTACGCCGAAGAGCTGTTGGCAGAAGACAGAGGGCTACTGGTTCCATTCAATGATCGGGAGGCGCTCGCCAAGCAACTGCGCAAGCTCCTAGGAGATGAAGCAGAGCGAGACGTCATACGTAAGCGTGCCTACCAGTTCGGTCGCCAGATGGTGTGGCGTGAGGTCGCGAGTGCCTACGTTGAGGCTTTCAGGCAGGCACTCTATGAGCGTCGTGGGCCGATCATCGGACTACCCACAAGACAGCGAACAACCAAGCACCTCTCTCTTCCTGAGATCAGACTGGAACACCTGCGGTTATTGACCGATGATACCGGAATACTGCAACACGCAGCCTTCACCACCCCAGATCGCCGTCACGGATACACAACCGATGACAATGCCCGCGCCCTGATCCTGACCATCATGAACTGGAAACTGTTCAAAGAGGAGGAAATCTTAGTATTATTACAGAGATACCTGTCCTTCCTCAATTACGCACTGAACGAGGAAAGCGGCCGGATGCGAAACTTCATGAACTACGATCGACACTTCATCGAGAAAATGGGATCAGAGGATAGCCACGGCAGAACGGTGTGGGCCCTGGGGACTTCAGTGGCTTACTCGTCCACCGACTCAATCATCGGCCTTGCCGCCAGAACATTCCAGCAGGTACTACCGGTTTGTGAGGATTTCACCTCGCCGCGTGCCTGGGCCTACTCTATCCTCGGGTCCCTCGCCTACCTAAAGCGTTTCGGTGGTGATCGCGAGGCACAACACATTCACACTGTGTTAGCAAAGCGCCTCTTGAAATCATTCGTCGATAATGGGTCACCCGACTGGCCATGGGGCGAGGATATTATCACCTACGATAATGCACGCCTTCCCCAGGCGCTCATCGCTGCGGGAGCCTACCTCGGCAAGGATGACATGCGTGATCACGGGCTGCACTCACTTAAGTGGCTCCTTAAGATTCAGACCGATCCTCAGGGAGGGCATCTCTCGCTCATAGGAAACAACGGGTGGTTTAAGCGAAATGGGAAGCGAGCGCGATTCGACCAGCAACCAATGGACGCCACAGCGCTCATCGATGCCTGCTATGAGGCGTTCCTCGTTACCGAAGATGAGGGGTGGCTTACGTCGATCGAGCAGTGCTTCGACTGGTTCCTCGGTCGAAATGACGTACACGCAACGCTGGTTGAACTCACCACCGGGGGTTGCCGCGATGGATTGCACGCAGCGGGAGTCAACCAAAACCAGGGAGCTGAGTCAACCATCTCGTGGCTGATGGCGCTACATCGCGTTCATCAGATCGACCAGGAAACACCTTCTAAGACATAGCAACGTGTCTTAACGGCCAGTAGTATTACGTTGGGAGGAGGATAAGGATGCGCTTCGCGGTAATCATGGCGGGCGGACGCGGCTTCGTCCATGTGAGCCCGGAGGGGCGCCTCGAGCCCTGCCCGTTCTCTCCGTTCTCCGACGTGAGTCTGAAAGAGATGTCCCTCAAGGAAGCTTTGCAATCGAAACTCCTCCGCACCATCCGCGAGAACAGCGATCAGTTGGATGAAAGCAAAGGCGGATGCGCCCTGTGGGAGAAGCGAGACTGGGTGGCTTCGCTACTGCAGTGAAAGATTCTGCATGAGAAGCCTCCTGTAATCGCGTTGCGTTAGATCGACAAGTCCACCTATCTTGTCGCTCTTAGCTCCTAGAGTGGTGTAGGCTTCCCACCGCATGTCCCTCTCGATTTATATCGAAGAGGAGGAGAAGATCCGCCTGAGCCCCTCTCCCCGTAAGTTCACGTTCAGTGCAGATACCCTAAGCGCATCCTCCAAACTGGTTTGAGCAATTCCCTCCTTCCCGCTACCATGCGGAAAGAAATGTCAGCGACCGATCGGATCAAGAAGAAGCTCGCCCGCCTTCCCTCCTCACCCGGGGTTTACCTGATGAAGGATGCAAAGGGAGGGGTGATCTACGTGGGAAAGGCCGCGATATTGAAGAACCGCGTGCGTTCCTACTTTCACTCTCCGAAGGGGATGTCGAGGAAGACGCGAAGATTGGCGCAGGAGATCGCGGACTTCGAGGTGATCCAGACTTCCACCGAGGCGGAGGCGTTCATCCTCGAGGACTCCCTGATCAAGCGTTACCAGCCACAGTTCAACATCCGCCTGCGCGACGACAAGCGTTATCCCTACTTGAAGATCACCGATGAGCCCTACCCGCGGGTGCTGATCGTCCGCCGTCGCAGGGATGACCGGGCGCGCTACTTCGGCCCCTACACGAACGCCAAGGCGATGCGCTCGCTCCTCAAGCTGGCCCAGAAGATATTCCCCATCCGTACCTGCACGCTTAACCTTCCATTGCAAAAGCCGCGTCGTGTCTGCCTCAACTACCATATCGGTCGCTGCCTGGGACCGTGTGCCGGTCTAGTGAGTGCGGAGGAATATGCACAGGCCGTGCAGGGGGCGGCGATGCTCTTCGAGGGGCGGGTGGCCGGCCTGATGAAGAGACTGCGGGAGAGGATGGCTGCGGCCGCTGCTGAAGAACGATTCGAACTGGCAACACACCTGCGTGATCAGATTATCGCCCTCTCCCGAGCCCTCGAACGGCAGTCGGTCGCCCTCTCCGATCTAGCGGACCGGGATGCGCTTGGGGTGGCGATCGAAGAGGACCGTGCCTGTGTCGAGGTCTTCCTCGTCCGTGCCGGACGTCTCTCCGGGCGGGAGACGTTCCACCTGCGCGCGCCCGAGGATCCGAGTCTCGCGGATGTCCTCTCCGCCTTCTTGACACAGTATTACTCCGCCGCGACTACGATCCCCCAGGAGGTTCTCCTCCCGGCGGAGATCGCGGAATCCGACCGGATAAGTGACTGGCTCTCCTCGTTGCGAGGTCGTCGAGTAAAGTTAAAAGTTCCCAAGAGGGGGGAGAAACACCACCTCATCGAGATGGCGAGCGAGAACGCGCGCTACTCCCTCAAGGGGGAGAGGATCTTCACAGCACTTCGCGCGGAGACGGGCGCTGCCCTCGCTGAGCTCGCCGAGGCTCTATCCCTGTCATCCTTCCCAGAACGGATCGAGGCGTTCGACATCTCGAACACGCAAGGGAGGGAGGCAACCGGGTCGATGGTCGTCTTCGAAAACGGCCGCCCGTGGCGCGACGACTATCGCCGGTTCAAGGTGAGGATCTCAGGTAAGCCGGACGACTACGCGATGATGGGCGAGGTCCTACGTCGCCGCTTCCGCCGCGGACTGGCCGAGCTGAACGACCCCAGCGTATCACACGGGAAGTTCTCGCAGTTTCCCGATCTCCTTCTGATTGACGGGGGAAAGGGGCAACTGAACGTCGCCGTCGCCGTCTTGCGAGAGCTTGAGATCGACGGGATCGAGACGATCGGCCTCGCCAAGAAACACGAGGAGGTTTTTCAACCCGGAAAATCAGATCCAACCCTGCTCCCTGCAGGGAGCCAAGCCCTATTACTGCTGCGTCATGTTCGCGATGAGGCGCACCGGTTTGCGATCACCTATCACCGCCGCCTGCGCACCCGCAGAAGCCTCTCCTCCAGCCTTGACGAAATCCCTGGGGTGGGGCCAAAGCGTAAAAAGGCGCTCATCAAGCGTTTCGGATCGCTCAAAGAACTCTCGCGAGCAAGCGTCGAGGAGATCGCCGCCCTCCCCGAGATTCCCAAAACCCTCGCCGAACGGATCCTCGAAATCCTTGGATCGAGATCCTCGGATCTTCTCGTGCGACTTGACGTGTTGGATTAATCAGTCGATAGTAGTTCAGGTGGCGAGCCATTCTTTTCGGAAAGGAGGATACGGTGCCAAATCGATTCAAGACGCACGGGGACTTCAGCTGGACAGAACTGATGACCACCGACGTGGATGGGGCGAAGTCATTCTACAAGGAGATCCTGGGCTGGGCGATGGAGGAAATGCCGATGGGAGGAGGGACCTATACTGTTCTGAAGGCCGACGGAGAGGGAGTCGGCGGGATCATGGCGATGCCGACCGGTTTTCCACCGGGGACACCTCCACACTGGGCAGCGTACGTCACCGTCGATGACGTGGACACCATCGCCGCAAAGGTGGCAGAACACGGCGGTCAGGTCCTGGTGCCTCCCCAAGATATTCCGAATGTCGGCCGATTTTGCACCTTCCAAGATCCGCAAGGCGCAGTCCTTTCGGTGATCTCGTACAGCGAGTAATACCGGTAGGGTAAAAGCCTGTTCCACGTAGGGCAGCGAAGCCCAGTCGTATCCATGCTGGAAGTATCGGTAGAGCTGCGCGGCATGTCGCGCCCGATTGATCTGTCAGTCCTGGCAGTGGTCCTGGAGTTCCTGCAACGTTTCTTGTTCGGCATATACGAAACCCTCAAGAACATAGTGTACATCCTTGAAACTATACACCGAACGAGCTAGCATCGATGGGCGACCGAATATTGGTTAAAAGGGACTGTCCGCCTGGAGGGAGATGTCAGATCGATTCGACAACGTGATTGAATGCGTACGTGCCAAGTTCGCGGAACTGTGCGCCAGTTCAACACACACAATCGCTCACCTTCCCAAGGAGATGCCGGAGCCCGGCATCTATCTCTTTTCCGAGGGCGGTCAGCCACTCTATGTAGGGCGGACCAACAGACTTCGCAACCGCCTTCAGTACCACACCCGAAACAATCATAATCAGGCGACATTCGCCTTTCTTCTTGCCCGGTACCAGACGGGCAATCTCAAAGCGAGCTACAAACCCGAGGGTTCACGCAAGGACCTGCTGGAGAATCTGGAGTTCCGAGCCGCGTTCGACACCGCTCGCGAACGGATCAGAAAGATGGACGTGCAGTTTGTGGAGGAGCCCGACCCCATCAAGCAGACGATTCTTGAAGTCTTCACAGCCTTCGAGACTGAGGCGGAGTTCAATGACTTTGACAATCACTGAGAACGAGGCGAACATCAGCTTGCACGGTACGCAGCAAGGCCGCGGACGGTCTCACTGCGCCCGTGAAGGTGGGCGTTAGCCAGATCTCGGAGTGTTTGCTATGTCGAGGAGTACAAATGGAAGCTGAACCCTTCTATGACGAGTTTACGAGAAACAGCATTTGAATGCCCCGTCCCGGGAGGGCGGGGATGAAAAAT
>CBDUVB010000041.1:0-16375 GCA_965370555.1 uncultured bacterium
CTCGCCCGTCTCGGGATCAAGGCGATCATCATCGAGGGTGTCTCCACGGAGAAGGGATCACTCTTGACGCTCAAGATCGATAAAGAGGGAGCGACCTTCGAATCTGCCGATCGATTCGCAGGGAAGAAGCTCTCCGAGGTCTATCCCCCACTGTTTGAGGAACATGGAGGGAAACAGAAGGTAGCGATAATGGGGATCGGCGTCGCCGGAGAACGGCTTATGACTGCTGCTGGAATCGCTTTCAACGACCTTGAGGGTCGCCCGAGCCGCTACTCGGGACGTGGTGGATTGGGCGCTGTTCTCGGGAGCAAGGGATTGAAGTTCATCGTCGTCGATGACACCGACGCCCCGGGAGTGGAGATCGTAAACCAAGAACTGTTCGACCAGGGGCGGAAGAAGCTTGCCGATGCGTTGCTGGCGCACGACATTACCAAGCCGAAGGGCGGGCTCAATACGTACGGCACGGCGGTGTTGGTGAACATCATCAACGAGGTAGGGGGCCTGCCCACGCGCAACTTCCGCGAAGGGCGGTTCGAGGGGGCGGCAAAGATCGCTGGTGAGGCGATCTTTGCGGGGAACAAAGAGCGCACCGGAAAGGAGCTCTACAACCATGCCTGCTCGCCCGGCTGCATCATTAAGTGCTCCAATACGTGGCACCGCCCCGATGGGAGCGAGCACACCTCGTGCATCGAGTACGAGTCCGACTGGGCGTTTGGCGCGAACTGCGGGATCGACGACCTGGACACGATCGCCGAGCTGAACCAACTGTGCAACGATTACGGTCTGGATACGATCGAGGTCGGTGGAACGCTCGCCGTGGCGATGGACGGTGGGCTGGCAGCATTCGGCGACGGGAAACGAGCGATCGAACTCGTGGAAGAGATCGGTCAAGGAACCCCACTCGGACGAATACTGGGGAATGGCGCGGTCATGACCGGTAGGGCGTTCGGCGTCACCCGTGTCCCAGCCGTCAAGGGACAGAACATGCCCGCCTACGAGCCCCGTGCGATCAAGGGGATCGGAATAACGTACGCGATCGGCACGATGGGGGCCGACCACACCTCCGGCTATACGATCGCCCCGGAGATCCTGGGGGTTTCCGGCAAGGTTGACCCGCTCGATGCAAACAAGGTGGAGATGGCGCGCAACTTCCAGTACGCGACCGCGTTCATCGACACCTCCGGCCACTGCCTGTTCATTGCCTTTGCGATTCTCGATATCTCAACCGGGTTCGAGGGGATGATCGAAGAGTGCAACGGTGTCCTTGGTACTGATTGGAACGCGGATGATGTTGGGAGAATTGGTAAAGAGGTGATAGATATGGAGCGCGCGTTCAATCGTGCCGCCGGGTTCACGAAGGCCGATGACCGCCTCCCCGAGTTCATGAAGAATGAGCCTCTCCCACCGCACAACACCGTGTGGGATCTCTCTGACGAGGAACTGGACCGAGTGCTTGGCTAGTTCTTAAGGCAAATGCGGCAGATCGGGGATCTACCTGATCTGCCGCGTTGTTCCTGATGAGCGATCATTCAAGCAGCCCTGGAAGGAGGATCCTGTGATCACGGTGCACCTCTACGGAAAGCTGCGCCGCTTCGCTGAGAAGAGCAACCCTGCGTCCGATTCGATAGTCAGTCTTCCGGTGGTACCAGGAGAGACAATCGAGGGCATTCTGAAGAGGATTGGCATCCCTGAAGAAGAGCTGGGGAGCAACATCTTCTTAAACGGAGAGTACTCCGGGCTCACGCGAGAAGTAAAGCCAGGCGATCGCTTAGGCGTCTTCCCCGATGATATGCAGCTCCTCTACAAGTGGTACTTCACGAGGCAAGAAGGCGATCGTTCCGATGAACCGGGTTGAGGTGAGACTGCATGCGTCGCTTGAGAGGATTCGTCCTGGGTTGAAAGCTGGGGAAGCGCTTCCTTTAGAGCTAAAAGAAGGAACAACCGTCGAGCGGATGGTAGAAGCACTCGGCATCCCGAAGAAGGGCATCCACCTCGTTCTTGTCAATGGGAGAACACGCTCCCTCGATCACCCCCTCTCCGATGGCGACCGCGTTGCACTCTTCCCACCAGTCGGGGGCGGGTAGGCGAGGGGGAGGGGGAGACTCGGGGACACGGAAGAGTGAAAACCAGCATTCCTTGGCGATCTTGGTGTCGCGACACCTTTGCGGCTTGAGTGAGTGTAACGAACGGGCGAGAGAAAAAGCGTGTGCCTCTCGCAAAGGCGCAAAGACGCAGAGAACAGTGGAAGACAGAATAATGGCTGAAAACGAGATAGGAAAGATTGTCGCTGACACTGCTACGTACAGGAGTATCTCGAGAGGAGCCTAAAGACTAAGGAGGGATCCGTGATCGTACCTTCCCGGTTAAGGGCTGGTGATACGATAGGGATCGTTTCGCCAGCATCACCCGTGGCCGCCTTTTGTCCGAAGCGATTCGCTCGTGGTGTGGAGAATCTAGAGAAGATGGGCTTCTCGGTTCGCGTTGCCGAACACGCAACCGCACGCCACGGGCACACCGCCGGAACCACCGAAGATCGGGTCAGTGACATCCACCCGATGTTCACCCTTCCCAACGGAGTACGGGCACGCGTCGACTTCTGTGAGCGAGCACGCTTACAACTCTTGGAAGAACCTGTCAACAAGATAGGATAACACTCCCCGGATCACACGAAGCTCATTCCCAACAATCCGTGGGCCACGTCCTTCATCCATTTTCTTGCGGGCTGTTCGTTCTTG
This sequence comes from uncultured bacterium, assembly GCA_965370555.1. Taxonomy (GTDB): domain Bacteria; phylum Bipolaricaulota; class Bipolaricaulia; order UBA7950; family UBA9294; genus JAJOKK01. The sequence goes on from CBDUVB010000041.1 coordinate 2,736, forward strand.
CGTGATACAGTTAGTCTGTGCGATAGCGCGGTTGGAGAATAATCGGATTGTCTTATGTCTAAGATCTACCGCGGGTAGGTAGAATCAGAGTACATTAATCTTTTAAAGGAGGGAGAGTCGATGAAGCGAATTCTAGTGTTCTTGCTTTCGTTGCTACTATTAGTTACCGTTATTGCAGCGACTGTGTCGGCAAAGCCGATTCATGTCGGGGGCGGACGTGGGTTTACCAATTCATCCAGTCCGATCCATGTCGGTGGTGGTCTGACTGCGTCATCCACGCCGATTCATGTTGGCGGTGGCTAAAGACTTGCGATAGGAGGTTGCCTGTGTGGTCAAAGGGTTAACGGTTGGCCAGCAAAAGGATCTGACAGGGTCAGTCGAGAAACGTTCGACCACGCTGGAACTCCTTGTTGTAGAAGGGGCGGTAGAGGTCACCCGCCAGCGGATCGCGGCGGGGAAGATGTTCTACCTGGATGCTGCCAGCGAGTGGGAGGGGTTTGAGTTCATCTACTTACTCGCTGGCAGCCTTCTATTGAAAGAGCAGGAAGGGAGCGAGGGGGTCGTATTACACGCGGGGGATCACCTCTACCACCATGGCCTTCCGGAACGCGCTTACTTCCATGTGAAAGAGGACGTGGAACTCCTGATGGTCTCCTCCCCCCCGAGCTTTCACCTGATGCGGGCGGAGATTCAAGATATGATGGCGATCGCTCTCTCCGTCGAGGAGAAGGACGAGGCGACCGCGGGACACTGCCACCGCATCGAGCGCTTGGCCCTATTGACCGGTGAACGTCTGGGCCTTTCCGGTGATCAGCTGATCTCTCTCTCATATGCCGCCTATCTCCACGATATCGGCAAGGTGAAGGTTCCCGATAAGATATTGAACAAACTGGGTCCGCTCACCGACGAGGAGTGGGAGGAGATGCGCAAACACCCTATCTACGGGGAGCAGATGCTTGCCGATAAGGAGTTCTTGGCCGATGCGGCGAAGCTTGTCCTTGCCCATCATGAGCGCCACGACGGGAGCGGTTATCCCAACCGGTTGAAGGGGAAAGATATTCCGATCGAGGCGCGGATCATCGCGGTTGTCGATTCCTACGACGCGATGACCTCCGATCGTCCGTACCGTCTAGCCCTTCCACAGGGGGAGGCGTGCTGGGAATTGAGGAGAAACGCAGGGACGCAGTTCGATCCACGGGTGGTCGAGGCGTTCCTGACAGTCCTTGAGCAGAGCGATGTTCCGTAAGTGGCTGCGCTCACGCGCACGGCATTTCTTGATCCTTCTCCCGGCGGGGCTGGTTGTGGGAGTCCTTGTAGGATGGGCCTTTAACGACGTCCTCTTTGGCCTTGCTGTCGGGCCCACCTTGGGAGCCCTTTTCGCCATGCTCTTCGCACTACGAGGTCGCTGAGGAATTGAGAGATCGGAAGATCGTATAATTGATAGATTGAATCATCGGGGGATTGAGTGATCGGGGATCGGGAATTAAATAATTACGAGTTTGAGCATGGAAGCTAGCTTATTTGAGAAAAAATAAACTGTCTATAAATAAGAGAACCTGTCTGAACATTCAATCACTAAATCAATCAATGGTTAAATCACTCACTCGCTGACTAACCCCGCCTCTTTTAAGAAAAGCGACGGGATTAGTTCAAAGGAACCAAGGTTCAGGGAACGAAGGTTCCTAGAAATCCTTGAGAAGCTCGTCCAGGGTCGGGAAACCTATCTCCTGAAGGTCGTAGCGTACACGGGTGACCGGAACCTTGAACGAGAGGAGCCGGGTAAGATCGATCGGGGTTCCGATAACGATCCCATCGCAGTCGACTCGATCCACCGTCTCCTGCAGGTCCGCGACCTGCTTATCTCCGTATCCCATTGCGGGGAGCAGGGGGCCGATCTTCGGGTATTTCTGGTAGGTGGCGGTTATGGAGGCGACCGTGTACGGTCGTGGGTCGACGATCTCCGCCGCTCCGAACCGCTGTGCAGCGATCATCCCTGCTCCGTACTTCATTCCGCCGTGGGTAAGGGTAGGTCCGTCCTCGATCACCAGGATCCGCTTCCCTCTGATGAGCGATGGATCGTCCACCTGAATCGGTGAGGCTGCTTCGACGATCCGTGCAGTGGGGTTGGCGTCCATGATGTTGCGACGGACGAAGCGGATATCGTCCAACGAGGCGCTGTCTATCTTATTGATGATGACGATATCGGCGGTGCGTAGGTTCACCCCGCTCGGGTAATATAGGAGTTCATGCCCGGCGCGGAGTGGATCGACGACCACGATGGAGAGATCGGGTTGGTAGAAGGAGAAGTCGTTGTTTCCCCCGTCCCAGATGACGATATCGGCCTCCTCCTCAGCCTTGCGCAGGATCTTCTCGTAATCGACCCCGGCATAGACGATCGTCCCGTTGTCGATGTGCGGTTCGTACTCCTCCCGTTCCTCGATCGTGCACTGATGGCGATCGAGGTCCTCATAGGTCTCGTAACGCTGCCACTCCTGTTCGACGAGGTTCCCGTATGGCATTGGGTGGCGGATCACAGCGAGCTTCTTCCCATGTGCTTTTAGGATGTCGCACACGCGCCGGGTCGTCTGGCTCTTCCCCGATCCGGTGCGGGCGGCGGTGATGGAGATGAGGGGCTTCTTTGGTTTGACCATGGTCGACGCGGTCCCCATCAACATGAAATCCGCACCGGCAGCGTTGACGAGCGCCGAGCGCTCCATCACGTGTTGGTTAGGGACGTCACTGTAGGCGAAAACAACCAAGTCGGCATTCTTCTCCGCGATAAGGCGTTCAAGCTCGACTTCCGATTCAATCGGGATCCCTGTTGGGTAGAGTCTCCCCGCCAGTTCTGCGGGGTATGCCCGTCCCTCGATATCCGGGATCTGCGTCGCGGTGAACGCGACAACCTCGTAGTTCTCGTTGTCGCGGAAATAGACATTGAAGTTGTGAAAGTCTCGTCCGGCGGCCCCCATAATGATCACTCGTCTCTTCAATTGCATCACTCCTTTTGGAAAGCGCGTGCGCGCATTATACTCACTGCGCTGAAACCCCTTCAAGGCTGGTTGTTTACGGAACGGGATACCGCTAAGATAGGTTGGTTATGTCACTTGCCAATAAGATCACCCTTGCCCGTGCGGCGTTGATTCCCCCCATCCTCATCTTTCTTATTGTGGATCACCACGAGCTTATCGTGGAGCAGCGCGAGGTGGCGTTCGGCCCCTTTCTCAAGGTGGCGTTCGGTCTCTTTCTCGTCGCCTGTTTGGGAGATGTTCTTGACGGGATGGTGGCGCGGAGACGCGGAGAGGTGACCACTCTAGGGAAAGCCCTAGACCCGCTGGTCGATAAGGCGCTCTACGTATCCCTGCTCTCCCTTCTTGTGGTCCTTGAGGTGATCCCCTTGTTAGCGTTGCTCCTCTTCGTCCTCCCGCAGGTCGGGCTCGGAATTGGTGCACTCTTCCTCCATCTGCAAGAGCACAGGGTCCAAGGCGCGCGCATACTGGGAAAGAGCGCCTCAGTCCTTACCTTTCTGGCGACGGCCTTCCTCCTGTTGCGCCTTCCGTACGCGGTGGAGCTGTTCTATCTTGCGATCGGGACGACCTACCTTGCGGCGCTCGATTACCTGCGCATGGCCCTTCGATACCGAAGCAAATAGCGAACAGCAAGACGGATACATCTTAGCACACGATAGCTTTATCTCTGATGACCCAAGAATAAGATATGAAGAAGGAGCGAATCTAGGCATCTCTGTGTCCCCGCGTCCCCGTGTCTCCGCGTCCTGCCTCTGCGTGTTCGACGTGAATGCTACAAGTTGATGCCTGGTAGCTATTCTCCCCCATCCTCGGAGAGGGAAACGCCTGCCACGGGAAACTCTGACGGGATCGGCGCCTCGAATCGAACTATGATCCCTCTTTTGGGATGCGTGAACGCGATTTGCCACGCGTGGAGCATCAGGCGGCTTCCCTCCTGCTTCCCGTAGATAGGGTCGCCGATGATTGGGTGATCGATGTAGCGCAGGTGGACGCGGATCTGATGGGTGCGGCCTGTGTGGGGGTGCACACGGAGGAGGGTCGATCCCTCCTCGCGCTTCAGGACGTAAAACTCAGTTTTGGCACGGCGCCCCTGCGGGCGGATCGCCATCCGGCGGGGGCGAGACGGGTCACGTCCGATTGGGGCGTCGATCAACCCTTCGGTTTCCCTGATTATTCCGGTCGCTTGTGCAAGGTAGACCTTGTTGATAGTACGCGCGGCGAATTGCGCTTTTAGCGAATCGAGAGAAGCACGCGTCTTTGCAACAACGATCAGTCCGCTCGTTTCCTTGTCCAAGCGATGGACGATCCCCGGGCGCACCGGATCATCCCCGATCGGAAGCTGGCGGTCTACGAGGAGCCCCTCCACCAGGGTGGGAGCGGTCTGTCCCGCGCCGGGGTGCACGACCAATCCCGTAGGTTTGTCAACGACGACGATCTCGTTATCCTCGTAGAGGATGGTAAGATCGATCTTCGCGGGAGTGAGGAGCGTTTTCTTGGGAACTGCCCAGGTGAGTTCGTCATTGCAGTGCAACTTGCGTGAGGCTTGTTCGATCGTCTTTCCATTCAGAGAGACGAACCCCGCGAGGATGGCACGCTTTATCTCGCTACGGGAGGTTCCCTCGATCCTCTCGGCGAGGTAGCTATCGAGACGGAGGCCAGCCTCGTTGGCCGCAACAATAAACTCGATTCTCTCCATTGCTCTCCTTTATCTAAGGGTTTGTCGGTTCGTGCGAGCTTTTGTATAATACGATGATCATGTAGGGAATGGAAGGGTGGTTAGGATGCTCGATCGCCAGGGAGAAGACTTCCTGTGCGGTAGGGGTCTTTGTTACTGATACTCCATTCTGGGACGAAGGAGTGTGAACCGAAAGCGATTTTGGGGCAGAATGAATATTGAATTTATCGAGGCTTTAGAGGAGATGGCGAAGGAGAAGGGGATCGCTCGTGAGGATCTGTACGAGGCGATCCGCCTGGGCCTCTCTGCAGCCTATCAGGCGGAGTACCACACCGATGCCGATGTAACGGTCGAGATCGACCAACGGTCTGGGGATATCTCCATCAACGGAAAGCGGATCGAGATAGCGAAGTTCGGACGGATCGCTACTAAGAAGGCGGAGGAGACGATCCGCCAGGAGATCACCCGGAAACGTCGCCAGATCGTGTACGGGCTCTACATCAACCGGGTAGGGGAGATCATCAGTGGGTCAATTCATCGCTTCGAGGGGAAGGATGTCTGTGTCAACCTTGGAGAAGCGGAGGCGATCCTTCCTAATGCGGAACGGATCCCGGGTGAGAGGTATCACGCCGGGCAGAGGCTGCGTGCCTACCTCGTCAGTGTCGAGGAGACACAGGGCGACCCGCGGATCCTCCTCTCTCGGGCGCATAGGGAGTTCGTGCATCAGCTTCTCCGGTTGGAGGTCCCCGAGATCGAGGAAGGGACGCTGGTCGTGCGCAGGATCGCGCGGGAGGCCGGGCGCCGGAGCAAGGTGGCGGTAGAATCGCTCGATCCTAACGTCGATCCGATCGGGACTTGCGTGGGAGCCGGTGGAGCGCGGGTGCGCGTCGTTACGCGGGAGCTCTCGGGCGAGAAGATCGATCTCATCCGCTGGAGCGACTCGGTCGAACAGCTCCTCAAGAACAGTCTCGAACCAGCCTCGGTCCTCTCGGTCGAGCTGGACGAAAAGACGCACAACGCCAAGGTCTTTGTTCCGGATGACGAGCTCTCCCTGGCGATTGGGAAGGGGGGACAGAACGTCCGCCTGACCGCGAAGCTGATCGGTTACGATATCGAGGTGACAAGCCCGAGTGAGGAGGCCAGCTGATCGGCCGCGGACGGTGACCATGAGACCGATCAAGGAGCGTATCTTTCGCCGGGTCTTTCGGATCAGTCGGTACTACGCGTGGTGGATCCTCCTCGTGACCCTCCTTATCACCGGGGCGAGCATCTACTATGTCCAGGATATCCCGATTCGTACCTCCTTTCTTGACCTTCTCCCCAAGAACGATCCGCTAATCGACGAGTATAGGCAGACCGAGGAAGCTCTTTTGCAGACGGACTACCTCGCTCTCCTTGTCACGTTGCAGGAGACTGAAGGGGTAGCTCCTTCCGATCGGGAGGAGCGGCTCCTCGCTGGGGCCAGGGCAATCACCCAGATCTTCTCCGCGGATCCGGAGTTCTTGGAGGTAAGTTATGAACAGGAGCTGTCCCCTGAGATCCCCGATCAGTACCTTCTCCTCTATCGCCTGGACAAGGAAGAACTTGCCGGTATCGAAGAGAACATCGATCGAGTCAAGGGCTCGATTGCACATGGAGAACTCTCCCACCTCCCAGTGAGCGATCTCAGCGATGCCTATCGGCAGATGAGTGAGACCTTCGATCAGTCTCTCTCCGGGGGGGGCTTGAGCGTGGGGAATGAGGGCGATCTCTCCTCGATAGAGGAGGCGCTGGCGCAGGTGGAGATCATCAACAAGACTGTTATTGGCGCGATCGCTGCGATCCCCGCCCTCCCCGGAATGACGGAGGATGTGCAAGGGTTGTCCAAGATCTTTGCCCCTGGAGAGGAGGCAGTCTCCCGAACCCCGCAGCCATACTTCTCGAGCGATAGAAAGCACCTGTTGATCACGCTACAGCCCCGGTTCCCGTCTCAACGGGGGGTCGCGTACAGCACCGCGGTGATGAAGGCGGTCGAGCATAACCTGGCGCAGGTTGATCTAGCCCGGTTCGGGATCACCGTGGGGGTGACCGGGTCTTACGCGTTCAACACAGAGACGAACTTCGTCATCAACGCCGACATGTTGCGCACGACGATCATCTCCTCGGTCGGGGTTCTCGTCATCTTCTTCCTCGCGTTCGGATCGATCTTCTACAGTGTCATCGCGGTGATCCCCCTATTGATCAGTGTGGTGTTGACGATGGCGTGGGCAAAGTTCGCCGTTGGTGGGTTTAACCTCGTAACCTCGTTCCTCCCGGCGCTCGTCCTCGGTTTGGGTATCGATTACGGGATTCACCTGATCTCACGCTATGCCGAGGAGAGGAGCAGGGGGAGTTCCCTCAACCGGTCGCTGTACATAGCTGTGCGCCAGAAAGGGGAGGCCTCAGCTCTAGCGGCCCTCACAACCTCAATCGTCTTCCTCGGCCTTCTCTTCTCCCGGTCCCGCGCTTTGTTCGATATGGGAGTGATCACCAGCATGGGGGTGATCATTGCCTTTCTTGTCACCATCTTTCTCCTTCCTGCCCTGATCACCCTTTTTCACTTCTTGTTCCGGTTTCACCACCGGGAGAGTGTGATCAGCTACGCCCCGCACCTTGCAAGCTACTTCCGGGCTGTGACCGCGAAGGGGCGTGCAATACTCGTCATCCTCCTCGTCCTTACCTTCTTCATCGCCTTTCAGGCGGCGCAGACACGGTTCATCTTCTCGAGTAGGGATATGATCCCCACCGTGAAGAGCCAACAGGTTCTCAACGATATTCTGACTTACTTTGGTGAGGAGGGTACCCGAATAGGGAACTATTTCACCTTCTTCGCCTCCTCCGAGGAAGAGCTCTCCCAGGTGGTCGAACACTTGGAGACGAGCGACATGGTCATCAAGATCGAATCCGCGGAACAGCTCCTCCCGGTCAACTTGTCGGAGCAACAGCAGGTGTTGAACAACCTGAACATCGGGTCGTACATCGATCAGCTGGATCTTCTCGATAAGAACCTTGCCGAACGTGCCTCGACTCAGGCACAGATCCGCACTCTGCTCACCCAATTCGGCTTCTTGCAGTACGTGGCGGCGCTGAACGGGGGGGTTGATATCGCCCTTTCGAGCAATGCGATCCAGAAACAACTGCGAGAGATACATGAGCAACTGGGCGCGCTAGATGCCTCAGCAGCGCGTGTGGAGATACTCGCTCTCCGAGATACGCTCGCCGCATTCGATCGACACCTTGCGCAGGCCCGCGATCTTCCTCCGGTCGCGACCCTCCTGCGCGATATCTTAAAGAGCCTTCCTGATGGGATTCGCCCCCGATACCTAGCCCCAAATGGCGATTACATCATCCAGGCACGGATGACCCCGGATATCTATGAGGCGGAGATGATGAAAGAATTCGATGCGTTCGCCTCTTCCTTCTCGGACAAGTACTTTGGAATGCCCCTCGTTGCCAGACAGCTTCAGGATTATATGAAGCGGGATTTCCTCGTGTCGACTGCGTTGGCAGCTCTCTTGATTGCCCTGACTCTGTGGCGCAGCCTGAGAGGAGGGATGCGTGCACTGTTCGCGGCCTCCCCTCTTATCCTGGGGTACATCTGGATGCTTGGCGGGATGCGGCTCTTGCATATCGATTTCAACTTCATCAACATCACGATCTCCCCGCTCCTGATCGGGATTGGAGTCGATAACGGGATTCATATCATACATCGATACACGGAGGAACGGAAGGTCGACCCGGAGGGGGCGGTCGAGCGTGGAGGGCGGATGACTGCGGCCGCGGTAATGGTCACCTCTCTGACGACGATGCTCGTCTTTGGGAGTCTCTTATTCGCCCGTACACCGGGGTTGCGCATCTTGGGGATCTCTGCTCTTATGGGGATCGGGTTCACCCTCACATTCAGCCTTCTCTTCCTCCCTGCCGCACTGCATGTCGAAAAAGGAAAACGGGTATAATGAGGGTCGGTGAGGTTGCGAGAGGGCAACCTGCAAGAGGGGAGTGAGGGGACGATGGGATTAATAGGCTATATTGGGCTTGGACTCAGCATACTGGCGGCGCTCGCCTTGGGGTATCTCCTAGGGGGGATACCGCGCAAGCATAAGGAGGAAATCCTTCTACAGGAAGCGCAGGAAGAGGCGGACGCGCTGAAGCGAGAGAAGACCCTGGAAGCACAGCAGGAGGCCCAGGAGCTGCGCGACGAGCTGGAAAAGCGCGCCAAGCGCCGCGAGGAAGAGTTCGCGCGCATGGAGGAGAGGATTCTCCAACGTGAGGACCGCCTAGGGAAGAAATCGAACTACCTCGAACAGATCGAGGATTCGCTGCGTAAGGATGAAGAGGAGCTGGAACACCTGAAGGAGAGTGGGAGCCGCCTCCTCGCCGATGGAAAGAGGCGCCTGGAACAGATCGCTGGTTGGAGTCAGCAGGAGGCTCGTGATCACCTGCTGAAGTTGGTCGAGACCGACTCACAACGCTTCTTCTCCCGCAAGGTGGAGGAAGTTGAGCGTCGGACCAAAGAGGAGGCGGAACAGCGCGCGGCACGGATCCTTGCCACGGCCGTGCAACGTTACGCCGCTGAATATGTCGAGGAGCAGACTGTCAGTTCGGTTCCCATCCCCTCGGAGGAATTCAAAGGGCGGATCATCGGACGCGAGGGGCGAAACATCAAGACCTTCGAGGCCCTCACAGGGGTCGAACTCCTCGTCGATGATACACCGGAGATGGTCGTCCTCTCCTGCTTTCACCCACTGCGGCGAGAGGTGGCGCGGATGTCCCTTACCCGTCTCATAGAGGATGGGAGGATCCACCCTGCTCAGATTGAAGAGAAGGTCCAGCGGGCCAAGGCTCGATTGGCAGAGCGGATCAAGGAGGAGGGGAAGAAGGCCGCTTTCGATCTCGGGATCGATGTCCATCCTGAGCTTGCCACCCTTCTCGGAAGGTTAAAGTACCGTACAAGTTATGGGCAGAATCAGCTTGCTCACTCGATCGAGGTGAGTTGGATCGCCAAGATGCTCGCTGACGAACTAGGGATCGATGCTGTGGCGGCGAAGCGTGCGGGCCTGCTGCACGATATCGGGAAAGCGGTCGACCATGAGGTTGATGGACCGCACGCCCTGATCGGGTCCGACCTTGCTTTCCGTTACGGGGAGAGCCGGGTGGTGGTGCACGCGATTGCGGCACACCATGAAGATATCGATCTTACAAGCGCTCTCGATGTCCTTATTCAGGCGGCCGATACCCTCTCTGCCGCCCGGCCCGGAGCACGGCAGGAGACGTTCGAACGGTACATCAAACGCTTGAAGGAGCTGGAGGAGCTCTGCCGCTCCTTCCCTGCGGTGCAGGAGGCCTATGCCCTGCAGGCCGGACGAGAGGTCAGGGTGATGGTACAGCCGGATCGGGCGAACGATGATATGGCTGCCAAGCTTGCCTACGATATCGCGCGTGCCATAGAAGGAGAACTAAGCTACCCCGGCGAAATCAAGGTGAACGTCATCCGGCAGACCAAGTTCACGGAGAACGCGAAGTAAAGGAGGGACGCAGGGGAGGTCGCAATGGAGATGTTTAAGGTTTCGTCCGGGTCGAACCCCAGGGCGGTTGCCGGTGCGATCGCCAATAGCATCCGGAAACGAGGGGCAGCGGAAGCGCAGGTGATCGGACCGCGCGCAGTGAACCAGGCGGTGAAGGCGATCGCTATCGCACGTGGGTACGTTGCGACGAATGGGATCGACCTTTACTTCGTCCCTGCTTTCTCCAGTGTCAGCATACTCGGACAAGAGAGAACCGCGATCCACCTCGCGATGCGCACGCGTCACCCTGTCTTTGGACCGGAGCGGGAAGAGGTGTAACCTTTTTGGGATACGGGATTTCTCGATCCCTTTCTTGCCCGAGTCAAGTGATATTTGTAAGATCTATACAAAGCATGAGGAACTCAAACTACTGTCTCAAAGGAGTAGGTTAAGATGCGTCATTTCTTCGAACGGCATAAGAAAACTATTGTCTGGACTATTGTCATTGCCTTTCTCATTACGGGGGTTGGACTACTCGGTCTCAATCAATCGGGGGTATTCAACCGGGCTTCCAGTGAGGATCAGGGACCGCCGGTTGCGGCGACGGTGAACGGCATACGTGTCTCACGGGAGGCACTAGACCAGGCCTTCACGAACATTGCCAACCAGTACGTTCAGTACTACCAGCAGATGGGGCAGGACACGAGTTCCTTGTTCGCCGGAGCAAGAGGAGAACTCTTCAAGCTGCAGTTGCAGGCGATGGCCTTGCAGGGGTTGATTCAACAGGAGATCTACGCTCAGCAGGCCCAATCGTTCAAGATCAAGGTTCCTTCCCAAGAGGTCGAAGACGCGTTTGCGGAGCAGTATGATGGTCTACTTGCGAATTATAGCATCACCGAAGACCAGCTTGAAGTCTACCTTATCGGGCAAGGGATGACCTTGGATGGGTTCAAGAGGGAGACGCGGGAGAGCGCGGAGATGCAGTTGCGGGATCAGGCCCTACGCGAAGAGGTGATCGGGGATCTCCAGCCGGCCGATGACGAGCTCGAAGCCTATCTCGAAAAGAACATTTCACAGTACGATGTCCCTGAAGAGATCCGCGCTTCGCACATCCTTGTCGACGATGAGGAGACGGCGAACGAGGTGCTCGACAAATTGAACAACGGTGCCGACTTTGCTGAGCTTGCCCGGGAGTACTCCACCTGCCCGAGCGCAGAGGAAGGGGGCGATCTGGATTGGTTCTCGCGTGGAATGATGGTCCCCGAGTTTGAAGAGGCGGCCTTTGCCCTCCAGGTGGGCGAGATGAGCGCGTTGGTGAAGACCCAGTATGGCTATCACATCATCAAGCTGACCGACCGAAAGGAGGCCCACACCCCGACGCTCGATGAGATCAAGGATCAAGTTCGCGATGATTATATCCAGGAGGCCGCGGAGCAGAAGTTCAACGACTGGTACGACGATATCTACGCGCAAACACAGGTGGAGATCAACGTTCCGTTGTTGAACGCCTACATGGCGCAACAGGAGGATATCGATCAGGGTCTGGCCCTATTCGAGAGCGTGAAGGAGGCCGGGACCTCGGACGACCCTTACCTTCCTTACTACATCGGTCGTATCTACGAGTCGGAGATGATGAGCGCACAGCAGGATAAGACAACACTGGAGGACAAAGAAGAACCGACCGATGAGGATACCGCGCGGATCGACGAACTCACGCAAGAGATCGATGATTCCAAGGCAAGAGCACTCGCGCTCTACCTGGAGGCGTTGGAGAGCGTGGACACCGATGAGAACTTCTTGAATCGGATCCTCGCCCTCGATCCGGACAGCACTACCGCGATCTACCTCTACGGGAAACTCCTCGCCGAGCGCGGGGATTACTTTGGTGCTGACATGCGTTTCAAGGAGGCGATTGACAAGGATCCAACTTACGTCGCAGCCTACATCGCCTCCGGAGACATGGCGGTGAATAACGGGACCATCAAGCACGCTGTCGAGCAGTACCAAACGGCGCTCGACCTGCGTCCGGGAGATATCAGTGTGCTGAGTAAGCTCGCCTCGGTCTATCTCTCTCTCAAGGAGCTCGATAACGCAGAGGAGATCCTCTCCCAGATTGCGGAGAAAGATCCGGAGAACCTGAACCTGAAACTCATTGTCGGCCAGGGAGACCTGGCTTTCGAACGGTTGATCGTGGCGATCGACGAGCGGGATCGATTGGCTACGAAGACCGATCGCACGGCCGATGAGGAGGCTCGATTGAAGGAGCTGGACGACTCGATATCCTCCTACGAGGAGAGGGCGGTGGAGCGATACAAGAAGGCAATCGACCGTGGTGGGGCAATCGACCTCTACATCTCTCTCGGGAGGACCTATCTCGCCACCGGGGAGCTTGACGAGGCGAAGAAGAACTTCGATCACGTCATCCTTCGCTCTCCGTACAAGGCCGAGGCTTATGCCGGTTTGGCGGATGTTCTGCTTCAGATGGGGGATCGGGATGGGGCGATCGATAACTACAATACGGCCCTTGCTCGTACCTTTGACAACGACCGCAAGCAGGAGTTGGGAGAGAAGCTGATCGAGCTCGTCCCCGATGATGTGCAGACGCGGTTCAAGCTGGCAAGTGTCTACGCGCAGAAGTACATGTGGAGTTCGGCGATCAAGCAGTACGCGGCGATCCTCGATCTCCAACCGGATTCGATCGAGGCCTACCGTGGGATTGCCGAAGCCTACAAGTGGAAGACCGAGTACGATACTTCGATCGAGTACCTCATGAAGGGTCTTTCTTACGTGACCTCCGAGGCGGACAAGATCGACTTCTACGAGACGATTGCCGACATCAACCAGATCCAGGTTGGGGCGGGAAGCCCGTTGACGAAGCCCGGGCTCGATGCCTCCTTCGAACTGGCGAAGCTCTACCTGGCGCAGGGAGAGGACGATAAGGCGAAGGAGAGGTTGGAGAAGATCGTCAACGATGATCCAAACTACCTTCCTGACGAGGTGAGCGCCCTGTTAATCCAGGCTAGTGGCGAGCCGTCTGTCCCTGAAGCGGAGGCGCAGACGCCGAGCGAGACGGTAGAGCCGCCATCGCCGGAACCGTCACAGACGGAACCGCAAGAGGAGCCGACAGAGAGTGACGGGTCGTAGATCGTTCGACGACCTTGTTGCGTTGATCGTGCGGCTGCGCGCAGAGGATGGTTGTCCCTGGGATCGGGCTCAGGACCACCGTTCTCTGCGTCCGTACGTGTTGGAGGAGGCGCATGAGGTTATCGCGGCGATCGATGCGGAGGATCCTTCTGCCCTCGTCGATGAATTGGGCGACCTCCTCCTCCAGGTTCTCCTGCACAGCCAGGTTGCTTCTGAGGCGGGAACGTTCTCGCTCGATGACGTGATCGATCTCCTGGCGCGCAAGCTCATCCG
>CBDUVB010000042.1:0-16226 GCA_965370555.1 uncultured bacterium
ATTTTTCATCCCCGCCCTCCCGGGACGGGGCATTCAAATGCTGTTTCTCGTAAACCCCATCTCTTCATCTCTTAATTCCCACAAGTTTACAAACGCGCGGGGTTTCGGCTATTCTTTCCTTAAGAGGGGAGCATGAAGAACGTTGCTCTGCTAGTTCTCAGCTGTTAGCCAAGTGTAAACCCCTTGCGTGCCTGATATCCTTTGGTGTAACTTTCCTGTTGGAATTATTCATGAGGTGATCGTTCATGCGAAGGATTTGTGTGTGGGTTATAGTGCTAGTTGTTGTGGCAGTCGCAGGAGTACAGGGGTTAAGCGAGTGGGGAAAACCATTCACGGAGGATCAGGTAATACCCAGTTTAGAGACTGCGTTGCAACAGTTGGCGCAATGTGCGCAGAACACTCCTCATCAAGCCAAAAAGCTCGCGTCGAAACTGGGGATGTTTTACAAAGAGGACCGCATTCGCGTTGTGGTGGAGGCCGACGACTCTCTTTCCGCGAATGAGATAAACCGGCTAGGCGGCGAGGTCCTTGCGCGGGCCGATGCGTTCAACCTTATAGAGGTCGATATCCCCGTGGTAGGTTTGCTGGAGCTTGCTCGCCTTCCTGGTGTAAGTTTTGTCCGGCGGGCGTATCACCCGGTTCCCTTCGTGGTCTCCGAAGGGGTACAGGCGACTGGGGCACAGGCCTGGCAACAGGCTGGATACTTAGGCCAAGGGGTTCGAGTGGCTGTGATCGACGCTGAGTTTGGCGGCCTTTCTCAGGCGCTTGCAGCGGGCGAGATTGATCACGTGATCTTCAGGCGCGATTACACTGGTGAGGGATTGGAAACAGCCGGTGTGCACGGTACCGCCTGCGTGGAGATCGTGCACGATATGGCTCCGCAGGCCGAACTTCTACTGATGAAGATCAGGAATGAAGTGCAACTCTCAAACGCAGTTGAAGATGCGATCGCCTACGGAGCAAACCTGATCACCTGCTCGCTAGGGTGGTTCAACACCAACTTCTACGACGGCACGGGCATCGTTCCAGACATTGTCTCGCACGCGGTGCAGAATGGAATCCTGTGGGTGAACGCAGCGGGAAACTCGGCAAATGGTGGACACTGGGAGGGCGATTGGCAGAACACTGACATGGATGAGTGGCTGGATTTCGCCCCTTTGGATGAGGAGAACAACTTCCACCTTAGTGGCGGACAGTCTGTCATTCTATGGCTCACCTGGGATGCTTGGCCGGCGACCGATCAAGACTACGACCTCTACTTGGTGGACGGGCGCGGTGGTATCGTTGCGTCCTCTGAGAACTGGCAGACTGGCACACAGGAACCGACGGAAATGATCTTCTTCCGAGCACCCGCTGCCGGCAACTACGGTATCAAGATTGAAGCCTATGACGCGCCAGCTCATCCCAGAATGGAACTCTTCTGCCGTCCTTATGCGCTTCCTTTGGAATACAATGTGGCAGCCAGCTCCATCTGTGCACCAGCGAACGCTCCATTTGTCTTGACCGTTGGGGCGATCGACTGGCAGGATTGGGAAACTGGTCCACAGGAGGCATTCAGCTCACAGGGGCCTACCAATAGCAGCCGGCACGCTGTTTCCATCACCAAACCCGATATCTGTGGTCCTGATGGAGTCTCCGGTCTCTCCTATGAGGCGTTTTACGGCACCTCTGCTTCCTGCCCACACGCGGCGGGGGCGGCTGCTCTTCTATGGTCTGCGCACCCTAGTTGGTCGCTTGACAACGTACGGGATTGGCTAGAATTGAATGCGATCGATATGGGCCCTTGGGGAAAGGATAACTTATACGGTCATGGTCGCCTTCACATACCGTTAACTGACGGAAGCGATCTCTGCACTCTACTGCGTTCAAACTGGAATCTGATCTCGTTGCCAGTGGATCCGGATGACAGCGATCCGCAAGCAGTGTTCGATGAGATCATCGGCCCCTTGTACTTGTGCACGTATGACAGCGAGGCAGAGAGCTTCGATTGGGTTGACAAGCCTCCTTCCGCCACGGCGGGCACGGCTGGGACACTGGCCAATGTGGGTCCGTTTGGGGGCTATTGGGTTGCTGTTCCGGAAAACACGGATATCTGTGTAGATGGCACCCTATTGAGCGGGGATCAAACCATCGAGTTGGAAACTTCCGGTTGGCACATGATCGGGACACCCTACCCGGTCGCATGGGGAGATGGGAACGGAGGGACGATAACCATCACTCAAGAGGGGCAAACACTGCCCCTGAAGAGTGCAGTTGCAGCGGGCTGGATTTACGGGACGATCTGGATGTGGAATGCGGATGCGAAAGCGTGGATCAAGTCCACGGTTTATGCGGGTACGACGCTTGATCCATGGACGGGCTACTGGATCCACACTTTAGTAGATGATCTGACGCTTAACTTCTCGGAGACGTCTGGCCCTCAAGGATTGTCATCCGGACTGTTGCCGATGGACGGTGCGCCAATGGCGGACCCACCAATACCCTGGAAACCCTCCCTTGAGTTCGCAGCTTTGAGGGTGGTAAGCGAGCCGAATCCGGTGATGGACGGGCACTCGACGATGTTTCGAGTGCTTGGAATATGCCCCTGCAGCGTCAGAGGACTTCGGGTTGAGGTCTATGACCTAGCGGGTTATCTTGTGTGGGAAGGGGATACGATAGCATCATACCTTCTGTGGAACACTCTCAGCACCTTTAGTGTTCCCCTTGCCAACGGGGTCTATCTTTACCGCGCAGCGGCAAAGATAAGGGATGAGTGGGTAACCATGCCTGTTGGGAAGCTGGCCATCTTGCAGTAGGATTCACCGCAGTGCTTCTGGGGGCTGGCGCGGAATCCGGAGCCTCTCCCGTGCGACCTTCTGTTGAAGGAAGTTTCTCCTGGTATTATTGGGAAAGCCGGATAAGATTACGCTAATGTCATTCTTGGGAGGATGTTATGCGGTACGTTATGCTTTTGTTGAGTTTATTGTGTCTTAGTTTGAGCTTGAGTGCTCTTGCGGAAGGAACGAATGAGGGTGCCTTTGTGCGTGATGGCATCGGTGCTCGCGCCTTCGCGTTGGGAGGAGCTTTTGTAGCGATAGCCGATGACTCTTCGGCAGCCTACTGGAACCCCGCCGGACTTGCCTATCTGGATGGGTATCACCTGGGGGGAATGCACGTTGGGGGAAGGTTCGACATCGAGGATATCAAGTACCAAAACCTGAGCCTGCTGGCAAAACCTGTTCAGACGGGAAGCTATTCTGGCCTTGGAGTGGGAATAACGTGGGTGAACCATATCGTCTCCGGTATCCCGTATAGCGATGGAGGAACGTTCAGCGATAATCAATCGCTCTTCCTCTTCTCTGCCGCGCTACCCTTTGGCGTGGGGGAGGAGTGGGAAATGGCTGTTGGGACAAACCTGAAGTACTATCGGCACACGCTCCTGACCGGTGTAGGAAGCGGAGTGGGGGTCGATCTGGGAGTCCTTTTCCATTGGAATATCGGGGACACCCCATTCTCCCTGGGGGTCACCTCGATGGATACTTTGGAGACAATCGTATCCTGGAGTGGGACCGAACACAATCCCAAGAACTACGTTCCTTGGATCATCAAGGGAGGAGTATCGACCGTGTTGGCTGATGGGATAATTCGCCTGTCTGGAGATGTCGACTTTTCGGGTTCCCCTCTCCATTCAGATTTTCCGCGTTATTCACACCTGGACCGTGTTCACCTGGGAATAGAACTGCTTCCCGTCTCACAATTCGCTCTTCGTGGAGGATTGATCGTTTGGCGAGATGGGACGAAACGGTTGAGTGCTGGGGTTGGAATAAGTATATGGCAAGGTTTGACCATCGATTACGCTTACGTGAAGGGGAGTGAAGACGGTTTAGAAGGAGATACGCACATCCTCTCTGCGGAGTTTTCTATCTCTAGTCCTGGAGAGTAGATGAAAAGGATCTGTGGAACGGAGCGCAAACTGCCATCAGTAACCAGCTGTTAGTGATCAGGGAAATCCAGGCTTTTTTCTGCTGTTTACGAGAACCGTGAAGACACGGGGATCTAGGCATCCATCGACAGCTTGGTCTTTATCTTCTTAATCTCGCTCTTGTTCGTCTTTACGTCGCCTTCTACCCGCCTGATCCATGCCGTAGTAGCAACTCGTTCCTCATCCAGGCGGGTGAAAATCCCTATCATCTCGTCCTGCCCACGCAGAAGCTCATCCAAGCGTTCGTTGACCTCATCAAAACGTTCGTTGACCTCATCTTTGGTGGCCATTTGCTCGCGGTTTTCGACAACCTGGAGAGCGATCCTATCAAGCTTCGCGCTATTCGCATCGATCTTCCTGCTGTTCGCATCGATCTTATCAGTGAGCTCCTTCTTCACCTGATCGAGGTCTTTCTTGGTCGCTGGTTCGTCGCGGTGTGCGTTCATAGGCACCTCCACTGGATAGTTATAGCGACTACCGGTAGAGCTGTCAAACTTCTCGATGAGGTTAAATGGTAACGAGTGAACGAGATCGCTTCTGGGAGGAAAATACTCAATCCGAAGATGTCTGGTAAGATGTCAGTCCTTGAGCAGCTTGAGACGCTTTAGGTCCTCTTCGCTCCACTGAGCCTGCTTGCCAATCATGCTTTGCAGGGTGCCGATCTTAAAGGTTTGACCAGGATGGTGGAAGGTCACGGTAACTCTACGGCCATCGGCGTGTGCATAGCGATGGTGTGATCCTCGTCGACGCTTACGGCAAAATCCATCCCTCTCCAAGGCCGTGATCAATTTGAGATTCCCTGTGGTCTTGCCACAGGGTTTCCTTATCCCCCTCTCCTTGATAGGAGAGGGTCGGGGTGAGGTGAAATAATGAAATCCCGGTTTTGACCTTCAGGTCGTGACCTTCAGGTCAAAATGAAATTAGCGGAATACTCCGTAGTCTTGCTGCGGGGATCGTCAATTTCAAGGGATTTCTTTATTTTTGCCAGCCGTAAGGCTGCGGAATTTGCTGTAGTCGATCTCGCTCATATGGCAACGCTAATGGCTGGCTCATCAAGGACTTTAATCTCGTTCTCCGGTCCAGTAGGAATAGGCCTGCCTTCCTCCAAGAACTCTTCCAGGATCATCTCCAGGACTTCGTGGATGTTCTTGAGGGCCTCTTCCTTGGTCTCGCCCCAGGTTGAGGCACCTTCCGCCTCAAGGATCGGGATATGAGCACGCCAGACCACTGCGCTCTCAGGCTCATCAGGCCATCGATCCTCTTCAAGGACGATACGAAAGATGTAGGTCTTCATCCCCCTCCTCCGACTTCCCCTACTCGAGGCTTGCCATAATGTGAAGATACGGCAACAGAATTTTCTTGTCAAGGATAGACTTGTGTCACTCAAAATGAGTTAAGAGTGATGGGGAGAGGAAGGCGGTAAGGGGTATGGATTAAGAATTACAGAGCTGATTAGGTGGATTCATGGAGTTCGTTGAGTTTGCAGGTGTCGATGCAGGTTGCTACTTGGCGATGGTTGAGTCCCCTGAACCGAGGAACGTTACAAGTTCCCTCTAATGCAGGGGAGGATACCGAACTTCGTGCTGTGGATGTCCGTGTGTGGCTTTCATGGTTAGAGTCCAGGCGCGTAATGCTTAAGACCGGGTACCGCCCCATGGCAAATCCCCCTGATGAATCTCATAGCACCCCCGCTCAGATTCCAGAGTGTTGCGGTAGTCTTCATACAGGGGCTTGATCCTTCGAGCCTGTTTCCCAATTCTCATACCTCTGCCGCTTTCCACTATGTCGCAAGCTTCTTTTTTCAGGCTTCTTTATCTTGGACTTGCTGTTTGTTTAGCCACTCCGCGTTCTCACGTTCTATACGGCTAACCATATCTGTGACCATTGCCAACAGCTTGTTGAGCCGACGCATAACCTGCTCAAACCCTTTACGAAAATCCTCCTTGGTTGCTAGTGCTCTCGTCGTCTCCCTGCTCTTGCGGAAGTAAGCATCAAGCTCTTCAGCAGTGTAACCCTTGCCATCAGCCTTGCCGCGGAGCACCTCCTCTATCCTAGCGATTATGTCCTCGTCAGTTAATTCATCATGCAAGAGGTTGTTCATCATCTCTCCCAAATGGATATGGAAGGCCGTGCGAGTGCTGCCTGTGTCATGCCTACGGCATTGCCAGCTTCGTCTTGATCTTATCCACGTCCTTTTCTACCCGGTCAACCGCGCGTTTGTCGCCACCCTCTCCTGATCCAACTGTGTGAAACCTGATGCCAGCCCGTCCAGAGTTCCGAGAATCTCGTTGAAGTATTCCTTGAACTCCTTTCCCATGGTGAGCAATCGACTTATCTGCTCACGGTTGTCGACAACTTGACGAACAACTCTCTCAAGGGTCGCACTGTTCGCGTCGATCTTCTTGCCATTCGCGTCGATTTTGGCAGCGTTGGCGTCGATCTTCTTGCCATTCGCGTCGATTTTGGCAGCGTTGGCGTCGACTTTCGTTGCGAGCTTCTGCTCCACGCCATCGATGCGAGCCGTAAGCTTGCGCTCCACCTGATGTAGACCCTCTTTGGTCGCTGGTGCGTCACGTTGGCCGTCCATAAGATTCTCCTTTGTGATGTTTATAACGGATCACGCAGAGCAATGTCAACTTCTCTGGCGCGGTTTCCGAACCGCTCCCTATGGAAAACCGTGAGGAACCAATCAATGAAAAAGGGCCTGGGGAGATTCCCCAGGCCCATGATTGTTCTCGTTATACGAACGGGTTTTAAACCCGTCCCTACGCAATTATCTCAGGATCGCGAGCTTCTTCACCTCGCTTACGACCCACTGGCCATCGACCTTGGCGTACATCTTGTACAGATATACACCGTTGGCGAGATACTCGCCATAGTCGTTGTCGGTGTGCCAATCGATGCTCGTTCCAGACATCTCCTCTTCATAGACCTTTTGGCCGGAGAGGTCGAAGATCTGGACCTTGATCGCGTCAACAAACGCCGCCATTACGCCCTTCACCGCAAACGTCGTGGTGTGGACATCGGTGATCGGGTTCGGGTAGTTACCGAACTCGAGTTTGCTCGGATCAAAGGTGAGCGGAGTCGGGTGTATCGGCATCGGAGGATTACCCGGATCCTCGGACTTCAGGGACTGCGTCCCGAAGGTAGGAGGATTACCCGGATCCCACGCCGCCGTGGTGAAGGTCATGGTTAGGTCGTGCACTCGTGCCCTAATCCAGTAACCAACACACGGTTCCAACGTTGTGCCTTCCTCCACGGTTGTTCGGATCCATTCGAGAGCCGTAGCATCCCAATTAAGGATCGTCCCATAGAGCCAACCCGCGGCAACTGCATCCGGCAGCCACTTGTCCACACCGCCATGGGTGAACTTGACTGCGGCGCCTGTAGCGTCACCCCAAGCCGTCTCATAAGGAACACCGATCATGAACCAACCATTTGAACTGGCTGCCCACGTGCTCAGATCAACAACCTGATCACCGGTCAACGCAGTACCAGTCACGCAGTACTGACCATCATACTGTACTGCCAGCCAGTAACCGGCAAGAGGATCCACTGTGGTGAGCGCCCCAGCCGTCCCCAACGTGGCGGTAGCTGGTTTGTCGACCCACTCGAATACCCCTGCGGCGGTGTCGTACGTGCCCAGGTAGAGTTTTCCGTCAGTGCCCGCTGCATCAGCAAAGACCACTCTCGGATCGGTGCTGTCCGGATTCACTGGAGGTGAAACCAAGTTGTAAACAGCAGTTAGGTCGCAGCACTCGCCACCCGGCGTCGGCTGGGTTCCTCCGAAGACGTCCGCGCAGGTGCGCGGCTTCTCGTCGGGCAGAGTGAAGGTCACTCCGGCGACGACCAGCCGGCGCAGATCGCTCGACTGAGCCATCGGCGGGAGGGTCGGGTAGTTCGCGTTAAAGAACCGCTCGATCTCCAGGTCCTCGAACTTGTCGATCGTGCCGAAGTTATCCGAGCAGAACGGCGTTTCCGCCTCCGGATCGGTCACCGGTCCAGAGGTCGGGCTATCGAGCGCGTAGTTCTCCGAAGCATCACGGGTTGTCCCGCCCGCATTGACCACAGAGATGCCGCCGACGAAGTCGTTATGCACCATGATGATGTGCGGCCCAACTTCAGACATGAAGTAGATGCCGCCATCGGTGTTCTCGATGAACATGTTCTCATCGATCTGGTTCGACTCCGCCTCGACGATCTGGATACCGTAACCGGTGTGCTCGATCAGGTTGAGCGAGATCCGGTTCCACTTGACCTCGCGATCAGGGATGACCACGAAAATCTCCGTATTGAAGACTTCCATCACCGCGATGATCGACAGGGGCCGTTCATTAGCGTCGACTTGCGCCTTGGCCAGCTTCTTGAACACGAATTCCTGCTGGACATCCTTGCGAGTCCAAGAGCCACCGCGGACGATGCCGACGTCCACGTACTCGATCGCGTTGTAGGCGACCAAGTTGTGAGACGAGAGCATGAGGATCCCGCGGTCCATGGTGCCGTAGAAGCCGGCGCGGCCGTTGAGGATGTCCTCGTTGGTGATGAGGTTGTTGACGATCGTGTTGTTCGCGCACTCCAGGCCGATGGCGACGTTGTAGCCATTGGTGATCACCTGCGTGGTGAAGACGTTGCTCTCGACCACGTTCTCGGTGGAGCAGACGGCGTCGAAGTTTTCCACTTCGATGTCAGCAGCCACGAAAGTGATACTGCCCTCCACCTGTTGCCGAATCGCCTGCGCGAGAGCGTCCTTGTTCAGAGCGGTGACCAGGCTCGCCTTCACTCCTGTGTCGTCCGTCGTATCGCCGGGCGTCCCATTATCGTCGTAGATCTCATCGTCGGTAATATCGCTGCCGACCTTCTCCTTCTTCCCGATGATCGTCCCGTTGAACAGCACCTCGGGCGGAAGCTCCTGGTTGATCTCCCACAACTTCCGGTTGATCCACCAGAGTTCCTCGTCGAAGATCGAGTCCTTGATTTCGACGATTTCACCCTCACCCTTGATGACGTCGCGCGCGTCGTTGAGATATCCCTGGCAAGCAGGCCAGTCTGGCGATGTTTTCCCAGCCTCAGTTATCGCATCATCGAGGTAGTCGTCCAGAGTGGTACCACCACCAATTACACCAGGAGTTGTGACAGGCCCGAACCTATCTCGTATATTATCGAGCTTGTTCTGACCCGAAATGAGCATGTCCTTGATCAGCTGAAGCTTGCCGAGGATCTCGTCCTTGAGATACTCGTCGATCGCAATCGGGGGCTGCAGATCCTCGACCTCGCGCATGATCTCATCGATTTCATACCGCATCGCGACCCCGAGGATCTGGAGGATCCCCTCTTTGGTCAGCGATTCCTTTTCTTCGGGAAGCGGGAAGTCGGTCTCGCGCCCCTTCATGATGTCGTCGCGGTCGTCTTCGGTGAGCGTAAGAAGGATCCCCTCTTTCTCCGCAACCAAGACGAGGATCTTCATCTTGGTGTAGGGGTACTTCGTCTCCTCGTAGTCCTCGGTAACCAGCTTCCAGCCACCTTTCATGATCGCAGGCTGAGGAGCGATCACCCCATCGCCGGTTTCGGTCGTCTTGGCAACGTAGAGGGAGTCGAACTGCCGCTCGAAGTAGCTGCCGGCACCTTCCAATGAGAAGTTTTTCGTCGGGTCGGTGAGCAGGGTGGTGAACCCGGCCCGGTGTGAGCAGTCGCTCAGGGCACCGATGAAGAAGACGTGATCGTCCTCAGCATCGAACCCGACGATGCAGTGCTTCTCGTCGATCGCCTCTTGGATCTTGGCAACCACGGAAGCGGTCTGCACTTCAGCTTGGGCCATACCGCGGGCGATGAGGATCTTCTGCTCGATCTCGATCAGTTCTTCATCAACATCGATCAACCAGTCCTCGAAGAGCCCTACCTGCCACTCGACGAAGTGCTTCTTGTCGCGGATCTTGTCGATCTCGCCCAGCGCCTGCTCCGCATCGAAGATGGGAGAGGTGAACAGGGCCTTGCCGCCCTCGGCCAGGACGAGCTGGAAGTTGTCCTGATCGCCATTCCCGTTGTCGTGGATGTAGTTCGAGCTGATCGTGTTCAGCGAAGAACCGGCAAGCTCGATCCCGCCCAGCTTGTTTCCGGAGACCTCGCAGTTTTCCACCACGTTCTCCGCGGAGAGGCTGAGGTAGATCCCCCAGGTGCCGTTGTCTTTGACCGACAGGCCGTCAAGCCCGTTTCTGGAGGAGTCGTTGAGGTCCACGCCCATGAACGTGTTGTCGTGGTAGGAATCACCAACAACATCGTTGTAGGCGGACTCGAACAGGAACAGACCCATACCCGAGTCGTAGACCTCGTTGCCGCTGAGGCTGTTGTTGTCGGAGACCTCGAGGAAGATGCCGATCCCGTTTCGCACAACGGCGGTCGTAGTGTCTGTATCCTCGCCGATGTCGTAGAGGGTGTTGTTCTCGATCGTGTTGTAGCTGGCGTTGATCAGCCGGATCCCCTCAAGCAGATTGTAGATTGTGTTGCCAATGACCGTCACGTTGCTTGATTCTTTGACGACCACGCCGATGTCGCCGAGTTCTGTGTCCGGCGGCAGGAGTTCAGGATCGACGTCCATCTCGGAGGTAATCCGGAATCCCTCGACCTTTCCACCGGTGACGCCCTTGAACACCACTCCAGCACTCGAAGCGGGGACACGAAGGGTCGCGCCGCTCGTCCCGAGAAGGGTGATGTTATCAAGGGTTACCGTGATAGGAAAACTCTCCTCTGCATCCTCTGAATCGTAGGTGGCGGCTACCAAAATCGTGCTCCCGGGAACCGCATGGGTCAATGCCTCGGTTATCGTGTCATAATCAGCAGGCACGTTGATCGGCGGCATTAACGCCGAGGCCCCAAGCCCGAAGGCCAGGAGAACAGCGATAGCGATGACCGCTAATGCTGATTTTCGTACGTTTCGCTTCATCTCGTTTGCACCTCACTTTTTCTTGATATTTCAGAAAAACCGTTTCTATACACTATTTTGCCTCCGGTTCTCTTAACCTGCCCCGCGGGAGCTTCCGCCCCCGCGGAACAAGCCTGAAATCTAGAACCTACTCAATCCCCAGCTCTTCTTCTGTTCCGCCCAGGAGGTCACCTAGCGAGAACTCAGCCGAAAGAACAAGCGTGTCTCCGAGCTGTTCATTCAAGATGTAAGCTGCATCAACGTACAGCCCCGCTACGTTGATCCCAGCACCCACGGCGAAGTTGGCATCCGCGAAGTCGTTCGTCAGCACTACACCACCACGCAGCGCGAGCTCGTCGATGACCTTGAACTCGATCCCGACGTGAGCATCGCCCATTCCGGAATCGTTGAAGTCCATGTCGGCCGCCAGAATCAGCGCGCCCTCGATTAGCTTCATCGCCAGCCCCGCCTTGTACAAGGCAGATACGGTGTTCTCAGTACCGGTATCCCAGGTGATCTTGGACCCACCGATGTCGGCCGCGTTCACACCAAGGGTGAACATGTCGCCCAGGTTAATAAGAAGGCCCAGGTCGAAACCGAAACCGGTCGCCGAATTGCCAAGACCGCTGTCAGCTATGTAGTACTTTATATTGACACCGGCAAGGCCCATATCCATCACGTTCGTCGCGAATGAGCCGATGATTACCGACTCGTCCCAGCTGAACGCTTGACCCACATCTCCTTGGCCATCGACCACTTGGCTGGAAACGGAAGACCGCTCCCATGCAAGGCCGAGACCAAAACCGGCGAGGTTCGTCATCCCACCGACAAACTGATGGGTAATTCCCATACCAAACAGGTCGGTCGACATCCCACTAAGGCGGGTGTCATCTACCTGGACCAGTCCGGCTGGATTCCACTTTACTGCCGTTGCGTCATCCGCGACGGCGACAAATGCACCGCCCATGGCTAGTGCTCGCGCGCCTAACCCACTCTTAAAAGCACTGAAAGCACCAATGCCTTCAGCCAGGGTAAG
Source organism: uncultured bacterium (assembly GCA_965370555.1). GTDB lineage: Bacteria > Bipolaricaulota > Bipolaricaulia > UBA7950 > UBA9294 > JAJOKK01. The sequence goes on from CBDUVB010000042.1 coordinate 11,914, forward strand.
GGCAGAGATAACCATGAGGAGCGCTAGACTTAAAACTATCACTCGTTTCATCGTTGTTGTTACCCCCTTCGTAAAGGTTTCAAGTGATCAGGGCCTCCGGGGCCTGCTACAGCCCCGGAGCATCCCTTCTCTTACTTACTTATTAATGAACACCGTGCCTTTGGCGGTGTGGGTCTCCCCATCGGCACTGACGAGCATCACGTAGATGTAGGGGCCGTTACTAAGGGCGTCCCCGTCCCATGTGATCTCGCTTGTGCCTGTCAGCTCAGCAACTTGATGGCCGAGCATGTCGTACACCGTAACCGTAAAGGCATCAACGTATCCAGTTCCATAACTGAAGGTAACTTCAGTATCGAACGGGTTCGGTTTCACGACGGGGTCGAAAACCAGCTCGCCAAGGTCGATACTGGCGGATGCCGAAGATTCGTCTGTCGGATCGGTAGGATCGGTGTAGGTAGCGCTGATCGTGCTACCGGCGACGAGATCCAGGCTGATCACATCAGTGATAAACGTGTCCGTCGGCGCACCGGTAAGCGGAGCAACATCGTAAGTGAGACCGTCGATTTCCACCACACCTAGCAGGCTCGGCGCACCGGCGTGGGATGGATCGACGACTTTCACGTAGACGTCGTCTCCAACGTCATAGGTGCTCACGCTGTTCCCTTCAGCATCGGCGAACATCGTCGTCGAGAGCTGGCTCGGAGGTGTCGTTCCACCGCCGATACCGACCTTGATTGAAATCCAGGCCGAATCGGAGTGGTTGGACGGATCCATGTAGGCAGCGATAATCGTGTCGCCAGGGCGCACGCCCAGGGTGGGCACGCACTCGTAGACGTCGACCAGTTCGATGCACGTCACGGAGACAAAGTCACCCGTGGCTGTACCGGTCTCCAATAGGTCTACCGCTGCCCAACGACCATTGCGCGGGTTAAGCACGTACAACTGTGCTCGATCGCCGTCATTGAAGACGTTGGTGTCACCCAAGAGATGGTTTACCTCGTGCACTTCCACGGGCTCGAAGTCGCATACAAACTCGTTTAGAGCGGCAGGACCGAACGGGAAGTTCTGTCCACCGTCCCAGTAAGCATCGATCTTCTCACGGCGATACTGGTCCTCGTCCTGATCAGGATCGATCACTTCGACGAAGACACAGTCGGAGTTGACGTAACCAGCGACGCGGTTGCCTTGCCGGTCGAGGAAGTGCATGTTCACGCTCGAACCGTCGAAGACCTGCGTGTCACCAATCTCCATCACATCGAAGGAGACATCATTATCCACGCGAATCCGCTGGATTTCCGGCGGGAACGCTGTGGTGGTATCGATATCCCCTAGAAGACGCTTGTCTGCTTCGGTGTAGTAGACGTCGTTATAACGGACATAGACCGAATCCTCGTTAAAGACTTCCAGCTTCCAGTTATCTAGCCGAAGCTGATACCCACCGACAATTGCACCTTGCAGGCCAACGCCCAAGGCATCCCAAACAGGCCACAACTGCGTTCCTGCATTGGAGAAGAAGACTGGTGAGTTGGAGGAAGTCTCATCGATAATAAGCCACTCAGAATCGTCGTCCTCATGTACGTCGCAGATGTGTATAACGACCTGCTCCGGACAGCACGGATCGACGTTCGCGTTCGCGTCGATAACCTGTACGTAGACCGGGTCACGCCCAATCCAGTACTCGGCCATGTCTCCACGATTCGCGTTGGTGAAACTGGTGATCGAGTGCTGTCGCTCCTCGATGTACGCCGTGGCGAGCTTGAAGTCGTCAAAGTCGTTCGGGTCGAGGTAGTAGGCGACAAGCACGTCGCGTACATCCAGCTCATTAAATCCAAGATCGACGAGTAAACTGTTGATATTCAGTTCAAATACACCTGTGGAAACCCCGGTCTCCTGCGCGTAGAACATCACGCGGCAGAAGCCATCTCCATCAGCTGTATTGAAGAAGGTCACGTTGCCCTCTCCAGGAGTCGGATACTCGATGTAATAAGCACCATCGGAGGTCGGCTGGGCATTGCCCAGGTTAACCGCACCAATGCCGCTGTCGTAGATGTTGTACCAGCGAATAGGCATGTCACGGGCCGGGGCGCTATTTCCATCGTTAGGATCGACGCCGCCGGTTCGCTTCAGCATGCAGAAGTTGGTCGGGCTGTTGGCACCATCCACCGGGTTCCAGGAACCAGGGTTCACGATGATGAAGACAGGAACATACTCTGCCTTGTTGCAGTTGATGTTTTCGTCCAGATCAACAATGGTAACCTTCGCCGAAGCGTTCGCGTCTTTGTAGATTTCCTGGCCCCAGGAGATTGTCGCCTCGGTATCGATGATCTTGCCCATTCCGACCGCAACATCGGTTGCGTCGTTAGGATCTTGGTACATCATCACCAGGGTGTCCATGTTCTCGAATCGACCGCAGAACTCCGCGGGTGCCACCTGCATCGGCTGAACCTGCAGCCCCTGAGTAGTGAATGGGCTGGGTGGGTTACCCGGATCCTCACCTGGGACTACACCCTCGCCGGCTTCAAAGCCGCCGAGACAGTCGAACCAGCCACGAGTACCCTCCAGGTAGGAGTAATTACCCCACTGGAAATCCTCGGGGGGGAGTGCGTGGGTCCCATTGATCGCGTCAACAAAGCTCACTCGCGTTCCGATCTGGAACGAGCGTTGGCTTACAAACAGCCCTGTATCCGCGCCGGTCTCCTCCAGGTAGTCTGTGCCCAGATCGCCATCGACCGAGTTCCAGACGATGTACGCACCGGTCTTCGGATCCATGATCTTGATGTCCGGCCACATCTTGTCGCGCACATCGCAATCGATATTCTCATCCGGATCGTAAACGGCGATCCAGATCTCATCTCCTTCCTGAATGTTCGTTACCCTATTCTGCCCGTTCTTGTCCGAGGAGAAGTACATCTCCGCGGGCGTTGCAAGAGCAGCCAAGGCAAAGAGCGCCATAACAAGGATCGCTATGACACTTCCTACAGCTAATCTCTTTTTCAAGGTTATACCCCCTTCTTTGTACTTTCGATTTCGCTTGCAAAAACTACTTCGACAATTTTTATCCAAAGCTTGTTTAACCTCCTTGGTCGACAGGGACTCTCGGTCCGAGATTTCGTACCACCTCCCTCATCGCACTCACTTCACCCGGTGTATCCATTCCTTTGTGCTTTTCTCTTCATCCTTATTGGTCGAAGATGCTCGCGCATCCATCCTAATCCGGTACAGGAGTCTACAGCAACACAGCCTCACTGGTCAAAGACCACGATCGAAGTTTTCAGTCGAAGACCTCGGTCAAAGACCAATGTGCCCTTTCCTCTCTCAATGATCAATAATCGAATGGCAAACTCACCCCATCCGATGCCTGTAGAAACTGGATGCAGTTTAGCACAGAACGATAGCTCATGTCAAGCCTCACGAGAACCGCTTCCAAGCCGCTTCGCTCCCCCCTCCCGCACATAAAAAATAGAGCAGGAGATTTCCTGGTATCGTTTCCTGGGTTTAGCATGCTCTCTCCACCCCCTCTTGATAGGGTGATCGTCCTGATCCAATCTAGCATTGAGGGCATTATAACACGAAGGAGCTTGGTGCGACAAAAACTACCCCTCCGTCTGATAGAAGAGGGACACGGGGACGCGGGGAAGGGGAGACACGGAAGGGGGAACGGGGAGAGAGGGGGACGCAAAAGAATTGAGAGACCGGAAGATTGAATGATCGGGAGATTGGGATGTTCAATCATTCAATCACTCACTCGCTCAATCATTCAATCACTCAACCCTCCTCTTCCTCGTCTTGCAACACACGTGTATAGAGGGCATCCCTGATGTGAAAGCCTGCTACATCGCGGAGTGCGTTCAGATAAGGCTTAACATCACCGATTAGTCCCTTATGCTTGGCTTCGATCAGAACACCGATCAATCCTGTGTAGTGCACTCCCAAATGTTGGGCAATCTCACGTCCCACGCGTTCATCCATCAAGAGCAATTCAGCCTCTGCCTCCAAGGCCAGAATAATGGCCTCCGCTTCTCCTGCATCCAGTTCTTGCCGCAGAGCATGGGCCAGGGAACGGTTGGCGACCGCTTGCCTCTTGATCCAAGTAGCAGCCTTGACTTCATCTGCTCCTGGTTGCCCAGCACCTTCGATGACCACCTCCGCCCAAACAGCTTCCGGAATAAGCAGTTCAAGCTCTTTGTCGTTTCGAGTGGGTAACTAAAGAGAAGGGGTGAAGCGCCAAGATTCTCGCAGAGGTACAAAACTGTTTCACCAGTAGAGTAGAGGAGTAGGTGACAATGTTTAGACTTCGGCATACATTAGTTACA
>CBDUVB010000043.1:0-15722 GCA_965370555.1 uncultured bacterium
TGCGGTTACTCGATCTAGCGTACGGTGTCGTTTGACCGGAACCGTCTTCACTCCATTTGAGTAGATGGAGTGCTTGCCTCCTTCCCGTAGGAGAGAAAACCCATTCTGCTCAAGGTATCTCACCAGATCACGGCGTTTGACCGACATCTATACCTCGATCGCAACCTGCTCGAAGAGAGCCCCACCGAGCGGGATCTCCCTGTGTTGCTGGCGATAAGCCAAGATCATTTCGTGTAGCGCGTCCTTGAGTAGTTCCCGACATTCCTCGAGGGTCTGGCCTTCAGTGACCACTTCGGGCCACTCGACCAATTGTCCCATGTAACCGGAGCTAATCTTCGTGTACTTGGCAGTATAGGTGTTAGGCATGCTCATTTTCACCCTCCTCACGCTACGACCTGTGTATGATTATAGCACGACTGGTTTGCTATTGAGTAGGCTGTTCAAGTAGTTGGGTCAACCCTGTTTCGGGACTCCTTTCCAACGAGCGGAGTTACCGGGCCGTTCACGTTCACAAGTATGGGCTCAGAGAGGTGGCTGAGTTCATGGGGCGAGACACTGCTCCATCATCAGCCTCATCGCGAAACGCGTTCATGAGACGATGAAATCCTAAGAATGAAGGTCTGACCCCGACCATTCCCATGGTTGACGGAATAACGACTGCTGTGATAAAGTGAGAATTGGAGGAGGTGCTTCTACTGTGCCTGCAGCTGAAGTCAATCATATATTCAAGTCTTACGCAGACAAGGCCGTGGTTAACGATCTATCCTTCTCTGTCGATCGAGGTGAGATATTTGGTCTAATTGGTCCTAATGGCGCGGGCAAGACTACCACTATCAGGATGATGATGGACATCATCAAGCCAGACTCGGGTGGCGTGACAATCCTCGACGAGAAATTGAGTGAAGCTACCAAGAATAAGCTTGGCTACCTGCCCGAGGAAAGAGGACTGTATAAAAAGCTGGGTGTCTTCGAATCTATAGTCTACCTTGCCTCCCTGAAAGGTATGGACCGGCATTCAGCCACAGAAAAAGCTAACGAGCTGCTAAACCAAACAGGTATGTCATCCAACAAAAGAAAGAAAATTGAGGAGTTGAGCCAGGGCATGAGGCAGATTATCCAGTTCATCGTTACCATCATCCATGACCCGCAACTGGTTATCCTGGATGAACCCTTCGCTGGCCTCGACCCGGTTAACACCGAGTTAGTGAAAAGGATGTTCATTGACTTGAGGAATCAGGGTAAAGCCGTAATCCTGAGCACACACCAGATGAATCAGGTAGAGGAACTCTGCGACCGTATTTTAATGATAGACAACGGGTGCACAGTTCTTTACGGGAATCTGACTGAAATCAAGTCAAGATATAGAGGTAATTCGGTCCTGCTGGATTTTGAGGGTGAACTGGGAGAAGTGCCGGGGGTTACCGACAAGCGCACTCACAAAGGCTACACGGAGCTGATACTAGATAGCAAGACAACTCCTCAGCAGGTTCTGACGCATTTGGTGAGCCGTGGCATGGTAATCAACTGCTTTGAAGTAGCCACTCCTTCACTCAACGAAATATTCCTGAGGGAGGTGGGTAAAGAATCATGAACAAGACGCTATTGATATTCCGGCACGAATTGCTGCACACGATAAAGAGGAAAGGGTTTATCATTATGACCCTTATCGTGCCGGTCTTAGCCCTCCTGGCCATAGGCGTTTTCCATCTCATATCAACAAGCGACAAGCCACCGGTAGTAGAAACAACCACCGTTGGCTATGTCGATGAGGCCGGCGGATTCGACCAGCATACTACCCAGGGGAATATAGAGCTGGTCCGCTTCGACACATCTGACGATGCCACAACCGCCCTGATTAACGGCGATGTTTCCGAGTATTTCGTCATTCCACCGGATTATATGTCAACCGGGGTCATTAACCGTTATACCCTGGAGAAAGAGGTGGAAACGCCCGCAGTCATCGCCGCGGTTATTAAGAATTTCCTCACCAGCAATATGTTGGCCGGGAAAGTGCCTCCCGAAACGGTATACCGGATAGAAGCCCCCTTAGACCTGGTGGTGACCAGACTCACCGAAACGGGAGAGGTGGCCACAGAGCAGGGGGGATTCGGCAATGTTATCATTCCAGGTATTTTTAGCTTTCTGCTGGCCTTCTCCCTGATGTTCTCTTCCAGCTACATGGTGCAGGGGCTGGGAGACGAGAAAGAAAGCCGCCTTATCGAGGTATTGCTCTCTTCCGTTTCCACCCGGCAGCTGCTCATCGGCAAGGTTCTGGGACTGGGCACCGCCGGGCTGGTGCAGGTGGTCGTCTGGCTGGCCTCAATACCACTCCTGTTAAAACTGGCCTCATCATCTTTCGGCGGCTTCATCAGCACGATACAAATACCAGCCAACTTCCTGATACTGGGGATAGTCTATTTCATTCTGGGTTATTTATTTTTCGCCGCCCTCTCGGCAGGCACTGGTGCCATCAGCCCCAACGCCCGTGACGGACAACAACTGTCCATGATTTATACTATGCTCGTCTTTGTCCCCATCTGGTTCTCATCTTTACTGTTTATATTCCCGAACAGTCCCATCTGGGTAGTGCTGACCATTTTCCCTGTCACGGCTCCTATGACAGTCATGCTGAGGCTGGGCGTGAGTGATATCGCTGCCTGGCAACTGGCGGTCAGTATAGCTGTGCTCGTGCTCTCTACCATTGGGGTTTTGTTTTTATCCGTCAAGGCTTTCAGAGTTTACTTGCTCATGTATGGGAAAAGACCAAAGTTCGAGGAAATTATCCGAAGCCTCAGGAGTGGATAGGCTATTTGGGAGGGAGGGACATAAACCCTATTTCAGGCCGCTCCTTGAGGAATTATGGTATGCGGCGGCGGGATTCACCGCGGTGTTCATTTGCAAGACGCGAGCCCGCGACCGCCCTTGTAGCGTCGGGGCTTGTCCCCGACGGGTTTTCCCGCCGTGTGGTAGCCTCAAATCCTCGGTCGTTCAGTCTGTTGGCAATGCACTGGTGGAGTAGTCCCGTCCAACAACCGTTGTCAAATCCCGTCTCTCATCGCGCGTCGAGTCGTTCTCCTTGTGGATGTCAAGAGTAAAAAAAACCGCAGCAAGCTGCGAGGTATTGAGAAGCAAAGCCTTTTTCTCTTCTTCCTCACGCCGTAACACTCGCTTTCCTGCAGTCACTCAGCAGGCCAACAATGATTATAGGCTTTATCCCGTCAATACAGCAAGGAGGTGAGATAGATGAATGAGAATCGTATTAGGAAAGCAGCAATACGGCTATTGATCCGTCTTCGGCGAGTTTTCTTCAGAGAGCGGTTGCTGAAGTGGTCGCTGAAGTTGTTCCCAACAGAAATAGGCAGATGGGAAGTAGAAATATCTGATGCATTAGCTGGTGTTCTTAAAAAAGCGATCGAAGAGGGACCAAAGGAGGCCGAAATGGCTCTTGTCGCAGTAGACCTTCTTGACGTCAGAGGTTACACGCTTGGGCTCATACGTCGAATCCAAGAGGCTGAGGCTCTTCTGGCTCAGAGGGGGGTTGCTGAAGTTGTTCCCAATAGAGACGACCAGAAGGAGTGAGTCGCGCGTGAATAATATTCCGGGCCTCGCCAAGGATTTCTACATAACCAAGCTGTTCGAGAAGCTTCATTTCCCGAACAACTTCATTGAAATCCGGTCCGGGCTCATCAGAAGGTTTGTTGGTAAAAACGATGTGGCCCTGCGGTTTCTTCATATGGAGGGGATAGAGCTTCTTAAAGATCCATTCTTGAATTGCTTCTGGTGTCCAATTTCCCATAGGTATCTCCTCCTGAACGTGTTGCTACACCATATCAGAGGAGGGATACGGGGGACAAATCAGACAAAGAGAAAGGGATGGGTGGTCTAGTTGACTAAGCGGCTGATTTTGAAGCAGATGGGGCCACCGTTTAGGGGTTTATCTCCCTCCAAGTCCATTGAAGCATGGTGCCATACTGTGATAGACTGTCATGCAATGAGTGCTATTGTGGCCGTCAATTGGAATGGGGATATCATAGTCTGCTCGGAAGGCAAGGAGACATGGGAACGCCCGTCTATACCGGGACTGTTTTCTGGTGCACGTCTATGTGGCCGCGATGATTGTCTAAAGTCAATCGCCTTAAACAGCCACGTTTGTTTAGCAATGGCGGGCAGCTCGGTTGGGATATATGTTTTAGCGCACCGTCTACTGCCTGATTGTGGCCTAGATGAGCGGGACAGGAGCCCGGCTTTCAACTATCTGGAGGGAATCAGCGGTCCGTTGACTAGCATGTCTCTGTTCGAAGCCAGAGACAAGATTCTTGAGATCATGAACGAAGCGCGGGCCAAAGATGATTTGGGTTCAAGGGAGCTAGTCAGGAGTCATGTCTTTATCGGAGGGACAGAAGATAGAATCCCGTTACTGTATGGGTGCATCGCCGATCGGGGCGTCTTCACGGCAGAAATCGCCGAGCTTCTATGGGCTCCTCCTCCCTCAAGGTACTTCACTCCTTCAATGGAGTTCCCTACCCCAGATGATGTTGTGAAGAAGGTGGTTTCCAAAAACTATTACGATTTCTCGCAAATGGAAGAAAGATGTGCTAAGGCAATTGAGGAATATGCGCGGCATTCTGAGACATGCAATGATCGTGTGATGTTCAGGCGTCTATCTCGCGGATTCATACTTGAGAGCAAGGAGGACGTTCTTGCGCACTAGCCAAACCCAGATCAACAGCCTAACAGTTTGCTATTACGAGTTCAAAGATCGCCTCATTATGTCTATTGTTGAACCGGAAGACGAATTCATTCAAGTAGGCTTGGAGGTATTTGGCAGATACGCGGTGGTACACGCCAATAATTGCTCTCTTGAACAGGCTCCAGAAGTTTTCCATACCCATTGTGTGAACGTTTCCGTTCACGAATGTTTTGGAATGACAGACGGTTTTGTGCTTTCGGTCGCCAGCGGCTTTGGCATAACTCTTGAATTCATCGGTGACAAGCAGTTCGGCATTGACACTAACGAAGGCATCAAGGAGTGGGGTGAGCGTATCGGCTTTGAGGTTCTGGACGACCTGGGCCACTACGTCACCGCCTCGCTCCTTGAATCCCACGACGATCTCCTTACCGGGAGCGCCGCGGCCACGCTTCCCCCCCGACTTCTTACCACCGATGTAAGCGTCGTCTGCCTCGACGATACCACCGAGTTTGTTCTCGAAGACGGTGTGTCTCATGGCTTTGCGGATCTGTTGAGACATACGCCATGCTGTCTTGTAGGTAACACCGATGGTTCGCTCAAGCTGTTTGGCGGAGATGCCTTTCTTATTGCTACACATCAACCAGATGGCGATAAACCACTTCCTGAGCGGTGTCCGGGAGCGGTGGAAGATCGTTCCGGTAGTAACAGAGAATTGGTATCGGCAAGCGGAGCATTGCCAGACTTTTCGTTCTTTAATCCGATAGGGATGTTTGGCTCCGCACTTGGGACAAGTAACGCCTTTGGGCCAACGCTTGTGGCGAAGGAAGACTTCGCACTTGCGTTGGGTGGAGAACCGTTTTTGGAGTTCGAGAATATCCATGCTTAATCACCTCAGGGACAATTATAGCACGAATCGGGTGCTGTGTCAAGGGGATAAAGCCTATGATTATTGTGCAACTCCGCAATATAGTATGTCGAAGAGTGGCGGGCGTCAACTCTATTCCTGCCATCTCTTAGGATATTGGATGCCCAGATATTGAGAATCCTATCATTGCATGCCAAGATGTCGACATGTGGGCCTCTGGGGTCCGACACTCACTTCGCAGCCTCCTCCACGATCTTGATCTCCTCTTCCGGCAAGCCGTAGAGTTCGTAGACGAGTTGGTCGATCTGTTTGTCCGTCGCAGCGATCTGGCGCTGGATGAGCGATTTCTCGTGATCGGTCTTGGTGACTATGTTGGATTGCAGGGCCAGTCATCTTTCTTCCCTTCAGGTCTGACATTCGGGAAAAAGGGTGTTGTGCCCCCCCGTTTTCCAGTCGGATTAGTCAGAAGATCTTTGTAGAAGCAGTTCAAAGCTACATCGCCAGAGTGAAGATACCGCCGGGCCCGTTGTATACCAGAACACAACGAGACAAGACGTCACGGCCAAGGAGTACAATGACATTCTGGCCTGCAATGCTCTGCCCGCTTAGATCAACGCCAATGACTGATCCGAACTCGATCTCGAAGTTCGCACCGGGAAAGTTCAGTTTTGCTGGATACAGAAGCTGTTGGGCCGGCCCTGCAGCCGTGCCAGTCGTAACTGCTCCCGTAGCTTGCACTTCCAGTCCATCGAGAACAGCTTTGTCAACGCAGGTTCGAGTAGCGCCCGTATCAATCAGTGCCCAACCGGTGCCGGGTGCAGGAATAGGTTGGTTGCTCTGGCCAAGAAGAGCAGCGAGGGCGGGAGGAACCATGACTTGTACTTGTAGCAGTGGACCCGCCGATGACAGGCCTTCGGGCGAATGCTCCTGGTTTGGACGACGAAAAAAACGATTATGAATGGGCATGAAGCACACCTAAGACAAGTGCGGGGTAGTGTGCAGTCTCGTCTTCCTGACGGAGCACTCGTTTGATGAGAAATGGCTGATTGCCAAACCGTTCAAGCCCAGCCTCGTAGGCCTCTTTCTCCGTAGTGAATGCCCCGGCAAACTCATCTTCTTTCACAAGAACGTAGAGCCCTTCGTAAGTTTCTAACAGCTCGTCCTTATGTGCGGAGAAATACTCCAATTCTCTTTCGAGTGTCATCTTGCGCCTCCTATACCATGATAGGCCATGTTGCCAAAGTGTCAACCCATGCAGTCGCCAAGGATACCAGGAGAAATGAGGGCTTGCCTTTCGAATTCAAGGGACAAAGACCCTATTTCCGGCTCTCCTTGAGAAATCGTGGTATACGTCCCCGGGATTCTCCTGGGACGATTAGTTAGCTGGCGACCGCCAACTGCGCAAGCCCGTTAAACCCGATTGACGGTACTCGGTGTGTGAGGAAATACTGTATCGCCTGGCGAGTTTCCGGCTCCTCGGCAACCCGCCACGCCAAGAGAAGAAGATCGCCGAAATACTCGTACCCACCCCCAGCTCTCATGAGACCCGCAATCGCGAGGGCATCTCGTTCAACGTTTGCTCGCTCTGGATCTTCGGCCCAGCTAACCAGTAATTCGACTTGCTCAGTGCGATACCGTGGTAAGCCGACCGCAGGAGCCGGGGTTTTGAGCTGTCCTTCATACTCTCTCAATGGCACCTCAGATGAAATTCGCTTCGGCATCGTCCCGTACAACGCGGGCCAGCACGATGTTTCCAGTGCATGCGTCCAAGCGTTCCGTTCGTGTCGGGCCAAATGCTCGTCCATCCACGGCTCCCGCCCGATTGCCTTGCCTCCCTTCGGGGGCTGCCAGACCGATCGCACAGCGGACAGGGCCTCAAGATACGCTTCCCCCGACCGCTCTCGCGGCTGGGCATTCGCAACCGCTATGGTCTTCCATATCTTTGCTATCTCGCCCACCAAGCGCTCCACCACCTTCATTTCGCCGTCGTGAAACGACCGCTTCTCAAGCAATACACCCCTGATTACCGCACGTAACGCCGCAGACCGCTCCAAGAGGGCAGCGATCCAAATGTGGGCGAGCGCAAAGCGCGCGTCCCTGCTGTACGTCGGGTCGTCGTCAAGCATCCCCTTTTCAATGACGCGAAGGCCGGCGTCTACACTTTGCGTAAAGGTTTGAGCGGCGGCCTCATACTCCTCCCTCAGGTACTCGATATAGCCAAGCTCGTAGAGAATTGTATCTAGCCGCGTCGAGCCGGCCTTTCGCAAATCGCTCGCTTCAGCAATCTCACGCTTTTGTTGCCAAAAGATCTGGGCTTCCCGCAACATAAGCCGGAACTCTTGTTCGTTCTCCGGGTAGCACCCCCGGGCTAGCTTCAGCCACCATAGAGTCAGGTCGTCGCCAAGGGCGAGATCAGCAGACAATGCGCTGTCGCCTTCTGCCAATTCCTTGAGGAACCCCAATGCACCTGCAAGCGGCTCGCGCACTCCCGACCATTCTGCAAAATCGAATAACTCTTTTAGTCGGTCCTTCAGCCGTTGTCGCGGAATGAGTGCAAGACAATACAGAGCAAAAGTAACATCAGAAATACTCCGCGTATCTACGTCAATTGATTTCCCCACATGCTCTGACAACCATCGCATCAAGGCTCCGTGGGCACGTGTACGACAACTAGCAGAAGCCAGCACCTTCAGTTGTTGGCGAACTTGGAAGGGATGTTCCGTTAGGACAACACCCTCGGCTCTCCTCCGAGTGACAAGTCCCTCACGTCTCATGCTTTCGACAACGTTTATGGAATCGAGGTCGAGCAGATTGAGAAATGTCTGTTCGACAGCGCAGCCAAGTGAGCCGAAGGGAAGGAGATTCAGATAACCCTCATATGAGTCGCCCAACACCTTACTGATGCGGGCAATCGAAGCTCGAGCGAGATCGTCAACTTCCTCAGCCAGGTCACGGGTGACTTTCTCTATGGCCCTTTCGCCTAGATTAGCACGCGCCTCGCGACTCTGTGTCTGAAGCGCCTTTGCGACACGAGGATCCAGTTGACCTTCCAGCGCGGCAAGAATCCTCTGCCAGTAAGCGTAGCGGTCAAGGCGAACAAGGAATAGCGAAACGACCCTGTCAAGCGGAAACTCCTCAATGAGAGGAGCCGGAACCCGCGCCCCTGACAACTTCGAGGCGATGTCTCTATCCCTCGAAACCCATAGGACTTGTACGCCTTGGGGCCTGCTTTCATAGAGTCGGTCCATCTCAATGACCCAGTTCCGTATGTCTGGACCGGCGAAGTGCACGTCATCCACGATTACAAGCAGCGGCTTGTCTGGCTCCACCAGCTCCGTAGCCTGGCCCACGTCGTCAGGTGTATGGGACCTAGCATTTAGAAGGAACGCGTGCGCAGCGGGATCCGCTCGCTTGAGCCAGAACCAACCTTGCCGCACAGCCAGTGTGGTCTTCCCAATGTTTGGCGGCCCGTAAAGGAGGATCGGTTGCTTGAAAGCGAACGCGGCAATGTCCATGGGCTCATCAAGGACTGCCCTTATGTTTGGAAGGCCGATTTCAGCCCCTCCGCGCTCGACGAGTGCTTCGAGTGACGTTTTGGCGAAACGTGTGCTGCTGTTCGGTAGCATCTCTTGGAAGAAGATCGAGGCGAGTGTGGCATCATTTGCGAGGAACGTAGCGAGGGCGTGGGCGTCCCAGATCTCGAGATCAACCAGCTCATATTTCTTTCTCACTTGCAGCCAATAGGAAACAGGGATTTCGACGGTGGTGGCTATGAACGACTGTGCCCCTACGCTTCCGAGTGCCTTCAATTTTTGAACGCGCTTCCTCAACGTGGAAACGTCCCATGTACAGACAAGGGTTTCGAGTTCATGTAGGCTAGTTATCTCGTTCCGCTGATATGCCTTGCACTCGATCTGCGCGACGAATTTTTCTAAATGCAGCGGATCCTGGACCAGGATATCGAACAATCCCTCTTTATCTGATGAGCGTCGAACTACGTCATGACCCCACCGGTGCCGAGCAAGGATTGTGCAGAACTCTTCGAACTTCTTCGCAGCCTGGGGTCCAGCGAGGATCCGGACAGCATCAAGGTACGGGTCCGCCATGGGGTTCCCTCCTCAAGAGAATTGTTTTGAGCCGTGTCCACCATATGCCGTCCGTGATGGCAAGCTGCAGCCCCGTTGCGAGGGCGCGTAGCGTCCTCGCAACAACGATTATTGTGCCCCATCGCAAAAAATTTTTTCGAAGAGCGGCGGGTATCAAATAAATTACTGTCAACTAGTGAGATATTTGATTCCCAGATTTCGACAAGTGGGCCCGTGAGGGTCGGCACTCACTTGGTTGCCTCCTCCACGATCTTAATCTCCTCTTGCGTCAGGCCATAGAGCTCGTAGACAAGTTGGTCGATCTGCTTGTCGGCGTCGTCGATTTGGCGCTGGATCGCGGTCTTCTCATGGCTCGTTTTTGCTGTGGTTAGTTGCTTGTGGAGTTTGAGCATCGTCTCGACCAGTTCTACCATTCGGTCGTGCTGGGCTTTGTCGGTGGCATCGGAGAAGTCAATAGTTCGCACGGGAAATGGATTGAGGTATGCTGTCTTCATGCGGAAATAACCGCCACGCAGCATGGTCCCTGTTTGCCTCAAGAAGTATGTAAGAAGAGGAGAATTGAGTACCGCAAGGAGAAACCGCAGATCAAGTTCTATTTCTGGTTTGAGTACAATCGCATATGCAGTATCTAATAGCCATTTCCCTGCACGATCGAGATAGCAGGTACCTCGCTTTGCCACATCTGGAATAACAATCTTCTGTGGCACTTCAAAGCGAATCATGTTTTGCGGACGGCCAAAGCAGTACCAGCCCTTTCCCTTGAAACGGCCTTTCTCCCGCTTGTCCAAACGACTCTTGCATTCGCGCAAGTAGGCCAATGTTCTTGGGGCAATCCTAGCGAGCCTTTCTTCTGAAACGAGAGCAAATCGACTGTCACTAGGTTCATAGGGCACTAGAAGGAGATTTTGTTCATCCTGCAAGCGGTATCGAGAGATGTCACGTCCTCGTAACGCTACTTTCAGGAACGCTGGCTCCAGTAGGTACTCAGCTTGCCTTTCCCTGGAGAAGATCACGATGCCAGCCTTGGAGCTACGGCGTTGTTCGACTACATAAACCTTGTCTGCTCGGGTTCCTGTGCCCTGAAATATACGGGCAAGGTCTCCCAGTTTAGGCCATCGGCTCAACTTCCGCAATAATGGGGTGCCAAAGACAGAAGAATCCCAAGGGGCACTTGTCAGTTGGTTTGTAGGAAACTTGGATATGGTCCACCAATTGCTTGCATCTTCGGGAAGTGGACAGAGGGCATGAGAAGTCCCAAGCGGACCCACATAACAGGCAACTGTGCTGTGATCCACGCCTTGACGATCCAAGAAAAGCAAACAAGTGTATGTGGTAGGGCCAGGGAAAATCTGGAATGCTCCGAAACTTAGCACCTGTTCAACATGATGCCCATCTGCCAGAATTCCTCGTAGATTCTCTCCTACCATGGAGTTCAAGAACTTGTTGGGCAAGATGTAGCCCAGCTTTCCTTCCTGTCTTAGACAAGCGAGTCCTTTCTCAACGAACACAAGGTAGATGTCCCACTCTCTTGCCGAAGCTGATTGATAGTGGGAACGGCAGAAGTTCCACAGTGCGTAATTGCTCTCTTTCAACGCAACGCTCCGCACATACGGCGGATTCCCGATCACGATATCAAACCCGCCTGCGTTCATGATCTCGGGAAATTCGGCGTTCCAGTCGAAGGCGTTGATCCGGTAGCGTTCTTCGTCATCGAGTAGGCTTAACTGCTGGCCTTCGTAGAAGTCAGGCCCAATCAAAGAGTTGCCGCACTTGATGTTGTTACCCAAATCAGGCAGCGCACGCTCATGGAAGAGCCTGTACGTCTTCCCTAACGTCTCTGCATTCTCGCCTTCGAGCACCTTCAACAGGAGCGAGAGCTTGGTCACCTCTACAGCCTGCGTGTCGATGTCCACGCCATAGATGTTGTTTAGCAGGATGCGCTTTTTCTCGGCTGTGGTCAGTCGCCACTCACCACCCGGGCCAAGATAGACCTTGGGTGATCGTCCTTTCGCGTGCTTCTCGGGATCGTGCTTTGCGTACCACTCCTGGTGCCAGTCAAGGAGATACTGATACGCGCCAAGGAGGAACGACCCTGAGCCGCAAGCGGGATCGAGCACCCTGATCTTCGCTACTTTGGTTGGGGTGTTCCCCTCAAGGAGCTTTCCTACGGTGTTCTTGACGATATAGTCGACGATGTAGGTGGGGGTGTAGTAGACGCCCCCGGCTTTCTTCACCTCTGGCTTGTCCTCCACCTTGGCGCGATGGCCAGGGGTCAGACGGATCACCTTGCCGAGGAACTGCTCGTAGATGTGGCCAAGGATGTCTGCGGGGAGGACGGAGAACTCAAATGGACTCTCCGGGTAGTAGAGACCCTTGAAGATCTCCTTCAACACCTTGTCGTCAATGGTTAGATTGAGCGTGAGGTCGTCGGGTGGATCGGGGCGCTCCTTCTCCACGCTAAAGTGAAACAGGCCGGAGTTGTAGCGCTCATCGGCGCGGCGGAAGATCTGACAGAGGCGCTCGTAAGCCCGTGTACCGCTTTGCAGGGCCATCAACTGCCCGTAGTCCTCGATTCCGCGATCCTCGCAGATGCGGAGGAAGATGATCCGATCGACCGTCCGTTGCACGGCATAGTTGAGCTCGCGCGTTGAGAGATCGGAGTTGCGCAGGGCGATGTTCCTCGCGAAGAGATCGCGCCAAGTCTCGATCTCCTTTAGGAAGGCATCGTCCACCTCGGCAGTCCCGCGCTTCTTCTTGGCCGACTCTGCATACCTATCGAACGAACCCTTGAGGATCTCCTCGCGGGAGAAGATGGAGGCGATCTCGTCCCAACGCTCGGCGTATTCCTTATACGTGAAGTAGAGGATGCGTGCGGCGGAGGCCTTGTCGGCCCTGTTTGGCTTTACCCGACAATCGTAGACAGCGAACTCTTCAAAGTCGGTGAGGATGGAGAGCGGGAGCTTGGCCGACCAGGCGTAGCGGCGGAGTTGATAGGCGGGATCCGGGTCATTCTTGATGTCAATCCCGGGGCGCTTGGCCTCTACGAAGAACTTGCGCGCACCGCCTATGCGGAAGGCATAGTCCGGGGCCTTGGTCGCCCCACCGATCTTGATCGCGTCCTCGTGCACGACATCCTTGTACGCCTCGGCGTAGCCCTGTTTGTTATCGATATCCCAACCAAGAGCCTTGAAGAACGGGTCGATGAACTCCCGGCGAGCCTGGGTCTCGTTGTATTCGCTGCTGCGGTAGCTCTCGCGATTGCGTTCGAACCGTTTGACAAGCTCGCTGACTTCCTGCGGTGCCGGCATTCGTTATTCTCCTCTTCAAGTTCTACACCATCATAGCTAATACCTTATACGAGTGCAAAGCGCTCCTGGCCTTCTATATGGGGTTCCTCTCTGCCGTCGTGTTCTGACAGGCAGGCGCCGAGAACAGCGGAAGACAGGATCTGAGAAGTGAAGTGCGGGACAAACCAAGAACAAGAGTGATATTGAGCTGTACCCCTTGGCGGTCTTTGCGGCTTGAGTGAGTGCAACGAACGGGCGAGAGAAAAGGCTTGGGGCTCTAGCAAAGGCGCAAAGGAAAGCGTTGCATAGGGAAAAGAACTAGAACCGAATGCCATTCTTCGTGGCCTTGGTGCTCTTAGTGGTGAATTCTCTTTGACCTCCGGTCTTGCTTCGCAATCGGCATCCGTCCCGTGCGAACCGAACTTAGAAGTAGAGGCGGTTCGCGAACCGCCCCTACTCGAAACGACAAGGAACCAAAACTTAGATTTGAGCGACGGCCGCCATTGTGATCTAAATTACGGAAATCACTATGCCCGTTCTGTTAAGATGGGGCGTTAAGGGGATCGATAAGGAGGTAAGAATGCGCAACAAACTATGTCTAACGGTGTTATTGATCTTCGGAGTACTCTCCATCTCGGTGATCGCGTGGGGAGCTCCGCAGAACTTGGCCATTATCCTCGATGCGTCGAACAGCATGAATAAGCCGTTCGGAACGGCATCGCGGCTGGATGTGGCGAAGGATGCACTCGGCGATCTGTTGGGAATTCTCCCCGATGGGATGAATGCAGGCCTATTCGCCTACGGTCATCGAATCGGGAAGGGAGATAGGGAAGAAAGCTGTCAGGATATCGAGCCTCTCTTCCTGGTTCGTCCGTTCACTGCACCCATGGCCGGTGGGATGATCGCCTCTATCGCGCAGATCGAGGCACAAGGGTTGACCCCGATTGCCGATGCGTTGGTCGAGGCGGCGAATGAGCTCACCGGGCTCGAGGGATCGAGCATGATCGTCCTCATCAGCGATGGTGAGGAGACCTGTGGAGGGGACCCTCTCGCTGTCGCCCAGATGCTCACCACGATGAATCCACCGATCGTCCTACACGTGATCGGTCTCGATGTCGATCAGGGTATACGCGAGTCCCTGACGGCGATGGCCGAGAGGACCGGTGGATCGTACTGGGACGTGGGTGAGGCGAGCGGACTGTTCGCTACTCTCACCGCGGTCGTCTCTACACCCGAGCCTGTGAAACCGGTCACTCCCTCGATCCCAGCGCAATACGCGCACTTGGGGATCGTGAACGTCATTTACGGAACTAATGGGGACGACACCCTTTATGGGACTCCAGAGAGTGACCTTATCTACGGCCTCTCGGGGAATGACTTCCTGATCGGGTTGGGAGGGAACGATATCCTCATCGGGGGAGACGGAAACGACATTATCGAGGGAGGAGTCGGGTACGACGTTCTCCTGGGTGATGCTGGTAATGACGTACTATTCGGCGGAACAGGGAATGACCTTCTCTGTGGCGGCCCGGGCGAGGACTCGCTCGAAGGCGAGGTAGGGGATGACTCCCTCTGTGGCGGCGCCGGGGTGGATGCACTACTCGGTGGACCGGGAAACGATCGGCTCTATCACGTAGACGGGTGTGATACCCTTCTCCAGGGGATGGTGATCGAAGGGCCCTGCCCGAGCTGTCGAGCCCTCAACCTGAACTGCCCGCTTGCTGTGACCTGTCCTCCTGCGATGCCGGTCAGAACCTGCATCCCCATGCCGCCCCCTCTGCCTTGCCCAGTTCCACCGGCGATCAAGGCGGTCGATGAAGGGACGTCGATCAGACTTCACGGGACGGTCGCTGACCACGACTGCAATGTGGTCAGAACCTGTTGGAGCGCATCGAGAGGACACTTCGACGACCCGATGAGTCTCGATCCCATCTACTACGCTCCGATGACTGCTTGTTGCGCGGGTGAGGATGTAACGATCACCCTGAAGGCGACCGACAGCTGTGGCGCGACGGGGGTGGATTCGTTCCTGCTCCACATCAATAACGTTAACCAAGCACCGATTGCCGATGCCGGCCCGGATCTTGTTGTCGATGAAGGAGGGACGATACAGCTTACCTGTTCTGCGTCCGATCCCGATGGAGATGCGATCTCATACTTCTGGAGCGTGACGTATGGTGGCGGAACCTTCGTCGATCCGACGAGACTTCATCCGATCTACACCGCACCGATGACGGATAACTGCGATGGCGATAATATCGTTATCACTTTCACCGTCACCGATGCCTGCGGCGCAAGCGCGAGCGACACCCTCATCGTCCATGTGCGAAACCTGAATGCTCCTCCGGTTGTTGAGCTGGGGACAGGGTTCTGCATGACGGAAGGGACATCAAAGCAACTGTGCGCAGTGGCGAGCGACCCGGAGTGCGCTCTTCTGGCCTACTACTGGACCGCCTCCAAGGGGACGTTCGACAACCCCTGTGCGGCGACCCCGTGCTACATCGCGCCATTGGTCGATTCCTGCACCGGTGAGGATGTTGTGATCAGCCTTACCGTGACCGATCCGTGCGGTGCGAGTGCTTGTGATTCCCTCTCGATTCACATCGAGAACGTGAACACTCCCCCTGTTGTCAAGGCAGATCCGTAAAAGGATCTGAAGGTAAAGAGAGTCGTTGGCTGATCTGCTCCGTCTATACCAAGGCGGAGCAGATCATTTTATGTGTGCCTGGCATGACGCACAGGCCGCAGTTCCAGGAATAGCCTGGGACAGTATG
>CBDUVB010000044.1:0-15121 GCA_965370555.1 uncultured bacterium
GCACGATCGGTTGCGCTACGGTACACTCCAGATAGAGTATGAATAGCGATCGAGTAACCCTGAAGATTCCACGACCGCTCTATGAGAAAATAAAAGCGGTCATCGACGACACCGGCTACCGCAGTGTCAATGAGTTTGTAGTCTACGTGTTGCGAGACCTGATGGCCGGGCAGCCCCAGGAAGGCCAGCTCAGACTGACCGAACAAGAGGTTCAGATTGTGCGGGACCGGCTGCGCAAACTCGGCTACCTATGAACGAAGGACAGCAGAGGAGAAACGAGGTGCACGAAGGATTTGTCGTCTGGTTTACCGGCCTCTCCGGTTCGGGGAAGACAACATTGGCAATGACCGTTGAGGAGGAGCTTCACGCACGTGGAGTACGCTATGTGCAGCGGCTGGACGGCGATGTGGTCAGGCAGGACCTGACACGCGACCTCGGCTTCTCCAAGGAGGATCGCGATGAGAACATCCACCGCGTCACATTCGTTGCGGAACTCCTCAGCAAGAACGGGGTGGCCACCACCTGTTCGTTCATCTCCCCGTACCGGAAAGCGCGCGCGACCGCCCGCGAGCGCTGCCACAACCTCATCGAGGTCTACACGCAGTGTGAGCTTGAGACGTTGATCGAACGCGACCCAAAGGGGCTCTACAAGAAGGCCCTCGCCGGGGAGATCACCGGTTTCACCGGGATCGACGATCCGTACGAAGAGCCGATCGATCCGGAGATCGTCGTACATACCGACCGAGAGACGGTCGATGAGTCCACAAACACGATCCTTTCCTACCTGGAAAGGAGGGGTTTCATCCCCACAACGGTGGCAGCGTCGCGTGAGGCACCGGCTTCCACACGAGGGGTTCGATGATCGCCCCGCACGGCGGAACCCTGATCGCGCGCATCTCAGAAGGCCATAAGAGGGAGGAGTGGCTCACAAGGATCTCCGGCCTCGCTACGATCCCCCTCACTTATTTTGCTCTCTCCGAACTAGACAACATCGCCTGCGGGCTCTACAGCCCGCTCACCGGGTACATGACCTCGGAGGCCTACGAGAGCGTGCTCGAGGAGATGCGTCTTCCCGATGGAACGGTATGGCCGATCCCGATCGTCCTTCCCGTCGAAGCGAGCCTCGCCAAGACCCTACCACGCGGTGGCTGGGCAGCGCTTCAAGGAGGGAACGGCGTCACCTACGGCGTGATGAGGGTAGAGGAGATCTTCGAGCGAGAAGTAGAGCGGGAAGCGCAGGCCGTCTACGGGACGACCGAGCGAGCGCACCCCGGGGTCGCCCGCCTATATCGCGGTCCGCAGATGCTGGTCGGAGGCGAGATCCATCTCCTCACCCGTGCCCCGATTCCCACCGCACCCGAGTACCACCTCGATCCCGTGAGAACACGTCAACGCTTTCAGGAGAAGGGGTGGAAGACAATCGTCGCCTTCCAGACACGCAATCCCATCCACCGCGCGCACGAGTATCTGCAGAAGTGCGCCCTGGAGATGGTCGACGGTCTGTTCATCAACCCACTTGTCGGCGAGACCAAAGAAGGAGACATTCCCGCCTCGGTGCGGATGGACTGCTACCTGACACTGATGAAACACTACTTTCCAGACGATCGCGTGATACTCGGAACCTTCCCTGCACCGATGCGCTACGCCGGGCCGCGGGAGGCGATCTTCCACGCCATCTGCCGGATGAACTACGGGTGCACGCACATAATCATCGGGCGTGATCACGCCGGCGTCGGAAGCTACTACGACACCTACGCCGCACAAGAGATCTTCGAGCGCTTCTCAAAGGAGGAGATCGGGATCGTCCCATTGAAATTTGAGCACGCCTTCTACTGCAAGACGTGTGGCCAGATGGCCACAAGCAAGACCTGCCCGCATGGAAAAGACGAGCACGTCTTCCTCTCCGGGACCAAGGTGCGCGAGATGTTGCAGGAAGGGGAGGACCTGCCCGCAGCGTTCACCCGCCCAGAAGTGGCAGCGATCCTCCAGAGATGGGCGATAAGCAACAAGCAATAAGAAAAGTTCCCTGAATACCCCTAACCCTGTTACCCGTCACTCATTACCCTATATCCAGCAATCTCCTCAAGCCCTCGTGTAAGGAACCGGGAACGATATCGAGCATGCGGCGGGCCTTCTCAATACCGGCCCACGATTCGCGCACGTCTCCCAGACGTTCAGGGAGGAATCTGATCTTTGGTTCACGTCCGCTCACCTCGCCAAGGAGAGAGATCAGGTCAAGGAGTGATACAGGTTTTCCGCTTCCCACGTTGAACACTTCTCCATCAATCCTATCCCTTGCGGCGGCTTGCATGTTCACCTCGACAACGGATGAGACAGGAATGAAATCCCGCGTCTGCTTTCCATCTCCGTATACAGGGAGCGGTTCGCCCGCGTTGAGACACTCGACAAACTTGGGGATGACTGCAGCGTAGGGGGAATCGGAATCCTGGCGCAAACCGAAGACGTTGAAGTACCGCAACGATACGGTCGATAACCCGTAGACCGGCCAGAATGCGCGGCAGAGGTGCTCCCCTGCAAGCTTGGAGACCGCATACGGTGAGCAAGGATCTGGCTCCATCTCCTCGCGCTTCGGAAGCTGGGGACCACCTCCGTAGACCGAGGAGGAACTCGCGTAGACGACCCTGCGTACGCCAGCATCACGCGCGGCAAGAAGGACGTTCAGCGTCCCCGTAGCGTTCACATCGTGCGTTGTCGACGGGTCTTCCACCGAGAGTGGCACCGAAGCGAGCGCCGCGTGGTGGAAGACAACCTCGACCCCTTTCATAGCCTGGCTAACGACTGCACGATCCCGCAGGTCGCCTTGGATGAACTCAACACTATCTTTCACCGCGCTCAGGTTCTCCAACCGCCCGGTCGCCAGGTTGTCGAGCACCCGCACACGTTCGCCACGCGTCACCAACGCCTCAACAAGATGAGAGCCAATAAAACCTGCCCCGCCGGTCACCAACTGAACTGTCGCCATAACCAATCCTTCTCTTTCATCCCTTTGCCGCAGCAATCGCCCATCCCCGCTCGAACATCTCTTACGATAACGCCGCCTACAGCCGATATCAATAAACCGCTATTCCCTTGACCTCGAACCATGGTATCGGTTAGAAATAGGGAAAAGGAGGAACTAATGGATGAGTACGAGGTCGAGTTGATCGATTACCTGCGCGTCATCTGGAAAGGAAAGTGGATTATCCTCGCGAGTCTCGTGATTGCGTTAGCGGTCACCGCCAGCATCATGTGGACACGACCGAACGAGTATGCGGGAACGGTTAATTATCGCCTGTACGAATCTCTTTCGATGTTTGGAATCACCGGACTGGATAAACAAGAACTACTGAACACCGTGATGGACTTTCACGACTCTTTTTTGGATGATGGCCTCACACTCACGGCCAAGGTCCAGAATGACCGTGTTCAGGTGACGCTCTCCAAAGCCACCTCAGCAAAGACTCTTGCAGAGGAATTCGATCGTCTCATCTCTCTGGTGAGAGACCACTTGAACCTGTACGTGGAGAAGAAAGTCACACAAGCAATCTTCAACACATCGATTCATATCAATCAACTAACGCGTCAACACGACACCCTAAAAGAGGAAATAGACGCGCTTGACTCTCCAGATCCGGAGGATCCTCTATACACCTATCTGGCACAGAAGACCATCAACATCGAAGCACAACTCGTGCAAGAACAAGTGAATCTCGAGATGCTCCAGGGCGCTGACCTAACCAAGTTCTTCACCTTGGAGACACTGGGGACGCCAGTCGTCTCCAAAATCGGACCCAACCGAGAGATGTCACTCGCCGTTGCCGGGGTCCTCGGGCTCTTCTGCGGGGTGCTTCTCGCTTTTTTTATTCATTACCTCATGGGTGTACAAGAGAAGGAACTGGGGAAGAAGAGTCACTGATCCTTCCGATACACGTCGACGAGACGGTTTCCGGAGATAACGTTGTCACTCATCTCTACATTTAAGACATTGCTCCCGATGTGTACCCCTTCCTTGTTCCCGGTGATCGTGCACCAGGTAATGATGAGGTTCTCGACGCCCTGCACCTCGATCCCGAAGCTCCCGTTGTTGAGAACCTCGCAGTTCTCCACCCGAAACTCCCTGATCTCGCCCCGCGGGCCGATGACGTGGATCCCCATCCATTCGTTATCCTCAACGAGGCAGTTGCGAATAGTTATTCGATTGACTACCTCGCGGTTGACCTCGATCCCGTGCCCACTGGAGTAATGCTTACGCGGACCGGTCACCGCGATACGATCGAGGATAATCCCATCGGCGTCGATCTCCACCGTCCCCCAGATTTCGGCCATCTCCTCCGCGTCCGGCTCGGTGGTTATCGTGATCCCTGGGGCAAAGACCCACAGATCGGCTTTGTATTGCCCTGGTGAAAGAATGAGCATGTCGCCGGGATGCGCCTCGATGCGCATATTGAACCAATCAGCATCGCGAAAGCCACTGCTTCCTGGCCAGGCCTGAAATTCCAGGGGAACAAGTTCATCTTCTCCACGTATCTGTTCGTAGAACGACTCAGCAATGAGGACGGTACCGGAAAGAGGTTTGCCATCCGGGAGGTGAATCTCTTCGGAAAGAACGGAAAGACCAATCAAACTGGCAAAGATGCATCCCATAATGGCGAATCCTAGCAAGCGTTTCATAGGTTAAACCTCCTTACTACCCAGTTTAGACGGAGAATATAAACATAACAAGCGACACAGTGATCCACCAAAGGCCAGCATCGGCCATCCGTCTGCGACAGACAGGCAAACTCCGGCGCTCGTGAACGGGTGGTGAGAGAATCCACGGCGGGGATAAGTGAATAAGGAAACCCTGTGGCAAGACCACAGGGAATCTCAAGTTGAATGGTTAAGGGAGAACATGAAAACACCCGTGATCGATGCTGCGGGCTGGTGGGTGGTAGAGGACTCGAACCTCTGGCCTCATGCACGTCAAGCATGCGCTCTCCCAGCTGAGCTAACCACCCATGTATGACTACGAGAGGCGGCGAGCGGATTCGAACCGCTGAATCAGGGATTTGCAGTCCCTTGCCTTTCCACTTGGCTACGCCGCCAAGCAGGAAAGATTATAGAGGCTCACGTAGGCTCCGTCAACGAAACGACCAAAGATTCCGCGGAGATCTTAGGAGTGGCTCCTCGCTGTTTCACTCAGCATTGAGCTTGCACCTTTGCGATAAGGAAGCCAGAAAGCCATGAGAAATCCAGTAACGCATAATTCAAGGTCCGCAGGGCTCGTAGGATCAATATTGTGAACTCTCCTGGATTCCTGGCTTCCTAATAGGTTTGAAGACCCACAGGGTCACGGTAATTCGAAGGTTCTGATTTGCCTTCACAGGCGCCTTCTTCACCTGATTGTCCACACCGGACAAGAAGAACACCAAAGTGATCAGTGCCGCAAGGAGAGGAGGTAGGTGAAATCGACTCCGTTGTCGTCGATCTGCGCTTTTGCTCCAAGCTCTTTCTCGCAACGAACAGCGAGTTTCTCGGGGACGGTGGTGAACTTGAGGCCCTCCTTTCGTCCCGGCGCGAGGTGAGAGAGGACGATCCCCACGCGGCAGGCAGAGAAAATCTTTTCGATGATCTCCATCATCGTCGCTACCGGATCCTCCCCGATTGGGTAGCCGAGGACGCTCAGGATGTAACCGGTGTCGAAGCTTCCCGGTGTAAAGGGATCGATCAGGATATCCCGCACCTCAAAGGAGGCGCACCCTTTCCCCGCGAAGCGACGACCCGCCTCCGTCACCATATGCTCGCTGACATCGATCCCGTGATAGCTGTCGTAGGAGAGGCTTGTCTCCTCGATGTAGTCGATGAGGTGGCCGAGGCCACAGCCGAGGTCGAGGACCTTGCCGGACGGTGGAAGGAGAGAGGTTGCCCGCGCAAACAGGCGGCGCTGCGCCTCCGTCCCCGAGTACTCGAGGGCCATCATATCCTCCCCAGAGAAGATGGTATAGCGTGCGTCGTAGAACGCCCCACAGGAGGCGGGATCGGGAAACCCCGCCGGGGTATAGCGGAACATCCGTTTCTTAAGACTCTTGGGAAGAAACCTGAACGGGTTTATCCTCTTCGCCCTCCTCTTCGCTCCCCTCTTCTTCCTCCTGTATCGTCCCCGTCGCTTTGGCGCGGGCGAGGACTTCATCGATCGCGCCGACCATGTAGAAGGCCTGTTCCGGTATGTCGTCCAACTCACCATCGACGATCATGGCAAACCCTTTGATCGTCTCCTCCAGCTTGACGTACGCCCCAGGCCTGTTCGTGAAGTGCTCGGCGACGTGGAACGGCTGGCTCATGAACCGCTGCACCTTACGCGCACGATGCACGGTCAGTTTGTCCTCCTCGGAGAGCTCGTCCATTCCCATGATGGCGATGATGTCGCGCAGGTCCTCGTAGCGCTGCAGCATCTGCAGGGTCTGCTGTGCGACGCGGTAGTGCTCGTGCGAGACGATGCGCGGATCGAGCATGGTGGAGTTCGACTGCAACGGATCGATCGCGGGGTAGATCCCCTTCTCCACGATCTTACGGTCGAGGGTGATCGCCGCATCGAGGTGGGAGAAGACCGTCGCCGGCGCGGGGTCGGTAAGATCGTCCGCCGGGACGTAGATCGCCTGCACCGAGGTGATCGACCCTCTCTTCGTCGAGGTGATCCGCTCTTGCAACTCTCCCATCTCCGTAGCGAGGGTTGGCTGATACCCGACCTCGGATGGCATACGGCCGAGGAGGGCCGATACCTCGCTCCCGGCCTGCGCAAAGCGGAAGATGTTGTCGATGAACAGCAGCACGTCTTTCCCTTCCTCATCACGGAAGTACTCGGCTAGTGTCACACCGGTGAGGGCAACGCGGAAGCGGGCTCCGGGCGGCTCGTTCATCTGGCCGTAGACAAGGGCGGTGTTCTTCAGGACCCCGGTCCGCTTCATCTCCAGGTAGAGCTCGTTCCCCTCACGTGTCCGCTCTCCTACCCCGGCAAAGACCGAGTACCCTGCGTGTTCGTAGGCGATCGAGCGGATCAGTTCCATGATGAGGATGGTCTTTCCCACCCCGGCCCCTCCGAAGAGGCCGATCTTCCCGCCCTTGGGGAAGGGGACGATGAGGTCGATCACCTTGATCCCCGTCTCAGAGATCTCGCTCTCGGTCTCTTGGTCGAGGAGGGAGGGCGCGCTGCGGTGGATCGAATAGTGATGCTTCGTCTTAAGGGGCGGGAGTTCGTCGATCGGTTCGCCGGTCAGGTTGAGCATCCTTCCCAGGGTTTCCGGTCCAACCGGGACAGTGATCGGTTCGCCGGTGTTCAGCACCTGCGTCCCCCGAGAGAGCCCGTCGGTCGAGTCCATCGCGATCGCCCGTACCACATTATCACCAAGGTGCTGAGCCACCTCGAGGATAAGATCTTTCTCCCCCTCCCGTTCGATGCGCAGCGCATCGTTCACCTTCGGCATGCACCCCTTCTCGAAACGGGCGTCGATGACCGGGCCCTTGATCTCCGTAATCTTGCCTACTGCTTTCTTATCTTCCATCTCTTATCCCCCGTTCACTCAATCTCTCAATCATTCAATCATTCAATCCCTCAATGCCTCCGCCCCGCCCATAATATCGGAGATCTCCCGCGTGATCGATTGTTGTCGCGCCTTGTTGTAGGAACGGGTGAGGGTCTTCAACAGGTCATCCGCGTTATCGGTCGCGTTCCTCATCGCCTGACGCCGGATCGCATCCTCGCTCGTCTTCGTGTGAAGGAGCGCGGAGAAGATCTTCCCCTGCAAATAGAGAGGGAGGACAACGTCGAGCATACGAGCCGGATCGGGCTCGATGAGCGCATCGCTCCCCTTTGTCTCGACCCTGATTGGGAGGAACTCTTCCACTGCAAGCCTCTGGTTAAGATCGGAGACGAACCTCATATAAACGAGGATCACCCGCCCGAGTGCCCCCTCAAGGTAGAGAGAGATCAGGTCAGAGGAGATCCGCTCAGCGATCCGCGGGGTCGGATCCTCATAGAAATGCGTGTAGGTCTTTAAGATCTCCACCGGGCGACGGGCGAAATAGGCGCGTGCCTTCTCTCCTCCTGCGAGGATCTTCGCGGCGTGGTCGTGCCCAAGAAGGAGTTCCTCACCCTTTCGGTTGATCTCTCCCTTGAATCGACCGCACAGGCCGCGATCGGAGTTGAGGACGAGGATCCCGATATCGGAAGAGCCGTTGCCAACGATCAAGGGATGCGGCTCAGCCGCGCGCGCCCCGGTCGCGACCGACTCGCCCGTGCCGATCGGCTGGGCAAGGATCTCCGCCACCAATGTGTCGAACCCCTCCACGTACGGGCGCACCGCTGCCACTCGACGCTTCATCCTCGTCACCTTGGTCATGGCGATCGCGTTCATCGCCTTGGTGATCTGGCGGATGTTCTCGATGTTCCCGATGCGATCCTTAATCACACGGACGTTCTCAGCCACTTACCCTCCGAAACGTTCCTTAAACTCAGCAATTGCCTTCTCCAACACACCTCTGCTCTCATCGGTGAACGCCTGCTCCTCGCGCAGGGCAGCGAATATCTCCTCGTGATCTGCGTGCAGGAAGCGGAGCCACCCCTCCTCGAACCGGCGCACTGCTCCGATCTCGACGTCGGCCAGGTGGTTCTCCACCGCCACGTATAGACAGACGACCTGCTCCTCAACCGGCATCGGACGGTACTGGTCCTGCTTCAGGGTCTCCATCAGCCTATCCCCACGCGCGAGCTGCGCCTTCGATTCCTCGTCCAGGTCGGCGGAGAACTCGGCGAACGCCTCGAGCTCGCGGTACTGGGATAGCTCCAGCCGCAGCTCACCGGCGATCTGCGACATCGCCTTGATCTGCGCCGCTCCTCCCACGCGTGAGACCGACTTTCCCACGTTGATCGCCGGGCGGAATCCCTGGTTAAACAGGTCCCCTTCGAGGTAGATCTGCCCGTCGGTGATGGAGATTACGTTCGTCGGGATGTAGGCGGTGATATCGCCTGCCTTGGTCTCGATGATCGGGAACGCGGTCAACGACCCTCCACCGTGAGCGTTCGAGAGCCGCACCGCACGCTCCAACAAGCGCGAGTGGGTGTAGAAGATGTCACCGGGGTAGGCCTCGCGTCCCGGGGGGCGGCGCAACAGCAACGCCATCTCGCGGTAGGCGACCGCGTGCTTGGAGAGGTCGTCGTAAATGATAAACGCATCCTTTCCGTTGTAGGTGAAGTACTCCGCCATGGCGCACCCGGCGTAAGGAGCGAGGTACTGCATCGGCGCGGGGGAGTTCGCGTCGGCGATTACAACAACCGTGTAGTCCATCGCTCCGTGCCGTTCGAGGGTATCTATCACCCGGGCGACCGTCGATGTCTTCTGGCCGATGGCGACGTAGACGCAGATGACCCCCTTCCCCTTCTGGTTGATGATCGTGTCGAGAGCGATCGCCGTCTTCCCGGTGCGGCGGTCGCCGATGATCAGCTCGCGCTGCCCACGTCCGATCGGCGTCAGCGCGTCGACCGACTTGAGCCCCGTCTGGAGAGGGGTATCGACCGGCTGACGCTCGACCACGCCCGGGGCCTTGATCTCCGCCTTCCGGTGTTCGGTCGCGGCGATCTCCCCCTTGCCGTCCACCGGACGTCCGAGCGGATCGACAACCCGCCCAAGGAGCGCCTCGCCGACCGCGGTCTCCAGGACACGCCCGGTGCGTCGAACCTCGTCCCCTTCTTGTACGTACTCGCTCTCCCCGAACAGGGCCACCCCGACGCTCTCCTCCTCCAGGTTGAGGATGAGGCCGTAGACATCGTTTGGGAACTCCACGATCTCCGAAGCCATCGCTCTCTGCAGCCCGAAGACACGGGCGATCCCATCCCCTACCTCAACGACCACCCCAACCTCGCTCATGTCAAGGTCGTAGTGAAATCCCTTGATCTGCTCCTTGAGTATGGCGCTGATCTCGTCCTTACGCGGTGCTGACACGTCTCTTCCTCCTATCCCTCGATAAAGGACCGCAAACTTTCCAGCCTGGTCCGCAACGTTCCGTCGAGGACCTTCCCTCCAATCTCGATCCTCACCCCGCCGATTAGACTCACATCGATTTCTTCTTCCAGCTTCACCCGCTCCCCGAGCCCCTTGACCAAGCGATCCGTCAACCGTTCGCGATCTTTCGTGGAGAGTTCCTTCGCCGTGAGGACCTTCACCCTAATGATCCCCTCCTCTTCCGAACGCAAGGAATGAAACTCCTCGTAGATCAGGTCAAGGTATCCTTCGCGACCATTCCGGATCAGGAGCACGAATAAGTTGCGCAGGTACGCCGAGAGATCGGGGAAGACCTGGTCGATTAACTCGCTCTTCCTTTCGCGGGAGACGAGTGGATGAGTGAAGAAGCGGTCGAAATCGGGAACACCTTCGATCTCGGTGAGAACCTGGCCATAGTCCTCCTCGATCGTGTCGACCAACGCTTCCTCGGCGGCAAGTTTGTACAACGCCTCCGCATAGCGACGAGCGATCTCGCGTGATCTCACTGCCTCATCCTCAACGCCTCGTCATCGATCCCCTGAAGGAGCTCATCGAGCAAGCGACGGTGGTCCTCTATCTTGACCTCGCGATCGAGGACGCGCGAGGCACCCAAGACAGCGATCTCCGCGTAGGCGCGGCGCAGATCCGCTTCCATCTGTGTTCGTTCCTGTTCGACCTGCCGGCGGGCTTCGGAAAGGATTCGGGCAGCTTCCTGCTTGGCATCGCCCTTTGCAGCGGAGATCATACCTTCCGCGCGCGCGGTCGTTTCCTCCACAATGCGCCGAGCCTGCGCGTGCGCGGCTTGAAGCGTCGTCTCCTTTTGGGCTACGAGCGCAGCCGCCTTCTCCTCGCTCACTCTTGCCGATTCCATCCTCGCAGCGATCTGCTCGCGCCGCCGGTCGAGGTATTCTAACGCCGGTCTAAACAGAAGCCGCTTCAACAGGTAGAGGAGGGTAGCGAAGTTGATCAGATTGATCACCAAGGTCCAGTTGATGTCCTTGACGATCTTCCCCCACTCGAAAGACAACATAGCCTCCTTTACACGACGAACAACAGGACGATTGCCACCAATAACGAGTAGATCCCCGTTGACTCAGTGATCGCCTGGCCGACAATCATCGTCCGCATTAGCGCACCCTCCATCTCCGGCTGGCGAGCCATCCCGTCCAGGGCGTGCGCAGCTACGTTCCCTTCTCCGATCGCTGACCCGATCGCTCCGATTCCCATTACAAAGCCGGCAGCAAGGTACTTCGCCGCCGTGGCGATATCCGCCCCTGAGATCTGACTCACAACACTCTGTGCTTCTTGCAACATATCTCCTCCCTATTAACTCTCTACCGCCACGTTGATGTACGCGACAGCCAGCATAGCAAATACAAACGCCTGAATTCCCCCCATCAAGAACGAGAAGAACAGATTGAGTGCTGGCGGGACGATCACCGGAGCAAACTTCGCGGTGACAACTGCAATCAGGACCGATCCCGCAAAAACATTGCCAAACAGACGAAACCCGTGTGATATCGGCTTGGCCAGCTCTCCCATAATGTTTAACGGGAGCATAAACGGATACGGCTCGATGAACCCGTGAATGTACTTCTTTCCTCCCTTCATGCGGATGGCAAGCACATGAGACATAACGAGGACGAGCAGGGCCAACCCCAAGGTGACGTTCACGTTCGCGGTTGGAGACTCGACGTACGGGATCATCGACACCCAGTTGCAGAGCAAGACGTACAGGAACAACGTGGAAATGAACGGGAACATCTCCTGCGCTAGCCTCTCCGAGGCGAAGTTAGAAGTCAACTGCTTTCTCAAGAGATCGATCAGAAGGTCGAGCGTAGCCTGAATACGATTTGGCTTCTCCTCGATCTCTTGGCGTAGCCCACGGCGCAAATACAGCGCGAGGAGCACGAGTACGAGCATCACCGCCCACGTCGTGATCGTCGCCACAAGATCGAACCGCATAGAAAACTCTCCAATGGAGAGGACAACGATTCGTTTTCCGCCCAGGTGGGCGAGCATCTCGGCTAACTGTTCGAACATGGTCCGCTTCTCTCCCTCAAGATGTATGCCCGATGCAGGTTCATTTGCCCAAAGAGCAATCCGCCACAGGAGGCGATCAGAACCGAGCGTCCCAAGCGGGAGACGAGCGCCAGGGAGACTGCCAAGAAGGCCAGTCGTCCTACGCTCGACAGCGCAGCCATCACCCGGCCGCGCCGCGCTGAACTGGCGTTGAACAAGGATCGCCCCGCCTCATAGAGGAAGGCCGACGTCGCCACAAACAGGCCCATCCCGATCAACACCCCAAGGGCGGCATGACCCAAACCAAACGCCGCAAGGAGAACGGCGGCAGCTATACCTACACAAAGCGTACTGCGTAAATGAAAAAGCCTCGCAAACTCAGAGGTAAGTGGATTAATCATGTCGGGCACCCTAGAAGCGATTAAATCGTCTGCAACTGCTTGCTCTTTTCCGCGACCAAGTCATCCACTCTCTTCGAGTGGTCGTGGATCGCCTTGTCGTTATTCTCCCGGTAGCGGTGGTGATCATCCTCCGAGATGTCGCCGTTATCCTTCATCTGGTCCAGCTTCTCGTTGGCATCCCGTCGGATGTTTCGCAGGGCGATTTTTGTCTCTTCCCCCTTCGTCTTGATGACACGGGTCAGCTCCCTGCGTCGTTCTTCGGAGAGTTTCGGGATCTTGATTCGGATGACCTTCCCGTCGTTGGTCGGATTAAGGCCCAAATCGGCGGCAAGGATCGCCTTCTCAAAAGAGGCCATCTGTGTCTTGTCATATGGTTGCACAACAAGGAGATTTGCATCCGGAGCAACGATCGTCGCCAACTGCTTAAGCGGTGTGGAAGCTCCGTAGTAGTCCACAGAGACGTCCTCCACCATCGCCGGGTTGGCACGACCGGTCTGCACCTTACCTAAACCGCTCTTCAGTACCTTGATGCTTTGCTCCATGTGGCTAAGCATCTTGCGCTTCACCTGTTCTGGCATATAGAAACACCTCGGTTTTGAGAAAATTTTAACCCGTTCTCCGCTCAAGTCAACGGGACCCTTCTGACAACCCGCCTTCTCACCTGTAGGACCCCTGCGAGAGGATCCCTTTCTTCCGAGTCAATCGTTCGAGCCAACAAACCCTGAAATAGAGCCCGGCGTGATGAATGGTGTATCGGAGGGCGCGACCCTTTTCAAGGTTCCGCACCGAGACAACCATCGGAAGATCGTGTAAGAAGACGATCTTCCCCATCTCCCTGATCTTCAGGGCCAGCCGCACATCCTCCGCCTCTCCTGGGTAACCATCCCCCCTCTTGAACCCGTCAACGACATGGAAGGCTCCCTTGCTCACGGCAAAGTTAGGTCCGCAAAAGAGAGGGCGCCCGATATGGTAATTTGCCCTCTGGAACACGGAGAAGAGAGCGTGGCTAACCTCCGCCAACAGGCCACCACGCGTGAAGTGTAGGGTCCCAAACGTTCCCACCACCTCCGGATCACAAAAGGGAGCGACCAAGCGTTCGAGCCAGTCCGAAGAGGGGATAGCATCCGCATCGGTAGAGACGATGATCTCCCCTTGGGCTACCTCGAATCCAGCCTGTCGGGCGCGAGCCACGCCGGGTTCCTCCACCCGGACCACGCGCGCCCCAAAATCGCGAGCCACCTCCCCGGTACTATCGGTGGAGGCGGAATCGATCACAATGAGCTCGAAATCGCTCAGGCTCTGGCAGCGCAGGGCAGCGAGGCAACGTGGGAGCCTCTCTTCCTCATTACGGGCCGGAACAACAACCGAAATCCTAGTCATGTCTCACACTCTATCACCTGCTAACTCCCTATGCAAAGACTTTTGCGAGGGCGGTTCACCCCATATGAGGAATGAGGCCTGCCCTCACTCGCCACAGGTATCACCACCGGCCTTAAACGCTTTACAACCCGTAAATAGCCGGGTTAAAGCTTGTCAGGTTCTCCGGATCGAAAGCGGAATTGGAAAGCTCTTCTTCGGGACGCACACGCTCAAGGAAAGTGATCGTGGTGGAGCTTTCGTCGAGGACGTTGCCCGCGATCATCTGATCGGCCGTGACCTTCCCCTCGAACTCTCCGAGTTTCGTCACCTCCATCATCCACTCCAGGTTCCCTTCCGCGTTATAGTTCTCGGTCCGCAGCATGAGGAACCCCTCCTTATCGATCCACATCTTCGCGGTGGGATAGTCGGTGTCGGCGTCCGGCTTGGCGGTGAGAGCAAGGATGTAAACAAGCCGGCTTTCGTCGCCAACCACGAGCGTCTCCTCCCCGATCAGTTCCGCGTCGTACTTGTCCTCCATGTCGCGACTCCCCACATCCTGGAAAGAAAAGGTGCTCCCGGCAAAGCTCTGCTCCTGCTCCTCCGCAACAAGCTCCTTCGACATCCCCAGCGCCGGCAGGTAGAGCCACATACGAGAGTCCTCATCTGGGCCTGGCTTCACCGATAGGAAGATCGTTCCTTTGACATCCTCCGGCCCCACAAAGTAGATAAGAGAATACTTCGCTCCCCCTTCCATCTGTTTGGATAAGCTTGCAAAGCGGTTTGCGGACGTGGTCCCGTCACCGTATTCGTTCTCGAACTGAAGGGTTGTGATCATGCTCCCCTCGCTCAAGAACTGGGCCTCCTGATCGACACGAGTGAGAATTTCATTCCCGCTTAACTCCTCCCCCATAACCGCGACCACGCTCCAAAGAAGGGCGAGTGTCAACAGAGCGACCGACAACAACTTCTTGTTTTTCATTATCCATCTCCTTTCTGTTGGCTTTCTTTTCCTACCTGTCTGATTCCTACTCCATTGTTCCGCGTCAAGAACTTCGGCTTGAAGGTGATAAGGATCGCCGGGATGACGGTGAACGCGCTCATGGCGCTGATCACCATGGTCATCGAGACCAGGAGCCCGAAGTCGCGCGCTCCCTTGAATGACGAGACAATGAGGATCGCGAACCCCAACGCAAGTGCAAGTGCATTATAAGCGATCCCACGTCCGGTCGTCTGAATAGTTGCCTGAAGCACCTGATCTCCGTCCTTCCCCGTACGCACCTCTCGGCGAAAGCGGGATACAAAGTGGATTGCATAGTCGATCCCGAT
>CBDUVB010000045.1:0-14878 GCA_965370555.1 uncultured bacterium
GAGGCGGATCACCTCGCACTCGGCCTGATCGTACAGTGCAAAGACCAGCTGGTAGTTAGCGGCCTGTGCCGGCATGAACCCGGAGAGGGCGCCGATGTGATTGTCCAGATCCAGGTTGA
This sequence comes from uncultured bacterium, assembly GCA_965370555.1. Classification (GTDB taxonomy): domain Bacteria; phylum Bipolaricaulota; class Bipolaricaulia; order UBA7950; family UBA9294; genus JAJOKK01. The sequence continues at coordinate 120 of CBDUVB010000045.1, forward strand.
ACTCTGCCTGCCCCGGGAGGTTGCTCGAGAGCAGCTCGGCCGCGATGGCACCAGCAGAGTTGATTTGATACTGGATGTTTGTTGGAATCTGGCGTGCGGTCAGGAGGTGGAAAGTTCCACCCTTCACCGCGCCAAAGTCCCACTGGAGAGAAGTCGGCTTGCCACACGCTGGCTCTGGCTCCGGCTCTGAAGACTGCCCGACGCCCACATAGACCGTGAGTTCGATCACAAAACACTGGTTGCGATCGTACAACACGTAGCTAATCTGGTAGGTACCCGGCCTCTCCGGTACCTGGCCCGACAACACCCCTCGCTGTGCGCTCAGAGCAAGGTCGAACGTCAGCCCTGCGGGAAGGTTCGAACCGATCGTGGCAGCAGAGGTAGCTCCCATTTCGTTCACCATGTAGGTGAGCTCGTAGGGGAAGCTCTTCATCTGATTCACGCGCATTCCCGGCGCCAGTTCTCCGAAGTTCCAACCGTAGGTCTGGGTATCGGGGCAACCGTACTCAGGCTTAGGCTCCTCGTCGCAACAAGAGTTACAAGCTGGGCAAGGTTGGTACTGAGGACATGGCGGGCACGCTTCCTGCTCTTCACAGATAGGCCTGAGACACTCAGGATCGATGACAGCCTTTACCGAGGTTTCTATATCGGGTACGACCTGCACGGATGTGTAGGCTGCAGCTGCTGCTTGCGCGGCTGCGTTGGCCATTACGTGTGCTTGCGCTAAGGCGCTCGCTGTCGCTTCCGCTGCTGCGAACGCTCTCGCATATGCCTCGGAGACTGCGGTGGCAGATGCCCGTGCCCCAGCGACTGCCAGCGCGCACGCCCGTGCCGATGCATAAGCATCAGCTTCGGCAATTGCCAGTGCACTTGCGGTCGCGTACGCCTCGGCATAAGCGAATGCTTTGGCCTCGGCTGCTGCGTAGGCCGCGGCAGCTGCTTCAGCGAATGCCGCTGCGGCAGCTTGAACGCCAACGGCGACATAGGCTTCGGCCTCAGCTTGTGCGAGTGCTGCTGCGTGTGCTGCTGCCGCAGCTTCGGCGTTCGCCGTAGCGATCGCCTCGACACCAACAGCCACTGAAGCCTCGGCTTGCGCAAGTGCTGCAGCGCACGCGCGTGCTGCTGCTTCTGCCTCAGAGTTCGCTTCGGCGATTGCCTGTACGCCGACGGCGGCTGAGGCTTCGGCATGTGCCTCTGCGGATGCACATGCACGAGCGGCTGCCTCTGTTTCGGCTACGGCTTCTGCGACCGCTTGCACCCCGGCGGCTGCTGCTGCCTGAGCTTCAGCGTAAGCGCCTGCGGCTGCCTGTGCAGCTGCTTCTGCTCGTGCTGCTGCCAAGGCTGCTGCCTGAGCGTGGGCAAAGGCATCTGCAGAGCTCATGGCGACTGCCGCGGCGAAGGCCGTTGCGTACGCTTCACCGGTCCCATAAGCCGATGCATCCGCTGTGGCTTGAGCAGTTGCCTGACTCGCCGCTGCAGCACACGCTGCGGCTTCAGCTTGGGCTTGTGCCGCTGCTATTGCGCAGGCCTGGGCTTGTGTTTGTACTTGAGCGACTGCCGCAGCGACTGCTGCGGCCATTGCGCTTGCCGCACTCTGTGCCTTGGCGTACGCCGAGGAAGCGGCAAATGCACTAGCTGAGGCTTGTGCCTTCGCCTGAGCGATCGCGCTTGCCATTGCCTGTGCCTTGGCGGTCGCTGTTGCGCAGGCTGAGGAAGCGGCAAATGCACTAGCTGAGGCTTGTGCCTTCGCCTGGGCGATCGCGCTTGCCATTGCGTGTGCCCTAGCCGTCGCTGTTGCGCAGGCCTGAGCGGAAGCGCTGGCCTCTGCCTGAGCTCCGCTGTAGGAACCAGCGATCGCTGATGCGGCGGCCTGTGCAGCCGCATATGCCTCTGCGTATGCCATTGCCACAGCCTCTGCCTGAGCTTGTGCCTTGGCATACGCGACGGCGATAGCCGACGCTGCAGCTTCTGCCTCAGCTATCGCCAAGGCATGAGCCTCAGCGACAGCTAGAGCCGCTGCATGTGCTTCTGCATAAGCAAAAGCTGCTGCCTCAGCCTGAGCCTCCGCGCGAGCATACGCCGACGCTGCTGCCTCAGCTTGAGCGCTTGCAGAAGCATCCGCCAGGGCTGTTGCCTCTGCTGCTGCCTCTGCTGTTGCGCTGGCCTTTGCAACCGCCGTGGCAATAGCTTCAACGACCCCGCTCACTTCGGTATACACCATCCCACACGGGACGGATGTCTGAATGTTCTGTTGAACGAGCTCAACAGCGTCCTGGGCTTGAGAGTACGCCCGTGCCGAATCATTTGCTTGCGCCTCGGCGTATGCGCGAGCGCTCGCGACAGCATGAGCACGAGCCTGTGCTAACACCATAACCTCGGCGGTGGCCTCCGCTTCCGCTCTGGCGGTGGATACCACGAAGGCAGCCGCGCTCGCCTGAGCTTCCGCAGCCGCCACGGCCTGCGCCAATGCTTCTGCTACTGCTGCTGCATAGGCATGTACATCCGCGGCCGCGGCCGCACATGCTGTAGCGCTTGCTTCAGCTTCAGCCTGAGCAGCGGCGATTGCTGCCATCACTATCTGGATCTCCGCCTTAGCGGTCGCTTGAGCACTCGCACATGCACTCACTGAGACGCCAGCGTTGGCTTGAGCACTCGCACATGCTGATGCAAAGGCCGCTGCTGCCGCCTCGGCACGGGAGGCCGCTCCGGCGCAGGCGATAACACTTGCTTGCGCATCGGCCTGGGCCGCGGCACACGCCTCGGCAAGAGCTTCAACCTGTGCTTCCACCCGTGTTTCTGCCAGGGCTGTCGCTTGAGCAGAGGCTTGTGCCGCTGCACTTGCCGCCGCAGCCTGGCTTACGAGTGCGTTAACGTTCAATGAATCCAGCAGTTTTTGCGCATCAGCAGCTATCGCTTGAGCGTGGGCTGCTGCTTGAGCCGCGGCGCTTGCCGAGGCTTGAGCCATAGCAACGACGCTGGGTAAGACCGGCGTCGTCTCCTGTTGGGCCATCCCCCCTGTCACCAGAAGGAGGATCACCCCCAACAAGACAATAAATACCCTTATTCGTTTCATAAGTACCTCCTTGATACTTCTATCTTGATATCTAGTCTTAGTTCAACTCTAGCTTACCTGCACATCACCTCCCCCTAGAGCAATACGCCTTTTGCGTAATCCTCTACGGGCAGCATGGATTACACGGCCACCTGAAGGACGGCCAGCAGCAATCCGGTGTTTCTTTCAGCAAGACCAGGCTGGTCCTGCAGTAGCAGTTAGTAGTGATCGCCGAGTTCTCGTTGCACCAGTTGCAATTCCACCACCATCCCCAGCAGCAGCATGGATCGTACACCTGGAAGGAACGAGATAATGTCCCGACCGAGGTATCTACATAGAGCATGTACTCTCCCGTAAGAATGGCAGCTCCAATAGAATCGATCTGCGCCCAGTTCCCTTGCCAGATAGAGGCAGCGACCGGTGCGTCATGAACCACCATGTAGACCGTCTGCCCCGAGGAGTTGGCGATATGCCAACCGAGGATCTGGGCCTCACTGCAGGTACACTGACAGCAACAGTTTCCCCACCACCAACCGCTCGTCGTGTTCTGAACCTTGAACTGGATCGTCTCTCCCACCCTATAGCGGCCGCTCGAAGCGGTTGTCGTCGCCTGCCCAACAACCACTGCCATCATCAATAACACCAATAACACGATACTTCCACGCGTTAACCAACGTCTCACATTACCCACCTCCAAGATTGATTATACAATATACACCGAAACGGGCCGTGAGTGTCAAAATCCGGGCAGGAAAATCGAATTCAGCGTGGAGATCCAAGCCTTTAAGTGTGTTCTGGAAACTTGAAACGCGCATAGGCTACACTCTTCAGAAGTTGTAAAAAGGAGATGGCCTCGCATGACCGATCACCACGGATCACTTCGCCAGGAGTACGTCGCCCGCATAAACCGAGTGACCGATTACATCCGCGCACATCTAAACGGAGACCTCTGCCTGGATACGCTTGCCAGGGTGGCAAACTTTTCCCCGTACCACTTTCATAGGATTTTTCGTGGGATGACCGGGGAGACGCTGAACACCTTTATCCGACGGATCCGTGCCGAGACGACGGCGATGAAACTGATCAACAACCCCAAGATGACGATCACCTCTATCGCCATGCACTGTGGCTTTTCGAGTTCCGCCGCCTTCGCACGTGAGTTTAAGACCTTCTTCGGCATGAGCGCGTCGCAGTTTCGTGATGGTGGTCCACAGTCGCTCCGCAAGATCCGTGAAACTGATAGCAAGATCGATCAATCGGTTCGCAAGAATGGGAAAGGCACCATCCTTACCTCGTCCTATACTGAGGATGTAATCCAAACTCTAAGAAGGAGAACGATGATGATCGAGATGAATGTAGAAGTGAAGGAGCTGCCCGAACTGCATGTGGCTTACATCCGCCACATAGGCCCCTATCCGGGGATCGCAAAAGCGATCGAGAAGCTTATGAAGTGGGCCGGACCGCGTGGGCTGATCAACTTTCCCGGAACGACGCTCCTCGGCGTGTACCACGATAACCCGGAGATCACAGAGGAGTCAAAGCTTCGTTCGAGCGCTTGCATCACCGTGCCGGAAAGTACGCCGGTCGACGGAGAGGTGGGAAAGATGACGATCCCCGGCGGGCTGTTCGCAGTGGCGCACGTGGAGATCGATCCCGACCAGTACGCCGAGGCATGGGACAAGCTGATGGGCGAGTGGTTCCCCGAGAGTGGGTACCAACCGGACGATCGGATGTGCTACGAGATTTACTTAAACGACCCGGAGCAGCACCCTGAAGGGAAACACATCGTCGATATCTGCGAGCCGGTACGGCCGCTGTAGAAACCTTCCCGTATAGGCTAACGTCGGAGGCAAGCTCCGACGCTACATACAATCAACGCTCTTTGCTCTTCTTCGCGTTCTCTGCGGCTTTGCGAGAGGGACTCTGTTACGTACCGTATCTTTAGCTACCCATTCGAAACGACAAGGAACCGCTATCTGTTTCCACTACGGAACTGACTCGTGTAAAGGCGATGATAGAAGCCACGTTTAGCGATGAGCTCGTCGTGCGTTCCCTTCTCGATGATACAGCCGCCATCGATAACGAGAACCTGGTCCGCATTGCGTATCGTGCTCAGCCTGTGCGCGATGACGAAGCTCGTGCGTCCCTTCATCAGATCGAGGAGAGCACCCTGGATATGCGCCTCGGTGCGTGTGTCAACGCTGCTCGTTGCTTCGTCGAGAATCAGGATACGCGGGTCAGCGAGCACCGCCCGCGCGATCGCTAGCAGCTGACGTTGCCCTTCGCTCAGGTTCCCTCCGCGCTCTGAGAGCGGGGTGTCGTACCCCTGCGGGAGTCTTCTAATGAACTGATCAGCATTAGCCAGTGTTGCTGCTGCTATCACCTCCGTGTCTGTGGCATCGAGCCTTCCGTAACGGATGTTTTCCATCACCGATTCGGAGAAGAGGAACGTCTCCTGTAACACGATTCCCAACTGCCTGCGTAGACTATCCTTCTGTACACCGCGGATATCCTCTCCATCTATGCTTATTGTGCCGGATTCTATGTCATAGAAGCGGGTGAGGAGGTTGACGATTGTCGTCTTCCCGGCACCGGTCGGACCGACCAGGGCAATCGTCTCTCCCGGTTCTGCTACAAGTGAGACATCCTTCAGTACTGGCACGCTAGGAACGTAGGCGAAGTTGACGTGGTCGAACAGAACCTCACCGGCGATCTTCTCAAGTACTATTGCATCAGAAGCGTCGGTAAGATCCGGGATAGTATCAATTATCTCGAAGATCCGTTCCGCACCGGCAAGCGCTGCCTGAATCTGGTTATACAGGTTCCCGAGTTGGCGAAGGGGTTGAGCAAAGCGGCGTGAATACATGATGAATGCGGCGATGATCCCTACACTCGCCATTCCGTGTAGACTCATCCACCCGCCAAGACCGACGACTACGGCGATGTTGGCATTAGAGAGTATCCCTAACAGCGGTGGCATTAGCATCGCGTAGGTCTGCGCCTGAACCCCGACCCGGCGTACAGCCTCGTTCGCTTCATCGAAGCGTTTCAGGGTCGTCCCCTGTTGACCAAAGGCCATGATCACCCGCTGACCACTGTACACCTCCTCCAGATTCGCGTTCAGTTGGCCGATCCTCATTTGCAGGCTTCTATACCCCTTGCGCGTGCGTTTGCCAACAATGGCGACAAGCACAAGCATCAACGGGAAGACGAGCATAGAGCCCAATGTGAGCAGCGGGCTCAAGGCAAACATCATCGCCAGTACCCCAAAAATGGTGAGAAATCCGGTGAACAACGCGGTCGCGTTCTGCGATAGCACACGACTAATGTTGTCCATATCATTTGTCAACCTGCTCATCAGCTCGCCATGCGGGTGACGATCGAAGAAGTGCAGGCTGAGCGTTTGCAGGTGTGAAAAGAGGTCGGCTCTAAGCTCTCGCATCGCACGCTGCGAGGCTCTTGCCATCAGCACGGTCTGCCCGATCTGTGTCACCCATGCGCCCAGGTATACGCCGAGCATCAATAGGGTAACCCGCAAGAGTCCCGCTAGGTCCCCACTCTTGATGAACCTGTCGATTGCCAATTTCAGCAGGAACGGGCCGAGAAGAGCGAGAATCGTGCTTACAGCAGCAAGAAGGAAGACAGCGAATATGATCCTCTTGTGTGGACTCAGGTAGTGCAGCAGACGCCGGAGCGCGCCGCGCGCATCGTGCGCCTTCTCGATCCGTGCCCTACCACCGTGGCCGCCGGGTCCTGGCATCCCCGATCCATGTCCACCGGGCATCTGCCGCGATTCTTCCCTAGACATCTGCCATCCCTCCATCTCCCAACTGGGATCGGTAGATCTCTTGATAGATTTGGCACGTAGCTAGGAGTTCCGTGTGGGTGCCGATCGCCGCAACTTCTCCCTGATCGAGGACCACGATCTTGTCCGCCAAGAGGACCGTGCTGATCCTCTGTGCAACGATGAATCGCGTGGTGTCGCCTTCCGATTGCGCGATCAGACGATCGAGTGCGTCCTGCAGCTTGGCCTCGGTCTCCACATCGACCGCGCTTGTCGAATCATCGAGGATGATGATTTTAGGGCGCACGAGAAGGGCTCGCGCGATGGCGATCCGCTGCTTCTCCCCACCGGAGAGGGTCACTCCACGCTGTCCTACTCGTGTATCGTAGCCATCGGGCAGTGCTGCGATGAACGCGTGTGCCTGTGCCGCCTTCGCAGCAGTGATCACCTCTTCCTCATCCGCTTGTGGGTGTCCGTAGCAGATGTTATCGCGAATCGTCCCTCCAAAGAGGATCGCTTCCTGCAGGGCCACCCCAATCTGCACCCTGAGGGAATGAAGACGGATATCCCGCACATCGATTCCGTCAATACTCACCCGCCCTTCGCTTACGTCGTAGAAGCGAGGAACGAGGTGAATAAGGGAGGATTTTCCCGCTCCGGTCGCCCCGAGGATCGCCACCGTCTCCCCAGGCTCAGCGATGAGGTTGATCCCTTTCAACACCGGGTCGCGTCCATCCTGTGCGTAGCTGAACGAGACGTTCTCGAACAGAACGCGCCCCGCCACATTCTCCAAGGGACGAGCCGTCTTCTTCTCCTGCACCTCAGCGGCGCTGTCGAGGACCTCGAGAATCCGACCAGCCGAGGCGTCGGCCGCTGCCAAGGGGCCGATCATCCCTGCCAGCATAAGAATGGGGAAGAGGGCAAAGGTCAGGTAGTTGATCGAGGCAACAAGCTCTCCCAGCGTCATTTGCCCGTGGATAGCAGAGGCCCCACCAAACCAGACCGCCCCGACGACCCCCAGGTTAACGATGAGGAGCATCGTCGGGATGAGGATAGCCAGAAGCTCCATCACGCGGATGTTCTTTGCCATCAGCTCGGTATTCGCATCATCGAAGCGCGCCTCCTCATGTGGGACACGCACGAACGCCTTGACCAGCCGTACCCCGGCGAGGTTCTCCTGTAGCACCGTGCTCAACCGGTCGAGTCTCCTCTGCACCGCGAGGAAAAGTGGCTGCGCCGTGCGCATGAAGAGCAGGATCAGAACAGCAATTATTGGGAGGAAGCAGGCCATCATCACTGCCAATTGACGGCTGGTAAGTATGAGCATGACGATGCTTCCCACGATCCACACCGGCGCACGTGTTAAGAGGCGGAGCGACATCGTAACGATCGACTGCACCATGTTTACGTCGCTTGTCGTGCGCACCAAGAGCTTTCCTGTTCGCAGTTTGTCCAGGTTTCCAAACGAGAACGTCTGCACCTTACGCACGATAGCACTCCTCACATCGGCGGCGAACCCTTGTGAAACCCGTACCGCAAGGAGCGTGTTTCCGATCGAGAAGAGGGCACTAATAAGGGCCACGCCGATCATGACAAGCGCGGTTGTGGCGATCGTGCGTATGTCCCCGTTGGCGATCCCTCGATCGATGATTCGCTGCGTCAAGCGTGGGATGAGTAGGTCCGCGCCTACCATGCCGAGGAGGAGGGTGAGCGCGATGACGCTCTGCCATCCATAGGGTTTTACAAAACGAAACATCCGCTTGAGTGATGCCATCTCCTATCTCCTCGTCTATTCCGTCTTGTAGCTACTGGATCTTCGTCTGTCCCAGGTTATCGCGAATCTGCAACAGAAGCTGTCGCAAGAGCGTACGATCTCCTTCGGTGAATCCGGCAAGTGCCTGTCCCTCTAACTTGTGCCAGTTTCCTTCCACTCTCTCGCGAAGCGATCGCCCTTTCTCAGTCAAGAAGACACGCGACCCCCGTTGATCATGCGGATCCGGGCGTCGCTCGATCAAGCCGAGCTTCTCCATGCGCTGCAGGGATATGGTCACCGTCGCCGGAGCGACACGCAGCCCATGCGCAAGTTCTGACTGTGTGATCCCATCCCTGTGCCAGAGTTGTTGCAATGCTACACCCTGCCCGCAATAGAGGCCGATCCCTCCCATAAGGACACGCGACCGATCGCGCGAGAGCTTGCAGACCTGCGCCAGCAGATGACCAATTGAAGTATGGCTCCCTTCCTCGTCCATGTCGGCCTCCCGTGTTACCTACGATCAGATGCTTAGACGTCTAATATTTAGTTGTCTAAATAATAACCTTCCCTCCCCTCTTGTCAACCTCTTCTCCGCGCGGGTTGCGGAGCAAGGCCGGAGGCCGAACAGACGCTTTCACCGCCGAGAACGCGGAGCACGCAGAGAGGGGGAGCAGGGTTGAGTGATTGAGCGAGTAAGTGATTGAGTGATTGAACCTTCCAATCTCCCGATCATTCAATCTTCCGATCTCTCAATTCCTCGGAGAATTTCCCTCTGCTGTGTTTGGCGTGCTATGATGTCACGGAGGTGATTGGTATGAAAGAGTTCTCGTTCACAATTGGAAACTGCCCAGGGAGCCTCGTGGAGATCGCGGAGATCCTTGGGAACGAGCACGTCAACATCGAAGGGATCGCTGGCACGACCGTGTTGGAGGAAGGTGTTATCTGTCTTGTCACCGACGATCCTGGGAAGGCGCGCAAGGTCTTGCGCGGAGCAGGGGTCGATTTTGAGGAGAATGAGGCACTTATCCTCGATCTTGCTAATCATCCGGGACAGCTAGCAACGCTTCTTGGACGCCTTAGCAGGGAGAAGATCAACGTCCTATCCTGCTATCCGAGCGTGGAGAAGAGTCGGGTCATCTTCACCGTCGATCAGGTTGAGCGAACAAAGGAGATCCTGCGTATCCCTTGATGGCGAGCTTCTGGTAGTGACTGAAACAGCGAGCATGCTGATTACAATGAGCTACCATTAGATTCTCGTTCAAGGCAGCCCTTCGATCCGAATGCTTCCGTTACTTGTCCGGAGATTCAAAGTCGAGGCGCTTGGTGGATTCAGCGTTGCTGACCACGACTTTCCTTCAGTATCGCCGATCAGAGGAAGGTTGGTTGAGATAATCCCGTTGCTCGTGCTTGCATCGATTCTCAACGCCGTATCTTGCAGGATCGCGACTTCGATCGCACCGTTGCTCGTCCTCATGCGGTGTGTATCCCCGAGGAGATGCCCGCGGAAGACGACCGCACCATTGCTCGTTTCCGCGTCGATCGATCCATCGATATCGCTCATGTTGATCGCACCATTGCTCGTATCGAGCCTGATACTACCCACAACGTGATCGATGTCGATCTTGCCGTTACTCGTCTCAACTTTGACTGTCCCGGCAATATTCGCGACGGTCACTTCCCCGTTGCTCGTATCGACATCTATGTCCCCGTGAATCGGCATGAGGATATCAAATTCTACACTGGTATACTTCCTTGCATCGGTCGGCTGCTCAGAGGACCGAAAACGCAGGGTTACTCGATCCCCATCCTGAGACATGAAGACGACCATCTTCTCCAGCTTCTCATTTGCTTCTTCGAGAGTGTCTCCTCGCGCCGAGAGAGTTGCTGTAACCTGCACATCGTTTTGTCCTTCCACACCGCGAACAGTCACGGCTCCATTCAACGTCTCAGTCACCACGGTCGGGACTCCCTCTAAGGCGAACGTAGCTGTTTTCACCTCGGTGCTCTCCACTTGTGGAACAACCAGATCATCAAAGTCACACGCGCTCAAAAATAAGAACGCCACCAACCCAAGGCCCAAACAGGCCAACATTTTTGCTCTTGTTAATCGGTTCATCATCGCCTCCTTCCAAAGAAAATGGCTACAGCGTTCCGCCGATGACCTGCCAGGCAAGCGCGGCGATGAGTACGCTACCCATCCCGCGTGCCGTCCAGCTGGTCGTCCCCGTCCACAGACGGTAACCCCAGTACCCGATAAGGCCAAGGAGCAAGATACGTAAAACGATCAGAAATGCCTGTGTCATCCCTCCACCTCCTGCCAGACACGCCCGGCGATCAGGAGCAGCACAACCGTAAGTGCTAGCATTATCCACAGTGGTTCCTGCGGCACGCCAATGTACTCTCCGTTCAAGATAAGGAACTGAATCTCCTCACTGTGAGCCATGCTCGTTGCCTCCTCGCTGTGAGCCATCTGGATACCGAATGTATTGAGCATTCGCCATCCCGGAAGCGTGTACGAGACACGGACAATCCACTCGCCGATCCAGCGAAAGAGAAACGGTGTGCCGAGAACCATCACCACCCCCGGAATCCAACCAGGGCCCGACACACGATACGCACTGATGAACACCATCAACAACAACGTCCACGCCAGAAGTGGTGCAACTGCTGTCCCCACCAAATACAGTGGAACACTGAACGGAATATCGCCCACGCTCCTAGCCGTCAGAATCACACCAGCCTGGGAGACTGCCCACCATGCAAGACCCCCGATGATAACCGCGTAAACGAGGGCCGTGATCAGTGCGAAGGCGAATCGAGCAAGCACGTGCAAATACCCGCTCGGAGGACTGAGTAACAGTACCTGATACTGCCCCTGGCGCGTCTCTCCGCGGATTCGGCCGATCATTAAACACAGGACGAGTACGCCAATCAGCGCTGCACCGGTGAGGAGACCAGCTCGAACACCTAGCCGCTCCCCAATTTCTGCAAGTCGTACCTGATGCATGCCCCACGCCCAGAAGGCGAGCGATCCGATAAGTGCTGCTGCCCACACCCGGGAACGCCGGTACTCAAGCCAAAGCAGTGTTTTGAACCTCTTCATCCTAGCACCTCCCGGAAGGCATCGACCACACTCTTGCCCTGTTCGCGTAGCTCCTCCGCTTGTGTATCCAGAGCCAACCGCCCATCGCGCAGGTAGATAACGCGCTCGAACAGCCCTTCGGCTTCCGCGACCTCGTGAGTCGAAAGGAGAATCGTCTCGTCGGTATGCCATTCGCGCACGAGCGACTGCAAGATCTTCTCCCGCGACAGGAGATCGATCCCTGCCAACGGCTCGTCGAGCAGGTAAAGTTTTGCATCGCGTGCCAGTGCCATCGCCAGACGCAACCGGCCGCGTTCCCCCCTCGACATCGCCTTCGTCTTTCGTCGCGGTACATCGAGTGTGTCGAGCAGTTCACGAAAACGGCTGCGATCGAAATCGTCGTACAACCCTGCCATGAAACGCTCGGCATCCGCCGGCGTCATCCAGGTGTAGAGTGAATCGGTCTCACCGAGGTAGACAATCTTCGCCCGATTGCGGCGTGGCGGACTGTCAAAGGTCATCACCTTCCCTTCGGTAGGGATCAGCAGACCCGCAAGCAGCTTCAACATCGTCGATTTTCCACTTCCATTAAGCCCGAGTACACCGACGATCTCGCCAGCGGGAAAATCGAGTGTCAGCCCCCGCACGCCCTCGGCCTTGTAGTAACGCTTGGTCACGTTATTCAGTTTCGCCAGCATCCAGCACCTCCTTCAAGACGGAGATCCCTTCCGAACTCGGGATCCCCAACCGTTTGATCTCCCTTGCATAGCTTGTTGCCGCAGAGTAGAGCATCTCTTCGCGCATCACCGCAACGGGCGCATCTTTCCGCACAAATGTACCCAGCCCCCGCCGTTTCTCGATCACACCCTGCCTTTCCAGCTCCATGTAGGCGTGGACCACCGTGTTCGGGTTCACCCCTAATGTTTGCGCCAACTCCCTCGCCGAGGCCAATTTCTTCCCCGGCGAAAGATCACCCCGTGCCAGGGATCGGCGCACGTTCTGCGCGATCTGTACGAAGATCGGCCCTGCATTCATGTCGAGAGTCCAGTCTTTCTTCTTCGTCATAGCGTACTAGTATACTAATACACTAAGCGAAAGTCAAGAGCCCTATGAATAGCCTCTTAATTAGCGTTGCTATCAGGGGTTCATGGCAATCGATGGCAAGACGCCGGAAAAGGAGTTCAGATTCTCTGATGGATGCTCGCGGTTGATCATATCTCCTGGATATGCTAGTCTCAGCGCAATGAAAAAGAACAGTATACTAGGACAAATCGATCGACGCGCACGACAAGCCGTGGCCCGATATTGAGCCACACGATCGGCGCAACAACGAAAGCAGGAGGAAACCGGTCGAGCGGATCAGGGCCTTCGCAGCGCTGTCACGGGCGGTGCACAAATGGATGGCTTTGTTGATCTGTTCGCCGACTTGATCGTGGATGCCGGCATCTCCAAGAAATACATATTCCGAAAGAAAGCCCTACAACTTCCGGGATTCTTCCGGCCAACAAAGGAATGGGATCTACTGGTAGTCAAGGACAATACCCTCATTGCCGCTATTGAGGCAAAATCGCAGGTTGGGCCTTCATTTGGGAACAACTTCAATAATAGGACCGAGGAAGCAATGGGGAGTGCTCTGGATCTTTGGACGGCCTACCGCGAGGGAGCCCTCCTTGCAAGCCCTCAGCCTTTTCTCGGCTACCTCTTCATGCTCGAAGACTGTGCAGCGTCAAACAAGCCAGTCAAGGTAAGGGAGCCTCATTTTAAGGTGTTCCCTGAGTTCGTAGGGGCATCTTACATGAAGCGGTACGAGCTTTTCTGTAGAAAGCTTGTCTTGGAACGTCACTATACTTCGACCGCATTCATCACATCCGATAGGGTTCGTGGTGAAGGCGGAGAGTACAAGACTCCTGCAGAGGATCTGTCATTGCAGAAATTTGCGAAGACATTAGTTGCCCACGTTTCCAGCTTCGGGAGATCTCTATGACGACGACGTACCACAGGCTTGTCAACGGAGATGCAAGGGATCTTTCTTTTATCCCAGATGAGTCGGTCCATCTGGTTCTTACGTCTCCTCCATACTGGAACTTAAAACGGTACAACGAAAACCCGGACCAGATGGGTCACATCGATAACTACGAGGCTTTCCTGACTGAGCTCAAAAAGGTCTGGGAGCACGTGTTCCGGATCCTGGTTCCTGGGGGGCGATTAGTGTGCGTTGTCGGTGACGTGTGCGTATCGCGTCGCCGCTTCGGCAGACACTTGGTCTTTCCTCTTCATGCGGACATCTGCGTGATGTGTCGGCACATCGGGTTCGACAACCTGAACCCGATAATATGGCACAAAATAGCAAACGCATCCTACGAGGTGACGAACGGCTCGAAATTCCTCGGAAAACCTTACGAGCCAAACGCCATCATCAAGAATGACATGGAGTTCATCCTGATGCAGAGGAAACCGGGCGGGTATAGAAAACCAACTGATGAACAACGGCGGCAAAGCATGATCGACAAGAAGGACTTCAATCGCTGGTTTCAACAGATATGGAACATTCCTGGAGCATCTACCAAAAAGCACCCTGCACCGTTCCCTTTGAAACTGGCAACACGCTTAGTGCGCATGTTCTCGTTCGTTGGGGATACAGTACTCGACCCTTTCTGCGGTTCCGGAACGACGATGGTCGCTGCCTTCCAGAACGACCGGAACAGCATTGGTGTTGAGATTGATCCAGAGTATTGCCAGATGACAGCACGTTACCTAAAAGCGGAAAGCAGCGATCTGTTCTCTGACGCAAAGCTGGTCTTTGAAAAGGCCACAACGCAGGAGGAAGCAAGCATTGTCAGAGAAGACCGCGAGCTCTACGAAGTCCAACCTGCCAGTAAACGGATGGAGTAGGCCGATTGTTCCGGAATTCGACCCTAGGAATTCCGGCTTCAGAACAATTACTAGCCTCGTACTGTATGAGAGTAGCAAGGTGCACTCCCGACACCCGTCACATCTCTCGATTCGACAGCTCATCGAATCCTATTCTTCGTGTCCTTCGTGCTCTTCGTTCGCAGCCCATAGGGCCGCGTGTCTAGCCGGTGTAAGT
>CBDUVB010000046.1:0-13730 GCA_965370555.1 uncultured bacterium
ATTTTTCATCCCCGCCCTCCCGGGACGGGGCATTCAAATGCTGTTTCTCGTAAACAACGATCTGTCTATCGGGATTCAGCCTCTCCAGGTTCTCGATCCTGGCAATCTCCTTGAACGGGATGTTGATGGCGCCAGGGATGTGCCCCTTGGCATACTGCTCCGCGGTACGGACGCTCACGATAACAGGATCGTTGCTGTCATCACCGTCCATAAGCAGGTTGAGTAGGTCCCCGGCCTTGATGTTCTTCTCGCCAGCGCTTGCATAGGCATTGCACGCAGCCCGGATGATTTCCGCCTCGTCGGTTGAGGATGTGACATCGACCGAATGGCGCATGAAGGTCTCCGTCGCCTCGTTCACCGCGGTCTCGACCGGCAGGTCAGAATCCGGATTGGCGAACTGCTTGGTAGCAACAGTTGTGTCCTTGGTCCAGCCCATGATGCCCCACTTGAGATTCGTGGCGTCGTAGCCACACAGATTGAGAAGGGCCGTGGCCTGACTCGCAGTGTGCCCAGTGTAGCACGTGACGATGATCTTGTTATCATCCGGCAACGCAGACAAGTTCTCGCTCTCGAACAGGGTGCCAAACGGCATGTTGACTGCCCCAATAACGTGGCCGAGGGCGAAGCTTTCCGCCGGCCTGAGGCTAATCACCAATGGCAGGTTATCACCGAGCATCTGCTCCATCAGGCCTTCCGATGAGATGTTGAATACGGTATCCGGATTGTTCAGGTACACGTCCGCAGCAGCGGCAATGACGTCCTCCTGTGCAGCAGCCATGCCCAGCACGGGTACCAGCATCAATGTTACAGCGACAAACAAACTAACTAGAGTCAGGCGAGTAGGAATCTTAAACATGTGTAGTCCTCCTATTTATCGTGCTATCTCTCTTGCCTCACTGGTCGACTGCTTGCCTGCAAACCAGCTGTTCTCTCTGCCGTACACCACCTCCTTGCCGTTCGTCAACTTCCTACATCTTCATCGGGCGGACGAACATCCACCACGCGGCAGACCAGCAGCCCAGAACAATGAACGCACCGCTCAGAAAGGAACTCAGAGCGAGCTGAGGCACACCGCTCAAGATGTGGGTTATGTTACATCCTCCGGCCAGCACGGCCCCGAATCCCATCAGACAGCCACCGAGGAAGGTCTGGATTAGCGTCTTGGGAGCCGGAGCACGAAGCTTGAACTCACCAGCGACCACGGCTGCGATGAACGCACCGACAATGGTCGAGAGAACCAAGATCGACACCCAGGAGATGTAGTTGTGTCCCATAAGCAGCGATTTCACGGTCGTAAGGTGTCCACCGGTGATTGCCAACGGGTAGCTCCGCCCAGTGAGGGTGGAGAAGTAAAACGCAGCGATTCCAACAACGCCCATCGCAATACCGGTCGCCTGCCATCTCCAACCGCGCTTGAAGATCCTGTTGTACAGAGAAGGTTTCTCCTGGTCCTTGTTGGCACTCGATGACCTGGTCAGAGCGGCCCACAAGAAGAACGCGACACCGGCGATGACCAGTGCGGCGATGTAGTGCGGAATGCTGAGAACATTGGCCAGCGTGAGGTTCTCTCCGCTGACCAGCCTCACAGTGGTCGCGTCCCTAAGGAAGGAGACGAACGGGTGCAAGGCTCCCATTGACGTGATCAGTCCGGCGAAGATCAACCCGATCACCGCCGACATTGCACCTACCATACCCTCTCCCACTCGATAGGTGATTCCACTGGCGCATCCGCCGGCCACTACCATGCCGATGCCGAACACGAATCCACCGAGCATGTTGGCACCCCATGAGAAGGTACCCGGACTTATGGTTATCAGCCCCGTCTTGGCAAGAATGGCGAAACCTGCCAGCTCTACGAGAATGGCGAGTCCTACTGTCTTCAGCACGCTGTACTCTTTGAGCACGATGATGTCTCTGAAGGCAGAGTTCATGCAGAACCTTCCTCTGGACAGGACAAACCCAAAGGCCAGACCGACAGGAATGCCCGTGAATATTAACGGATCCAACTGTACCTCCTTCGATTCTCTCCAGGCTTTGTTCGATGGCTCACATGGCGCTATCTGTTAGCCTTGGCCTCGATCAGAATCCGATGCTCCGGCCCGTCGATCTGTTCTACCTTGAGAACCTTGTGCTTCCGTTTCTCCGCGTTTTGGGGAATCCGTTCCACCGACATGGGATAGTCAACCAGCACCTCTAGAATCTGACCCTTGTCCATCTTCTCCAGTGTGGTCATCGACTTCACATCTGGATTAGGGCAGATCTCCCCTTTCACGTCAAGGGTCTTATCGGGTTTAATTTCGTCGGACATTACCACTGCCTCCTTCTGTTCTGTGATGATTCCTCTGCAAGAGACGCCTTACTGCCTAGAACGAAAATGTTATCGTGGCGTCTTTGATTTCGGTGAGGAACGTAGTTGCTCCTACTATCTCTACCCCCTCTCTCAGATCCTCTTCCTCAATATCCTTGGCTCCGAATGCCAGCTCACAGAGCAGTATTCTGCCCCCCAAGACCTGGAAGCCCTCAACCAGCTCCGCCAAGTCCGGCATACCCTTGGCTTCCATACTCTCTAGCTTACCCTTTACCAGAGCTGGCGCGCCTCCAGGCACAAAAAAGAGCACCACATCGTCGCCACATGCCGCTGCGGCGGAACCAAGAACAAAGGTTGGGAAGATGTTTGCCGGCTCTGCACCATTGCAGGTTATTGCTACTTTTGCCATACCTACCTCCTTCTTTGCACTTTTGGACAGAAGCTAAACCGAATGTCGAACCGTGTTGTCTGTATTATAGCATACAAACGGCGTGGAGTATACAGACGAAATTGCCTCACTAAAATTGTTACCAAGTGGGGTATCGGTACCTCATGAAGTGTGTTGTCGAAGACAAGGAGGCCGTGATGACCAGAGCAGGTCTCAAGGAATTGATGGAGGCTGTCCGGTCAAGGTATGTAAGGTCAACACACATGGAGAAAATCCGGATCCTGCATGAGTTTGTGGCCATCACCGGGCCGCCGATCATGATCAAGTTCACCCTGCCAGTGATCGAGAAGCTGGGGTTCGCCCGGAACGATACGATTCTCTCGCTTGAGATGGGGATGAAGTGCAGCATCGGCAAATGCGGCTGTTGCAACATCGGCAGCAAAAATGTGTGTAAGGATGGCCCTGTGTTCACCCTGAAGGAGCTCAAGGCGCTCCCAGCAGAGTACTAAAGTCTCCTACGTTAAGGCAACACAATTGCTGCTGATACTTTTCCTGATCTGACCGCTGGCTTGGCGTCGTTTACATCTAGCACAGTAGCTCCGAGACCGTCTTTCGCATGCTTTGAATTTTGCCAAGAATATCAAGATGTGCTGGGGCGCTTATTCAGCCGGCTCGAAAGCCAAGAGGTCCATCGCTCGATTCCTTGACCGGTCTTACAGGAGACCTCAAAGATTTCCACCCCGTTGTTTAACCCCTTGACCACTTCGGTGAAGGCCGGAAGGTCGAAGAGCACGTGGGTAAAAGATCGATCTTATTCAACACCACGAGGTGGGCTTTGCTGAACATCACGGGGTGTTTATGGGGTTTATCATCGCCCTCGATGACGCTTGAAATCAGGACGTTTAGGTCCTCGCCGAGCGCAAACGCAGCGGGGCAGATCAAATTGCCCACGTTTTCAATGAGGAGCAGTTCGATCTCCTGCAGGGGCAGATTATCGAAGGCGCTCGCAACCATCGTCGCATCGAGATGACACGTCCCACAAGTGTTGATCTGAACGACGGGGACCCCTTCTTTGGCTACCATCTCGGCGTCCAGACTTGAACTCACATCCCCCTCAATAACGCCGGTCTTGACGTCCGCCTTCAGCCTGTTGATCGTCTCCAAGATGAGGCTGGTCTTGCCCGCACCGGGTGAGGCCGTAAAGTTGATGGCCAATATGTCGTTTCGATCCAACAGTTCTCGATTTTCCTTGGCCCGCTGGTCATTTGCGCTCAAGATGTCTTTAAGAATCTTTATTTCCGTCATGGTGCCTCTATACTTTCTAGATATAGTTCTTTGCCTTCGATGATCTCGCTCCGGGTGGTTTGACAATGCGGACACATCCAGTCGAGGTCGTTGATCTTGAATCTCTTGGCACATTCCTGACATCTAGCCCGAGCAGGAACACTCCTAAACGAAAGGTGCGCCCCCTCGGCGAGGGCCGACGCATCAAGGTGAACGAGCACTTTCAGGGCAACCTCCCCTGGCTCTTCTTCGGCGGGGACATGATCCAGGGGCCGAACGCTATTACGACCATTGCCAACGGTCACGAGGCGGCACGAGGGATTGATCTCTACCTGAACGAAACGGTAGGAACGGTAAGCAGCTGAGGCTTGGATTCCTCCGCTCACCGTTCATTCGCCCTGCTAACCTAACTAGAGAGCAGCTCAGCTAGAGCAATCTCGGCAGCGTTCTCAATCTGATGAGCAATCGGCGATGGAGTCAGCTTGGGATGGGTGCCCACCTGGAAGGTGACCAGCTCATCCGCGCGCAAGCCTTGCTGAATGAGTGATCCGATGCAGTTGGCCACGTAACCCGCCTTATCGCTTCCGTAGACCTGTCCCCCGATTAGCTTTCTGGAGCCCTTCATGAACACTAGTTTCACTGTCAACGGCTGAGCACCGGGCATGGATCCTGGGTGTTTATCCGCTGCTGTTGCCTGTCCCACAATGATTTCTACCCCTTCCTCCTGAGCATGCCGCTCGGTGAACCCGGCCGATCCAACGGATAAATCGCCAATTACGGTCCCGAATACACCGATCGGGGGAGCAGCACGTTGCCGTAGAGAAAACAGGTTCGCTCCCGCTACCCTGGCCTCCATGGTTGCTATCGAAGCAAGCCGAAGCAAGCACGGACCCCTGCTCAAAAAGCAGGTTTTCTGTGTGCAGTCCCCGGCGGCAAAAATATTGGGGTCGCTAGTCCTCATCCAGGAATCCACCCATATACCAGCTCGATCGTCCACCTGTAACCCGGCGTTCTTTGCCAGGTCGATGTTCGGCCTGACTCCGATCCCAAGGATGACGACATCCGCCTTGAGCTTTTGACCATTCTCCAGCTCGACCTGCTCGACTTTCTCCTCACCCAGGATGGCCTTTGCTCGCCTATCGGTGAACAGGCTAACCTTGACCCTTTTCAACTCTTCCTCCACCTGCATGCACACCTCACGGTCGCATGCTAGGAGGAGACAGTGGGGAAGAAGCTCGACGACGCTTACGCTATTTAAGTTATCGATCTTTCTACACTCATCAGCAAATTCCAGCCCGATGAAACCCCCACCTATAATCACCAAATCATTTGCCTGACTTAGAGCCTGCTTTAGCTCAGTCAGATAGGCGATGTCCTTCTTCGCGCTAAAGACGTTTCCCAGCTTTACCCCCGGCAGGGGCGGGACTAAGGGATAAGAGCCTGTGGCCAGGATCATCCGCTCATAGCTTGTCGTATCCCCGCCTGCCGTAGTGATTGTCTTTGCTCCTTTGTTTATGGAGACGACTTCATCCACAATCAGGTCGATATTATGTTTGGTCATTACCGCATCGGGGATCAAGTCGTCTTCCGGGGAGTCAAGGGTTCCAAAGATGTAAGGAATCCCGCATGGGATCAGGACCCTCTTTTCCTTCCTGACAAGCGTGATCTTCGCCTCTGGGTTGAATCGTCTTGTGGAGATAGCAGCGGTAAGGCCGGCTGCACTTCCACCAACAATCAGGATATCTGTGCTGCTCACAATCATACCCCCTATATCGAGTTGCCCTCCCTTGTTTTAGATGGCAACAATTGAACACTTCACCCTTTAAACAAGGCTCTTCACTTCTTACCCGAAGCTTACCAAGCAGGAAGGAGGTGGTCAAAATTTAGACCCAAAGCGACTCACTCCCGAGGCCACCTTGACTATACGTCCCTATGTTCCCTGGTTCAAGCTTGACACTCTATTATCGGGGACCCCTTTTACATACGGATCTTGTAATTTCGTATATGTTCCGGAGTTCAAGCGAGGAGGCGGACTTAGCCCTGTGTCTCGGGGCATTGGGCACCATGCCAAGTCAACCTGGCCAAGCGCAACCTGCCGACTTCGGACGAAATCTTCTCATCGCCGTGCGTAATTACAACAGGCTCACCAAGGAGGACTATGAAGATCGATGGTGGTAACTGTGGAAACGCTTACAAGAAAGCCGCAACGGTGGCAATATCATAGGAGATTGATGTCCGATTTCCTCTCCTGAGGGCGTGCGGCCTACGCTGGTTTAGCGGGAAGATTCCTCTTACTTTTGCTCAAGTACAATAACTGGACTTCCAAGTTCAGTTCCCAAGCTGCGAAGTGTAGCCCGCGTTTTTGTGCGCTGCTTGCAACTTGACCTTTCCAGGCCGCTCTGTGTATACTGCACGCCGATATGAGCTCCTACTGAAGATGCGAACCGGGGAAAGGCCGAGAGAGAAGAGAGGTTGCGATTGATTGAAAGAGGAGAAGTAGATGAAACTTCTTAAGAAGGCTTGCAACTGTCCGTGCCGGGAGAAGAGGTGACCCAACCGGGAGAAGAGGTTTTCCCATCTCTCTCTGGTTTTTCTGGTATGTTTTCCTTTTTAGTGATCATACTTAAAAATACCAGTCTTTTAGGAGGTATCTATTGATTCACCGGCGCGGCCGTACGGCTGGGTCGGTTTTTTTGATACAGGAAGAATGAACTAATTAGCTTAGTGATTAAGGCGAGGTTCACCAATCTGAGGCTTGGCAGACCTAGCCAAGTAATGAGATCAGAGGCATGAATCGGAACTCACTTGGAGAAACCTGCTCGGAAGTTGTAATTCGAGGTAGGTAAGACAGGAAGAGGAGGTAACGTGAGACAGACCGTGTCATCGTTTAGAGTGGAACGATCTGCTGATCCTGGACTCTTGCAACGTTTGCGAGAGATTCAGGATCATTCGGAAAATCAGTTTCTCTCAGAGGAAGCGTTGGAAGCGGTTGCGGAGGATTTCGGCGTCAGCATGGGTTTTGTGCGTGGAGTAGTAACGTTCTACTCTATGCTCAGTGAGAATCCGCGCGGACGGCATATCATACGCGTGTGCGAATCTCCTCAGTGTCGTCTTGCTGGAACGGGGAAATTGATCGCAGGGATCAAGGCTGAGATCGGGATCGATCCGGGACAGACGACACCGGATCGCGAGTTTACGCTTGAGTTCTCAAGTTGCTTAGGGGCGTGTGCAGAGGCACCAGCCCTTCAGGTAGACGATGCCATTTACACGCAGGTTAAACAGGAAGACCTTTCGAGGATTCTTGCCGAGGTACGTGGCGTGAGCCGAGCGTCATCTCGGCGACAGTCCCCCACTCTCCTCGGAGAACCCCGTCGGCTCCTGAAGGACTATGATCAGCTGGGAAGTCTCGAAGAAGCGGTGTCAAAGGGCGCTTATCAAGGGTTGACACGTGCTCTTGCCGAGATGACCCCTGAGGAGGTTGTTTCTGCGGTTAAGGATGCGGGATTGCGCGGGCGGGGCGGAGCAGGATTCCCCACTGCCCGTAAATGGGAGTTTACGCGGAAGGCTCCTGGAGAGCCAAAGTACGTGGTGTGCAATGCCGATGAAGGGGAGCCGGGGACGTTCAAGGATCGTGTTCTCCTGGAAGGGACTCCACATCGAGTCATCGAGGGGATGATCCTTGCTGGTTACGCTGTTGGTGCCCTGGAGGGGTACATCTACATACGCGGTGAGTATGCTGAGGCAATCAAACAGGTAGAGAACGCACTCAAGGAAGCTCGCCAAGCTAACTATTTAGGACAGCACATCCTTAATTCATCCTTTTCGTTCGACATTCACGTACATCGAGGAGCTGGGTCATACGTCTGCGGTGAGGAGACGTCACTGCTTGAATCAATGGAGGGAAAGAGGGGGATCCCACGCCTACGTCCTCCTTACCCTGCAAGTATGGGCTTGTGGGGGAAGCCGACAGTTATCAATAACGTCGAGACCCTGGCGAATGTTCCTGAAATAGTGCGAGAAGGAGTAGATTCCTACCGGTCAGTCGGCTTGCCTGCTTCTCCGGGGACCAAACTTTATCCTCTTTCCGGCGCGGTAGTCCATGCAGGAGTGGTGGAAGCCCCGATGGGAGCTACGCTGCAACAACTGATCTTCGAGATCGGAGGCGGAGTTGCTCAGGGGAAGCAGTTCCTTGCAGCCCTTGTTGGAGGAGCGGCAGGCGTGTTCCTGGGTAAGGATATGCTGGATGTCCCGCTCGAGTACGATAGCCTGGCATCCCATGGAGCTGTGCTTGGATCTGGCGCAATCCTTGTGTTGGACAAGGATTGCCGCGTGGCACCATTGCTCGCGGATATCCTCCACTTCTTCGCGCATGAATCATGCGGTCAGTGTGTCCCGTGCCGAGTGGGAACCGTGTATCTGGTGGAAATAATGGATCGATTCCTCGCAGGCACCGGGACAGAGGAGGATCTTGACCTGATGCTCGACACAGCACAGACGATGAAACAAACATCTCTCTGCCCATTGGGACAGTCTCCGTATCCCATGATGAAGAGTGCACTTGACTACTTCAGAGACCAACTGCTGGCTGAGCAAACTAACGGTGAAGAGGGACAATCATGACAACAGTAGCTACTATACACATCGATGGACACAAGGTGGAAGTTGCTGAAGGAGCGAATTTCCTGCAAGTAGCACGGGATAATGGCTTCGACATCCCCGGGCTCTGTTATCACCCCCGCACAAGCGTTACCGGTGCATGCCGATTGTGTGTGGTGAAGATCGCCGGTCGACCGGGAGTGGTTCCGTCCTGTACGGTCAATGTGACAGATGGGATGGAGGTGATAGCGTTCGACGAGGAGCTCGAATCGATGCGCAGGATGTTGATCGACCTTCTCCTCTCCGAGCACAATTGTGACTGCATGACCTGCGAATCGGCGGGAAACTGCGAGCTACAGGACCTCGCCTACCGCTACGGTCTGGATAACCGCACGCGCCGGTTCGTCGCCCGAGAGAGGCTCCTCCCTGATCGGGATCTCTCCTCCCCGGTCCTTGCCTACGACCCATCCAAGTGCATCGTCTGCGCTCGCTGCATCAAGGCGTGCGACGAGATCGAAGGAAAAGGAGTCCTGAGCTTTGCTAATCGTGGTCTAGAGACGGTTGTAGCTGCCGGCCTTGGCGAATGGGAAGCATCGGAGTGCGACGGTTGCGGTGAGTGTGTTCAGCTCTGCCCGACAGGAGCTATTATGGAGAAGTTCCCTGAGCGTCCGCCACGTGCTTGGGAGGTGGAGAAGATCCAGACAACTTGCTCCTACTGTGGGGTCGGCTGCCAGCTCGAGATGTGGGTGAAGGATAACGAGGTTATGAAGGTACGCGGAGCAGAGGCTGTTCCCAATTATGGGTCAACCTGCATCAAGGGACGGTTTGGCCACACGTACATCGATAAGTCAGATCGACTAACGACCCCACTTATACGCCGCAATGGGAGCCTCGAGCCCGCGACATGGGATGAGGCCTTGTCCGTAGTAAAGGAGAATCTCCTCAAGATCAAGGAAGAACATGGGGCAGACGCGATCGCTGGATTGGCCTCGGCCAAGTGCACCAATGAGGAGAACTACCTGTTCCAGAAGTTCACCCGGGCGGCAGTAGGGACGAATAACGTTGACCACTGCGCCCGCCTCTGCCACGCCTCCACTGTGGCTGGCCTTGCCGCCGCCTTCGGCTCGGGCGCGATGACCAACTCCATCGCCGAACTCGAACACGCTAAGTGCATCCTTGTCACCGGTTCTAACACTACGGAGACCCACCCGGTGATCGGCTCGCTGATCAAACGGGCGGTACGCTATAACGGGGCAAAGCTGATCGTCGTCGATCCGCGGAGAATCGATCTCGTCAAGTACGCCACTTTATGGCTCCGTCAGAGGAACGGCACAGATGTAGCGTGGATGAACGGGATGATGAACGTCATCTTGAGTGAAGGACTGCAGGACGAGGAATTCATCAAGGAGCGTACCGAGGGCTTCGACGAATTGAAGAAGGTTGTCGAACAGTACACACCAGAAAAAGCGGAGGATATCACCGGAATCCCCGCAGACAAGCTGCGGGAGGCGGCGAGGATCTACGCCACGGCAGAGACCTCCTCGCTCGTATACTCGATGGGAATCACGCAGCATACCACCGGAACTGACAACGTTCTCTCCACCGCGAATCTCGCCATGCTCACCGGGAATATGGGAAAGGCCTCTACAGGTGTGAATCCACTGCGCGGGCAGAATAACGTGCAGGGAGCGTGCGACCTGGGATCACTCCCCAATGTCTATTCCGGGTACCAGAAGGTGGCCGATCCCGCTGTACAGGAGAAATTCGAAAAGGCGTGGGGGGCGAAGCTCTCGCCTGAGGTCGGCCTCACCGTCGTCGAGATCATGAACGCGGCAGCGGAGGGAAAGGTGAAGGGACTCGTCATCATGGGTGAGAACCCAATGGTCTCCGACCCGAACCTCAACCACGTGGAGGAGGCGTTGAAGAGCCTCGACTTCCTCGTGGTGAGCGACATCTTCCTGAGTGAGACGGCGAGGCTCGCCGACGTCGTCCTCCCGGCAGCCTCGTTCGCCGAGACGGAAGGGACGTTTACTAATACCGAGCGGCGCGTACTGTTGCTACGCAAGGTCATTAACTCTCCTGGTGAGGCTCTTCCCGACTGGCAGATCATCTGCAAGCTCGCGGAAGCGTTCGGATATCAGATGCACTACGAGAACGCCGCGCAGATCATGGACGAGATCGCAACACTTACCCCGATCTACGGCGGGATTCACCACTCGCGTCTGGTTCCGGACGGTCTGCAGTGGCCATGTCCGAGGGACGATCACCCAGGAACGGTATACTTGCACAAAGGTAAGTTCAGCCGCGGGTTAGGTCGGTTTCACCCGGTCGACTTCATCCCGCCCGCCGAGCTTCCTGATGAGGAGTACCCGTTTATCCTTTCCACCGGACGGATCTTGTTCCACTATCACACCGGGACGATGAGCCGCCGGGCAGAAGCACTGAATGCATTCGTCAACGAAGGGTACGCGGAAATTCACCCCAACGATGCGGCCCGCCTTGGTCTCGAACAGGATGGGCTGGTCCGGGTGAGGACCCGCCGCGGCGAGATCACAACAAAGGTGAAAGCAACGGAGATGGTGGCAGAAGGGTCGGTATTCGTACCGTTCCACTTCGCTGAGGCGGCCGCGAACAGACTGACCAATGATGCCTTGGATCCGAAAGCGAAGATCCCAGAGCTCAAGGTTGCCGCCTGTCAGATTGAGAAAGTAAGAACACAAACAAAAAACGAAAGGAAGGAGATGTAAATGGACTTCGAGTGCAGAACTCCCGCAACGATCGCAGATACGCTTACGAGGACGGTGTGCAGACAGAAAACCAGGGAGAGCATCCTTCGTCTAACGATCCTCGGCTTCTTTGCCGGTGTATACATCGGCTTTGGTGCTCAGCTGGCGATCATGGTCACCCATGATTTGGCGGCTTTTGTCGGAGTAGGAATGTCTAAGCTGATCGGCGGTGCTGTGTTCAGTGTAGGCCTAATGTTTGTTGTGGTCGCCGGGGCGGAACTATTCACCGGTAACAATCTGATTTTCCTCTCCGTTCTCGACCGGCAGGTTACCGTACGGAGACTGCTGCGGAACTGGACAATTGTCTATTTTGCAAACCTCGTAGGCTCGCTCCTTCTTGTCCTCCTCATGTATTGGAGTGATCTATGGAAGATCGACGGGGGACTCGTTGGAGCTAAGGCGCTATCGATAGCCAACGCCAAGGTGAATCTCACGTTCCTGCAGGCGTTCGTGCGTGGGATCCTGTGTAACTGGCTCGTCTGTCTGGCAGTGTGGATGGCCGTCTCCGCTCGCGCTGTGGCGGGGAAGGTCTTTGCGGTCTTCTTCCCGATCACGGCATTTGTGGCCAGTGGGTTTGAGCACAGCGTGGCCAACATGTTCTTCATCCCGCTGGGCCTCGCCCTGAAGGGGCAGACCGCCATCGTCACTGCGGCCGGTCTCACCGACAAACTCGCTCACCTAACTGTGGGAGGGATGGCAATGAACCTGATCCCAGTCACGTTGGGGAACATCGTTGGCGGAGCGTTCTTCGTTGCGACCCTGTACTGGGTGGTCTATGTCCGCAAGGGCAAGAACGCGTAGCAATTGATTCTCACCGCCGGTCGTGGGGTTTCTCACGACCGGCACCCTTCTTACTCGAATGGAAACGACAGGAACAAGACGGATTTCGCGATTTTCTGGCGGGCAGATCGAGGAAGTCGAAGACCTTCTCGCTGTAGAGGTGGATTTCGTTCTTACAGCAAATGGGGGGCCCATT
Source organism: uncultured bacterium (assembly GCA_965370555.1). Taxonomy (GTDB): domain Bacteria; phylum Bipolaricaulota; class Bipolaricaulia; order UBA7950; family UBA9294; genus JAJOKK01. The sequence goes on from CBDUVB010000046.1 coordinate 12,339, forward strand.
CTCTCAGCCTCCTGCTCGCCGGGAAACTCCCGTGAACTGGCATACGGAGCCCTTTTATCGCGGGGGATCATCCACACAGCAGATGATGTTCTTTCCCTTAAAGTACAGGGAGAGCGATTATCCGTCGAGGTGCGTGCTAATGTGCCAGGCCCTGTGGTCCCAATCGATAGCTCATTCACCCTGCCGATTGAATCGCTCATTGCAGTGGGGAGGGAGTGTGGCGATCGGGCGGTGGTCTTTCGAGAGACGGGGGGAACGCACGCCGCAGCGCTCGGTGATTCCACAGGAATCGAGAGCTTCTTCGAGGATATCAGCCGGACCTGCGCCCTGGAGAAAGCAGTTGGGGACGGACTTCTTCGTGGGATCGACTTCTCCAAAACGTTTATCTTCCTCTCCTCGCGGGTCCCAAAGGGAATGGTGGAGAAGGCTGCCCGATGTGGGATTCCGATCATTGCTGGGGTTTCTGCTCCAACGTTACAAGCAGTAGAACTTGCCGAACGACTCGGAGTCTGTCTTTGCGGGTTCGTTCGTGGGGAACGGTTGAATATATACGCCAATTCGTGGAGGGTTGAACACAGATGAGAGAGAAGGCGACCTTGATTCTCCTTGCCGGTGGCGAGTCAAAGCGGATGGGACAACCGAAGCACCTCCTTCCCACCTCCCGCGGCACAATGATCGACCACCTCCATGAGCGCCTCTCCCCCATCTTTTCGGAGACACTCCTTGTTGGCCGGAAGCTCTCTCATGAATTGCCCGAGCTTCGCATGGTAGAGGACCTTCATCCGACACGAAGTCCGCTAGTCGGGATCTACAGCGGCCTTGCAGCTGCTCAGACCGACCTATGTTTCGTCCTCGCCTGTGATATGCCGTTCGTACGATCGAGACTTGTGGAAGAACTTCTCTCGCGTGCTTTCGATGCTGACGTGGTCGTTCCCGTTGTGCGTGGGTATTACGAGCCGCTCTGCGCTGTATATCGGAAGAGCGCTATCCCAGTCATTGCGACTGCTCTAAAACGTAACGAACTCAAAGTGACAAGGATCTACGAGTATCTTCGCCTTCGTACCGTACCGGAGGAAGAGATAAGAGTGTTCGACTCCGATCTCTCCTCATTCATCAACCTGAACACCCCCCATAAGCTTCCCCTCCTCGCCCGACTATAGCGGTTTTATTGCTTCCTTCTCGTTTCGAGTGTAGGGGCGGTTCGCGAACTGCCCCTACTTCCAATTTCGGTTCGCGCAGAACGGATGCCGAAGGGAATTCACCACGAAGAGCACGAAGGGCACGAAGAGCAAAGAACCCCGCAGCAAGCTGCGGGTCATTGAAAGGCAGGAACACCAAAAATCTGGTAGGAGGTGGCCCGTGGGCCACCCCCTCCCAACAGAACGGTACGTA
>CBDUVB010000047.1:0-13181 GCA_965370555.1 uncultured bacterium
AATACCCCGTAGTCTTGCTACGGGGATAGTCAATTTCAAGGGATTTCTTTATTCGAATTGTGCGCAAGGATATCCGGCGGCCATTTCTCTAGCAAGCATCATTAAGCATTGTCACAGGGTTCTTGCTTGTTGATCCAGTGGAAAGAGCAACATACACGGGAGAGGGAAGAAGGTGGTGGAGTTTGGGTGAACGATTGGAGAACTCGAGACTGGATTCCATTATGAGCTGTGGGAAGAACCTTCCTGTTCGCGTGTTCATAGTGAGGTATCTGCTCGGCCTGAGGACACACTCCTGACGCAATCATAGGGCGGTTGGTTCGAGTCCTTCCAGGCACGCCTGACTCCCCACCATACCGAGAACTTTTCACCGGCGGTTCTCGATTCAGTTGCGGTGAGTACACCGAGAATGAGGACCTGCCGCCAATACCCTGCGGCTTGACAAAGGAACAGCCGCACTTGGCCTAGTTCACGAGGACACCGGCGACTTGACCTGCAACTGGATTATGAGTATAGTAGTAATGTGTGAGCCACGTACCTTAGCTAGATGCTTGCACATTACATGAATAAAGGGGGCGCATCAATGAGAAACTATGGTGAAGCGTCTGGTTGACCGTAAGGTAGTACCATAACTGTCCCTATGCCAAGCTTCCGTGAACTCCGCATTCCTGTTTTGTGTCCCTGTAAGGTGGGGCTCCATCCCGATATCAAACGTGTACTTCGATCGGTTCTTCGCCCCCTAGGCTTTGACCCCACCTTCAGAGAGTGTAGGAAAATCGAAGAGGCTCTTGAGTGCGAACCTCATACAGCAGGTGAGTACTTCGACAGAATTCCGTACCCTGTGTGCATGCCAATCATAAGTACGGGTGGAGAGATCCGAGACTCTGACGGGAAGCACAAGCCTAATCCAATTTCGGCTGTCAAGCCCAAGTACTCTCGCCCAAGCAAGAGAGAAGTGGTGCTTCTTGTGGAGGAAGATGTAGATCTGCCAATAGAACTGCACGGAAGTCGAAAGCTGAGGAGTAGGAGGATCATCCGTTTCACTTCGTACGCGCTTGAAGCTGCACTGGGGAAGGTCGTAGAGCAGTTCGTCGAGATCAAGAAGAAGTTGCGTTCGAACCTGCAAACCTACCAGCTTCTGGAAACGCGCAGATCTGCTCTAAACTACGACAGTGTCGAAAAAAGGGTGTATGTGTGGCCCAACGGGTATGGTATGGTCGAGATGAGATTCGACATCTCTCTCGATGAAGCTGAGGGTGTGAGGACAGGCGATGACTACCTCTTCAAGCACTCTGTCAGCTTGAGACTTGCTCCGAGAGCTCAGTCGAAGAAAGAGTTTGAGAGGAAGCTTGACAAGATGCGCGTCAAGAGCATCAAGGCTCTCTTCAAGCAACCGCAAGAAGCCCTTGTTGCGCTTCCATATGGATTCCCCGCACCGACAGTCGATTGGGTAGCCGCGCCGGGCGGAGAGGATGAAGGCAATAAGAAGAGTGTGCTTGTGAAAGTTACGCCAGCCAAGAATGGCACGTCAGACAGAAGGGGGCTAATCAGCTATGCTATTGCATGGTGTAGCGAGAACCTATTCAGTGTCTGCAATGATGCCACGGTGTTCATATGCGCACACAACTACCGACGCATCCTCTATGCAGTGTGCTTTATGCGTCCCACTTTGGGGCATGATTGGCCGTTCAAGGTAGGTCCGATGCTTGAGCGATTTGGCCCTTGTCAGAACGACATTGGGTACATAGACACAAAGGGTGTCGGGGACGAGGGGTTTCACTCCCTGGAATACGTGTGGAATGAAAAGGAAATGCCTGCGGGATCTGTCCTCCGCGTCAGATGGATGTTGAAGAGACATCCCCATGTGCAGTAGCCCTCGCAGCTCGCTCCCACCATCGACATGGGAGAAGATACTCAGCATCCTTAGATCGGAGAGAAGGGCTAGCCACCTGCTTGCGACGCAGTTGTTCTTTTCGGTTTGCAAAAATCTTGAATTGTGGGTGTCCGAGGAGTTTGTGCGATCTGACATGGAGCGCATCAAGAGGCTCCTAATCCGCGGGCGCCGGGACGACAACTGGGCGATCAGCGAGTTCGAGCAGCTGCGCAGCAGTAGTGACCTCGATAATCTCGATAATTGGGAAGTCGTTCTGCCGATTCGCAACCCAGAGTGCATTGACCTTTCCGGGTGGTCTGATAACTCGGTGAACCTGCACGGTTGTACACTCACAACAGACCCGCCAGAGTCTCTAGTGAGTCAAGTGGAAGAAGAATCCGCACGAGGAGTCCATACCTACCTACTTCGGGAGGGGCAGAAACTGTTTGTCACCACGGTGGTTCTTGCACTCCCGAAAGACTCTCAGCACGCCGCAATAATCGGAGCAAGACAAGCTGATCTTGCCCTTTCTTCTCTCAGAACGACACTCCGAGAGACCTGGGACTCCAAAGTGGAGCCTCCAGCAGTCGAGATAGCCGAGCAGTTTGTGTACGTTAGGCCTCTGGATGGCGAAGATGCGGCTTCTCAAGTCTGGGAGATGAAGGGGCTTGTGCCTGTCGAGCCCATAGTGTTTGATGCATCCAGGCTCGAACGAGCAGTAGAGGATAAAATCAACCTCCTGATTGTCCGAGCAAAGGAACGGTATGTCAAAGGGCATAGGCTTTGTCAGCTCAGTGAGCGAATCCTTGGTGCGTATTTCCTCACGAACCAGGCGGGCAAGGAGCACAAGCTAATGAATCGGTTTCTACGACTAGTCTGCGCTCTTGAGCATCTGACCACGTATGACAAAGAGGGAAAAGCCAGGAACACCCTGTGGTTCTCGCTTCGTGGCATGCTTCTCTCGCTTTCGAGCGTCGAAGAGGTTTCTATTCTGTGCGAAGAGCTTGAACAGAGGATACAGAAGCTGCAGACCTTGTTCAGAGATCACGGGCACTATCCGGCAGGAATCGCCGTGGTCGAGATCCTGAAGGACGCATATGATGCTCGTTCGGCACTAGCGCACAGCTGGGCTCCGGGGGTCGCGGAGGCGTGGTATGTGAGGATCTACGTTGAGTTTCTCTATAAAGTGGTGATGGGCGCTGTGCGCAGCCTGCTTGACTTGTCCGAGAGATTCGACATTGAGACGGACAACGAGTTGTCCAGCGTCTACGCAGCGTCTTTCCAAACTCTTCTCCTCCTCGGTAGCCGGGATGAGAATGAGGACACCATCGAAATGGCGGGACTGGCCTTTGCTTATCCGACAGGCATACTGGATACGCATTCCGAAAAGTTCGACGAACGAAAACAGCGATCCGTCTTTGATGCTGTCAAGCACATCCTTACGAGCAGTGGCCTGTGTGAACGTGCGGATGAGCAGGGCTTGCGTGCGTCAGTCGATGGTCAGCTCTTGGGGCGATACTTGCACCGGAGATTCATGTTGCAGTATAGACACAACTAGTTCAGCGCATGCGAAGAACCTAGAAACACCTAATTGTTACGAAGCCCAGTGGGATTCTGCACTTCGCTTGCCTGTCTGAGCGGTTGTGTATTAGCTTGTGGTGGCCTAGACCGAAGTTTCTGAGACAGAAATAGCGGAGCCTCTGTTGGATTGCGAGGTTTTCCGACACTCGGAGTGCAGCGTTATGTCTACACCCGGATTCTGTAGGTTGAGAGCGCCTTGTAGCCGCATCCCAGCAAGAGTAAGTATGCTACGTATTCAGGGTCGATGTCAAGCAAAACAACAGATCCTACATGCCTACAAAATAGGGAGCTCTCTCCCCCTCAATGCGCGATTTCATTTGCATTAACTATCGATTTCAGACCCAAAATCGCGGGGAACTTCGGCCTAGAGAGAATCGATGCAGTACGTCAGAAGAGGATAGGCCTCGACGGACTGGATAGCCTTTGGAAGTGCCCTGGTACTGATTCGAGAGAGACTACATGGTGGGATGCGAGTCTCGCTTGTAAACACGCGTGTCCTGCCTTCCGTGGGGGCACGCTGGCTGAGGATTCCAGAGGAGAATAGGTCACCCCCTCTGGACGCTCCACGCCGTGTGAAGCGGAAAGGCGACGCACTCGGCGCATATCGAAACAGCAGCAAGATTCTCCTGCCCCGACCAGCGGATACGAGAGACAGATCCTCCACGAATCGTTCGTACCCCAACGTTCCTCAGCCCTCTCGAAGCTCTACCAAAGGACCTGGCTGGACGTCGCAGGTTTGAAGAGCATCTTATACCCACTCCCGAGGTGTCTGCCCCGATCTGCAGGTTTTCGGGGATGTTCCGAGAGGAATCACGGACCACTTTCCAGGTGCTACAGTTGGAGACACAACGTCTTGATGTCCCTCTTCTCGGATTGAATCAGTCGCCGTGCTCTCTGCTTCAGAACACGGATGTTTGCTGGAGACGCGTTGTCAAGTGCCCGCCAGCCTCTACTCAGCTCATACTGGAACCGATAGTAGCGGTTTCGTCCAGCAATCTTCCCGAGCTGATCGTCGACTACCCAGCTGACTCCATCAAACACCACCCCCAGAATCGATCGTGCCCATCCAGCGAGACCCCAACGGCCAAGCGTCGTGTACGGCAAGCTCTCGCGGAAATCGCCAGTCCCCAGGGAGACGAGAAGGACCTCCTTGTCAGGGTACAAGAATCTGGCTTCTGCAAACGCACACATCGCGGGGTTGTTTGCGTAGACTCCGCCGTCTACTAGGAAGTGGAATCCGCCAGATCTACTCTTCCTGATCCTTGCAGGAGCGAAATACGTTGGTGCCGCTGTGGTAGCTCGCGCGACTTCGACCAGCGAGAAGTCACGCGCTGGGTCCATCCTTGCCTGACGACTGCTGAAGAGAAGAGGGTTCCTTTCTTTGATCTCGTAGCTCGGTATGAGGACGTCTGCTAGCGCGTCCTTTAGACGCGCTGCACCGAAATAGTCTCTTAGCACACTCTCCAATCCTCTTGATGAGTACTTCGCTCCGAAAGCTCTGTTGATGTGGATGATTGTCCTCAGCAATGAACGTGAGAAGATTCTCTTCCCGTGGACCTCATAGAGCTTGACCAGGTTCTCCGCTGTGTACCGTGGAGATCCATTCACATCCGTCATTGTTAGGCCCAGGGCAATGACCGCACCCGTAGAAGTCCCAACGATAAGATCGAAGAGGAGCGCGATTGATTTGCCAGTGACACGTTCAATCTCCGTCAGAACCATGGCTGGGACAATGCCTCGGATTCCACCACCATCTATTGCAAGGACCTTGACTAGGTCTGCCAAATGGACCTCCATAAGATGTGCACTTAGGTTACTCAGCCCTCGTTGAACACGCCGTCTAGCTCTAAAGCACTATAGCATAAGTGAACAAAGAGTTCAAATGACTGTAGATTCATGAGTTGCCTCGAACGCAACGCACCTCATTATTACTGTACACAGGAAGCGACGATTGATTGATCGTTTCGCAACACCAGTTTCAGGGGGATAAGTCCTGCAATGCAAGATTGAAAGGGGCTTTGAGACTCTTTACACCAAAGGCCCCCATATCTAGAACTTTCGTTCGGAGGTTCTTAGTACGATTGCCATGAGTACCCCGGGAGGGGGAATCGAGGAACAAAGACTTAACTTAGGGCGCGTTCCTAAAGACCGGACACTTTGCGAATTAGAGTTTGCGTCCCCCCGTCTTCACCGAAAGCCTCAATCAACTGAGTACCCTAAACGACGACAACTCCCACCAAGTCCGGCGATAGACTACTCGGAGGGATTCCCCTGTCGAGTCCACGATCCTGCGCAGCAGAGCCAGAACTGGTTTGCTCAGCGCAGGCGTATAGTAGGCGTCAGCGCGCATCTCGCACAGGGCATGAAGAGCGTGCCCTACGGTGATAAGCTGGCGCGCGCTGTACTCGGACAGTTGCTCGCGGAAGTGAGCATTGAAGATTGGAACAGTTGTAGGTCCGACCTGAACGAAGGCCATCGCGAAAAGAGCGTCCTCGTAGTCCTCATCGTACATTCCAAATAGCCAACTATCCATTTGCGGAAGTGTGCCAGCATTTGTTTCCCGAAGGACTTGGCGCCAGGTAGGTATAGGTGGAGCAACCCTTAGGCTAACGAACTCATCCGCAGAGTGATCCGAATCGTCTGCGTACTCCTCTAATTCATACCAGAGATCGCTTTGCTGGACAGTGATCTCGGAAATCAGCGGAAGAACCAAGTGGAGCAGTTCAACGCAGAGCGGGTGAGAGTAACTCGCGACCTTGGGTGGCTCAGAGCTCCAGACCCATATACCACTTCCCTCGCCAGCTTCCCATGCTCGGAGATGGTCTTTGTCTCTCCATTCATTGGACACCCATGCAGGCCGCACTGTCTCGTAAAGATCCTGGCCGCTGTATTCCTGAAGCCATGGACGGTCTGCTCCTGATCGCACTAATGATCCCCCGATGATCTCCAGAATCTCCTGAGGAATATCCCTGCGGTGCTCGAGAGAATGTCTAATCCAGCACTCTTCGACTGCCGCCTCTAGGGATTTATCATCTACCAACGAGGTGCGTGGCAGGTCTGTGGTGGGATACCTCTTTGTCGCGCTGGTCTCCCAAGTCAGATGGAGCTGGGCTATCGACGAAGAGGGTAGACCGCGGACTTCACCAATCCGGAAACCTCCGCGGAGCAGAGACGAGTGTCGGACCGGGCGCTCTTTGTCCATGAAACCTTGACGCATCCGGTCACGTCTCTTCTTGCGTGCCGCACGATCATCGAAGATCACGGCACTACCTTTGAAACCGAACTGCTCGTTCTCCAGCGGAATTATGTACGAGAGATATCCATTGGGGGCTTTGGGCTCGGGGGCGGGATTCACCTCAAGTACCGACATTTCGTCTGCTGTTTCCAGCCGCAGCTGAATCGTGTACGGCAATGCCTCGCACGTGGCCTTGACGAAAGCCTGGACCTCCTCCCACTTAGGCGGACTGCCGCTGCCACGGGACTGAGAACTCCGGAGAAGGAGAGTAATTCTTGTTCCGCTGAAACGATCGACTCCGGCGTTCTCCTCTTCCACCCAACGGATTAAGCGAGTAGGTCCATCTATCGTCAGTGTCCTCTTGCAGGTGTCGTCTCCCGGAGGAGCCTCCCACATGGCCGTCTCGACAGTTACTTGATCTGCAATCATGAACACCGACAGGAATCCGATCCCGAACTCGGAGATAGGAGAGAAATCTACTCCATGGCGATCAAGCTCTACGCGCAGACAAGAGAACTCGGGGGAAGTGTAGAAAGATCTTCCGACCCTTAGGAAGTACTCGCGCAGGATTCGAGCGTCCATGCCAGTACCCTTGTCCTCAACAATAAGCTTCGGAGGCGACGTTTCGTCGCGAAATGGCTCGTATGTAATTGTGATTCGTCCGATTGACGCTGGCTCAACGGGTAGGTCGTGAGCTCTCGTCAGCGAATCCCTAAGGCAGCAGGCATCGACAGCATTCTGTATGAGCTCCCGTAGCGAAGCAAGAGGTTCCTTGTAGATTTGGTGCCCCATCAGTAAAGAATAGACCGTTTCCTCATCCAACTTGAACGTATATGGGACGTACGTGTAGCCGTGCGATTCGATCTGGGTTTGGACACACGATGGCAGGGCAAAAGCATCGGTAGTCTCAAATGTAGCCAAGGTCTCTGTGATTTCGTCCTCGATCACCTGAGCGAAGGTAACAATCGCATGGTGGATCAGATGGCTATGACAGTGACCGTGGTAGACAATCGCATCAGTACCGATATGCCAGTGCGAAATGTGCATGTGCTTTTGCCATTCCAAGATGCCCCTTTCGTCGTTCAGTGAGATGTGAGTTGGTAACAGGTAGTGGTGCAGAATGAAGGGAGTTCTCTCGCGGTCGAAGTCCAGGATATCAGCCATTCGTAGAGCTGCTGCTATAAGATGCTGGTCACAGTGGCAAATCCCAAAGAAGCTATCCTCAGGGAATCGTGCCTTGTTAGGTGCTTTTGGGTCAGGTCTGATCAACGAACCCGCGCTCTCGTTGTGGCTAACACAGATCTCGACAACCGGGGCCAAGAACGAGTCTCCCATGAACGACATACATTGGTCCACGTCTGGGGCTTTCGCAGCGTCAGAGCGGTGGGCATCGCGGAGCTGCTTAATGACCGCCTCATAGCGTCCCCTTTCCGCATGTAGCCTGCGAACATAGTGTGCCAAGAGGAATTCCTCTGCTTGATGCAGACGGCTGTGGGCTGTATTGCTTTGCTCTTCTGGAGGTGTGGCAGATGAACACTGCTCCCTCAGCGTGTCCAACCTCCTTTTCAGTTCTGGATCAATGCCTAGGAAGCCCCATAGATCTGACGTATCAGAGAGTAGTGCTTCCCGATCTGCTTGCGATATGAGCATGCCAAGATCATGAAGGAAAGCTGCATCCACTAGCATCGCGATTTCCGGTGGTGAGAGTCGCTCGCGTCTCTCGGGAGAAAGGATGTGCCACATGAGGTGGGCAACTTTGAGGGAATGACGATGATCATGCATCGTGAAAGTCGAAAACCCGGCAGTGTTGATGCGATCAAGAAGTGGTGCGAAACCGTCCCGAACAAGGCGAAGAGTGTCCGTGTATAGGCGATCACACGCCTCCCTAGCTCGTGGCCCAATACCACTGTCATCCCAGGAGACTTCTCCTGAAGCGTACTGTTTGAGCCGCATCAGGAGAGCCAGGTCCTTGGGATCCTTTGGTGCTTCCAGCACGTTCATCAGCGACCACCTCTAATTACAGATCAGTATACACGGGAGTGCCGGGGTGACACAGCTCAGACCTAGAGCCCCTGAACGACTAAGCGGATTGAGAGCTGCTTTGGAGCTGCGAGCTGTTAGGCAACTCAATTCGTTCAAGCACGTCAGGCGCGTTCTTGAACTGGATAAAGTGAGAGGTTTCCTTCGGCATATCTCTTGGGTCTTCCCAGAGTTGCAGCAACTTGCGCTCCGCGATGTCAATGCTTCGCTTGATTTCGGCATCGTCTTGGAAGAATGAAGTCGGCAGATAGCCAAGTTCACTGAGCCAGGCACTACAACTCGCTTTCAGTTCAGTAAACGCCTGTTTGATGGCCGCTTTGCCTTCTTGGGTCTCAAGGGGAATTCTATACGGTTTCCCGTCTTTGGGAATCATGTCGCGATGCATTATGTTACGAGCGCAGTCGTACCGGATCGCTTCCTTCCATCCGGCCGTCTCGGTCATCTTAATCTCCACTTGAATCACAAAACTCGTATTCCCTGCTCCATGTTTGCGCAGCAAAGAACGAAGGCGTACTCCGGCATACTGGTGTGATAGTGAGTGAATGAGTGTGTAGACCTCGGTCCCGTCTGGCTTTGTGAACGCGACGTCCAGTTTCGCATGCATTGCTGTTCTGCAAGTTGGGACCTTACGAAACTGCACCTTGTCAGGGTCAAGCCAAGTGACATTAGACAAATTGGGCAGCCTCGAACCTGCATCAATATAGCTGTACCCAACTCGAAGGAGTTGTCCAGTCGAGTCTGCTTCATACACGAACATGGTGTTCTTCCGCTCCTTAACAGCTTCTTGAATCACCCGTTGAATACCGGGTCCACTGATATCCCAACACAGATCCGACATTCCGCCTCCTCACATGAAAGGACATTCTAGGTAAGGGTAATCCCCCGCTGCTACCGCGTCAAGTCCTTATGCTCGCGGACAGAAGACTTTCCTGTTCACCAACAGTGTGTCAAGTCCTGCTATGTGTTGCTCGTCTTCCGGGGTAACAAACATGACAAGAAAAGTTGGATAGGTCTCGCAACAAAAGCCTTCTTCCGTTGCGATTTTGCGAATCTCCTAGTCTGGAACCTATGGGATCAATCCCATACACGAGGTCGTGTCTTGTAATGCAACATACGCGCAGATACCGAGACAGGCACATCACTGAGGTTCTTCGTAATCGAAAGCGCTGTAGCTTTAGCTCACAGAAGTTCACGAAAAGCCTGCACTGCCTCCGCAGGGCCAAGTCGCCACAAGTCTTCCGTGGAAAGCGTGAGGATTTCCCCATTCGTCTCAGACTGAGAATAGTTACGACCCGGGAATTCGTCAAGCTACTTGCAGGACTACCCGCCAGGATGAAACGCCGTTCTCCATACCTGCACCTGGGGTCTGTTGGTGAGAAGCAACGAAAAGTCAATTGGGCAGGGCCATTCAACTCTGTTGTGGTGGAGTCTGGGTGAACGATTGGAGAACCTTCGTTCTGACCTGTTCCTGGGCTTGAAATCACCTTCTACAGGTCCTTCCACGTGTTCGGGTCTTCGCAGCCATCTCGTGAGCGGGAGAGCCGATGTGTGCGATTGGAGAACCTCACCAAGGGCGATCATTCAACTCGCCACCTGGCCCGATTTACTTACCTCAGGCACGGTGGCCGCTGCGGGTCCTCTTGGGTACTCCTCAGTCGCCACACTTGGGACTGCCAGATAGCTGAGTCCCTTTGAAATCGAGAGGCTATTCGCCTCGGCAGGGCGAGGCTGGCGTTATCCTTAGTTGCCCCCCGGCCAACTCGCCTGACGGGATCAGCTTCTGATCTACAGACTCTACGTGGGGGAACGCAGATGCGCGCAGATTCTGTGCGTACAGCCTTCGAGCTACACGCCGGGTTTGCAGCAACGGTGTCATTGGGACCCAGGCTGATACGTGCACAGGAGAGCTGGGGGTACTCAGCTAGTTGGTATCACTTGATCTTCGCGAGAGCATCATAGAACCCCTTCTCCTTCTCCCGAAAAGACTTCAGAGCGGGACTCTCTGGATCGATCGACAGCGTGATCGTCTCTTCATGCTCTGATTCAATCAGTATCTCCTCGGCGATGAGCTCGTTGATGATGTCCTTGCGATCTTGTAGGGTTGCTCCCCGAACGGCGGCTCGCTCCAAGATGACACTGACGGTCAGGGGCGAATGACGCTTCTGAATCTGGACGACAGATCTGATCATGCTCGACTTCTGCTTCAGCTCCTTCAGCATTTCCAGTATGAAGTCGAGGACCTTGGCCTCTGCTTCCCCACGGCTCGTTATCAGGCCGCCCATGAGTCCGCCGGCAAGCAAACTTGGCAGAAGCGCGTTGCCGAAGCTGTTAATAGCATTGGCAATCTCGCGACCGGCTTCACGCGTCTCTGACAGGCTTTGAGTCGTGTTCGAATCGATGAAATCGGCAGATAGTCGCAACTCCGCCAAGTGCTCCTCAATCCTCTCGATCTGCTCGTCTCTGTCAGCCATCGATATCCCCGTACTCACCCCTTCTGGGCTCTGGATTCGACAATCGTGCGCGCATGCCCGCCAGCAGTCTCTCCTGATCGAACTCCACACGCCGGACTTCCGTATCATACTTCAGCATGTCCAGACGATGCTTGTAGTGATTCCGTAGCCCCAGGAAGCTACCGCCAATCGCGATGAGCACAACCCCCACAATGGTAAAGAGGATCTGTTCCCCTCGGTCAACATTCAGAAAGAGGGCCCCACTCCCACTCGCGTCCGTCTGGAAGGCGACGAGCATGGTGAAGAGTATGATGGCAGCTCCGACAACAACGAGTGTTCCAGAGAATCTGAGTTTCTGATATCCCTTGCCGAGCGATCCGAGCAGCTCTTGCAGCGTGTCGAATCCGTTCAGCACTTGTTCTTCAAGTCCCACGTCTCTTACCGCCTTCCCACTAGCCCCAACGTGCTCATCCATGGACGTGCCTCCTCTGCTTGTGAAACGTCAACCCCTGCCTATGTTGCCATGCGAACAGGCGGTGGAAATTCTGCACCAGTCTAGGAGCTAATTTGTGCTAAGTCAAGTGTTGGTTCTGGCAAGGTCACCTCTTGTTTGACATACGCCCATGGCGACACGTATCCCAACGCGGAATGTCTCCTCGTCACATTGTAGTACTCGATCTGATCAGCAATCGCTCTTCTCAACTCCCATATGTTCCTCGCATCTCCGAACAGACTTCCACTCTCGCCTTTGAAGTGCCCGTTGAACGACTCCATGTACGTGTTCTCCTTCGCTCCCTTCTCCAGGAACTCCTGCTTCCAGCGAGACAAGGTTACCGGATGAATGTTGTACGCTCGCGCAATCTCCGTTGCCTCCCGATCCCCTTTCAGTACCTCCAGCACTACCTGAAACTGAAATGTGGGCGAGTACCTCTTCCCTTTGCTACCCACTTCGATCACCTCTCTCCTCTTGAGGCGATCTTACCACTCTTCACCCGCTAGCTCTTAACCCTTCGGGTGGTGGTACAACTTTCCCACCGCGGCCCCTGCCAGCTTAGCAGAACGCAGCGTCTCGCTCCAAGTGCAGCTTCTTCAGAGAGCAGAGAGGAGTCCAACCAGCCCCATCATCAGGTGAAGTCCTAGAGCAAGTCTAGTCCTCCTTGACCCTACCTTGGTTCTCCATTCATGAACCACGGGTCTGTTGCAGGGAGTGTGATGAAAGCCTGACAGGAAGAGTGTTCCAGCTAGTTCTGGTGGAGGTGAGCGGATTCGAACCGCCAGCCTCCCGCGTGCAAGGCGGGCGCTCTCCCAGTTAGAGCTACACCCCCGGATTACGTACAGACAGGATTATACCGGCCCGCACATCTTGATCAACCGGTGTTAGAGATAGACGAAGTGGCAGACGTGCCAGGCGGTGTTGAAGGACCAGGTTGCGGCAAGGGAGAGATTGAGAACCGCAGCGATCCTCCTTCCCTTAAACAGGATGTAGAACGGCCCGATAAGTCCGACGATCCGGAGAGAGATTAGGAGTCCGAGGTCGACGTTCCTTCCTTTCAACCAGGGAAGGAAGTAGAGCCCCTTGAACAGGTACCCCAATAGCGCGAGGAATATGAAGACCCGCGGGTCGAGCCCGTGCTTACGAGCAAGGCGTGTCGCTCGCTTCACCCACTTCAGTATATATCGCTTGAAGAACCCTCTCACCGAAATGATACCAACCTGCTCTGCTCTTAGATCTCCCATGTGGAGTACGCGGCTCTTTTTCAACAGGATATTTTCGCAAATAGAATACTGGCTCAGGGCAACGAGTGCAACATAAAGGCTCTTTTTTAGATCCTTTCCGCGATTTAACCTCTCTCGCTCTGAGGAAACGACCACGCTTTCGGGTATTATGGTCTTCCCATGACGAAGCCCAGAGATCTTCTCATCGCAGTTCGGCAGAGCCACTTGTTGCCAGTGATAGAAGCTGTTATCACGGCGCTCATCTGGTCCTCCTCCTTTATCGGAGTGA
>CBDUVB010000048.1:0-12493 GCA_965370555.1 uncultured bacterium
CTTTGAAGACGGTCTTCTTGTAGTAGCGCAACTCCTCGATCGATTCCTTGATATCGCTTAATGCGCGGTGTTTTGAGGTTTTGCTGGTTCCCACCTCTGCAGACATCCCGGGATACCAGCGATTGACGAGTTCCTTTACTGTACTCACATCGACGTTGCGATAGCTCAGTAGCGCATTGAGTTTCGGCATGTAACGGATAATGAAGCGACGATCGAAACAGATCGAGTTGCCACAGAGCGGGCAGGAACGCGGAGGACAATGGGAAGTAACGAAGGCCAGCGTCTCCACCTCCGCCTGCGAAAGCGAGACGGTCGAACGGCGAACTTCCTCGATCAATCCGGAGGTTCGGTGCTGTTTTGTGCACCATTCATCCATCGTGGCGAGGATCTCCTTCGGTTGATGGATCACTAGATCCGGCCCTTCGGCGATGATGTTCAGATCCTTATCGGTAATGATCGTCGCGATCTCCAAAATCACCTTGTTTTCCAGGTCCAATCCCGTGGTCTCAAGATCGATCCATACGAGGTTCGTTGAGTTTTTCTTTGTTGGCATGAGGCTCCTTTTCGTTTCACTTCTAGGATACCACGCTCCTTGCTCGCTTCCAAGGGGATGGTTGCCCATCTGAGATCGAGCCGATAGACTTGAGAACCTCATGACGATTACGATCGAACCCTTAACACGACGCGAGATACATTCGTTCATGCACCTCCTCCGCACAGGGTTTGAGGAGGAGATCTCCGATCGTGGAACCGATTTTGCCGATCTGGAACGTCTCCTCTCTCTCATTCTTCTCGGAAACGGACTCCCTTTGCGTGCGTTCAGACGTCTGACCGGGCACGAAGCGTTCATACTGATCGCCAAATCGGAGGGTCGCGTGGTCGGTTCCCTGCAGGTTATCGGGCACCAGAGCCCATCGCTCATTGGGATCTACGTCCTCCCCGACTTTCGCGGACAGAGGGTCGCTCTCCGTCTGATCGAAGAGGCACTCGTGCGTCTCAAGGCACACGGGCATCGATCAGCCCGGGTAGGGGCGATCGACGAGGTGGCACAACACCTCGCGAAGAAGGCGGGTTTCATTCCTTACGCGAAGATCGATCTCTACCGGCGCTCGCTCCCCGCGGAGATCGTCTCCTCTCCGGGGGTGCGTATCGAGTACTCACGTAAGCGTGAGCCGACAGATCATCCTTACGATATCCGCTTCCTGCAAAGAGTGATCGGGTTTCGCGCCACTCGGATCACCGCCGTCGACGGGACAAGAGGAGTCCTCTCGTGTACTCTCATCACCCAGCCTTGCCAGAGGATCGGAGAGATCCGCCCACGGCTTCTTATCCCAGGAAGAGAGGACGCGTTCCTCCCCTGCCTCGCGGAGGGGTGCAAGTGGCTCTCCCGATTGAAGAAAGAGGAGGTTCATCTCCCCCTCCCCTCCGACGAGGAAGGCCTCGCCGATCTCGCCCTCACGGCCGGATTTCGGAAGGACCGCTCCTGGATCCACCTCGCGATCGATCTGGGCAACTAAGAGAGGATCGACTCGTAGATCGGCTATTTCCCTCTCTTTGGTTTTTTGCTGTTTGAAACAATAAGCTCGCTGGGTGTATTGCAAGAGACAAGGTCGAGTATGTTGTGCTTTGCAGATAACACGCTCTTTGGCTAGTATTTCGTAAATCTACGATTGTGAGTTTAGGAGGTTTGACCGTGTCGGAACCGATCAAATGGGTTAAGAAAGACCCGGAGAAGGAGAATGTCTTCTGGCCAACTGAGGCCATGAAGGAGCAGGCGTGGGTGGGGGATGAGTCGATCTACGCCGAGGCAAAGGCCGATCCCGAGGGGTTCTGGGCGAAACACGCCGAGGAACTCCACTGGTTCAAGCATTGGGACAAGACCTACGAGTTCGCCCCCGAAAACTACAAGTGGTTCATTGGAGGGAAGATCAACCTCTCCTATAACTCCCTTGACCGCCACATCGAGGCGGGGAACGGAGATCGGATCGCCCTCATCTGGGAGCCGGAACCGACGGAAGAAGAAGCGGTTAAGCTGACGTACACCGAGCTGCACCGGCTCGTCTCCAAGTTTGCCAACGTCCTCAAGGAACTCGGCGTGAAGAAGGGCGACCCCGTTGGGATCTACATGCCGATGATTCCCGAGGCGGTCGTCGCCATGCAGGCCTGTGCCCGTATCGGTGCCCCGCACAGCGTCGTCTTCTCCGCGTTCTCCCCGGATTCCCTCCGTGATCGCATGGTCGACGCCAACGCCAAGGTCGTGATCACCGCCGACGGCTACTACCGCCGTGGGAAGGCGATCGACCTGAAGAAGAACGCCGACGTCGGCGTGGAGAACTCGCCGGTGGAGAAGGTTGTCGTGGTGAAGCGCCTCGACGGGAGCGCGCCGATGACCGCCGGACGCGACCTATGGTACCACGAGCTGATGCAGAATGCGTCCGAAGACTGTCCGGCAGAAGAGATGGACTCCGAGGACCTCGCATTCCTCCTTTACACCTCTGGGACGACCGGTCAGCCGAAGGGGATCATGCACACGACCGGTGGATATGCGGTCCAATCCTACCTCACTGCAAAGTGGAACTTTGATCTACACGAGGGGGACATCTACTGGTGTACTGCTGATGTCGGTTGGATCACCGGGCACACCTACATCAACTATGGGCCGCTGATGAACGGGGTGACGAGCCTTATGTACGAGGGCTCGCCAGACGCGCCGGACTACGGTCGTTTGTGGGCGATCATCGAGAAGCACAAGGTGACCCAGCTCTACACCGCACCAACCGCGATCCGCATGTTCTTGAAGTGGGGGGACGAGTGGCCGGCAAAGCACGACCTCTCCTCTCTCCGGCTCCTCGGAACGGTCGGCGAGCCGATCAACGTCGACGCCTGGATGTGGTACTTCGACAAGATCGGCGGCGGACGCTGCCCGATCATCGACACGTGGTGGCAGACCGAGACCGGGGCAAACATGGTGAACAACCTCCCTGGAATCGGCCCGTTCATCCCCACTGTCGCCGGGCGTCCGTTCCCCGGTGTGATCGGTGATATTCTCGACACTGGCGGGAGTGTGCTCAAGCCGGGTGAAGGCGGTTATCTCTCCATCTTCAACCCCTTCCCGCCCGCTTTGACGCGCGGCATCTACGGGGACATGGAGCGGTTCAAGGCACAGTACTTCACGGAGTACGGCCCGGAGCGCTATTTCACCAGCGATGGGGCGCGGAAGGATGAGACGGGAAATATCCGTATCACCGGCCGGGTCGACGACGTGATGAACGTCGCCGGGCACCGGCTCGCCACCGCCGAGGTGGAGAGCGCGCTCGCTCAGAACAGCAAGGTGAGCGAAGTAGCCGTCGTCTCGCGTCCGCACGACCTGAAGGGTGAAGTCCCGGTCGCGTTCGTCCTGTTGAAGGCTGGGATCGCACACTCGGATGAGATCCGCAAGGAACTGCTGGGGACCGTCACCAAGGTCATCGGTCCTACAGGTCGGCCGGACGAGATCGTCTTTGTCGACGATGTGCCGAAGACCCGTTCAGGGAAGATCATGCGCCGCGTGTTGAAGGCACTGGTCCGCGACGAACCGGTCGGAGACCTGACCACGTTGCAGAACCCCGAGAGCGTCGATCACCTGAAAGAGATGGTCGGCTACAAAGGATAACGCACGCGCGAACGCTCCGGTTGCACAGGGTTTTCACGAAATCAACTAGTAAGCGATGGGGGTGGGATGAACCCACCCCCGTTTCCTTGGGGAGGGATGGTATGTCGGATAGCAAGGTTTTTGGGATGAAAGCAGAGCAAGGACGCTGGATCTTCGTCCTGGTCGGCATGTTGATGAACATATGCCTGGGCGCGATCTACGCGTTCAGCGTCTTCAAGACTCCGTTGCAGGACCTGTGGGGGATCAGTGCCACGCAGAGCAGCCTCCCATTCATGGTCTTCTTGGCCGTCTTCGCCGTGGCGATGGCCCTCGCTGGGGGGTTGGTCGGTTCCTGGGGGCCGAAGCGGACGAGCATCCTCGGTGGCGTACTCGTCGGCGCCGGGTGGATCCTATCAGGGTTCGCGTCGAATATCACCTGGTTGACGCTCTTCTACGGTGTCATTGGCGGTGCCGGGGTCGGGATCCTCTACGGGTGCCCGATCGCTGTCGCGGCCAAGTGGTTCCCCGACAAGAAGGGACTGGCAGTTGGGACAACAGTGATGGGCTTCGGACTGTCGGCTCTGATCATGGCCCCGATCATGCGCGCGCTGATCGCAAATAATGCCGTCGGCCCGATGAAGACGTTCACCTACCTTGGGTTCGCCTTCCTCGCTATCCTCGTGCTGCTGTCGTTCCCACTGCGCACCCCGAAGGACGACTGGAAGCCGGACGGCTGGAGCGCCAAGGCAACGAAGGGTGAGACGAAGGTCGACCTCGATCGTGGCGAGATGGTCCGCACCAAGACCTTCTACGCCCTGTGGGGAACATACACCATTGGCTGCCTCGCCGGCCTGATGGCAATCGGAATCTCGTCTCCGGTAGGTGAAGAGGTGGCGAAACTGACCCCGAGCATGGCTGCGGTCTCCGTCTCGCTCTTCGCGATCTTCAACGGGATCGGCCGACCGATCTTCGGTTGGCTGACGGACAAACTGAGCCCACGTAACACAGCGGCTCTGTCGTTTGTCCTCATCCTCGTTGCATCGGCCGCGCTATATCTGTGGGGAGAGGGTAACGCCGCGCTGTACTTCGTCGCGTTCTCCATCCTGTGGCTGAACCTCGGTGGTTGGCTGGCGATCGCCCCAACAGCGACGGCTACGCTCTTCGGCACGAAGCATTACGGAAAGAACTACGGTTTGATCTTCACCTCATACGGGGTCGGTGCCCTCCTCGGTGGATTCCTTTCGGGGATGATCCGCGACGCGACCGGCGGTTACCTCCCGGTCTTCGTTCCCGTCATGATCCTCGCCGCAGTTGGCTTCCTGATCGCCATCGTTTGGCTGAAGCCGGTGAAGGCGTAACAGGCCGCACAACCTTAAAGGTGCAAAGCGGGGCAAGGATCATTCCTTGTCCCGATTTTATTGCTTGGCGTTTCGAGTGAGCAGTGCAGGCTATTCTACCAGTCTCTTCTCCTTGTGAAGCAGAAGCTTTCACCGCCGAGGGCGCGGAGCACGCAGAGAGTGAACACCAAGATTCCATGGCTTGCCTACTACGCGCTGAGTACAAAGGAACACTCGCATTGGATTACAGCTATTTCGAACGGCACTGGACCACTATCGGTGCCGATATGGAACGTAGCGGAGAGAAGAGGGAACACCAAGAATAAAGATCCCAATTCCGGTGCAGATGCTACCGCAGCTCGCTTCTTAGACCTATTACCAAAGTTGCACTTACGAGTTGAATTCACGTATCATAACACGTCGCCATTCCATACGATGGAGGAGAGAGAGAGGAGAGGACCCTTGGATTTTGAGTCCCAAGCGCTGCCGAACGACCTAGGAGGAGCATGAGATGATTCCTGACATCAGAGGGAAGGCGAGGCTGATTCTGGAGGGCGATGTCATTTTGACAGGTACGTTCCAGATCTCTCACGATCTGAACAGAGGCAATGGCCTTGTGGTGGCTTTCGAGGCTAGTGGCTACGAAGCCGCAGCATTCCACGCACGACTGGGCCCAGGCAGACGCAGTGACCAGGAACGACTTGCCCTTGCTGGCGAGACGGACGACGGTTCTCCAGTGCGGATCCAAGAGGTCCTGATCGAACTCCGGACTCTGAGCAGAGAAGCGGGCCGGCCGACCAAGATGACACTGAACCTTTTTCCTCGTACGTCCCTCATAGTAGGCAAGCCGCCTAAAGACGCCTCTGCGTTCCGGTTCCTCTGCCCGAACCTTCTCTTCGGTGGCATGGCGAGCACCAAACAACCAGACGGGGGATTCAGGAGGGATACTATACTCCTGGAAACCACCTACAACAGAAGACAAGTGCGGCTAAGACTTCGCCAGCTCACGGGGTACGACGAGATGGCGGAGATTGTCAAGCAGACGACAGCCAGCGCGTGGACAGCCACACTAGATGTGCAAGCAGTCGACGAAGCTGTCCTCGATGAGCAAGAGGCGTGCTCGCTAGTTGATGATTTCCTGCTTCTTCTCTCATTTGCGCTCTCCAGGCGCGCCTTGTGGGTATCGCTCGAGGTAACGGATCCCCCAGCCAGCTACCGCAGGGTGCGCTATGGGACTGCCACGAATCTCAAAGCCTTCCCTGCGAGCGTCATGGGGGACGGCCAGCTTGTGGCGGGCGACAACAGGATACCCAGGCAGCCGTTGTCTGAGTTCATGGAGGTAGCACTGCCAGCCTACTGGGCGCTTGAGCGGGATGAACAGGAGTGCTTGCGGGAAGCCATTGATTGCATGTGCGAAAGCATCGAGCGCTTCTTCTCGCCAGCTGCAGTCACTCTTGCCGGACGGGCCTTCGAGGCCTTGTGCAAGGGGTTCCTTGACAAGGAAGAGCAGTCGTACCTATCCAAAAAGGATTGCCAGCAGCACGTGGATCTCAAGGTAGCCCTGAGGGCGAAACTTGAGGAGTTCGGTGCGCTCTGGACTGCCACTGAGAAATCGCCCGCTGAGGAGTGGAGACAGCGGCTGGACGGACATGCTAGCTACCTTCTGCGAAGACCATTCAAGCTACAGCTGGAATCTCTACTGGAGAAGTACCTTGTCAGAACGGAGAATCCACATGATCCCAGCTGGGGCAGGCAGTTTGTGAAAGCGCGCAACAACGCTGCTCATCCTGGCCCAGTCGGTCGGCAGGAGTTCGATTCGTGGCTGAAGGGCATCACGCTAATCTCGCAGGTGCTCCTGAAGATCCTCGGCTACAGTGGACCTTATAGGAGCTTCTACGGCGATGGGGCGGCTGAATCGAAGTGGCCAGCTCTGAATTAGCTCTCTCCCCGAGTTCGTTCGAGGTTGAGAGCAAGGAGGCGTTCGAGGATTTCGTCATCGGTGAGACCGTGGGGCCAATTGTAGGCGTCGAGGACGGCTTCGTCGAGCTTGTTGTGAGCGAGGTCGAGCCAGGTGGGGCGCTGGTTGTACAGGTTAGTGAGGGTGCGCTTCTTCAGTTTCTTTGCACAATCCTCGTCTCGAGGCACAGCCCGTTGATAGTTGACAACTCCAACCTCGATATCCCCTCGGCGCTCCACTGTGCCAGAGTTGATGAATCGATCCCATGGTCCGCTAACTGTCCCAATGAAGGTGAGTGATTCCGTCGTTGTCCACTCAGGAGGATTCAACCAACCATTGCGAAGGGAATCCAATTCCCACGCTGCCTTAGAGATAGCCTGAACACGCAGATCGTCGGCCGATTCTTCTCCCGGCGGCCACGGGAAAGGGAACGTATCGAAGCAGGAAGTTGGGGTGTACCGAAAGCCGCTCTCGACCTCGCGAAGCTGGGTTCCCTGCCGACGCGCCCACAGCTCGTGGACCTTGGAATGGAGCACGCCAAAGAAATAATCGTCGTCAGTACCAAATGCGACTACTTGATGATCCGGCAGTGTTAGGTGTGACCACCAGGCGAAAACACGATGTTTGGACACTGTTGGGGTAACAAGGAAGCGGGACACAGCCGAGATGCTCTTACGCATCTCTCCACAGGGCTCCGCGTGTAGCCACCAGTTCTCCCGATACTTCTTTCGCTTCACAAGGGCGCGTTTCGGCTGCACTCTCTCCTCGACCACCCGGAAAGGAGCCTCATACATGGCAGCTTCGTCAAGACTCGCAGAGACGCCGAAATCAATAATCCACTTGTTCTGGGGCCGCCGAAGTACGTCAAGGGAGTTTATCCACGGCAGGATAACGTCGCTATTTGGCGCGCCGTGCGGGTTCGGAGCCATCAGAATCTCCAAGGCTTCTTCCTCATCGATGTCGAACTTTCCGGCCTTGACGTCTGCGATGAAGCCACGTCCCGCATTCTCAGGTAGTTTGGCGGAGGTCGTGATATCCGCAGCAGTGCTCAAATCTGGATTGATTGTAGGAACTGCTTCTCCGTTGAGAAGCCGGCTAGCGTCAGCGCCATCATCGAAGCCTACCATCGAAACGTGAACGGCAGCACCATCGAGGATCCACTCACGATCGGACTGCGCCCAAAAGATGTCGCCTGTCTCCTTGATGCGTTTGAGCACCTCGCGATTCAGTCCCCCACGGATTCCCTGCGTTGCAAGGAGCCCGGCGCGTTTAAGCGTGCTTGCCTCAATCATCGCTCGTGCCTTCTCAAACCAATAACAACAAAGGTCACTGAAGTTGGGGATACGCGATCCATACAGGGCGAAAAGCCCTTCCGCATATGCGTCTCCGAGTTCTGAACGAAGTTTCTTCGTGCCGAGAAAAGGAGGATTCCCGATCACGACATCGGCTTCCGGCCAGTCGGGCTCAACGGGGTTCCCTTCTTCATCAAACGCGAGAATAGCGTCCATCTGATGGATGTTGTCGAGCGCTTTCAGGATCGGCTCGGACGGCTGGCCGAATCCGTTCTCGCGTAGCCACTGGATGTAGCCGATCCAGATGGTGGCCTGGGCTAGCTCGTGTGCGTATTCGTTGATCTCGATGCCATACAGCTGTTCTGGACTGACGGTGGGAAAGAACATGCCCAGCCCAAGATTTGCGGACAGGGCGATGACGTCTTTCTCCAGGTTGAGCAGTTGCCGCAGCGCGACGTAGAGAAAATTGCCGCTGCCACAAGCAGGATCGAGCACCCGCGTGTCAGCGATCTCGTCAGCAAAGGCGTGCAGCAGCTTCTCCAAACGTCTGCGCAGCCTCGCTTTGGCGCCGCCGGTGCTATCTGCGGATCGCCATTGTTCCGCAAGCCCTTTGGCCTGTTCCCTCACCGCGTCCCAGCGGCGACGAAGAGGCCTCATGAGCACTGGCTCGACGATCAGCAAGATGTCGTCCCGGCTAGTATAATGCGCACCAAGTTGGGCGCGTTTGCCGGGGTCCAGTCCACGCTCGAACAGTGTGCCGAAGATCGACGGCTCGATGCTCGACCAATCCAGACACGCACCGTGTGATAGGATCTCCAGGTTGTCTCGATTCAGGGGCAAAGCCTCGGCCGAGTCGAAGATCCCGCCGTTGAAGTGGGGAATCCGGTCGGACCCGAAGAAGCCACCAGTTGCCATGTGGCCGAACAGCTGCTCGATCAGCTCGTGAAAGCGTTTGGGATCGTCCTTCGTACTGTCAATCAGCTTGGTGAACAGGTTCTCGGGCAGCAGGCCGATGTCTTCGGCGAACAGGCAGAATAGGATGCGGATCAAGAAGTGGGCCGCCTTCTCCGGGTCGTGGCCGGCCTTCCGGAGCGACTCGGCAAGTTTGCCGAATTCGACCGCCGCCCGTTTAGTGACAGCCTCTGGCGTTTGCTCCGAGCGTAGCCGCTCCGGATGCTCGAACGCGTTGCGGAGGACAGCAAGGCCGTCCCGTGTGAGGAGGTCGTCGAACGTGAGCGTGAACGTCTGCTTGATCGTGTTGGTGAAGTTGGTGTGGATGACGATCGTTTCCATGTCGGACACGATCAAGAGCGGTGGATTCAGCAGCGCATCGCGATAGAGTTGGAGCTGATCGTATGCAGTGTCAAGGTTCTTGTGCTTGCCTTTGTACTCCCAAGCGAAGAATCCCTTCTTCCATACGTCGGCCCAGCCTTGGCCGCCCGATTGCTTGCTGACCCCTTTCTCGAAGGTGAAGGTCGTGCCTTCGGGATCGGCTTTAACAGGCGTGGGATGATCCAGCATCCGGCACAGGTCGATGAAGTGCTCCTGCGAAGCGGAGCGCTCCTTCAGTTTAGAGCGTCGCCACTTATCGACGAACTCCTGCGGCGTTATCGATGCGGTGGTCATGTCAGCCCCTCATCTTAAGATCGCTATCCGCACAGTCTTTCGATTCGCGATCCATTCTCTCTTGTGTTTCAAAAGCATGCTTACCTGCGACATAGATCACTTCCCGCGGGATTTACTCTCAACTAGATCATGTTAGTTCAATCGCATGGTGCGGGCAAGCGATAGATGCGCGATGAATTCTCGCCCTACTACGCGCTGAGTACGAAGGAACACTCGCATTGGATTACAGCTATTTCGAGCGGCACTGGACCACTATCAGTGCCGACATGGAATGTGACGGAGAGAAGCGGGAATATCAAAAGCAAAGATCCGCCTCACTATCCAATATCACTATGACTCCAATACCTCTAGGTGTCAGCTTTCATAGATCGTTGGTTTCGAAGGTCAAAGAGCAGGTTCAGATCATAGGGTCTTCCGCGAAGATGAAATCAAGAGCATTCTCGCTAAACCCATTAAGCCAGGTTCTCGCTCTCTGCCAATTAACAAAGCCGTATCGGGTTTCATAGGCTTGCTTGTCCTGTTCGCCATGAGCAAGATCTACCAGTTTCAACGTTGATTTCCTGATACCACCGATCTCGAGATCAGGCTCGAATTCCGTGTAATTGTCCGTCAGTCGATAGATTGCCTGACGAGCGTGTTCATCATGCGACGGTAGCGAGTATCCGATGATCACCATGCCAAGGTTCAGCCCTCCAGCCCTTCCAATCCCCCACCAAAGAGGTTTTAGCGTTTCAAAATAGAGAACCTTGCTTGCCGAGGGAGTCAAGATGAAAGGAGGCTGCGGAACGTAGGATTGACCGTAGTATTTATCGAGGTCCCGCAATCGATAAATCCTGTGCAATGGATCATCTGGCATTTGGGAGCCTTCCAGTAATGGTGCTATATCGTATTGACTGTTAGGCGCGAAATGAAGATACCACTTTGGAATGTAGTCTGGGTCACCTACAGCTTCCATAGCCTCGTCATATGGTGTTTTGTCAAACCAATCTATGGAACCATGGAGCTTCATGATCACCACCTCATCCCGCAAGTTGTTGACAACCCCGTATCCATGTTTGGCGTACTCGAAGCGATTCGGAAATAGTCTATAGGGTTTGTCAATCGCATCAAGAGCGAGCTCCAACAAAGTGTCGTAGTTGAAGGTGAGTATCCAATCGCTGGGGCAGAGCCTTTCCGCAAATTCCAGATAGAGACGTGGGATCTCAGCGGAAGAACCCGGCATCCCCTCATGGATAATCTGGCCGATGAGTTTCTTGACAACAAGCTGCGTCTGGTTGCCCTCTGATGAGATGGTTTTGCCTCCCCGGAAGCCTAGGGCATGTTCAATATCCAAGAATCCCAAGAATTCCTCATAATCAATGTCACTACGGGACAGAGCAATTCCTTGACAGCGGCGCTTGTATTGGATGAAATAGTCCAGGTCTGATTCAAGAACATTTCGACGTCCGTACTGGTCCGCTGCTCTTTGCCGAACTTCCTCGAAAAGCTCGTGCGCCAATGGTTGCCCCGCAGGACAGGAGAAGCCTGCTCCGAGAACGATAATCCGAAACTGCCTCTTCTCTTTCAGCATCTTCTCTGTAATATGGCAGTCCATCCGCCAGATTTCAAGTGGCGAGATTCGGGCTCAGATCTTTACTTTCGATGTTTCTGGCTACGGGAGGCGACTAATTGCTGATGAATCCGAGTGCCTTGGGGGAGTGTGGTGCAATCGGTTAGCGCGCTGGCTTGTGGTCGCAAGGTTGCGAGCTCGCCTACTGACTGGTGTTTTTCTGCGCCGAATACCGCTCTTAAGCGGGCGGCCTATGGACGCGTGCACTCCAAGGGTTTGTTGTGTCAGTCCTTGAGCATCTTGAGGATGTGCTTGGCCAGAGGCTGTTTGATTTCTCGATGGCATGGGACAGGCTGGCAGACACCCGTTCTCGGATTCTGATACCAATCATGGCGTTCTTCTTCGGACCAAGCAGCTATGCGTTCCATTGGCTCTCCTCACTGCAATTACTCCGGATCGCCTCATAGACCCAGCCCGTTGCTGTCCTCGTATCTTTCAGGATTCTCGCATGCAGTTTCGGATCAAGCTGTCTCCGGATCTTCGTAACCACTTCTGGCGTGATCCGCTGTGGGCCTAGGGACTTCAGGGCTTGAACAATTAGTGTGCTTTCGCGCACTTTGAACTTCGTTTCTTTCAGAGCGGTATGCTTGAACGCAATCGTATGGGTTCCGATATTGTAGCTGCGGTTCGGTCCATCGGATAGGTACATCATCTGAGAAGGAACCTGCGTCGACAGGCCGAGCAGATTCAGCGCAGCCGGACCGCTGGGCTGAACGCGCCAGCCGAACTTGCGGGCGAGGGCCCGAGCGACTTGGTCGATCTCTGGGCTCAGCTCGCCTCCCAGCATGTCGCTCTGGCGCGGGTAGTCGTAGATGCCACGAACGACCCTTCGGATGGTTCCTTTATTGAGAAGTCGATGCAGTGTGACATCGATGGCTGAACGGCTGCCGAAGGTCGAGAAATCGATTACAGAGAATGCGCAACCCCTACCCATGCCATAGATCTTACTTAAGACCCTACTGCTAATGCTTTTAGGCATCGTCTTGCCTCCGGTGATGTAAGAAATAGTACCTCTTTTTTCTTACATCGTCAAGACTGACT
>CBDUVB010000049.1:0-11317 GCA_965370555.1 uncultured bacterium
GCAGAAGGGCATTTCCAGCGTCAGTACCCACAAGAACTGTAGAAGATGGGTCAAACAATCCCGCTGTAAAGGAAGAAAAATGCAGACGTGGAAGAACAATCATCCGCACAAGATGTTACAAGTGCGGAAAGATTGTACCTGGTTCAGAGAAGAGGTGCCCCCATTGTGGTGAAGGCGGGCACTGATGGTTCTTGATTTAATGATAGACCCCAAACGCCCTTGGTTCAGTTTCGAGGGTATGGGGCAGATCTTTATTTTTGGTGTTTTTGTGGTAGGCTCGTTTTATGGCACGGCCTCTGTGGGTTGAATACGAAGGCTCTTTGCGGCATCGTGCTTCTGCCTTCTCAATGTGATCTCCATTACGTTCACGCACTGTCCAGCGGAGCTTGCCATGGCAGACCGGACAGGACAAAAGTGGGGTAAGATCGATCTTCATTCTACCTTCCTCAGTGCGTGAATTGCATCCCCACGCGGATTGTTCAACTACCTCAGCCAGTGAACCATGTTCCAAGGTCGCATAGGAGTTCGTCGAGGTTTCCGACTTTCCTTCCCGCAACGGGGAGCGCGGCGGTGAATAGCTTGCCGTATCCCTTCTGTAGGATCCTCTGGTCGGTGATGATGACGGCACCATGGTCGTCCTTGGTGCGGATCAGTCGCCCGACCCCCTGGCGCAGCTTGAGGATCGCCTGGGGGAGCGAGAGATCGAGGAACGCGTCCTTTCCCGCGGCGGAGAGCCTCTCCCCGAGCGCGGAGAAGACGGGGTCAGTAGGAACGGGGAAGGGAAGACGGGTGATGATGAGGATCTCGAGGTCACTCCCAGGGAAGTCGACCCCCTCCCAGAAGCTGTCCGTCCCCAGGAGAATAGCAGTTCCTTTCGCTCTCTTGAATCGCTCAATCACCTTGCTGCGCGGTCCGTCGATCCCCTGTGCGAAGACATCCCGTCCGTCTCCGATTCTCTCGTGGACGGCGTGGAGGAGGCGGTACGAGGTGAAGAGGACCAGGACCTTGCGTTCGGTCGCGTCGGCAATAGCGCGTGCACAGGTAGCAATCGCCCCTGCAGACTCCTCCAACGGTCCGGTGACTGGGGGGAAGAACACGGGGAGGTAGAGACGCATCCGGTCCTCATAGTTAAACGGGCTCTCTACCACGCTGCAGGTCGTTTCGCCGGGGGCCGCAGAGAGGCCGAGCGATTCATCGATGTACTGGAACCCTTCTCCCGAGGAAAGAGTCGCGGAGGTGAGAATGATTCCTTCGAGTTTCGGGTAGAGCCTCTCCGCGAGGAGGGGAGCGATATCGAGTGGGGATGCGTGGAGGAATACCTCGTCCTTCTCCCGGGAGTACCAGTGGACCGTGTTCTCCGCCGGGGGCGAAAAGAGGAGGGAGAAGAGGCCCATAATCCCTCCGATCTCCTCGGAAAGCCCTTCTGCCTCATGCTTCTCCTCCTGGGAATCGATCGCGTTGGCGACGGCCTCAATCGCGGTCTTGAGCGCCGTGGCAGTCTGGAGCAGCGATTCGAGCTGGGGAAGGATCTCGTGGAAGGAAGGGAAGCGTCCTCGCTTCTCAGGGGGGAGGGTTCTTGCAAGCTCGGAGAAGAAGCGCGCGTTCATCTTGCGTAACGGTTCCTGCAGCTCGCGGATGCGCGTGACACGGGCGTCGGAGCGAGCAAGGGGGATTCGCGCGATCCACCCGCCCGGATGTCGTCCTGGTGAATGTTCGATCTCGCGCAACGGCCCTTCGAAGGTTCGTTGACTCAAGGTCTCGGTGAACGCATGCCGCGCGGCCCCTTCCAGGGCGTGCGCCTCGTCCACGATGAGGGAGGCATAGTCCCCAAGGATCCTCGGTTCGGCCTGCTGATCGCGCAGGAGGAGGGAGTGGTTGACGACGATCAGGTCGGCGCGCCTGGCATGTCGGCGAGCGGCAATGGAGAAGCAGTCGTCGTAGAACTGGCAGACCGGCCCGAGGCAGCGGGGCGGATCGTCGTACAGCCTGTTCCACAGCTCCCTGGACCGTGGATCGAAGAGGAACACGCCGTTCTCCTCGATGTCCCCTGTCTCGGTTTGAAAGAGCCAGCGAGCGAGCGGGGCGAGGAGGGGGAGGAGGTCCTGCTCCAATCCCTCGATCACCTCCCCAAGGACCATCTGCCAGCGACGCAAACACAGGTAGTTCCTGCGTCCCTTGAGGAGGGCAACCTTGGTCTGTGGGGCGAGGAGGGGGCGGAGGAACGGAAGGTCCTTATGATAGATCTGTTCCTGAAGCTGCTTGGTGCGGGTAGAGAGGACTAGGCGGGTCTTCGGGTGATCCTTCAGGTGGAGGAGGGAGGGCACGAGGTAGGCGAAGGTCTTTCCCGTTCCGGGGCCTGCCTCGACGACGAGTGTTCCGCCCTTTTCGAGCGTTCGGCTGACCTGTGTAGACATCTTGCGCTGGCCGGGACGATCCTCGAACGCGGCCATCGCTTCTGCCACCCGCGACATTGCTTCTTCGAGCGAGGGTATGGGCGTGGGTGGGGTAGGGGGCTCCTGAGGAGGAGAAGGAGAGGTCGGCCGGGTATGAGGGATCGCTCGGGCGAGCAAGTTTCCAGTGGAGTTGGGGAGAAGCTGAGAGAGGAGGGAGAGGAGGTCTGGGTCTAGCTGAAGAACATCGGTGAGGAGAAATATAAACAAGGCTCCTACCGCCTCTTCCACTCTGTTCTTTGCGAGTGGAACGTTGTAGTGATGGCAAAGGCTCGGCATGGTGTGATCGGAAAGGGTAGGGTGAAGGGTGCGTGCAAGGAGCAGAAGATCGATCGCTGCGGACTTGTTAGCCTTTACCCGATAGGCGACTGTTGGGATCTCGCCGAGATCGCTTCCTCCCTTTCCAGGGCACGCTCTTCCCTTCTCAAACAGGACCGTCCGATTCCTGCCGAGCACCATGAAGAGGGAGAGCCCGAGTTCGTTCCAGGGGAGCGTCATGCCGCGTTAGAGGAGGTGGTGGAGGAGGTCGATCCGTTTGACCTTCCCCACGAGTCTTCCCTCACTGTCGACGACTGGGAGGCTCTTCGTCCCTTTACGGATGATGAGATCGGCCGCCTGAAGGTCGTCGTCGTCCTCGGTAACGACAATGGCGTCGTGCTGCATATATTTCTCGACCGGATCGTCGGCGATCTGCGCGAGTTTCTTGGAGATCTGGTTTAAGTCCGGAATAAACGAGGTGGTGTGGAGCATCTCGAAGTACCCGGGGAGGGCGGCCTTGATCAGGTCCTTCTCCGAGATGTAACCGATGACCTTCTCCTCTTCATCGACGATCGGCATATTAGGTATCCCCGCGCTGTCGAGTATGAAGATCAGCTCGCGCACCGAGACATCCTTCTCGCAGGAGGTCAGGTCTTTCGTCATGATATCGCGGACTTTCATCAGGGTTCCTCCTCTATAGCCGTTCGATGGAGATATTCTCCATCTCCGTCGTTACCTTATCCAGGTCGCGGCAGATCTTCTCATCGCACTCCGCGCTCCTGACCCCCGCTGCCATCCCGAAGCGCAGCGCCTCTTCGATCTTCTCTCCCTTATCCAGCATGTAGAGGATCCCTCCGAGGAGGACATCGTCGGCTCCAACCAGGTTCTTGAACCCCGTCGTCTTCGCTGGGGACTTGATCTCCCATATTCCATCCTTGGTGATCGCGATATCCCCGGTCACCTCGTGGGAGATGATGAGAATTCCTACGCCTGTTTCGACGATCTTCCTTCCAACGGCGATAATCTTGCTGCGGGTAGTAAGGGGGGACCCCTCCATGGAGAGGTGCTCGCGCGTGTCCGGCTTGACCAGGTAAGGAGCTGCGCGCAGGGCGCGGGTTAGTGTATTTCCGCGGGCACTGATCACGACCTTAACTCCGGCCTCTGTTGCCATCTCCGCGAGGACGCGGTAGATATCGGCATCGACTCCTGGGGGGAGGCTCCCCGCGAGGACGACCCAGGTAGCGCGGTGGAGCATTCGTTTGTAGCGGCGCAAGAAACGAGCGATCTCCTCCTGTGAAACCGGGCTCCCTTCCTCATCGATCAGGATAGGAACGTATTCTCGCCCCTGTTCGAGCACGGTCACGTTGGTCCGCGTCTCCCCGTTCACCCATACGAAGTTGGTCGTTACCCCTTCGTCGCGCAGGTCGCGCACGACCACATGGCCAGTGTGTCCGCCGACGAATCCCATCGCGATATTCTCCACCCCTAGGCGGGCGAGCAAGATCGAGATGTTTATCCCTTTCCCTCCTGCGGAAGTGTCGCTTCTGATCGCGCGGGTAAGAAACTCCTCTTTCGTGACCCGCCCCATCTTCAGGTGATCGATCCAGTACATCTTGTCGATCGTTGGGTTGAGTGTCACCGTGATGATCATAGCGCTCCTTTTGACGCAATCGGAAGTACCCGTTCACCGGTGAGAGCACCGGCGGATGCCTCCTCGATACGAACTGGAATAAACTCCCCAAGGCAGGCTTTCTCCGTCCCCGGGAGGACCACGGTGCGATGGTCGCCTGCACGCCCGTAGAACGTTCCATCCCCCCGGCTACCCTCCACGAGAATGGTCAGTATCCTTCCGATCTGTCGGCGATTCTCTTCTAGGGCGATCGTGCGTTGCCGTTCGAGAACCTCCTGCAGGCGTGCGTTCTTCACCTCTTGTGGAACATCGTCGGGGAGCCCAGCGCTCCGTGTTCCTGGGCGGGGGGAATACTTGGCAACGAAGATCGACCCGAAATGGACCTCGTCGATGAGATCGAGGGATTCACGAAAGTCGACCTCACTCTCCCCGGGGTAACCGACTATGAGGTCGGTAGTGATATTGACCCTTGGAATCGCCCGCCGCGCTGCTGTGATTATAGCGAGAAACTCGTCGCTCGTATAGCCGCGGTTCATCTCCTTAAGGATGCGATCGCTCCCCGATTGGCAGGCGAGGTGGATGTGGTTGCAGATGTTCTCATGCTCGGCGATCCGTTCGATCACCCGCAATGTCATGTCGCGCGGGTGGGAGCTCGTGAACCGGATGCGCGGAATCTCGACTCTTGCCACCCGATTGAGGAGGTCGGCGAAGTCACCGTACTCAGGACGATCCCGCCCGTAGGAGTCGACATTCTGCCCCAAGAGAAGGATTTCAGGGTATCCTGCCTGCACGAGTGCCTCCACCTCCGAGAGAACATTCTCAGGTGCGCGACTGCGTAGCGGGCCGCGAGCATAAGGGACGATGCAGTAGGAGCAGAAGTTGGAACATCCCTGGGTGATCGTCACCATCGCTGTCACCGTGGAAGTGCGGTGGCTCTCGATCTCGTCGATTCCCGTCGGCTCGGGAAGGTGAGCGATCCGTCTCTTCTGTCCCTCAACCTCGGCGATGAAGGCTGGAAGGCTGGCGAGATCGCTCGAACCGAAGAGAAAATCGATCGTGGGAAAGCGTTTTAGAAGATCCTCTTTGCGCACCTGCGGCAGACAGCCCCCCACGCCGAATAGCACATCCTTCTCCTTCTTCAACTGGGCCACAGCGCCGATACGGCCGTAGACCTTCTCCTCGGCCTTCTGCCGCACCAGACACGTGTTGAAGATCACCACGTCTGCATCGTCGAGCGAGTCGGTGAGGGAAAGGCCTCGCTCTTCGAGCAGGCCGGCGATCCCCTCCGATTGGTGAAGGTTCATCTGGCAACCCCAGGTCTCGATGTACAGGTGTTTTTTCATGGTCCTATCTTCAATATAACGGATCGGTGCGAGTCGATCAAACCCTGATCAGTGCGTGCTTCAAGGCGATTCATCCGCGCAGAGTATCCTCTGGCCCCTTATTTTGGTATCATCTTCGCCGAGATGATAATTCGCCGTTGCGACTACTACGTGCTCTCGGAGATGATCGGTCCCTTCCTCATCTCTGTGGGAGGACTCCTCCTGTTCATCCTCCTCAACTTGATCCTCTCCCTCTCTTACTTGATGGTCGATCGTGGAGTGGGGATCGTTACGCTCATGCGGCTCCTCCTTTTCAAGACGCCGAGCATGCTGGTCCTCGCTCTTCCGGTGGGGGCCCTCTTCGCCACCTTCATCGGGTTGGGTCGATTGGTACACGATAGGGAAGTGATGGCGTTGGAGGCCGCGGGGATATCGCTTCGCCGTATCATGTTGCCGCTCCTGGTGGCAGCTCTCTTCGTCGGGGCGGTTGATTTTGCCTTATACAACTGGGCGATCCCCTCCTCCGAGCACGCTTATCAGCAGACACTACGGGAGATCATCTTCCGCCAGGGTGTCCCACACATTCGCTCGAACACCTTCTTCAAGGGCCCACAGGGGCAATTCTTCTACGTGCGGCGCTACGACGAGAAGGAGGGAACCCTGCACGAGGTTCTCGTTTACGATGTCGATGGGAAGCTCTTCCCGCAGGCGAAGTCGGCGGTGACGATCCTCACTGCGCAGGAGGGGCGATGGGAGGATAGTGCGTGGGCGCTTCGTGATGGGAGGGTGTACGGCTACGACCACGACGGGACGTTGATCTATACTGGAACCTTCGATCAACTCGATGTGGCGGTTGGTCGGATCGGGACCGACTTTCTATTCGGATCACGCACCCCTGCGGAGATGGGAATAGGAGAGCTTCGCGCCCGCATCGCCATTCTGAAGGATAGCGGTATCTCGGCCGACGATCTCATCGTCGAGTGTCATCTTAAGGTAGCGATTCCGGTCGCGACCTTGGTCTTCGTCCTGTTCGGGGGTGCGACGAGTCTCATCTTCGGCTGGCGGAGCCGCGCCGTGGGAGTGGTCGTCAGCCTGCTCCTTGTCGGCATCTTTCAAGGGGTGTTGGTATGGACACAGATACTGGGGCGGCAGGGGGTCATACCCGCGCCATTGGGGGCGTGGATTCCCGATCTGATCTTCGGCCTTCTCGGGATCTTCCTCTTCTGGCGCCTCGATCGGCTGACCCACCACGACCTGATGGCACGACTTCGCCGTCTTGTTCCGTTCTTCGTGATCCTCATCCTGCTCGGAGGGAGTGCCTTGGGGGAGGAGATCCCTGTGAAGATCCACTGCGAGGAGCTGTTCGTCTCCTCCGATCAACAGCACATCAACGCGCGTGGCGAGGTTCGGCTCACCTACGGGGAGACCTTTCTCATGGGGGATTTGGTCACCCTGGACCAGGATGATGATGAGGGTTGGCTTCTGCACGCGGAGGGAGGTGTTCGATTGGAGGTGGGGGAAGGGTTCACCCTCACCGGGGAAGAGGTCTCCAGCGAACTCTCCTATGAAGATGAGACGCTCATCACCCGCAATGTGGCGGCGATCGATTTCCGCGGGGAGAGCACGTTTAAGAACTCCAAAGGAGAGGAACACCTCCTGATCTACCGTGGCGAGGAGGGGAGAATCTCGTTCGATTCGCAGGGGGAGGTCGTTCAGATCGAGGTGATTGAAGGCGAGCTCTCGACCTGTAACTGCTGTGGAGGGATCCTGCGTGCCCAGCCCTACTCGCTTGAAATGGGGAGGCTTCTTCTCTATCCGGATCGACTCATCGTAGGCTTCAACCTCACGGTGCGATCGTTCGGCGTTCCTGTCTTCTGGCTCCCGGTTTACGTGCAACCCCTGGAGGAGACGCTCGATAGTCCGCTCTTCCCCTCAATCGGAGAGAGCTCTCTTCGCGGCTGGTTCTTCAAGTGGAACCTCCCGTTCTACCTCAATAAGGAAAACTACGGAACGATCCTGTTCGACTACTTTAGCCGCTTTCAGGAGGTGGGTCTGGGCGTGGTCCTCCGTTACGCCTTTGCTGGGTTGAGCGGGACGCTCAGGATCTACTCTTTCCCGGCGCGCGTCGGGGATGCAGTGACCGAGTTCTCCCTCGATCAGAAGTTTTCCCTTTCCGCAGGGTGGAACCTGGGTGGCTCCCTGAACTATAAGGCGGTCGGCGAGAGGGAGGCTCTCTCCTTTTCCTTTTCCCTCACGGGAGAGGTGGAGGATTGGAAGGTTTCCCTATCTGCGGCGCGCACGCGCACCGAGGATGAGGAGCGCCTTCGTATCGATGAGCGCCTCCCCGAGCTCGTCCTTTCACGCTCTTCTATCGAGGTGGGGAATCTCTCCTTCTCGCCCCGGTTGAGCGCGGGGTGGTTCCGTGAGTGGGAGGACGGAACGTTGACTGGGGCCTCGCTGCGCGTGGATGGTACGCTCGATATCGCCCTCTCTCAGTTTCCCCTTCTCGGTTTTACATGCACGCCGAAGACGAGCCTGCGCTTCACGGGTTACGAAGCGGGGGACGCGTCCCGAACCCGCGAGGTCTTCTCGGTCTCTCTTGGATTGACGCGCCCCGGGATGACGATCTCCTACGCCTACCAGGAGATCAACGGTAAGAGCCCGTTCGCGTTCGATCACCTCGTTTCGCAGAACCACCTCTCCTGGCGGTTCGTTGGGGAGGGGGAGATCGACGCACGGGTGGAGGGAGGAGTCAACCTCGCGACAGGGGCGTTCGACCCGTTGCAATTGAGCGCACAGTGGCAGTGGGGAGCGGCGTTTACCTTGAACGCCCGGTACGATCTGGAAAGGGGAGTGCTGTCGCAGATAAAGCTGAGCGGAGAAACTACCGGGGAGACGAGCCACCTGTCCTGGATGATCCCGTATGACCCTGCGCGCGGAGAGTTCGATACGGTCACGTTTCAATCCCGTGTTGCAGATGACAGGCAGGGTGAGATCTCACTCTCTGGCGAGGTCGAACCGAGTCAGGGACGCTTGACGGTCCTCTCCGTCGAGACGACGTTTCGCGAGGAGTCGGGGTGGGGAATCAGCCTTGGGGGGCGCTATGATGCGGCGAGTGTTGCTATCGTCGATCCGAGCTTCGGCCTCTTCCGCGACCTCTCCGACTGTCTGCGCATCGGGATAGAACGGCGAAGTGGACAGGTCTGGGTCTACACCTCGATCCTCGCCTTCCCCGAGGCGATCCTCCGTTACGCACCGAATTCCACCCAATTCGAGGTGGGAGAGTAAGGGGGACGCGGAGACGCGGGGGAAGCAAAGACACGGCAGAACTGAGAGATCGGTTCAATCACTCAATCTCTCAATCAATCACTCGCTCAACCCTGCTCCTTCTCTCTGCGCGCTCCGCGTTTTCGGCGGTGAAAGCTTCTGTTTCACGGAGAAGCAGTTTATGCAGCAGCCTGATGGGCCCTTTCTTACGTGGGCGGACGCTGCACGACCACGTGCAGGTGTTCGGTACAGTCGCGATACTGAGGGAGCTCGCAGGTCTCGGTGACTAATCGCAGGATGTTCTCATAGGCGGGATGATCCTCGGCAGCGATCCTCTCCACTGCAGAGAGCATCCCTGCGGCGAACCCTTCGACCCCGGCATAGGTAATCACATCTAACCCTGCTCGTTCGATCTCTGCCAGGGCACGTGAAGGAGTGAGGAAGACGGCCTCGGTGAACGCCTCCTGCTCTCCGGCCTGGACGTAGTCTCCAAGGAGGACAGATATGTGCTTGTAATCGCTGTATTCGGATGGAAACTCCGAGAGCCCTGAGCGGAGGAGCCCCCACGGGTTGATGAACGCGATCACCGCCCTGCCTCCTGGCCGCAGAATGCGCCGAAGCTCCGACAGCGCCTTCTGACGATCTCCCTCCGAGGTGAGGTGGTACATCGGTCCGAGAAGGAGAGCGCCGTCGAACCCCTTGCTTGGCAGGAGGGAGAGGTCGCGTGCGTCGGCACACTGTATATCCTCCGGGGTGAGCCCGAGCTCGGCGAGCTTTTCCTGCGCAAAGGAGATCGCCTTCTCCGACAGATCTACAAGGGTCACCCGATAGCCGCGCTCAAGAAGAGCGGCCGTGTAGCGCCCGGGGCCACCGCCGATGTCGGCCACATGGCCTGCACTCGGGAAGTAGGTTTTGATCAAATGGAGCGTGCTAACAAGCTCGAAGCAGCGGTACGGACGTTCGAGCCGTCCCCATTCGATCTCTACCTGGCTATCGTAGTAGTCCCTCACAACGTCGCTCATCGTCCCTCCTTGCGATTATGGGAAAGATGGTACGATGAGCCCAAGGTAACCGCAATCAATTGCTTTCTTCTATTAATAGAGCTACCGTTACCGCGTAATGAAGGTGATTGGACTGGCCGGTGAGGCTGGCTGCGGAAAGAGCACGGTGGCGCGGGAGCTCGCAAAGGGAGAGGGAACCGTTTGGGTAGATCTCGATCGCCTCTCCTGGGAGATTTATCGGCCACTAACACCCACCTACTCGCAACTTGTCTCTCGTTACGGGGAGGGAATCCTGGATTCCGATGGTGCGATCAATAGAAAACGTCTGGGAAGGATCGTCTTCTCCGACCCTGAAGCCCTCGAGGCCCTGAACACGATCGTTCATCCCGCTGTGACCGACCGGCTGCGTGGGGTTATCCACGAGGAGGAAGAACGAGGGACGAAGACCCTCCTTGTGGAGGGAGCGCTCCTTGCATCGTCCGCGTACGTCGATCGAATGCTGTTTGATGCGATCCTCTGGTTGGAGGCTGCCGCGGACAAACGGAGGGAGCGCCTACAGGCCGATGGTCGCGAGGAACAGATCGAGCGCACACTCCCCCCACCGGCGGATGAACAGGTGATTAAGATCGACACTTCGGGAACGATCAAGCAGGCGGCGAATCGGATCAGGAGCATAGTCAACTCCCTCTAATCTCTCCGTCAGAGGTTACTGTAGCTTCACGGTTCCGCGTGTGATTTGTCTTGGAAAGGGAACATGTGCTAGATTGCCTGCACAACAATCCAATATAGGAGGTGGCGTTATGCGGAAGGATTTCCGTGATTTTGTTGTCAAGGGGAACCTGGTCGACCTGGCGGTGGCGTTCATTGTGGGGGCGGCGTTCGGTCTTCTCGTCAAGTCGTTTGTGAACGACCTGATAATGCCAATCATAGGGAAGCTCGTGGGAAACGTAGATTTCTCCAACCTATATATCAATCTCTCCGGAGGTTCCTATGTCTCTGCCGCTGCGGCGCGGGAGGCGGGCGCGGCTGCCATTACTATGGGGCGTTCATCAACACGCTGATCAACTTCCTTATCATCGCCCTGGTGATGTTCCTCATTGTGAAGGCGGTGATTCGGCTGCGCAAGCCGAAAGAGGCTCCGGCACCGACCACGAAGGAGTGTCCGTTCTGCAAGAGTCAGATCCCTATCCAAGCGACGCGCTGCCCGAGTTGCACCTCGGAACTCCCGTCTTCCTAAAGGGATAAGAGATCTCCCAGCATCACAACACATTCAGCCGGGGCAAGTAAATCTTCGGACTCTCGCAGAGGCATAAGACTGTTCCACCACGAAGGATAGTAGAGTAGAGGAGTAGGTGACAATGTTTAGACTTCGGCATACATCAGTTACAG
>CBDUVB010000050.1:0-10986 GCA_965370555.1 uncultured bacterium
ATGCAAGGACATTCCGTTCTTCTCGATCTGCGAGCACCACTTCCTCCCGTTCGTTGGCGAGGCGGATATCGTTTACATTCCCAAAGGGAACCGGATCATTGGTGCAAGCAAGCTCGCGCGCGCGCTTGATATTGCTGCCTCTCGGCCGCAGCTGCAGGAACGGCTCACCTCACAGCTCGCCGATGCGCTCATGGAACGACTCGATCCCTACGGGGTCCTCGTACGGGTCGAAGCGACCCACATGTGTATGACACTACGTGGGGTGAAGAAGCCTGGGACCAAGTTTGTCACCTCGGCGATTCGCGGAATCTTCCACACCAATCAGGCCTCACGCGAGGAAGCCCTCGCCCTCATTGCCTAGATTCGCCACGAGGCGATACGCGGATCATCGGGGGAGAGCGGCGCGATAGCGATCGTCTCCTCCTCTTTTCCACGCACAATCCGCAGTTTGATCGGACTGGGGTCGTCGTGATCGCAGTAGCGGGCGGTCACCGCTGCAGAGAGACGCAGCTCATCGTCCGATGGATTCCCCTCGATAAGGGAAACGGGTCCCATCGTTTCCAACGGTTCGATCAGGATATGTCCGGTGGAAAGTTTGAGGAGCTCCTCGTTCTCTCGCTCGTTCCGCCCCACGATCACCTTGGCCTGCTCCGAAAGCCGGAAGTGACGCCCATAGCGCAGGACGCGGAAGTCCTCTCTCTTCATTGCATCCTTCCCGATGTGGGAGAACGCGTCACGCAGACGTGCGGCGTACATCTTCTCCACAAGGAGGCACCCCCCTGCTGGTGACGGATAGTCGCGAATTCCAAACTTCTTCGCAAGCGCGATCTGCTCTTTCCTTTCTCGCCCCTGAATCACGAGTAGATCCTCTCGTTTGATCCACCCCTCTTTCACTGGAAGGGTATCGGGGAGGAGATTAGCCGACAGAGGACGTAGGAGCAGATCACCAAGCCCGCTCTCCTCGGCTGCCTGCATCAGGGCACGGTAGTGCTGGGACATCGGGCGCTGTCCAAGGACCTCCCCGGTAATGACAAACTGCGCGCCTTCATCCTCCATCACCCGCTTCGCCGCCTTGAGCATGAAGATTCGACAGTCTATGCACGGGTTCATTCCCGCGCCGTACCCGTGTTTCGGATGGCGGACTACATCCAGGTGCTCCTCCGAGAGGTCGAGGGTGAGAAGAGGAATCCCCACCGCTTCAGCGGCAGAGGTGATATACCGGGCACGCTCGCGACCGGTTCCGAACATGTTGCGCACGGTCAGCCCGATCACCTCGATCCCCGTGGCCTTGACAAGGGCAGCAGCGAGGGTGCTATCTAGCCCCCCCGAGAGGAGGGCGATCGCTCTTATCACATGTGGCGTCACAGTAAAGTCCATTCCTGCTCCTCTCTTTCTTCATCGAATCTTCACATTCCACGCCTAGAATATACCGGTTTGAGATAAGTAATTTCCAATCTATTGGAGAAGGGGTTTACTATGAAAAGAAGTTGGTTGATTGGGATCCTGCTGACCCTTATCGTGGCAGCAGGTGTGTCTTTCACTTGGTTGAATAACTCTGACGGAAAACTCGCTGTTGGGACGACATCCGTCATCGCACAGGACACATCCGTTAATCAAGCGATCGCTGACTCCGGCCAAGCCGCAGTCAAGAACGCCATCGCCACGGTCAGTCCGGCGGTGATGCGGATCGACGTCACCGGAACAGCGGATGTATCGAGCACGTTTGATGACCTGTTCAACGATCCGTTCTTTCGCCGGTTCTTCGGCGAACCACAGGCTCCTGAGCCGCAGGAGCGGCATTCCATTGGGTCCGGCGTTGTGATCGACTATGCCGGGGAGAAGCTCGTGTTGACCAACGCACACGTTGTCGACGGTGCAACGACGATCCGTGCGACTAGTCCAGCGGGAGAGACATGGACCGCCGCGGTAGTGGGGAGCGACTCGCAGTTGGACATCGCCGTGCTCCGGCTCGAAGGAGACACCTCGGACCTCGCCACGGCGGAGCTCGGAGATTCCTCTGCACTTGAGATCGGCGATTGGGCGATCGCCATCGGAAATCCGGTTGGGATGTCGTACACCGTCACTATGGGGATCATCAGCGCGCTCGATCGCGACCTGAGGAAGCCAAGCGGTGTAGGCTACTATGACAACCTCATCCAGACCGACGCCGCGATCAATCCCGGAAACAGCGGTGGCCCACTGGTGAACGCGTTTGGAAAGGTCGTCGGGATTAACACCCTGATCGCGCGTCAATCATCGAACGGGGTTGCCATCGAGGGGATCAACTTCGCTATCGCCATCGATCCGGTGAAGGCAGTCCTCGATCAGCTCGTGACAACCGGGAGGGTCACCCGTGCCTACCTCGGCGTCTACATTCAGGATATCACTCCAGCCATGGAGGAAGCCTTTGGGGTCAAGGTCGGCGAGGGAGTTCTCGTCTCCGATCTCATCGCGGGATCTCCTGCCGAGGGTGCGGGAATCGAGTCCGGAGATGTCATCACAAAGGTCGATGACGAGGAAATAGGCTCGACCGACGACCTCATCCACACGATCTCGTTGAAACCGGTCGGAACGACCGTTGATCTGGAGGTCATCCGCGACAAGGAGACGCTCCACTTCCAGGTTACCCTGGTAGAGAAACCTAGTGAAGAGGAGATCTACGGTACTAATACCCCAGAGGCGAGTGAGACAGCAGCCGTGGAGAAGTTCGGACTCACTGTAGGACCGATTACTTCCGCCCTTGGACAGCGCCTGGGATTGCATTCCGCGCAGGGAGTTGTCATAATGGATGTTGCTCCAGGTAGCAGGGCGGATTGGGCAGGGTTGGAAGTGAACGATGTCATCCGCGAGATCAACCGACAGAAGGTTGATTCGGTCGACGAATG
Organism: uncultured bacterium; assembly: GCA_965370555.1. GTDB lineage: Bacteria > Bipolaricaulota > Bipolaricaulia > UBA7950 > UBA9294 > JAJOKK01. Next base: position 2,886 of record CBDUVB010000050.1, read on the forward strand.
GAACGCGCTTGTCGGCGAGATGGATGAGGAGACAACCCTGATGCTCACCATCCTGCGGAACGGGCGAACGTACTTCGTCACTCTAGGTGGCTGAGTAAGGTTATACGGAGAGTGGCGCAGCTTGGTCAGCGCGCAGCGTTCGGGACGCTGAGGCCGCCGGTTCGAATCCGGCCTCTCCGATACGCGGGAGTAGCTCAATGGTAGAGCACTGGCCTTCCAAGCCAGTAATGCGGGTTCGATCCCCGTCTTCCGCTCTGGTAAAGATGCGCCCGTAGCTCAGTGGACAGAGCAACGGCCTTCTAAGCCGTTGGCCGGAGGTTCGAATCCTCCCGGGCGTAGGTGGTTAATAATCATGGGGAGCGTGGCGCAGCTGGTTAGCGCACCAGGTTGTGGTCCTGGGGGTCGCGGGTTCGAGTCCCGTCGCTCCTCCCAGTTTTTTCCCGTACGCGCCCGTAGCTCAACTGGATAGAGCACCGGTCTTCGGAACCGGGGGTTGGGGGTTCAAGTCCCTTCGGGCGTATTTTTCTTTCAGCAGTCGGACAAACACCAAGAATGAAGGTCTAACCATGATCTCGCCCTTTGGCGGTTTGGTCTCTAACAAGAACATGCTCCGTTGATTCCTCCACTTGCGTCTCCTATACTCCCCACAAGGAGGGAAAGATGTGTGAATGGCAGAGCCGTTACTCACAGAGCTACAGGTGTCATGTGGACCCAGAGCCCGGGAGCCGTTACTGCATCTTTCACAGTCCAGAACCAAAGGACGCTGATCTTGTCCGCAAGCGGCTACTGGAACAGTTTGATGGTAACGGGCCGCGAGAAAACCTGAATCCACCCTATGACTGGTCCGGCTATGTGTTTCCGCAATGCCTGGATCTGTCGAACATGACCCTAGAGGAGTCTCCTTGTCTGCGTGAGGCAGTCATCTACGGGGACTTGCTGTGCTACAACACCGTATTCAAGGGAGGTATCTACCTCTGGAAGGCAAGAATCGAAGGCGATGCGATCTTCGAGGATGCAACGCTCGGCGGCGAGATCGGGGATGATGCGGTCATCCATCAGAACGGACTTGTCATCTTCTTCGGATCGAGAATCGATGGACGGCTTCGCCTTAAGGGAGCCTCATTCCTTCATGACACCAATTTCAATGGCTGCAAGGCAACCTCACTTGATCTTGGACAGAACGCGCCTCGATTGATCGGCAATAACAGGAGGGGTTTAGCATTTGAGTTGCCCGGTGCTGGCGATTCATTCTGGCGGTTTGCTGCACATCAATTCGAGCAAGAGGGGCGCAGGAACGAGGCCGACGCTGCCCACTACTTCGAGCGAGTGGCAACATGGCGGCAAAAGCTCAGACTCCCGTTCCATGTGAAGGTGCAGCAGAGTGCAGACACAAGTCACTGGCGAAGATTGTGGATTGCACTACCGCACCTTCCTGCGAATGTCCCGACCGCTCTTGCCTGGCTCGCGGATTTCCTTCTTCTCCGGATGACAACCGCTTATGGTGCAAGCCTTTGGAGGCTGGCTGCCACATGGATCGTACTGGTAGGCGTATTCGCTGGGCTTCACGTGACGTTCCAGGCCCTCAGCGAGGCAGTCTCTGTTGGCCAAGCCTTCTACTTCAGCGTCGTGACGTTCACTACTCTCGGTTTCGGTGATCTCTGGCCTGTAAGTAGCGTGGGGAAAATACTTGCAGGGCTAGAAGCAGGTCTGGGGGGCATCACGATGGCGCTAACCGTTCTCGTGATCGGCCGCAAGTTCATGCGCTAGAATCATGAACTGGCGTAGCCCAACAGATCGTCACCAGCTACGGAAGAACCTCCCGATCGAGAAATTGCGGGTGCCTAGAAAACCCTAACTCCCTGATCCTAGCCAGAGAGATGTTCTCGGGAAGCTGAATCTCTCGGAATATCAAGAGCATCAAGAAGAGTGTGAGGGAGTGGTTAGCTTTGACCATGTCTTGCGGGGGCATCGACTCAGCCTTTAGGCTTTCATCATAGTGTGTGAGGTAGTTCCTAGTATCCACAACTCTACCCAAGAAGCCTGATGAGGACTCGCCATCCGTTATCACGTGCAGCGCCTCCTTGGGCAGCTGTTCCAACAACTGTCCAAGTCGTTTTCGAAGTGAATACTCATATCCGTACTTGATCTTGCTCTTGAGCGCTGCTTTGTGGTCGTCAGCAATGTTACTCGGTATACTCGATACCAAGTGCTCTCGGATATCTTCGTACTCATCTACCGACAAGTATGCCCCTCCGATGGATCTGCGGTGCAGTGCCTCAAGCGCTTGAAGGAGTCCGAGAAACTGGAATTCGATATTCAGATGCTGGTTGTAGACCGGAAGGAAGAAGAGGACGAAGACGGGTTCTAGTTTATCGTATCGTTCGAACCAATTTGCCAAGATCCTAGGGAAATGCTTGCGGACTAAGCCGAAATGGAAAGGGATCTGGAGAGTGTTGAGGGCTCGAATCCGTGAATCATGGTAGGATTGTCGAAACAGGAGGCTTGCATAGTCCTTGACCATTTTTCCAATCGATGGTGCAAGATGGCTTCCATACTGTAACTGAATCCTTTCCAATCTGACCGGCTCCGCCATTAGCAACGAAAGAAGGTTGCGAAACTCATATAAGCGGCCAAGAAACCAACGCAAAGACTGCTTCCCCTTGGGTCGAACAACGACACTCTCGCCGCATCTCATATCCACTTCGTGATACGACTCTCCACCAGATGAGAACCAGCAGCCGAACCTGAGAGTGAATCCGAGACTTGTCAAGGAAAACCGAAGATCAGGTGGGAAATGATAGCTAACTGAGTAGCTTCTATCGCCCACAGAGGGTAAGTCTGGCTCAAATGGGCGGCGCCCCATCCAAGCCGTGAGATTCGAGTAGTCGGCCGTCGCAGAGACTAGTTGTATATCACTTAGAGTGTCGAAGTGACATCCCAGAAGACAAAACTCCGAGTAGATCGTGGAGGTTTGCATGTTCGGTCCGATCACCGTCGAATGCTCTTCAACCATGATGAGTGTACATGGTGTTCCAGTCCGTGTTTCTCCATGGATGACTGGCCATGTCCTATGGCCCTTGTGCCTGAAACCATCAAGACAACCGTCGAGCTCCACAGCAGCACCTTCGTGTGGATCGAAGGCGAGTCGTCCATGAATCTTGTTGTCTGGGAGTTTCGGATTCCACCACAATCCCGTGATCTCGAAACGCTCTATAAGAGAAGCTTCCTTCTCGCGCATTAGTACCCCTTTACGAAGCAATTATAGGGGGGAACCCGAGGTGGGGTCAACATCCAGATGTGAGTTCAGCAAAGGCCTATCCAACCTGAATTTACGAGAGGCCACGAGCCCTTCTGCGACAGAGGCTCAGCATGTTTGCGTTAACCCGACGTCCCCTCTGCGGATAGCGGGTGCTGGTGTCAGATGCTGTATTCTTGGTGTTTCTTCGTTAGTAGCGATTGATCCTTGCAGATTGATCATAACCTCTTGCTATCACCTACCTCTCTCCCTTGGAATTGCTTCAAGCGTAACGCCAAGTTCTATCCAGTTTGGAGGGGGAGACCCCCCGAGTTCAAAACTCGTCCCGTAAGGTGTAAAGAGTCTCACAGTTCCTTCCGATTTTGCATTGCAAGCATGACCCTCAGGACACTACGGGCGGGGGACCCACTTCACCACCTGCGGTGATAGGTCCACCCGCGAGACATCCCAAATCTGGGTAAAGTCATCCGATCCCAGCCCCCAGGGGTCGCAGCCGAGCGGGTAGTAGTACCCCGTGCTCTGCGGCTCGCCGGTCGTCTCAGCAAGAGCGTAGAGCTGGTCTTTGTACCACCAGAAGCTCCAGTTGCACCACCACGGGCAGGTGACGGATTCGGCGTAGGATGAGTGGACCGGAACAAGGGTCACCATGTGGTCCGCCTCTCCGTTGTGTTCTGTGGCGACAGCGCTTATCAACGCACCGTATCCAAGCGTCCTGACTAGACTGGCGTATAGGATAGCCGTGTCTTCGCAATCTCCGATCTCGTCCACCAGGCTCTCGATCGGATAACGGGGGTACTCAAACCCCCTTGGATCGTCTATGAACGCGACAGCGGCTTGTACAAAGTTGAATGCGCACTCCACGGTTTTGTAATAGTCGCCGCCCATGGCGCTTTCGATCGTTTGTCCCAGACTCTTCATGTACATGTCATCGAGGAGGTCTAGCACGTATTCATCGTAGTCGCGCATGTCCCACGGCCCACGCGGCCGTTGCCGATACTCATGGTAAAGCCATTTTGGGATAGCGATGTTCCAGTAGTAACGATCCTCTCCGTATTCCCACTCGTAATGGCGATAGAAGTCACCGGGGTCGCTGACGACGAGGATAAGGGTAGAACTGACCGTGCTACCACGGTTATCATTCACGGTCAGTCGGACGGTGTAGGAGCCAGGGACGATATAACGGTGGGAGACCACGATCCCAACCCCGATCTCTCCATCCCCAAAGTCCCATTGCCAGGAGATGATCTGTCCGTCGGAGTCATAGGAGCCTTGCGCATCGAACTGGACAGTGAGCGGGGCATCGCCTCCGGGCGGCAGAGCAGCGAACTGCGCCACCGGTGACTGGTTGGGGAACAAGAAGCACCCGCCTAATAAAAGAATCAGCATCAGAGCAGAGCCAAGCAGAAAAGACCCCTTAATAGTGCTTTTCATGGGTTTAGGTGCCCTCCTTTTCACCACCATAGCAGTTCGGAGCGCTGAAGGACAAACATTCAAGGACGCTGGGGTCTTCATTCTTGGTGTTTTTCGCTGGGGACTGATACTCGCAGATTTATCACACCTTCTTGATACTACCTGCTCTTGCCCCCTGGAATTGCTTCAGGCGCAACGTCAAGTTCTATCCGATTTGGAGGGTGACGCCGCGAGTTTAAAGCTCGTCCCGTAAGGTGTACGAGTCTGCGGTTACTGGATCTGATCCGTGATTCAGTTACATAGCTGAACTTTGTGCAGCCTACTCGTAATGTGTCCACATGCGGATCACCTTTACAACCCGTTCTTCCTTGAGCACTTGATAGACAAGGCGATGCTGGATATTGATTCGTCGAGAATACGCTCCGGCTAGGTCTCCAACAAGCTTCTCGAACGGTGGCGGATCTTGGAAAGGATCGGCTTGCAGCACTTCTAGTAGTTGCTCTGCCTTGGGTTTCAGGCCTACAGCAACCAGCTTTTGCGCATCTTTCTGCGCCTGTCTTGTGAAGACGATCTTCCAGCTCACCAGTCGAGTTTATCCGAGCATTCCTCGATCGGCGTCTTCAGCCCCTCGCGAATCGACTCACGCATACCAGGGATTGAAAGCAAATAGAGTGTTCCCTGGATCGAACGCCAATCATTCTCGGAAATGAGCACGGCGTTTGCTCGCTTACCCGTGATCAGAACCGGTTCGTGAGATTCCGCAATTTCATCCAGTAGTTTATACAGTCTAGACCTGGCTTCAGTTGCGTTTATCGATGGCATTCTCGACCTCCGTACTACCGAATGACACATCGTACGCGAAAACGTACGGGAAAGCAATTTCGGCAGGTCGCTCAAATAAACCGTAGATATGACAGATCCAGCTGTACTCAGCGCAGCTGAACCGAGAACCGATGGTGAAAAGTTCTCGGTATGGTGAACTCAGGTGTACCAATAGGCACGTGTTAGCGGCAGTCCACTGTCGCCCTGGTTGGGCTTGACGAGTAGCGTTTGATATACGTTGAGTCGCCCAACCTGGAATCCATAAGCTGAACCGGACATGAACAGCCGCCAAACGCGGTATGTCACTTCATCGGCGGCGCGACGCGCCTCGTCATGATGATCTTCTAGGCGGCGTACCCAGTGGCGTAACGTGAGCGTATAATGCTCCCGTAAGCTCTCCACATCGCGCACCTCGAACCCGCTCGCCTCAGCCACGTGCTGTATGGTGCTGATCGACATCAACTCACTGTCAGGGAAAACGTAGCGATCGCTGAAGGACGGCCCGCGTTGCACCGGATCGGTGGCGCAGCGGGAGATGCCATGGTTGAGGAAAACACCGCCTGGACGCAGCAAGCGCCACGCCAGCGTGAAATACTTAAGCAGCGGAGATTCACCGACGTGCTCGAACATTCCCACGCTGACCAGTTTGTCGTACCCTTCCGCCTCGTCTACCTCGCGGTAATCACAGACCTTTACGCAACACCGGTCTGCCAGCCCAGCTTGATGGATGTGCTCATTGGCCAGTTCAGCCTGTTGCTGGCTGAGGGTAATACCGACCGCTTCCACGCCGTAGTGTTGAACGGCATAGAGAATCAGCCCACCCCAGCCGCAACCGATGTCAAGCAGGCGCTCACCGGGGCGTAGGCGCAGCTTGCGGCAGATATAGTCTAACTTACGTTCCTGAGCCGTGTCCAGATCGTCGTCGCGCGTGGCGAAGTAGGCGCACGAATAGACCATCCGACGGTCCAGCCACAGTTTGTAGAAGTCGTTTGGTACGTCATAGTGATAAGTGACCGCCAACCGGTCACGGGTGATGGAATGACGTCTCCCCCTCAAGCGAGCTGCCTGGCGGCCGGTGCGCGGATTGCCCTCGGATGGTAACCTCAATAGATGCCACGCGTGGCGCAGTGATTGAGCCAAGCCCCAGCGCTGCCTGTTAAAATAGTCGGCCAGCGGAAAGACGGCTTCGATCTCTCCCTCGATGTCGAAGTCATCGTAGATGTACGCTTCGCCCAGGGCCAGTTCGGTGGGTGGCGAGAACATCTTACGCAGCGCCCCAGGGTGTCGAAGAACCAGCGTGAAGCGCGTCGGCTGCCCCGGTTCAGCATTCCACTGGCTGCCGTCCCACAATCGCACGGCGAAATCGCGCGGATGGTAATCAGCCAGCAAGCTCTGAAACAAGGACAAACTGGTTTGGGCATTCCTGTCGGTGGTCTCAGCCCGTCGCAATAACATAGTTCTTCCTCTTTTCTTATGCTATGAGAGCCAGCTTACCCTCGGCGTGACGTTCCACATCTTCCTTATTCTGCAACATCGGGTAGTAATCCCCGTTGCGTGACGGCTCGATGAAATCGGCGTAGTGGAGAAGGGAATCTCGCGACTTCATCTCCGTGGTATAGACCATACCAAGCCAGTCCTTAAAGCTGTAGTCTGAGGAGCCGACGTGGATCGTTGCCCTCATGCCTCTATTCTAGTCCGCGGCGGGCAACGCGACAACTGTTAGCACTCCTATTAATGAGAGGTAAAAGCATGAAACAATCGGGGTCATTCTTCTAGCCACCGGAGCCCGCAAAATTCATCCTGCAATGGAAGTGATCTTCTGTTGCAAAAAAGCAGGTGAATTCAAGTCCCTTCGGGGGTACTGAGGTTTGCGTAGGCGTTGTACCGAGCCTATTGCTTTTGTCGTTACCGGAATATAGACTGCATTCTAACCATGAAAACGAAGGCCGTTGTGGTTCCGCTTGTTCTTCTCTTGTTGTTTAGTCCCCTAATCTCTGCTTCCGCACAACTAGTAGAGATAGATACTCCTGCTTTGCACTGGGCTTCGATTGGAACCGGGGTAGCGATTGGTCTTGCATTGGATACCTACATCGGGTTCATTGCGTTCAGTGATTCGGAGGCACCTCTACTGCAACAGCTCGCGGTGTTTGTCCCTACGGCTGTTGTGGGCATGGCTTCATCGATGCTGACTACAAGTGGATTCTTTCAGATCATGAGTGTAGAAAGCGACAAATGGCTTTCCCTGTTTCTCGGCGCGCTTGGCGGGATGGTGGAAGGAGCCATTATCGGTGGTCTGACTATTGGAACCTTAATGGGTGCAAACTATGCCGTGAATCCGAACTTCATCAATGTAAGTGGCGAGTGGAAGAACGCCTGGGATGTTGTGGGTCTGGGCATCTTTGGAGGTGGACTATTCGGAGCCCTTACAGGGATCCTTCCCGGCGCAATAGGGGGTCTTATCTTGCAGATAAGCCTTTATAGATAGGCCTTCATTCCTTACGCCGCACAAACCTCGATTTGCCACTTTGTTCTACCCGCTTGGGGATGTTGTTGTCACTGGCCGGGGTAGTATCCCCGGGTGAGGGTCACCTGGTGTCCCCGGGGTAGGGTCGG
>CBDUVB010000051.1:0-10745 GCA_965370555.1 uncultured bacterium
CGTACCGTTCTGTTGGGAGGGGGTGGCCCACGGGCCACCTCCTACCAGATTTTGAGAGCAGGTCCGGTCGGAGAGCAGAGCGAGTACAATCTCGCCGATCGGGTTCTCCCGCGCGAGGGCATGGGCAACGTGCAGGTGTAGGCACTTTATGCGGTTAAGGTCAGCGATCCCGCCGATTCCTTTGTCTAGGAGACTCGCCGACATCCCGGAATCGTCGAGGAATCGTCGGTCTTCAACGCTGAGGAGGTTCATGCGCTCCTCAATGTAGGCGCGGTGGGCTCGTTGTAGTCGTGCGTTGAGCCTAGTGTCTTCCCTCAGGAGGGTCTCCATCCTTTTGATCCATCCTTCTTCCTCCAGGCGATCGATCTCTTCCGCAAGGAAGGGGCAGGTGAGCCAGAAGGTGGTCGGAAATGGCTTTCCTTCGATCAAGGGGTAGACGAGGATCACCTGCGGGTACCCGTACGGGCAGCGACGCTCGACCCTGAGCAAGCCGCGCGCTGCACGGCCAAGCTGCGCAGCGATGATACGTTTGTCCTCTAGCGTGATAGGTTCCATCGATCGCTCCTGTATTTTTTCTCCACGAGCTCCTGTGCCCTTGCCCGTTCTTCTTTTGTTGGTCTTCCCGGCGCGGCCGTTGTCCGAAGGAGATCGCAGATCGCGCCTGTCAAATAGTCTACGAGGACGGGGAGCGTGAGTGAAGGGACGATCTCGGTAAGCGTCGTCGTCGCGTGTGGGTGGGAGGGAACTCGCGTCGAGGTGTAGCCGGGCCGCATCGCGAGGAGGAGTCTCTTCATCGGGATCGTACCCGGGGCGACGAGGAGGGTTGTGTGGTAGAGGAGAGCCGTTCCCCGGCGGGCCTGGGCCGCACCGCCGATCTTCTTATCCGCGGTGAACAGGTTGTTCTCTCTGATGGAGGCGTCGATCCCTAGTGGAGAAAGCGCGTTTGTAATCGCCTCTCCGAGGAGGGAGAACGTACCTATGACCGTGCCGAATGGATGTGCGTCTGCGAGGAAGAGCGAGAGGTTGAGGTTCCCGGGATAGTGATATACTGCCCCCCCTCCGGAAATCCGGCGAAGGACCGGAATGTCAAGCTGTCGCGCTTGGACGAGATCGACCTCCGATGCAGCGGCCTGTGATCTACCGATCACCGCGGCGCGCTCGTTCACCCAGAATCGGAGCGTATCCATTCCCCCCTGGCAAACGTGCTCTAAGATCGCCTCCTCCAGGGCTAGCCCCTCTGCGGGAAGCGTGGGGGTGAGATCGCGAATCAGACGGAGCATTCGGAGAAGAGCCTGGACGCGTGGTAGGAGCTCCTAACGAGCGGCCCTGAGACGACGAAGCGAAAGCCGATCTTCCTCGCTTCATACGCCAGTTCACCGAACTCTCTTGGCGCGAGGTAGCGAGCGAGGGGGGCGGCCTTCTTTGTCGGTGGGAGGTACTGCCCAAGGGTGATCGCGTCGACCTGCGCCTCGCGCAGGTCCTCCATGGTGGTGAGGATCTCTTCCCTGTCCTCTCCCAATCCAAGCATGAGGGAGCTCTTGGTGACTACCTGTGGGGCGAGGTCCTTGAACGTGGAGAGGACACGCAGCGAGCAGTCGTACCCGGCCCGATAATCGCGCAACCCCGGTGAGAGGCGTCTCACGGTCTCGATGTTGTGCCCGATCACGTCTGCTCCAGCAGTGGCGATCATCCTGAGTGATTCTTCTTGTTCGGAGAAATCGGGGACGAGGGCCTCGACCCGCACGCTTGGGGACCGGTCTTTGATTTTAGAGATCGCCTCGGCGAAGAGGGTGGCTCCGCCGTCTGCGAGGTCGTCGCGATCGACTGAGGTGAGGACGACGTAGGAGAGCTCGAGCTCACGGACTGCTTTTGCCAGGCGAGTTGGTTCCTCCCTATCGACGATTCCGTGTGGGTTCCCGGTCGGAACAGCGCAGAAGCGGCAGCCGCGGGTGCACACCTCGCCCAGGAGCATGAACGTTGCGGTGCGCGCTCCCCAGCACTCCGCGGCGTTCGGGCAAACCGCGCCTTGGCAGACGGTGGTCAGTCGATAACGGGAGAGGATGTCACGGACGGCCCGCATCCCCGCGGCCTCCATGGGGGAAGGGGCCTTGACCTTTAGCCATGCTGGACGCTCAGGCATACCTCTCTCCTCTGTATTCCTGTGGATCACCCACGGTGAGGTGCCAGCTGCAGAGCGTCCCTAGCTCGGTGAGAAGACCGGTGGCGGCCTCTTCCATGGACGGGCACTCGGGCACGAGGTCGGCGAGGGATAGAACCTCGATATCGAGCCCACAGGGATTAATCATCGAGAAGGGGCCCTTGTCGATATCGACGTTTAGGGCGAGGCCGTGTCGGGTCACCCAGTGCTTGACGTAGACCCCGATGGATGCGATCTTGCGAGAATCGACCCATACCCCGGGGAAGCCAGCGCGCCGGCGCGCTTCCACCCCGATCTTCTCCAGGAAGTTGATCACCGCTTGTTCTAGGTTGCTGACATAACGCTTGAGATCGCGCCCGTGAACGCGCAGATCGACGATCGGATAGACGACGAGCTGCCCCGGGCCGTGGTACGTGATATCCCCTCCCCGTTCGATTTGGTGGACGGAGATCCCCGCATTCTTTAAGACCTGTTCTGGAACGAGGATATTCTTTGCCGAGCCGCTTCGTCCGATGGTGAAGACAGGATTGTGCTCGACGGTGAGGATGGTGTCCGGTATCGCGTTTTGACAACGAAGCCGGTGCAGCCGCTCCTGCAGGCGATGGGTCGCAACGTACTCGGCGTGGCCGAGGGGGAGGTGCAGCGCCTCTGTTATCGTCTCACTCGATTTCAGCCAAGAGGTCATTGAGGTGGGCCTTCTCCCCTTCCTTCTTCACGATCCGTTTCAGGCGACCATCACGCGGGGCGTCGATGACAAACGTGGTCTTCTCCGTCTCCACCTCAACGAGGTCTTCTCCTGCTCTCAGGGTCTCGCTCTCTTCATTCAACCAGGCAATGATCGTCACTTCATCGACCTCGCCGAGGTCGGGGAGGCGTACCTCTGCGAGGTGCATTTCGCTTGGTTCGTGGTCGTTCATCCGATCCCCTCCTTGCAGATACGAATACTAGCCGATCGTTAGGGCGCTTTCACCTTGTTCTTTTGTGAGGGCGGCCTTATAGTCGGACGCGAATGAAGGAGGGAATATGGGAAAAAATCGGGTTTGGATTAATCCTTCTGACAAAAACAAGGGGCGTGGCCCGTTCCAGCACTGTGTGCGGGTAGAGAGGCCTCGGTTTGCGTTCTCATGAACCCTCTTTTCCTTTCGGAGAACGATCCAAAGCTCTCCGCGGTCCTGGTGGAGATCCTTGAAACGGGAGGGGTCTTCATCTTCCCGAGCGATACGGTCTATGGGATCGGTGGGAACCCTTGGGATGAGCAGGCTCTTGCGCGGGTGTGCACGATGAAGGGGCGTCGAGCGGATCAACCGTTCACCCTTCACCTGCCGACCCTCGCATCGGTCGAGCGGTTCGCTCGCTTGGATACAGGTGTGCGAGTGATATTGGAACGGTTCCTTCCCGGCCCGCTCACCTTCCTCCTCACAGCGAGGGAGGGGGTACCGCGTTCGGCGGTCGCTGCGGGAAAGATCGGGGTGCGGGTTCCAGATCATTCTTTCTTCGGTGCAGTTATGGCGGGGATCGACCGTCCTCTCTTCGGCACGAGCGTCAATCGCTCCGGCGAGCCCCCCCTCACCAGGGTCGAGGAGATGATCGAGCGGTTCAATCGTGTCGATCTGATTGTGGAGGGGAACCCTGGATCTGGGAGCCCGTCCGCTATCATCGATCTTACGGTCTCCCCACCGCGGGCGTTGCGCGGGGACCTCCCTTCAGGTCTGCAATGAGACGATTCACTCCGTTCGCTCTCCTCTCGATCACTGTCATATGGGGATGGACGTTCGTCCTGGTCAAGGAGGGGATGACGGTCGTTGGTCCGTTCACCTTCCTGGCGTTCCGCTTCGTCCTCGCGTTTCTCTCCCTTATCCTACTCCTCTTTCGTTCTTTGCGCGGAATCGATCGGCGTGCTCTCTTCTGCGGCGGGATGGTCGGGGGTGCACTCTTCTTGGGCTACTTCTTCCAAACATGGGGTCTTGCCACCACCACAGCGACGAAGAGCGGTCTGCTCACCGGACTCTCCGTCGTGATCGTCCCTATTCTCGCGGCGGCCCTGTTGAAAGAGCGGGTGCGACCCTCTCTCTGGCTAGGGGCGTTGAGTGCCACTGGAGGGCTCGTCCTTCTCGTTCTGGGGAAGGGGACGCTCACCGCGTTCAACGTGGGCGATCTCCTCACACTGTTCTGCGCCCTTTTCTTCGCCGGGCACATCCTTCTCGTCGACCGGTTCATCCGTGTCGTTGACTACCGTCACCTGTTGCTCGTGCAGGTGGGGACCGTGGCTGTGTTGAGCCTAATCGGAGCGCTCTTCGTGGAAGAACCTACCTTCGTTTGCTCTCCGAAATTGATCGAGGGGGTGCTCGTGACAGGCCTCTTGGCTACCGCTCTTGCTCTCTATATCCTCAACAGGTTCCAGGCGCACTCCACCGCCTCCTACACCGCGATCATCCTCACGATGGAACCCATCTTCGCCGGACTGTTCGGCTTCCTCCTCCTTGGGGAGACGCTCAGCATCCTTCAGTTGATGGGTGGGGGGATGATCCTGGTTGGAATGGGGATTCCCTCGTTTCTCGTACGGAGAGTATCCTCCTCGGGGTGATAGTTTGTCCTCCTTTTATTCGAAAGGATATAATGGGGCGTGGTGAAAAACTATGACTAGGATGCCTGATTATCTGACCGCGTCACGGGGAGTCATCGCTGTGATTATCGTGGCACTCGGGTTTGCTGGGCCGGAGGCGTTGGAGCGGGTGGTCATCCTCACGCTCCTAGGGTGGACCACGGATATCCTCGACGGCCGGCTCGCACGTCGTTACAACAAAGGGGCGACGTGGGTCGGCGAGCGCGAGTTCGTCTTCGATATGGTTATGGTCTTCGCAGGACTCTGCTACCTGGTGATGGCGGGGTTCATCCCGGTGATTCCAGCGGGGATCTACGTGGCTGTGACGGCGATCTGTATCGCGTACTTCCGATCAAAGTCGATCACCATGTCATTCGCTTTCCCCGTGGTCGCTGTCCCCCTCATCGTCGCCTACTTCAACGCTCCGCGCGCAGCGTGGATGTACGTCATCTGGATCGTGCTCGCCTTGATATTTGACTGGCGCCGGTTTAAGGGTGTCGTCCTCGAGTTCCTCTATAACCTCAAGGTGCTGCAAAAGCGCTAGAGGAGGCGCGCGGCCTGCTTCCTCCCCAGGTGCGAGTAGGCTCGTTCGGTTGCGATCCGTCCCTGCGGTGTGCGTTTGATGAATCCCTCCTGTAACAGGTAGGGTTCGACCATATCGGTGATGGTGTCCTTCTCCTCGGAGAGGGCGGCGGAGAGTGTATCGAGTCCGACTGGTCCCCCGTCGAACGTGAGAATGATCGCTCTGAGGAGAGCGTGGTCAAGCTCGTCGAGACCGGCTTCGTCGATCTTCAGCAGCGCGAGGGACTCCTTCGTCGTTGCGAGGTCGACCCGCCCATCTCCCTTGACCTGAGCGTAGTCGCGCGTTCGGCGCAAGAGGCGGTTGGCGATGCGGGGTGTTCCCCGGGCCCGTTTGGCCAGTTCCTCCGCGCCGTCCGGAGAAACATCGATTCCCAAGAGCTTACCAGTGCGGATGATGATCGAGCAGAGGTCATCCAATGCGTAAAAGTTGAGCCGGAATCCGACCTCGAACCGGTCGCGCATCGGGGCCGAGATTAGGCCGGCGCGGGTAGTCGCTCCAATCAGGGTGAACGGCGGGAGATCGATCCGCAACGACTGGGCGTTCGGCCCTTCACCAAGGATGATATCGATCTTGTAGTCCTCCATCGCCGGGTAGAGTATCTCCTCGACGTTGCGCCGCAGGCGATGGATCTCATCGATGAAGAAGATGTCGTGCGGTTTCAGATTGGTGAGAATCGACGCCAGATCGCCCGCCTTTTCGATTGCTGGGCCGGAGCTCGTGCGGATGCTGACACCCATCTCGTTGGCGATGATCTGGGCGAGGGTCGTCTTCCCTAATCCGGGCGGGCCGTGTAGGAGGACGTGGTCGAGCGGCTCGTTCCGCCCCTGTGCGGCCGTGATGTAGATCTTAAGCTTCTCTTTGATCTCGTTCTGACCGACGAAGTCATCGAGCCGCGTCGGGCGCAACGTGGTAAAGGAGGTCTCATCCAGTTGAAGGTCGCTTGGCCGCTCGATCGTCATCTTGGAAAGGATTGTACCGGACGGTGAACGAGCGGTTCAACTGGAATTAGGAATCGGCTTTCACCCGATCAGTGACCGTCTCTTCATGAGGCATACCTTGTGGCTGATCGCTGACTATCGGCAGGTATTTGTGTTACCATCACCATACCATGAAGACAAGGGGAAAGCGTGGTGCGGTGATCACCGTAGGGACGTTCGATGGAGTGCACCTTGGGCATCAGGAGATCCTGAGGCGGGTGGATGAGATTGCCCGCGCCGAGGGGTTAGAACGGGTCGCCTACACGTTCGTCTTCCCGCCGCGATTCGTCCTTGTAGGAAGCGAGTCGGGGCTCCTTCTCCTTGAGGAGGTGAAGGTGAAGCTCCTCGAACGCCGTGTCGATCGGGTCATTCGTGTGGATTTTCATGAGGTAGGTGAGGTCGTGGCGGAGCGATTCGCGCGCGAGGTTCTGATCGAACGGCTCGCTACGCGGACGGTCGTCGTCGGGGACCGGTTCCGCTTCGGTCGGGATCGGGAGGGTGATGTCGATCTCCTGCGGAGAATCGGTGAGGAAGAAGGCGTTTCGATCGTTTCCCTTCCCCCGCTGGTGGTCGATCAAGTTGCTGTGAGTAGCACTAGGATCCGTTCGCTGCTTCGCCAAGGGATGATCGACGACGCGACGACCCTTCTCGGGCGTCCGCCGCTCCTCTTCGGCAAAGTCGTGTACGGGGACCGCATCGGTCGCGAGATCGGATACCAAACCGCGAACCTGGCGCTCGATCCGCGCCTCCTGCGACCTGCGAGCGGGGTCTACGTTGTGCATGCCTTCTTCCGCAGTGAGGGAGGGGCGGGGATGATGTACATCGGGGATCGTCCCACCGTCGGTGGGGACGAGATACGGTGCGAGGTTCACCTGTTCTCTCCCCCGCTTGGCGAACTCTACGGCGAACATATGGAGGTACATCTCCTTCACAGGCTCCGGGGAGATCGATGTTTCTCTTCCCTTTCGGACCTGCGTCTCCAGATCGATCGGGACGCAGAGCGTGCCCGTGCACTCCTCCCCTCCTACAATGGGCCACAGCGCCCAATCCTTGCTTGAAAATCGCTCTATTCCGGTTTATCATTACTTCTTAGGATGATCACACTGGGAGTGGATACTTCCGTTTCACTCGGAGGAGTGGCGCTGTGGAGAGACGGTGAGGGAGTGGCGGAGATGATGATGGAATCTCCGCTTTCTCATGCCGAAGAGCTCCTTCCTTTGCTCTTGCGTCTCCTCGAACAGTGCGGTTTAGAGCGAGATGAGATCGACCTTGTTAGTGTAAATGTGGGGCCTGGATCGTTCACTGGCTTGCGGATCGGCCTTGCGACTGCAAAGGGGTTCTGCCAGGCGCTGGGGGTCCCGCTAGTGGGGATCGATGGGACGTTCGTTTACCGAGCGCGCCTCGATGCGAAAGAGAGGGTCTGTGTCCTGTTGCGGAACCGTCGCGACCTCCTATACGCGCGGTGGTTCGTGGGAATGAAACCGCAGGGGGAGACCATGGTTCTCCCGGTGGTAAAGGCCTGGGAGAGGCTCGTGGGCGAGAGAAAGGATGTCACGATTATTGGGGATGGAGCCCTTGCGCTGCGCGATCTTCTTGGAGAGGCTCCGTGGGTGAGGCTGGCTTCGGCAGAAATGTACGTTCCTTCCCCGATGTGGATCGCCCGATTGGGCGAAGAGGGTGACCAAAAGGATAGACTCTATGATCTTGAGCCTGCTTACGTTGAGCCAATCCTTTTTAAGACGAATAATACCAAGAAGATGAGGTGAGCTAGAGATGTCGCGAATCTGTGAGATCTGTGGGAAACGGCCTGTGGCCGGGAATCAGGTGAGCCATTCGCAACGACATACGCGGCGTATGCGCGTCCCGAACATTCAACGGGTGCACGCCTATGTGGATGGGAAGAAGGTTCGAATCAACGCCTGTACGCGGTGTATCAAATCCGGACGGGTGACGAAGGCTGGCTAATCAAGGCTCTTTTTAACGCTCTTTTGTAGCATAGGTCGGGGTTGGGCCCATAGGATCATGTCATTTAAAGTCGGCGCAATAGTCTCGGGAACGATCGTTGAAGTGACCGAAGAGGGGATCGTTGTCTCTCTCCCTGAGGGTGGCGGCGGTTTGATCCCTCCCTCGTTATCTTTGTCTGTTGATAGACTTAAAAGCGAGTTTTGCCCCGGTGGAACGGTATTGGTGTCCATCGTCTCCCAGGGCGAGGGGGGTTGGGCCACGCTGGCGTTTGCCACTCCGCAAGAGAGCGACGGGACGCACGCGTTCGACCAAGAATTTCACCGTCTAAACCACGCTTTAACTAACTGTTCTTCCCCGCAAAGACCTGCACCGAGTGACGAGCCCTCGGTGGAGGAGCAGATCGAGGAATGGACCGATCAGGTGAAGGAGGGACTCTCTCGCCTGCGTAAGCACCGCGGCAGACGCTTGAACGAGGAGTTCTACAGCCCGAAAAACGGATAGATGGAGGTCTTCATGCCGAGAGGGACGGTCGTAATCGACAAGGATCGTTGTAAGGGATGTGGGCTCTGCATAGCTGCCTGCCCCAATCAGGTCCTTGCCTTCTCCGGAGAGTTAAATAAGAGCGGTTATAACGTTGTTTACATGGAGGATCCTGAGGCGTGTGTCGGTTGTGCCTTCTGCGCGCAGACCTGTCCGGATATCGCCATCGAAGTCTATCGGGAGAAGGTTCCCGCTTAGAGGGGGGATGATGGGGAAGAAGATGCTATTGCGAGGGAACGAAGTGATCGCTGAGGCGGCGATTCGCGCGGGTTGCCAGTGTTACTTTGCCTATCCGATCACTCCTCAAGCGGAGCTGTTGGAGCACATGGCAAGGAACATGCCCCGGCTCGGGCGAACGTTCGTTCAGGCCGAGAGCGAGCTCGCAGCGATTAACATGGTCTATGGTGCCGCCTCGGTCGGGGTACGCACGATGACTTCCTCCTCCTCGCCGGGGATCAGCCTGAAGCAGGAAGGGATCTCCTACATGGCTGGATCGAGCCTTCCCGCGGTGATCGTCAACATAGTCCGCGGTGGACCAGGGCTGGGGGACATCGCTCCCTCTCAGTGTGATTACTTTCAGGCGACGAAGGGCGGTGGACACGGGGACTATCACATGATTGTCCTTGCACCGTCGACCGTCCCCGAGGCCGGTGAGCTGACGATGCTCGCCTTTGATCTTGCCGATCGATACCGCACCCCGGTGATGCTCCTTGCCGACGGAATGCTCGGGCAGATGATGGAGCCGGTGGAACTCCCTGAGCCGATCGATGTTGCCTCTCTCCCGAAGAAGGAGTGGGCGACGACCGGCGCGAAGGGGCGCGATCCGAACATCATCCTCAGCTTCGATCTTGACCCGGAGGTTCTTAAGCAGATGAACCTCGATCTGCAGGCGCGCTATCGTAAGATCGAGAAGAGCGAAGTGCGCTACGAGGAGTACGAGACCGACGATGCAGAGATCGTCATTGCTGCGTACGGGACGGTCGCACGGATTACCAAGACCGTTGTTCGCATGGCGCGGGCCGAAGGGATCAAGCTCGGTCTCTTCCGACCGATCACGGTCTGGCCGTTCCCTTACGAGCCGCTCAAGAAACTATCAGAGCGGGTGGAGGCCGTCCTCACCGTGGAGATGAGTGCAGGACAGATGTGGGAGGACGTGCGGTTGGCGGTGGCCGAGAGGGCGAAGACCCCGTTCTACGGGGAGATGGGCGGTGTGGTCCCAACCCCGCGAGGGATCCTAAGCGAGGTGAAGAAGTATGCCGGTTAACGTGGAGAATATGGTAAAGGTCTTCTCAAGGCCTGAGAGCCTGACCGATGCCCGGTCGACCTACTGTCCTGGGTGTCAGCACGGGATCCTCACGCGGATCATCGGCCAGACGATCGACGAATTGGATATCGCCGAGCGGACGATCATCATCGCTCCGGTCGGATGCGCTGTCTTCGCTTACCTCTGGTACCGTTGCGATTCGATACAGGTCGCCCACGGCCGTGCGAGTGCGGTTGCAACCGGGGTGAAGCGGGCCGATCCGAACCTGGTCGTCCTCTCCTATCAAGGGGACGGCGACTTCGCCAGTATCGGGACCGCCGAGTCGATCCACGCGGCGAACCGGGGGGAGAACATCACCGTCATCTTCGTGAACAACCAGGTCTATGGGATGACCGGCGGGGAGATGGCCCCAACGTCCTTGGTGGGGCAGAAGACGACGACGACCCCGGACGGGCGCGACCCCGCGCAGGCTGGCTACCCGATCCGCTTCTCAGAGATGATCGCCCAGCTCGATGCACCGGTCTACGTTACACGGCAGGCGCTCTACGATACGAAGCGAATCATGGATACTCAGAAGGCGATCAAGAAGGCGTTCACCAATCAGGTGGAAGGGAAGGGATACTCGCTCGTCGAGGTCCTCTCCACCTGCCCGACGA
>CBDUVB010000052.1:0-10459 GCA_965370555.1 uncultured bacterium
AGATCACGGTGATCGCCGCCGACTTCCAGGGATCGATCGATGAGGAACTGGAGCGGAAAAACCGTCCCCAGCACCGACAACGGATCACCATGGACAAGGATCTCGATATCCCCGCCTTCCTGCGAAGGGAGAGGGAAGTGCCAAACACGGAAGAGAAGAGCGATTGATATAACTTCTTTTCCGCAGATGGAGTAGATACCGGTACGTACAAGCCGCTCATCCGGCCTTGAAGGGGGGATTCTGATCAATAACGAGCAGGAAACCGCACCCCTTGGACGCAAGAAACAGGGTCGTGGGTCCTCCACCCTGTACAAAGAGCCAGCCGCGACTGAGTCCCCCTGGAAAACCGTCGACGGGACGAGCGACTGGATATGGAAGATCGATACAGAGGGGAGGTACACCTTTTCCAGTACGGCAGTGCATGAGATCCTCGGCTACCCCTCCGCGGAGATCATTGGACGTCACTTCTACGATTTCTTCCTGGAAGAAGAGCGCGAGGCCCTCAAGACCGAATCGCTGAAGGTCATCCAGAAGAGAGAGCCATTCATCGCACTGCGCAACCGGAACGTGCACAAGGACGGGCGCGTTGTGATACTGGAAACGACGGGGTTTCCTATCCTCGGAAGCGAGGGCGAGTTCCTTGGCTACCAAGGTGTGGACCGAGACGTCACCACGCAGGCAAAGGCTGCGGAAGCGCTGCGGGAGAGCGAGAAAAGGTTCCACACCCTCGTTGAGGCGATGCCCAACATGATCTTCGTGATGGACGGAGACGGTCGGTTCATCGAGGGGTACGGGGCAAGGCCAGCCCTCTTCTACCTTTTCCCTGAGGAGTTTCTCGGCAAGAGGGTCGCGGAGGTGATGCCGTCGGAGTTCGCCTCCCAGGTGCTGCCGATAATAGAGAAGGTCGTGCGCGAAGGAGCGACACAAACCTTCGACTACAGCCTCGATCCCCCTGGTGGTCGGCGCTGGTTCTCCTCCCGAATCAGCCCCCTCCCTCCTTGCGCTGGCATCAATCGAGTCCTTGCCGTTGTCTCGGACATCACCGAGCGTGTCATAGCGGAAGAAAGGGTGCGAGCAACGAATGAGGAACTCGAACGCGTGCTGAACGCGATGGGGGAAGGGCTCGTTGTGATGGATTCCGATCATCGGATGACACAGCTCAACAAGAAAGCCTGCGAACTCTTTCAGTATCCACGCGAAGAGATCCTTGGTAAGGCTTACACGTTCTGGGTCCACCCCGATTTTTGCGATATCCTCCGAAAGGAGCTGAAAAAGAGAGAAAAAGGGGCGAAATCCACCTACGAGGCGCTCTACCTCAAGAAGGATGAATCGGAGTTCTGGGCACGGGTCACCGCGGTCCCTATCATGGATGAAGAAGGGAACTATCAGGGCTCGATCGGGTGCTTGAGCGACATCACCGAGGAGAAGAAGTTAGCAGATGAGATGCACCGGCTCCATGAGTTCAACGAGAAGCTCATCCAGGGGGCGAGCGTCTGGATCAACGTGGCAGATTCAGAGGGGAAGATCATCCTGTGGAACGAGGAAGCGGAGAGGATCAGCGGCTACTTTCGACATGAGGTTCTCGGAAACAGCAAGATCTGGGAGTGGCTTTACCCGAACGAGGAATATCGGAAGAGGATCTGGCAACAGCAGCGAATGCTGGCCAACAGGGGAAGCTCTCGGCGAATCGATACGACCATTTGCACCAAGGAGGGCGAGGAGAAGGTGCTCGCTTGGTACGGGGCGCCGCTCCTCGATGAGAGCGGAAAGAGCACCGTCTGGATGGCTGTCGCACACGATGTAACGCAAAGCCGAAGAGACAAGGAGCAATCACAGACGTACGCCAACACCCTGAATGAGATAAGCAAGGAGAAGGATCGGCTCCTGTCGACCGCCGCGCACGAACTCCGTACACCGCTCACTGTCATCCACGGATTCGCTGACCTATTGATGAAGAGAGACGACCTGGACGCAGAGCAAAGGACGAAGATAGAGGGGATCAAGAACCAGTCCAAACGCCTCGATACGCTCATTGCGAGCCTTCTCGATATCTCTCGCATCGAAGCGGGGAAGAGCGCTCTAGTGCTGGAACAGATCGATCTCTCCGCGACTCTCGATAAGGTCATCACCGAGTTGACACCGAGACTGAAGCGTAAGGGCCAGAAGCTGAACTACTCTCAGCATCCCGTCCAGGCCTATGCCGATGAGATGGCCGTGAAACAGGTCCTGATGAACCTTTTCATCAACGCGATATCCTACACCCCAGCCGGAGGGGAGATCACCGTCCGCACCGAGGCCATGGAGGGGAGAATGCAAGTGGAAATATGCGATACCGGCATCGGAATCACTCCTGAAGAACAGCGGAGCATATTTGCCGAGTTCTATCGCACTCCACAAGCGAAACAGATCAAACCGAACGGGAACGGCCTGGGGCTCTCCATCGTCAAGCGGTTGTTGGAAGAGATGCACGGCTCAATCGGGGTGAGAAGCGCAGGGAAAGGCCAGGGGAGCAGCTTCTCGGTCAACCTCCCCGCCGACCGTGCCCATGCAGTTGGCCCTGTCCCGCCATTTGCTTGAGAGACGCCCGAATATTATTATCTGATGCGTTTCTAGAAGCCACTGTCGGGAGTGTAACATGCGAATCTTGATCTGCGAAGATGAACCCGATATCCAGGTAATCTTGGGTGATTTCCTCACCGCCGAGGGGTATGAGGTTTGTATCGCATCGAACGCAGCAGAAGGGCTACGCCTGTTCGCCGAGGAAGAACCCGACTTGGTCCTGCTCGATCTGCTGCTCCCCGACAGGGATGGTTGGGAGGTCCTCCAGGAGATTCGACGGTTAAGCGATCGACCGGTCATCATGTTGACCGCGCTCGGCCGCGTCGGTGATAAGGTGAAGGCGCTCTCTTCCCTCAAGGCCGATGACTATATAACAAAACCATTCGAACTAGATGAGATAAAGGCCCGCATCGAAGCGGTCCTGCGCCGGTACAGGCCTCAGCGCAGGGATTATAGTATTTTCATCGATGATACCAGAAAGACGGTCTGGGTACGGGAGAGAGAGATTTCCCTCTCTCCCAAAGAGTACAGCCTACTAAAGCTCCTCGCTTCGAAACCAGGGCAGGTCTTTTCAAGCGAGGAGATCCTTGCCCATGTCTGGTCGCAAAAGGGTGGTTACGCAAGCATACAGGATGTACAAAAGTACGTCTATCTCCTGCGCAAGAAGATCGAAAACGACCCCGCGCATCCGGAGATCCTGTTAACGGTGCGCGGGTTCGGTTATCAGTTCACCGCCTAAGAGCCAATAGTTCGCTTCGCGTCACTCGGTAATGGTTAGTGTCCTTGCAACCAAGTCACGGTCACCGTCATCGTCGATCACACTCAGGCGCACCATGTATGTCCCGGGCGCAGTGTAAATATGGATAGGTGCGTGAATGTCCCCCTCGCCACAGCCATCACCCGGGCAGAAGGTCCCATCGCCAAAGTCCCAGGCCACATGAACGATTTGTCCAGTCGGACTCGTGTCCTGAGAAAGATCGGTAAAGCGCACGGCCTCCCCGAGTTGAGGGGAGGTCGAGGAGACGCTGAACACCGCAACCGGCGGGGAGTTAATCACAATGATCTGGAGGGTGTGGGGCTTGGATTCTTCGCCATCATCGTCGCGCACGACCAGGGTGACAGTGTATGCCCCATCATCCGGGAAGCGGTGCGAAGGAGAGTAATCGCTCGATGTAGTTCCGTCCCCAAAGTTCCAGCGCCAGCCAACAACTTGACCATCTATGTCATTTCCAACGGCTGTGAACGTGACATCTTCAGCTTCGGTCGGAGACGTGGGGAACCAACTGAAACTGCAGTTTGGGACGTGATTCACAATCTCGATAGTGAGACGGTTGGAGAGAGCAGTCGCCCCACCATCATCGGTCACTCGCAGGCGAAGCTTATAGGTGCCGTTGTCAGTGTACGAGTAGGCAAACGTGGGAGACGTCGAAGATTCCTCGTACGTTCCGTCTGCCCCGAGATCCCATTCGTAGAGGACGATCTGCCCGTTAGGGCTTTGATCCTTGGATGTAGATCCGGCGAACATCACCGGAGCATAGGTATGCACCTTCCCTCCCTTCACAACGATCTCGATGTGGGCCACGGGAGGGAGGTTCTGCGCCGTGACCACGGCATGCACTGTTCCGTGCGCGCCGTTCTCATCAGTGACCGTGAGGACGATGGTGTATGCTCCATCGTTCAGGTAGGAATGCGTGGGTGAGGGAAGATCGGAGGAGTTGCCATCTCCGAAGTCCCAGTGCCACGCAGTGATCTCTCCGTCCCGATCGTGCGAGCAATCGGTGAAGGTGACCTCTTCTAGCTCAGCGGGGTAGAAATTGGAGACTTGGATCGCAGCGACAGGGTCCCAGTTGATCGTGATCGTCCCAGAGAAGAGGAGCGAGACCATATTTGAATCATCGCTCACGCGGAGCGTGACCACATGTTCTCCCTCTGTAGGAAACTGGTGCACAACGACAGGCTGATCGGTGGAGAGATCGACCGTCCCATCGCTGTCAAGATCCCAATCGTAATGAACGACCGTACCATCGAGGTCGAACGATCCCGCAGCATCGAGGGATACGTCCTCCCCTTTGTTCGGGAGGACTGGGGAAGAGGTGAACCGAGCGACCGGCTTCCGTGAAACAATGGAGACCGTCTGGGTCTGACAGGCCGTTTCCCCCAGATCGTTGGTTACGCATAGAGTCACGAGATAACTTTCCCCATGGGTGTAGGTATGGGCGACGTTTCGCCCTTTACCCATCTGCTCATCGCCGAATGCCCAGTCCCAAGCGACTATCGTCCCATCAGGATCGTGAGATTCATCTAGGAACAGAAGCTCGTCCTGGCTCTGCATGATTCGACTCTGCGAAGCCGACTTTACACTGAAATCCACACTGATGAGCTTGCTCAGCACGCAGACCTGCGTGCTCTGTTTGTTCATGCCTCCTCTATCGTCTTTCACAGCCAAGGAGACCGTATAGATCCCGGATTCGGCATAAGTGTGATTCGTTGTCCGCCCCTCGCCGCTCATCCCATCGCCGAAATCCCAGATATAAGAGACGATAGTTCCACTACGGTCGAACGAGCCGCTTGCATCGAACAATATTACCTGTTCGGGGTGAATAAATCGCGGATCGGGATCGATGGAGAACGTGATGCTAGGAGGGATGTTGAAGACCGAGTTCGCGGCTCGCGGCGTTCCGTTCGGTGTACCGCTCGGTGCACCGCCGGAGCCCTCCTCGTCCTGCAACGGTATGGAACTCGCCCAGTTAGCCGGATCATCTGGAACGGTCGGGTCGATTCGCTCCATCGTGCACGGAGAATCGCCATTCGTCCCGGCCAACCAAGGGCCTCCTCCTCTGTTCGCCGTATCGACGACCCTCCCTTCAGGGTCGATGAGATTCAGTGCTTCGCCGCCATCGTTCAGCGCGCCGGTATAAATCTGGTCAGCCTCGATACCCGGGACTGTATTGTCATCGCCCCGTTCTAGAAGGTAGTAACCGCCTACCAGATCGGACCCCGCTTGCAGAGGATCGATCGTTCCCACAAGGAAGATCTCCGGGCTCCCGTCCGCAGAGACAAGAGACCATCCCTCAAGATCGATCGCTTCTCCACTCGTGTTACAGAGCTCGATCCATTCCCCGGCGCGGTTTTCACGCGATCCGCCCCACGCCACCTCGTTGATAACGAGCCCCTGCTCTCCTGCAGATGCGGTGAACGCGATCAGAACAATCAAAAGACCCCATACGACCTTCTTCACTATTGCGTACATGTCTCCCTCCCATGGCACAATCTTTCCCATAGAACAGCAAAGCCATCATAGCACAACGAGGTGACCGTAGCCAAGAGCACTCTTTCCCCTAAAGAACGGACAAAGGAGCGGATTAACGAAGCTCATCCTGTGTAATCGACCCATCCTCCAGCATCACAAGCCGGCTCACTCGACCGGTTTCCTTCCTCCTCTAGTATAGACGCTGGAAAGAGAAGTTTTGTTCCCGAGCTATCGGGGAAATTTGCGAGTACGAACCTCCACGGTGTTCACCATAGCCGGTTCGGGGAGGGATGATAACCAGAATTCCTGGGAGCTAGCCCACGCTATCTTGTGTAATTGCCAGCGCGTGGGTTGTGTCTGTGTAAGGCCCACCCTAGATCGCGTACTGCCTGGTTCTTCTTAGTGTGAGCATCACCACACCGAACAGAATCAGATCCAGCCCAACGAGGATGAAAACATTGGTTGCGATGTCGGGCCAGCTACCGCCCCGCTGACTTATCTCGACGATTGGTTGGATAAGGTAGTAGGTAGGAAAAACCTTACCAATCCACTGCGGTATCTGAGGAAACATGTAGACAATAACCGGTGCATAGAGCAGTATTCCGATTCCCTTGATGGTAGCGAATAGTGTATTGATATCCTTAATCAGTAACCCGAGCACCAGGCCGAATAACGCTGCCAGCACGGCGCCCAGACCGAGCACTATCATCAGTAACCCGGTCTGTACTCCAAAGGCCTGGTTCATGAGCAAGATGACGATACTCATCACCAGTGCCAGGATTACGCCCATCAATCCCTTTGCGGCGAGAATATCTCCCAGTGTGGCCGGTGTGATTGCCAGTGCTGTAAGTGTACGTTTCTGTTTTTCGTCCACCATAAGACTTGCCGGTACCATGATGCCTCCTATGGTCACGGCGTAGAGAAGCACCAATGGGAGCAGGCGGTCGCTCCAGGGCACGCTCTGAGCATCACCCAGGGTAGTCGTTTCGATATGGACCGGAACCTCCTGACCGGCCAACTGGCGCACGGCGCTGTTGATGGTCGCCAGCAGGATACCGCGGTTCTTGGCCAGGCTCTCACCCCATACGTACGCAGGCAGGACTATGGAGTTTCCACTTAATGCGTCCTCGTCGAAATTTTCAGGTAAAGTCACTCCCATGTCCACGGCGCCGGCCTCGACTGCCCCCATGAGGTCGTCAGCCGAGGCGTAGGCGCGGGTCTGCACCGAATCCGATGCCGCTACTAGGTCCACCAGCTGGGAATTACCCTGGTCGTTGATACCCAGCTTCGCCGTCTGTGAGAAGAAGGTGCCAAACACCAGGTTCAGAACGAGGGAGATTAGTAGCGGGGCGACGATTGCCATGATGAAAATAAAACCTTTGAAGCCGTACTTGAAGTCTTTCCCCAGCAGGATAGCTACTCTTCGAACGCTCATCTCAGTTTCCTCCCCAGCACCGTGATTCCGAGCCACACGAAAACGATATCAAAACCGAGCAGTATCAACAGGTTATTCCAGAGGTCACTCCACCCGGCATTGAAGTTCGCAGCCTGGTAGACGGCATCAACGAGGTAATAGGACGGGACTGCCCTGACCCAATCCGTGACCGTTCCGGGGGCCAGCACACCGAATGCGGGCACGCTCAGGACGATAAGCACCGGCATGCCCCAGGCCATGACCGTCGTCATTTCCTTACTGCCGGATGCCACTAGGAAACCGATGCCAGTTACCATGATTGCGCCAAGCAACAATGCCACTATGATGATGAGTGGCTGCTGGTTCAGTCCACCCGTAACTGCCATGAACAGCAGTGCCTGGACAAACGCCAGACTAACGCCCATTATCAGCTTGGCTGCAAATAGACCCCGTATCGTCATCGGTGTAATCAGCAGCGCCTGGACGGTACGGCCGACGACCTCGCTGCTTATCAGGCTGGCCAGACCGAGCATTTCCATCATCAGTATAATGACGGCCAACATCGGTAACAGGCGGTCCCTCATGGGAATCTGAATACCGACCATGTCACGTCCGAACACCTCCGGCGAGACATGAACGCTCAACATCTGCCCGGTCTGGAGGTAGGCCATCTCCTCGAGCAGGACCGTAATCGAGTCCTGCAGTTCCTCCGGCGTGTCCGTGCCGAAATAGACGTCAAGTCGTCCTTTCTCTCCCGACATCAGTTTGTCCATAAAGTCGGGCGGGACGACCACGCCGGCGAGGTATGCGCCGCCGGTAACCGCCTCCTTGAGCTGCTCTTCGCTTTCCATGAGCACAAGCTCCAGTCCCTGGCTTCCCGCCTGCTCCAATATCGGAGGTAGTACCGGGGCATAGACGGCCATCTCCAGTGTTTCGTCAACCGTCTGTGGCATCACGAAATAGATGGCAATATAGGCCACCAGTGCCAGAACGGTAATCAGGGCAAAGAAGCGGTTTCTGAAATAGAGTTTGAAGTCCTTGGCAACGAGCGCCCTGACAATCTGCCAGTTCATTCGTAAAGCCCCCGGCCGGTAATACCGATGAAGATGTCCTCCAGAGTTGCTTCCTCACTGTGCACAGTGACTACCTTTTCCTGAGAAAAGAGCTGCTGAATGGCGTTTGAAGTCTCTGGTGTATCCAGAATGACCTCCCGGTCCTCTAACCCACCCTTCTCAGTTGAGACTTTAACCTTGAGCGCTCGCTTACCATATTGCTGTTTCAGGTTATGGGGTGTGTCCAGAGCGACGATCTTCCCTTGATTCATAAAGGCCACGCGGTCGGAAAGCTTATCCGCCTCCAGCATGTCGTGGGTGGTGAGAAAAACTGTAGCCCCTCGCTTACGTTCCTCGATAATGATGTTACGGATGGCTTCTGAAGATGTTGGGTCGAGCCCCGCTGTAGGTTCATCAAGAAACAAGACCCGGGGCCGGTTCACCAGCGATCGTGCCACCATGAGACGCTGTTTCATACCCTTTGAATAACCCTCGACGCGGTCTTTTTCCCGACCTGCTAGACCGACCCGCTTCAACACGGCATAGCCATCAAACGGGTGGATGCCAAACAGACGGGCGAACAATTTCAGGTTTTCTAAGGCACTCATCTGCTCATAATGATTTGTCTCCTCAAAGCAAACGCCAATCTCCCCCTGCACCTTGTCAACGTTCTTGGCAACGTCCATGCCGAGCAAAACTGCCTTTCCGCCCTTGGGTTTGAGCAGTCCCGTCAGCATCTTAACGGTAGTCGTCTTGCCGGCGCCATTGGGGCCAAGAAACCCCAGAATTTCGCCTTCAGCCACATTAAAACTGATGTGGTCAACGGCAACCAATTCGCCATACCGGTAGGTCAGCTCCTCAGCAATAATCGCATCGCGAGCCATATCATCTCCTTTCCCACTGTACGCTAGATCCAGCTTGTTGGAATTCTATCACATACCTGAAAGACTCCTTGGTTCTGGGTAGTCTGCGAGTTCGTCATTGAAGAGAAGAACCCGTCAGTGATTCCCCACATCACCAGGATAACCCAACTGCCGAAAGCGACCGTGGCGATCATCAGAAGCGTGCGCTGCGGATGGCGCCACAGATTGCGCCATGCCATGCGCCAAATCATGAGGTTCATCCGTCCTCCTTCCGTTGTCGTGTTGGACAGGTCAGACCGTCGGCGAGCACCTGCGGGATGAAATCGAGCATCGCCTGGTACAGCGCATCCGGTAAGCGATCTCGATTGAGAGGGATCAGCTTGATCAGACCAAGGGAGTACATAATCTGCTGTGGGTCCCCAGGGATGATCTCTCCGCGCTCCTGAGCCTTGGTGATCTCCTGCATCAACGGGAGAAACATCCCCGCCGAGCGCTGGAGGATGTCTTCGAAGTCGAGCATCTCCGCCAACCGCGCGACCTCGCTCGGATCATCTAGCAAGACCCTGACAAACTCATTCGTCTCGATCTCGTGAACGAGCGCCTTGAGAAGTCGAATCAATGCCTCTCTTGTATCATCGGTCGCCGCGAAAGAGAGATCGATCAGCCGCTCCATCATCGCTGGCATCTCCGCCATCAATACCTCAACGTAGAGCGACTCCTTGCTCTCGAAGAAGAGATAGTAGCTCGACTTTGCGATCCCCGCCGGCCTGACCAAATCGTCGATCGTCGTCTTCTTCAACCCGTAGCGCGTGAAGCACGACCGCCCGGCATCGAAGAGCCGTTCGCGGATTCGTTCTTTCTCTGTCTCTGTGAATGCTCTGGGCATGATCGATCCTTTGAATCGTAGACGTTTATATTCACAGAGTATACAGGACGCTCTAGAAATGTCAAGACAACAAGCCATTCGAGGAAGGATTCCTCAATCACGCTATGCAAGAAGCAAGCTTGACCCTCGCCCGCCAAGCGGGAACCTCCATCATACGAAAGACAAGTTTGCCCAAAGGGCACGGATAACCAAGATCTGGTGATGGTATTCACTCAGGCAAAGAGAATTGGACATTCGAGTCAGCATCCGTAGAATGTGCAGTCACTCAAGGGCGAAAATGAGAAGGGGGTTGCATGGATTACTCTCCAGGATTGGCTATTGCGACGGCCTGTTTTGAGATATCAGTGGCTGTTTGGGCATTGAGAGGTCCGGGCGAGAGATCCATCATCCGCACAACGGGTGCAATTCTTCTTCTGCTCGCAACCTATCAGATCA
>CBDUVB010000053.1:0-10138 GCA_965370555.1 uncultured bacterium
CCGATTGCGATATGCAACGAGCTTTCAATGTTTCTCCCAGGATCTCACCTGGATGAACCGAGTAGTCTGGCTTGAATGTGTACTGCTTGACGGTCTTCATCAGTGGTAGTCCTTTACTTCGAGGATACGAATCGATGTAACACGTCCTACGTCGATTGAACCATCATCGAGCAGGGGAATCGGATTGTTGGCCGGCTCCATAATGATTCGGTGTGGGTGCTTCGCATCTACTGCATACTGACCTTTTCTCTTCCCGGACAACGCATGACATCGGTCTGGCGGCCTTTGTGGAACGTCAGCCAGACACTCCGCAGCTTGTAGGACCATCATGCGTCGCATGATCACCTTGGCGTTTTCCTTGCCGTACTCACGTATCAGCTCCGCTTCCGAGTTCATCCTCTTCTGCATCTTTCGTGTTTTGAAGAGAATCTCCATGCATTCTCCTCTACATCAACCAGTACTTTATATTACCATATTGGTAAAGGAAAATGCAAGTGCAAGAGGCTCACCTGACGCTGAGACCAGCTCTAATGCCGCTGCAGGAAACCAGGTACCATCACAAATTAAATGCCACTTCTCTCGGATATTCAGCGGACTGGTGAACATTCGAGAGCCGCGCGTCAGATTGTGGGGTGTGTTTCCAATGCCGCGATACGCCATTAGAGCGGCAAAACACCAAGAATAAAGGCCTGATCCTAATTTCTCTCGGATCGTTTACCTTACCGAGCCCTATTCAGAAGCCTGATTCATGACAAGATGACGCCGCACAGCACAAGTGGAATGGCAACAAGCCATGCAACAGCAACGAGGCTGGCCAACAGAGTAAAGCCTCGCTCGATTGATAGTCTGCCGGTGTAGCAGATCTGCGTCTGCTCATCGTTGGGAACAATGGGAACTGGCGTCCCCTTTGAGAACATCGGCAGATCGGAGTACGTATGAAGGCCCTCGCGGTTGTTGAATGCACATTCGCTGTTGATCTGATGTTCCAATACAATAAGGTGGTCATGCCAGTACCGGTTGTAGGAGCGGTTCCGCTGATTGATCAAGATCCAGAACACATTCAGGACGACCCCCAGACAGGCAATCGTAGCCAGCGCGGGCGAATCGGCTAGAAACACGGATAGCAGACCCAAAAGGCTGCCGTTGATAATGAAAACCAGGCTTGCCCGATTGAGCAGCATACTCTTGGCCCTTCTCGCTTCGGCTGCGGTGATTTCGTAGCCTCTCAGCAAGGCTGCCAATCTCGTTTTGTTGGGCCCGGCGTCTGCATGATCGTTCACTGCTCATCACCTCTCTCTCGGATCCCTTTCTCGATGTGAGCCCATTCCTCCCCGATGAGTTCGGCTTGCTGGCTCACGGTCTTAGTTGCCTTCTTCAGTTTGTCGGTGGTCGCTCCCCGTGCCGTAGAGCCTTCCAAAAATCTGGCAATTCAAGATCTCCCTCTGTGCCCGAGCTTCTCCTCATTGATCAGCCTATACTCCTGTCAGAGGTCTATCAGAGCCATAGGCCCACCGGTTGAAAGATCTGTAGACGTTTCGGAGGCGCTCTGCAATCGGCTTTGACGATGTAGCTCGTTCTGAGGTGTCGTCGATTCGAGCCTCGATCCAACTGCCTAGTGCTCCAATTCCAATTATGATTATCATGACCAGAAAGAAGTATCGGGCTTCCCTATGAATGAACAGACGCCTCTCCATCCAAATCCCTATATTGCGGATCAAGCTCTCTTGGCTGCCTACTGTAGGATCGTAATGGGGAACCTGGGAAAACGATACCATATAGAATACAAGAGCTGAAAGCGCGATTGCGGTTGCTATGCCGCCAACAATCCGCTTCTGGGCAACAGGCGATATGCGACCAAGCCGACCAAGAGGGCGCCTAGCGAGTCCCCAGACCAATGGCAGCACGAAGCGCTTAAACAGCAGTTCATACACAAGCCCACTTACGATTGCCAGTAGCACCCAAACGAGTGCATTCATGTGCTTGACGCTCTGATGTGCAGCTGCAGATGGTGCGGGAGTGGGCTCATCATAATCCCTCGCTAGTGCTATCACTGATCGGTTCGGGAACATAGACTTGCTTCAGAGGCAGTAGGCCCTTGTACTTGGAGTCGAAGTGTTCGTAGTACTCAAAGATCAAATCAACAAGTTCACCGCCGTCGATGAGTCGAAGATTGCTCTTGTTGCGGGCGAAGTTCTTGGCCTGATTCGTGAAGGTGCCTAGCGTAACGAGTAATCCGAATTCCTCGTTGCCGACCTTGCCGTACAAAGCAGAGACAATCGGATCGCCAACGCTGCCTTCGGTGCTCTTGACTTGAACCTTGATGATTGGAGGCTCGAAGCCAAGTTCGTCTTTGTGTGCGATGATGTCGACCCCTGCATCCGTTCCGACTGGAGTTACGCGAGTCTTGTACCCCATGGCTTCCAGGAGATGGGCGACGAAATGCTCCAATGGGTAACCCTTCGCTTCACGCGCGAGACGCTTGAGGACGTAGTCTCGCGTAGTTGCCTCGATCTCCTCAGCGACGATCGACGCCGTCTCTTCGTCGCTGTCGGCAGAGGTTGGCGTTTCGCCCGCAAGTGCCGCAAGAAACTCATCCGCGTAGTTCTTGACCTGGAATAAGGTCAGCGCCGACCCGATCTCATAGAGAGCGCCCTGCGAGAACCGAGTTCGGGGATACTCGCCGAGCCATTCAATGTCCCTCAGATTAGGATATTCGCGGTTTGGCGATGGATCGTAACGATACCCGCCGGCGATTCTCCCAATATGGATATGGCGGTCGATCTTCGAGGGATAGACGACAAGACCGCCCGGTTGCATTTCCGTGATGAACCGATAGAGCTGTCCCGCGTGGACAGGAATCGCCCCTGCCTTTGCCTTCGGATACGTCTCGGCGATCTTGTTCTTGAGGGCCTCGCGATCTGCGGCAATCGACGAGACGTCGCCCATCTCATTCCAGCCTACGGCGATGACCTGCTTCTTCAGAAACAGGCTATCGGCGACACCCAGCCGCCCACCGTGGATACCCCAGAGAGTCTTGTCGTTTTCACTCATGTCGTTCTCCTATCTCGCTCATTTCCTCTCCGATCAATTCGGCTTGTTGGGTAATGAGGTTGACGGCACTGTCTGCGAGCCTGCCATTTCCGCAGTGTAAACCCGTATGAGTCAAGATGTAGGCCGATTTCTTACGCTCCTTCGCAGTCGCTCTCACCCTGGAGGCAAACAATCTCGATACCATCAGGTCCAATAGACAGGTTGGTGTCGTCATCTCGCACATCGAGCGTTCCGTCGAAGAGAAGCAGATCCGAAAGGTCATCTACCCGAAGGCGTCTAGCATCTGTGTCCCTCTTGGCGCACTCACACACCAGGAATCTGAACTCCCGCTGCCATGCAAAGCAAGTGCGTTTGCACACGCAGCTTTGGCGATTGGGATCATCGGAGTACTCAACATGTGAGCAGCCAGTATCCGGTTCTGTCCCTCGAATACGTTCAAGCAGCGTGCCAATGTCGTGCGATCGCAGCGCCACGAAGCAGGGTCCTAGCTTCTCTCGCTGCTCCCGCAGATCTGCTATCAGTGCTTCGAGCTCGCAGGAATTCTCCCATGCGGACACCATGCTCCAGCAGTGCAGATGGAAGGATCGATCTGTCGCACC
Source organism: uncultured bacterium (assembly GCA_965370555.1). Lineage (GTDB taxonomy): Bacteria > Bipolaricaulota > Bipolaricaulia > UBA7950 > UBA9294 > JAJOKK01. Next base: position 3,651 of record CBDUVB010000053.1, read on the forward strand.
ATAGACGGTCGCGGATGTTGGATGAAACCGCGATAGCGGCACTCCGTCCCTGAGGAACACGGGGGCGATCTCATCTCTCTCCTCACGATATGAGTACACGCACGACTCATATTTGTCACCAAAGGTCCTGTCTGCGTTGATCCGGTAGAATTCAGGTGTGTTGAGGTATAGCTCCCCCTGGACAAGTTTCTCAAGATGCTCACGCTTGCCCCACTTGATGAGTGCGCCCACTCTCTTGGCCCAATCGGGAGCAGCCATCAGTTTCCGCCCGTACTGGATCCGGGTGTTTGGGCGAGGTCGTCGGTGATGGCTTGGAGTTCTTCGAGGGCTCCAACCGGCTTTCCATAAACAAAGATCATGTAGTCGGCAAAGCCTTCTCCGCCGAATAGTGGAAACTCGCGGATGATGACGCCGTCATTGGCAGCAAGGTTGATCTCATCCCGGTTCTGAATGATCCAGCCCGCCTCATTCAACTGATAGTCGATTCTTTCGCGCGCCTTTTCTTCAGGTGTGGTCATTCCGTCTTCTCACCTGACTCGAACCCAATCTTGGGCGTTCTCGGAGCGGGAGCCATCAACTGTCTGATTGCCGCGACAATCGAGCGAAGAGCTTCATCGTGTTCACCGACCTTGTCTTCGAGTTCCTCCAGCTTGCGCAGCATCTCAACCTGAGAGGAGAGTATGACCCTCAGTCGCACAAAGGCTCGAACCACGAACACGCTCATCTCGATCGCGCGCTCAGAGTGAAGGACATTCGCGGCCATCAGAGCGCCATGCTCAGTGAATGCATACGGAAGGCTTCGCCGTCCACCATGCCCAGCACTTGAAATCGCAGATTGCGACCTCAAGTTGTCAAACTCCTCTTGAGTGAGCTGGAACATGAAGTCTTCTGGGAACCGGGCCTTATTGCGCTTGACCTGCTCATTCAGTCGCCTAGTTTCCACACCGTACAGCTGCGCCAAATCAGCATCGATGATGACGTTCTGAGCTCTGATGAGAATGATTCGTCGTTCGACGAACTCGGCTGGGACAAGATCTGTCTTCGTCATGCCCCCCTTTCAAGGGTGATCACGGCTTGTGACCACCTTCTGTTCCTCTTCTCCTATGCTTTGGCTTGAGGTCGCAATTTGAGATCTCAAGTTGGTGCGCTCTGAGCTTCTCAAGAGCCCCACAAACTAACACGCCCCTGGGGCGATGCCCGGGAGCGCGGTCGAATCTTGTTTTGCAGCTTGTTCGTGACACGTTCACACGCTCCTATCTCTCTCCTGCAGCCTAATTACACTAACGCTTATGTAGTTTGCGGTTTATTCTTAGTTCCATCAACAAGAAACGCCAGCTGTGTCTGAATCTCGTCACTGCGAACGCGATCGCTATCCGGCTTGTCGTCGAACGCAGCGACGGGTCTTCTGTCGACGAAGAGCATGTAGTCGGCAAAGCCTTCTCCGCCAATTAGCGGGAACTCACGGATGATGACGCCGTCATTGGCGGCAAGGTTGATCTCGTCTCGGTTCTGAACGATCCAGCCGGCTTCATTCAGTTGCCAGTCGATCTTCTCTCGCGCCTTTTCTTCAGGTGTGGTCACTTATTCATCCTCCTGCTAGGCCCGAGCAGATCATCGCTACTCTCTCATTCTGCGTGCTCCGATACTATGTCCGGTTTGTCGGGTTCGTGACGGGTTTTCGAGCTAGAACGTAATGAGCGCCACGGCCCGTCTTCCCCATCTTCTCGAATACCCCTTTCGAAACAAGATCGCCGAGATCGCGGAACAATAGACTCGATAGCTGGCTAAGTGTCAGTTTCGTCATGACTCGATTGCCTCCTGCCTCGTCACGTCCTGCGAATCTCCTCGATCATCCACTGTATCACATCAGTGAATTGGCTCAGACTGCCGGCATTGGACAGAGGTACTATTGAGGCATGTGGATAGCCGGTGATCTTCTTCTCGGACAGATCGAGACCGCTAATTGCGACAAGGCGCTCCAGCAATGCCTGGCGCAGCGCTTCACTCTGAAAGGGTGGCGTCTTCATGTAGACGTCGAAATAGATATCAATCTTACCTGCTGTGCGAACTGCAAACAGTTGGTGCTTCGCGCCCTTGTGGAAGACACGGGGCACGAAGCTCCCGTACTTGAGGCCTTCTCCCCACCAAACCTCCACACCTTCCATCTTGTAAAGAGTGTGCAGAAGGTTGTGAGCAGCTGTTGCAGCATCATCTCCTGCCCTCTCGCGGATTGCGGCAAGGAAGTCTGGTTCGTTCCACTTTTTCTTCGCACGAACACCGGCAACTCGTTTCCTCTCGCTCGCTCCGATTAATCTCGGAACTAGCGTCTGTAACCCCTCACCGACGTATTGCTTGACTTCCACGGCAAAGACATCCGCTGGATTCATTTGCTCGTTGAGAAATTCAACCATACGACGTAGCTCTTTCGGGATCACGTCGGCAACGAAAACTAGGCGAATACGGCCGGCTTGGAGATTGGTCCGCACGTGCTCCCAGTAGTCATCTGTGTCGCCATCTGGACCGAGGACATCTCCGAGTGCAGATTCGAGATCAACCTTCTCCTTTTCGCAGCGACGCTCCAGCTCAGCAGCGATTCGTTCAACTGGCCAGTACGAGACGGCATGGGCTGCGTATTCCAGAAGCTGTCCAACGACCTCTCTGCGAAGGCGCGTGTCCGAGCTACGCTTCACTTCAACAAGCGTTGGGATGCTGTCCTGGTCCAGGAAGAGATGATCAACGGACCAGCGGCTTCCTTCAAGTTCGTCGCTGGGAAGCCCCATCTCACGGGTGACCAGAAGCCAACGACGAGGCTCCTCACTGTCCATCTGATCGCCCGCAAGAAGGTTCGGGTACTTGGCGAGCAGCTCCTGAAGGATGTCCTCAGAGTTATACGGCTGTTCCGTCATCTCGACTAGCTCATCATCGTCGCGCACAAGGAAGATTCCACCACTCATGAACTCTCCATGATGTTGCCTTGAAGATGTGTTCCAGAGGGCACCCGCGCCGCACCTCGCGCGCCCCATTCTCTCTTGTGTTTCAAAAGCGTGCTTACCTGTGACACAGATCACTTCCCGTGGGATTTGCTCTCAACTAGATCATGTTAGCTCAATCGCATGGTGCTGGCAAGTGATGGAGGTGTGATGAATTCTCGCCCTACGGGCGTATGTAGATGCAAACTGGTACGAAAGAAGGGTGGAATGTAGCGCCATTGGGCATAGAGGATGGATGTACTGGATATTCCAGTGATGCGGGAGAACTAAGCCGGCGTTCGTCGCCGTTGATGTTTGCTGAGTCTGGCGATTGCCCCATAGTGATAGTTACTCGTTCACTGAGAGGCGCTGTTGGCATCGAATCACTCATATCCCCCTACAAGGACCACTTCAACTTCGGCGTTGTCGCATCACACCTCTTCTTAATGTCATCGGACGTGAGGGCATACTTGTCGTACAGACTCTCCAATGCGGCGAGGCACGCTCGTTGTTCGGCGTGCAGGCGCGAGTCGCAGGTTTGTAATGGAAACCGAGTTCTCATTCTCCCGCCTCCTTCCCCCAAGCCAGAAGCTTCTGCCGAAGCTCTTCTTTGGATGGCAGATAGAGCCGATACTCGGAGGCATAGACCTGGGCGTCCTCGGGCAGGGTCAGCTCTACAAGGGCATCACTTTTACGGTGGCAGAGGAGAATACCGACGGTTGGGTTTTCAACTTCTGTTTTAACATAGCGGTCAAAGTAGTTCACATACATCTGCATCTGCCCCAGGTCCTGGTGGGCGAGCTTTCCGATTTTGAGATCGATCAGGACATAGCAGCGCAGCAGGCGGTTGTAAAACACCAAGTCAACGAAGAAGTGATTCTCGTCAAAGGTAAAGCGCTTCTGCCTGGCCTCAAACAGAAATCCCTTACCCAACTCAAGGAGAAAGTGCTCCAGCTTGTCGATAATGGCAGATTCCAAGTCGGATTCGGAGTAGGCTGCCTTCTCGTCGAGGCCGAGAAATTCCAGAACATACGGGTCTTTGAGCAGATCCTGCGACTGTTCTATAACATGCCCTTTTTGGGAAAGTTCCCGGACTTTTCCCTTATCGCAACTGAGAGCCAAGCGTTCGTAGAGACTGGAGCCAAACTGGCGTTTGAATTCCCGCAGGGACCACCCCTGCGAAGCCGCCTCGATCTCGTAGAAGGAGCGCTCATCAGGATTCTTGATTCCCGTCAGAAAGACATAATGAGACCAGCTCAACGGGAACTGAGCCGCCAAATGCTGAAATCTCTCCGAAAGGGTCGATTTCCCAGACAGCGTCTCGGAAATTGACAAACTATTGGGCGATTGTATCCTTTCCGGAAGGGATTGGGATTTCCCAGACACTGTCTGGGATTTTATAGGCTTTGCCAATTGGCTAGACAGTGTTTGACCAATTGGCTGGGACCGATCCCGGTACACCAGGTAAAAACGACGCATGTACTCGAGGTTGCTCTGAGAAAAGCCCTTGCCGAACTCTGTGGTCAGCGAGACTGACAACTCTTTGAGTAGGGCTTTCCCATATCGTGCCCGCTCTGCGCCAGCCTGTTCATGCTCCACAATCAACCGGCCGATTTTGTAGTTAGTGACAACCTGGAGCGTGTCGACAGTGCGTGCGGCCGCGTGGCGTGCTGCAACGATCAGTTCGCGGATCTGAGGAAGAAGATGGCCGATACCTTTGGTTATTTCACTCATACCCCAACTCCTTCAGGAACCCCTTCAACTTTGTCGTAGCCGCATCACGCCGCTTCTCGATGTCCTCGGCTGTTACGGCGTACTTGTCGTGCAGGCTCTCCAATGCGGCGAGGCACGATCGTTAATCCGTGCGAAGCACGCTTGCCTACACCACAGATCACTTTCCGTGGGATTTGCCCTCAACTAGATCATGTTAGCTCACTCGCATGGTGCTGGCAAGTGAGGGAGGTGTGGTGAATTCTCGCCCTACGGGCGTATGTAGATGTAAACTGATACGAAAGAAAGGGGCTCTTCGCTGTTTTGAGTGGTTAGCTGGAGACAGCAGGGTGCGTAACATAGAGGCTCTAGTAAAGGAAAAACAGGATACAGAAAGGAAAAACAAGAACAACAGGGGGTGTTGGAGCACCGTTCTTAGCGATCACTGCGCCCAATGTTACGCTGTGAGGTTGTGTCTCAACGTGGCAGACGAGCCATGCATGGCAAGCTACCACGCTACAGAAGAAGGCTTGCGTAGCGTCGCACCTTGTGTGCGACGTTGTGTTGTTGAAGTACAACGAACAGGCAAGAGAACAGCGCTTTATCATTTGTCATCAGGAATGTTGGCAGGGGAACGCCGGGTACTCCAGTGATGCTGGAGAACTAAGCCGGCGAGAGGAGTTGAACCTCCGACCTACGGTTTACGAAACCGTTGCTCTACCACTGAGCTACGCCGGCAGTATAATCGGGATTATAGCGATCCCAGAATACTCGATCAACTGGAGGAGAGATGGACGGATTGGCGATTGCGGCGTCGATCACCGAGGCGAAGGAAGCGATTCTCGGTGCGGTCATCCGCACGATCTACCAACCGGAATTCGCGACGTTCGTCCTCCACCTCTTCGCCGGGAAGAATCTGCGCCTCCTCCTCTCACCGGGGAAGGCGACTATTCATCTGACAGGCCTCGATCTTGCCTATCCTCAGTCTCCTTCGCCGTTCGCGATGCTGTTGCGCAAACACTTGCGGGGTGGGAGGATCGTCGATATAGAACAATCGGGGTGGGATCGGGTCGTCACCTTGACGGTGGAGCGTCGCCAAGAGGAAGAGAAAAGGACGTTCGGTCTGGTTGTGGAACTCCTCGGGGTGCGCGGAAACTTGATCCTCCTGCGGAGCGATCGAGTCGTCGCGGCACTACGGCCTGACCAGCGTGCGGTCCCAGGAGAGATCTATCAGCCTCTTCCACCCCAGGACAAGATCGACCCTTCGAAGATCACTCACGAGCTTCTCGAAGAGGCACTCGACCAAGAAAAACCGATCCGTGCCCTGGTGCATCGCATCGATGGGATAGGGAAGAGAACGGCAGAAGCGATCATCCGGGCGCGAGCCGGTGGGGCGTCCGCAGATGAGATCATGGAGGATCTGTCGCTCCTCTTAGAGAGGGTGAAGGACCCGCATGCAGAGGTCGACCTGGCGACAAATTGGGCTGCGTTCTTCCCGCTTACTCCTCCTGGCGAAAGATACCCCAATTTCTCCGCCGCGCTCGACACAGAGTGGGGAGAGAAGCGGGAAAAGGTGCAGAGTGATGGGGGACAGAAGCCGTTTCACGCGGGGCTATTGCGAGCCATCGCCAAGCGGGAGCGGACCGTGAACAAGCTCAAGAAGTGGCTTGCAGATGCGGAGTCCGAGGTACAACTCCGGCATCATGCCGACCTGATCATGATTCACCAGAGTTCGCTCACCCGACGGATGCGCAAAGCGTCCCTCCTCGACCCAATCAGCGAGGAGGAGATAGTGATTCCTCTCAACCC
>CBDUVB010000054.1:0-9905 GCA_965370555.1 uncultured bacterium
ATTAGCAGATAGTAAACTCCTTTCTTCCCAAGGAGCTTTCCAAAGACCTTGTTCAGTTTATTACCAACACGCAGATCGCATCCTCCCCATTTCATCGTTAGACCTCCTTAAGCTTTTAAATTGGTGTAATTGATGTCCCTAAGCCAAATATTGATCACTTTTCTACCGCGGGTAGGCTTTTCTCGATGACCACCTCCTGGGATTCGATTATCTAAAACATAGCAATTTGCAAGAAGACAAAAACGACAGCTCAATCGATATCCACCCCGCACCAAAACCCCTTAGTCCAAGACCATTGAGCTGTCGCTTCGCTGGAGGCAACAAATTCACCTCTTTACCGCGTTCTTTACGCAAGCGACAAGGCAACACGTTCCCGGGATACCTTATCGCGCTTTTTTCACTTTGAGCTCAGACCCAACGTTGACGGCCTTCAGTTTCTTAGCAACGATCTCTTTCAGGTTCTTCCCCGGTTTGAAGGCCGGAACAACTTTCTTAGGGACGGTAATTCGCTTTTGGGTCTGAGGATTGATCCGTTTGGATTCTTTGCGCGCTCGGGCCTCGAACTTCCCGAACCCAGTCAGGAGGACCTCCTTGTTCGACACCAAGGCATCCGTGATCAGATCAATCATCGCATCAAGAGCCTTGCGCGCATCCTTCTTGGTCAAGCCGGTCTTTGTCGCGAGTTTATCTACAAACTCTCCTTTGTTCACCCTGTCACCCCCTCTCTTCTGAAAATTTGCACCATTATAGTTACGGAGAGTCCTCTTGTCAAGAGGGGATGGGCATTCCAGCGTTCATCTACCCGCACCGACTCTTTCCCTTGTCGCCGATTCTTGCGATTACAAGAGCGTTTCATGCGATTTGACTTCCATCATCGTCCCGGGTAAAGTTATTGTTCGATACTGATAGCGAGGTGTAAGAGTGAGAGAATACGAGATTGTTTACGTCCTCCGTCCAGATCTCTCCGATGAGGACCGTACAAAGAAAGTGGACCGAATTCACGGGTTCATTACCGAGAACGGAGGAGAGATAAAAGAAATTGACGATTGGGGAAAGCGGATTCTCGCCTACGAGATCGACCACTACTCCGAAGGATATTACGGCCTTACCCTGTTCCAACTTCCACCCCAAGGAGTAAAGCCCATAAAAGAACGGCTCAATATTGATGAAGAGATCCTGCGTTATCAGATTGTTGTTCGCTCCAAGTAGGGGGAGAAAAAAAGATGTCGGCAAGCTTCAACAAGGTAATCCTGATCGGGAACCTCACGGCGGATCCTGAACTCCAGTACACGGCAAGCGGCACGGCCCGCACTAAGTTCAGCATCGCGATCAACCGCCAGTACAAGGACAAATCCGGTCAGTTGCAGGAGGACGTAACCTTTGTACCTATCGTAGCTTGGGGCTCGCAGGCAGAGAACTGCGCCAATTACTTGAGCAAGGGACGCTCTGTCGCCGTGGAGGGCAGATTGCGTATTCACACCTTTGAGACCCAGGAAGGTGAGAAGCGAAAGATGACCGAAGTCGTCGCCCAGAACGTTCAATTCCTGGGAGGTCAACCGCGTTCCGCCAACGAACCGGGGACGGTTCCCACTGGTAACGAGCAACCCGCTAAGAAAGAAGATGAGGAGGTTCCTTTTTAAGTTATGTTCTACAAACGAAGACAAATCTGTCAGGTCTGTGAACGCAATATCACCCTCGACTACAAGAAACCCGAAGAATTGAAACAGTACATGAATCGCCTGGGGAAGATCCTCCCTAAGCGGGCGACGCGGCTGTGCACGAAACACCAACGGCATGCGGCACTGCAAATCAACCGTGCCCGTAAACTCGCGCTCTTGCCCTACATCGGTGAGCCGCGGATGATCCCCGATGCCCGTACTCGCCGGAGGAGATAACCGCGTCCGGTGTCGATTGGATCGCAAAGTGGTTCAGTGAGAAAGCCTCCCCCAGAGAAGAACTTCCCCTTCCTCAGCTAGCAAGGATCCTTGATCGCTATTGCGGGCAGAGCGTTTCAGAAGCCCTCGGAGGGAAGATCCATCAGGGGGAGTTCGGCCAATGTTTAGCGATAGAACGCACTGCGCCAAGAGTTATCCCGTTCCCTTCTAAAGAGAAAGCGAACGAAGCCCTCCTCTCCGAATTGCGACTTCTCTTCGGAATTGGGACACGATTCGATCAACAGCTTCGTGAGGATGGATACAGCTCGATCCCCTCACTCCTTACGCACCCTCGCTTTGGGGATACCGCTGCTCGCCTCTTGGCAGAGTGGAAAGATCCACTCGATCCTGCGCAGGTAAACACCACCCTATCCTGCTGGCTCCCAGCCTCTCATCCCCTGTTCTTGCAATTACTTGGCCTGGTTCCCCGCGAGAAGATGCTCTTCTTCGACCTTGAGACCATGGGACTCTTCGGGGTACCGATCATCCTCGCCGCAATCGGCCGACCCAGTGCTTCGGAAATCAGGATTACGCAGTACCTCGCGTGCTCCCTCGACGAGGAAATATCCCTACTTGAAAGGGTTACAGAGGCACTCTCTCATGCCTCTCTCATCCTGAGCTACAACGGAAAGTCCTTCGATTGGACTACCCTTCGGGAACGGTGTGCGTACTACGGCCTCCCGTTCGACTACGCTCCGATCCACATCGACCTGCTCCATCACGCTCGGCGAGCGTACCGAGACCGCCTCTCCAATGCACAGCTTCAAACCGTGGAAGAAGGGGTCCTCGGGATCGAGCGAACAGAAGACCTCCCGAGCGAAGCAGTCCCCAAATACTACGAGGCGTATCTTAGAAGCGGAAATCCAGGACCACTCGTCCCAATCGTCAATCATAACCAACAAGACGTCGCCACCCTCGCTCTTCTCCTCTCTCACCTGCTTATGCTCACCGCCCATGCTCACTGACCTCCTCGCACAACTCACCAAAGAATCGTGGTACCACGAGCAGATCACCCACATTGCCAAGGTTCCAGCTACCAAGGCCGAACCCGCGAGGGTTGCACTCTCGCCTATACTGCAGAACTACCTCGATGGGAAGGGGATCACGCTTTACAAACACCAGGGTGAGGTGATAGAGGCCGTACGCGCAGGAAAGGACGTGATAATCACCACTCCCACCGCCTCGGGGAAGACTCTCGCCTTCAATCTCCCTATCTTTGAGGCCCTACTCGCCGACCCGGAAGGGTGCGCACTCTACCTCTATCCGTTGAAGGCACTGGCGAACGACCAGCGGGGGAAGCTCCTCGAACTCGAGCGCGAGACCGGCCTCGATCTTTTCCCCGGTGTCTACGATGGGGATACGCCAGCAGGCAAACGAAGCCAGATCAAGCAGGTCTCCCGCCTCATCCTCACCAACCCCCACGCCTTGCACTACTACCTCCCCTGGCACCACCAGTGGAGCCGCTTCTTCAGCAACCTTCGCTACATCGTGATAGATGAGGCGCACCGTTACCGCGGGGTTTTCGGAACGAACGTCGCTCTCCTACTGCGACGCCTCGAACGCATCCTGAATCACTACGGAGCCTCCCCGCAGGTCATCCTCTCCTCCGCCTCGGTTGCAAACCCTGTTGATTACGCCCGTGTACTTATCGGGAGAGAGGTCGTCTCCATCGATAAGGGAACCTCCGCCCGCGGTGAAAGGCAGGTCCTCTTCTGGGACGCGCTCCTCGATCCCTCCTATTCGATCACCACGCAGGCAGCGAAGCTTCTCGCCTTCCTCACCAGCGTCGGAGTACAGACCCTCTGTTTCACCGGTTCGCGGATGATGGCCGAGCTAATCGCCCGCACGGCTCGCGACATGGGCGCAAGAAAGGTCCTTCCCTACCGTGCCGGCTACCTTCCGCAGGAACGGCGGGAGATCGAATCTGGTCTGCGGGAGAGGCAGATCGAGGGGGTCGTCTCCACGAGCGCGCTCGAAGCGGGAATCGATATCGGGAGCCTTGATGCGGTCATCCTGGTCGGGTTTCCAGGGAGCCTTCTCTCGGCCTGGCAGCAGGCCGGGCGGGCCGGGCGGGGTAGCGACCCCTCTCTGATCGTGTACATCCCCTACGAGAACCCGCTCGACCGCTACTTCCTGCACCACCCTGCCGAATTCCTTGGGGAAGAGCGGGAACGGATCGTGATTCAGCCGGATAATCCCCGCCTGGCGGCATGGCACCTGACATGCGCCGCTGCCGAGCTGCCCCTTCGCCCCGAGGAGGTTTCGCCAAAAGAAGGGAGTCTCCTTGATGAACTCGCAGCGAACGCTGTCCTGACGAAGACCCCGCGAGGCATGATCTACCGGGGGCGGAAGCGGGCACATGAGATCCTGAGCATGGATTCCATCGCCGGGGAGGGGATCAAGCTAACCTGTGAGGGGAAGCTGCTCGAAACGATGGACCCGCTACGGGCGCGACGTGACGCATACCCCGGAGCCGTCCTCCTTCACAGGGGTGAGACTTACGTGGTAGAGGATCTCAAACTGGAAGAGGGGGTCGCCCGGCTACACCAAGAGAAGGTCGATTACTACACGAAGAGCATGCGCACCTCCGTGGTGAAGATCCTTACGGTGCAGGAATCGCACTCTTGCCCGTCGATCGCCATCGAGCGGGGACGCGCTCAGGTGACCGAATCGTTTGTGGGATACAAGACGATCCACTTCGATCGAACTATCTCGGTGGACGCGCTCGACCTACCCGCACACACCTATGAAACCGATGCCCTGTGGATCACCTTCCCTGTTGCTATTGACGGGATTCCCCCCGAGAAGCTCCTCGGGGGACTACACGGAGCAGAGCACGCCCTGATCGCGATGGCGCCGCTCCTCGTCCTGTGCGAGCGGGACGATATTGACGGGGTCTCCACTCCACTCCACGAAGAGACCGGTTCACCAACGATCCTCATATTCGATGAAATCGAAGGGGGAGCCGGTCTCGCTGAGGTCCTCTTCACCTCGCTTCACCGCCTCGCTGCCGAGGCACTGAAGCTTGTCTCCGACTGTCCGTGTGAGAACGGGTGTCCCTCCTGCATCTACTCCCCTCGCTGTGGGAGCCACAACCGTCCACTCGATAAAGAAGGAACGATCCGCGTCCTTCGCCTCCTCGTTGAAGAAACCATGAGGGATTTAGTGATTGAATGATCGGGAGATTGAGAGATTAGAAAGCTAAAACACTCAATTATCCACATCGCCGAATCTCTCGGAATTTGCACCATTTGTGAGATTCGTGATAAGGAACGTATGTTGAACATCCATTAGGGCATTGAAAGGCAGAAGCCAGAGATCTAACCGGAGTTGGTCTTCATGCTGCGATTTCATGTAGAGCTTTGTTGCATCGAGAATAACGTTGCACACAAGGTGCAACGCTACATCAATCTTTTCGTAGCGTCAGAGCTTGTCTCCGACGTTCTAGCGTCTATCCTTCCGAGAACTCATGTAGCCAGTACGAACAACAAGCTGATTCGCCTGCGGCGAATCTCCGCTTCTCTCCCCCCAGCAAGCTGGAGGATATCCAGCGGAGGCTCTTTATGAAGAAAATCGCGTGCGTGGTCATGCACGCTCCCCTGGGAGAGAGCCTGGGGGAGCGGATCGTGGAGGGGGGGCGCGAGGCATCGACCGAGGACCTCGTGACGACGCTCAAGAAGGCGGGAATGGAGCGAACCCTTCTTCTCACACGGAGTGCTACACTTGCTGAACGATTCTCGAAACGCGGTGTCGCCACGATTCTCACGGAAAATGAAACCCCGTTTCACTTTGGGAAGACTCTGCAGCGTGTGATCGCCGAGGAAGCGCTCGATGGCCTCCTTTACTTTGGAAGCGGGGCCGGAGGACTCCTCACCGTCGAGCAGATCGCGAGACTCATCAGCTTCGCTTCCCGCGTGGAACAGGGAGCCCTGTTCAACAACTTCTATTCGTGCGATTTCTGCGCGATCGCGAAAGCAGAGAGGCTGCTTGCGATCGATCTTCCGGAGATCGACAACGCATTGGGGTTCTCCCTCGCCGATCGCGGAATCCCGTCTTTCTCCCTCCCCCGCACCGTTGAGACACAGTTCGATATCGACACTCCAACAGATCTCGTCCTCCTCGCTGCAGCAGAGAGAGGTGGTGATGCGGTGCGTGCGTTCCTCGCTGCACAGTTTTTCAACCACTCGATGCTCGAAGACCTCCTGACGGTTCTCACCGATCGGAGCGCGCACCTTACGCTGATCGGCCGGATGCACCCGGCGTCCTGGGCACACTTCGAAGGGGAGATCGCCTGCCGCACGAGCGCCTACAGCGAAGGACGAGGGATGCGTGCCTACCCCGATGGGAAGGCGCCCCTTCTCGCCTCGACGCTCAAGGAGATGGGGATCGATTCCTTCTTCGAGCGTCTCGCACAATCCACCAACGCAGCGATCATCGATACCCGGCCACTGCTCGCTCTGGGTGGTCTTCTCCCACCGATGGCCGACCGGTTCGCCAGCGATCTCTTGCGCCCCGAACTCGTCGAGGATCCGCTATGGAAAGCGTTCACTCAAGCAGCGATCGACTCACCGATCCCCATCCTCCTCGGCGGACACTCCCTCGTGAGCGGAGGGCTCTACCTCCTCGCGGAGGCCTGCTGGAAAGACCGCGAGCTTCGTCGTAGACTTCACCCCGATACGATCGAGTTCTAGAAAAAGGAGCGTCAATGAGCGATTCGACCCATCTTGCAAAGGTATTAGGAACCGACCCGCAGACCGCCGCGTTAATCGCAGCCGAGGAGCGCCGCCAGCGCGAGAAGATCATTCTTATTCCCTCTGAGAGCCTGACCCCTCCGGCTGTTCGTGAGGCTCTAGGCTCTGTTTTCACCAGTGTCTATGCCGAGGGCTACCCCCGTCCAGCCATGCGCAAGACCCCTCCCGAGAGGCTCGCCGAACTCGATCTTCAGCTCGCCTCTCACCGCCGCTACGCGGACTGGCGCTTTTACAAGGGAACCGAGATGGCCGATCTCGTCGAATCACTCGCCGGTCGTCGCGCAGCCGAGTGTTTCGCCACGCCCGACTATCCGGCAGAGAAGATCTATGCCAATGTTCAGCCACTCTCCGGCGCCGCGGCAAACCTCGCCGTGTACGAGGCGTTCGTCAACCCCGGGGATACCGTGATGGGGATGGACCTCACCGAGGGAGGACACCTCACTCATGGTTCCCAGTTCAACATCACCGGGAAGCGCTACAACATCGTCTCCTACGCCGCCGATAGAAAGACCGGAAAGCTCGATTACGACAAGATCATGGAACTCGCGAAGGAACACCGACCGCGGATGATCATCGGTGGGTTCACCTCCTACCCGTGGCAGGCGGACTGGGCTGCTTTCCGCGAGATCGCCGATGCGGTCGGCGCGGTCCTCTTCGCCGATGTCGCCCATACCGCGGGGATGATCATCGGTGGTGTCTACCCCAACCCGATCGGGATTGCCGATGCAGTTGCGTTTACCACCCATAAGACACTCTGCGGCCCCCGCGGAGCAGTGATCCTCTCCACCGATCCCGCGGTGGCGGGCCAAATCGATAACGCCATCTTCCCCGGCGAGCAGGGCGGCCCCCACGTCAACAAGTTCGCCGCGATCGCCGTCGCGTTGAAGATAGCTCAATCGCAGGAGTTCAGGGACCTGCAGCGGCGGATCGTGAAGAATGCCGGATACCTGGCACAAGCTTTAGAGGAAGAGGGGCTCACCCTTGCTTACGGAGGGACGAACACCCACCTCCTCCTCGTCGACCTGAAGAAGCTTGAGGAGAAGACCGGCTTTGTCATGATGGGCGAGATCGCCTCCCGCATTCTTGACCTTGTGGGGATCGTCTGCAACAAGAACACGATCCCCGGCGATCACAGCGCGGCCGATGCACACGGTATCCGCTTGGGAACCCCGTGGGCGACGCAGCGCGGGATGGGAAAGGATGAGATGGAGATCCTCGCTTCGATCATTGCCAAGGTCCTCCGCGCGATCCGTCCGTTCTCCTATCTCGGCCTGAATGGCGACCTCTCGCGCGGTAAGCTTCCGCTTTCCGTGCTCGAAGAAGCGCGAAGGGAGGTCCGAAAACTCGTCTCCCAAGTCGATCCGGCGGTCAGTTCTATCTCCTCTCCTCAAGAGAACCATTCTCGCTGGACGATCCTCCGTGTGCACGGCGGCCGCAGCCGCGCTCTATTGAACGAAGCAACGACGACCGATCTCTTCACCATGGATAATGAGGAACACCTTTGCACCTACCTCTTCGATGAAAAGGGAGAACTTCTCTCGGAGATAATTGTGGGACAGATCGCGGAAGAGGACTACCTCGTCCTCGCCCCAAAGGAGAACGGGAAGAGCGTGAAGGAGTGGCTCTCCGGCATTGCCGACGGATATATCCTGTTCGAGGAGGAGGATCTCTTCCGCAAGGTTCAAGGACCGGCCCTGATCGAGGAAATGCCCGAGAGCGAGGTTCCCGAAGTACTTCGCACCCTCCTCTCTCTTGACCTCCAGACAAACGGGGAAGATGCTGGGATTCAAGACCTTTATCAACAGCATCCCGAGCGGTTTGCAATCACCAAGCCGTACTTCATCGGCCAGAATCGGCTCGATCTCTCGCAGCCCGACCCCACGCGAACCTCATTCTCGTGGGATGAGGTGGAAGGTCCGCTCAAGCGAACACCCCTCTACGAAGAGCACGTAAAGCTCGGGGCAAGGCTCGTCCCGTTTGCCGGCTGGGAGATGCCGGTCTGGTACGCCTCGGCCCTGGAGGAGCACCGTGCCGTGCGGGAACGGGCGGGCCTGTTCGATCTCGGACACATGGGAGTCTTCCAGGTAGAAGGGCCGTACGCCACCGAGTTTCTTAACGCCGTGACCGCAAACTATGCCGCGTGGCTCGAGGACGGCGAGTCCCAGTACGCCTACCTCCTCGACCCGGATGGAAACGTGATCGACGACATCTTCGTCTATCGCCGCGCCTGGGATAGCTACTTCGTGGTGGTGAACGCCTCCAATGAAGATAAAGACTGGAACTGGCTCTCCGGTGTCAACGATGGCCGCTACCTGATCGATCGAGAGATCCCCGCCCGCCGTCCCGCTCCCAAGGTCACCCTGCGCAACCTGAAGGAGGAGCGGGGGGTGATGGACATCGCCCTGCAGGGACCATTAAGCGAGGCAATCCTTATAAAGATCCTCGAAAAAAAGGAACAGATCCTTGTTAAGTCCCTCAACCGGACCGAATTCTGCGAGGTCGACATCGAGGATCATCAATTCTTGATCGCCCGTACCGGCTACACAGGCGAGGAGATCGGCTACGAGATCTACTCCGCACCTCCTGCTGCCGTGTGGATGTGGGAGAAACTGATCGAGGTCGGCACACCACTCGGCCTCCTCCCCTGCGGACTCGCCTCACGCGATTCCACGCGCACCGAAGCGGGGCTGCCTCTCTACGGACACGAACTCGCTGGGCATTACGCTGTTAATCCGTACGAGGCGGGGTTCGGCGCGTATGTCAAACTGCACAAGCCGTTCTTCATCGGCCGGGATGCCTGTGTCACCGCGTACACGAAACCCGAACGGGAGATCGCGCGCTTCCAGGTTAACGCAGTCGGTACGCGCCCGATCCACAGTGGCGCGGCAGTGATCGATCGAAACGGCCTCTATCTCGGACGGGTGACGAGCTGCGTCAGCCTAGGGGAGACTCAGGTTGGCCTAGCCCTTCTGGAAAAACTCGATGTCACTCCTGGCACGCCAATCACCCTCCTTAACCCACCGCGTAGTGAAGAAGCAAGAACGGTCACCGACCTCGAAGCAGGTGATCGAGTCGCCATCCCGGTTCCAGGAACAATCATCTCTCGCTTCCCCGAGGAGGATACTCTCGCAAAGGAAGTCGGAGAGTAAGAAGAATTGTTTCACCAGTAGAGTAGAGGAGTAGGTGACAATGTTTAGACTTCGGCATACATCAGTTACAG
>CBDUVB010000055.1:0-9808 GCA_965370555.1 uncultured bacterium
TTAGAGAAGTGGGGGGCTTCTTGGGGCTGTACTTCTCAACCATCAGTGTCATTGCAAAACGCGTCGCCGAGACGAAAAAACACCAAGAATGAAGGCCTGACCCCTATAGGTGTATAATGCACTTTTTACATTGGGTTTTGTCATCGTATCATCTGACCGGTTTTAGTTTGGTGAGGCGCCCTGCGGCGAGGAGATCCTTCGTTCTCTTCTGCAGGTGGAACTTCTGGATCTTCCCGGACTGGGTCATCGGAAACTTGTCGACTATCGCCACGTAGCGGGGGACCTTGAAGTTCGCGATCTCCCCAACACAGTAATCGACGATCTCCTGCGGGTCGATCGTCATCCCTTCGCGGGGAATGATGTAGGCAACGGCGACCTCTCCCATCACCTTATCTGGAATGCCGACGACGGAGACGTTCTGCACCTTGGGATGGGTGAACAGGTACTCCTCGATCTCGGCGGGGTAGACGTTGAACCCACCGGTGATCAACATATCCTTCTTCCGACCGACAATCTTGACGTATCCTTCCTCGTCCATAGTTGCCAGGTCCCCAGAATAGAGCCAACCGTCTTTATCGATCGCTGTAGCGGTCTTATCGGGCATCTTGTAGTAGCCGAGCATGACGTTGTACCCGCGGCAGGAGAGTTCGCCCGTCTCGTTTGTTGCAACAGACTGGCGATCGTCATCCGAGATCTTCACCTCGATCCCTGGAAGGGCCCTTCCGACCGTCTCCACCCGTCGCTCGATCGAGTCGTTGAACCGGGTCATCGTGATCACAGGCGAGGCCTCGGTAAGACCGTAGGCGATGGAGACGTTGCAGTGAAGCTCCTCCAGCACTCCTTTCATCACCTCGACCGGGCAGGGGGCGCCGGCCATGATCCCTGTGCGGAGCGACGAGACGTCGTAGTTGGAGCCGTCTTCCTTCCCCTTTCGGTACTCTTCGAGTTCCAGCACGAACATCGTGGGAACGCCATAGAGGATTGAGACATGCTCCTTTTCGACAAGCTCAAGGGCTTCTTTTGCCTTGAAGATGGTCATCGGGACGATGCTCGCTCCCCAGGTGATCGATCCCATGATCCCCATCACGCAGCCGAAGCAGTGGAAGAACGGGACCGCAAGAAGGAAGACATCCTTTTCGGTTGTGTGTAAGACCCCGGTCACTTGTTTCGCGTTCTCGGCGATGTTGTGGTGGGAGAGCATCGCTCCCTTTGGATTTCCCGTCGTTCCCGAGGTGTAGAGAATGAACACATTGTCCTGCGGATCGCAGAGTGCTTCGCGCTCGGCGAGCTTCTTATCACCGAGGTGAGCTGCACCAATATCCTCAACCTCGTTGAAGGAATGAGTATGGCGCCCTTTCTCCCCGGTAACGATGACATGCTTGAGGTTGGGAAGTTTATTGCGTACCTCGCTGATCATCGCACGGTAATCGATTCCGACGAACGTATCGACCATGAACAGTGTTGTCGCCTCGGAATTCTCAAGGATGTACTGTACCTCATGGGATTTGTAGCGGGTGTTCATCGGAACGACGACCGCACCGATACGGGCGACAGCGAAGTAGGCGACGATCCACTCAGGGACATTCGGCATCCACAGGCCGACCTTGTCTTCCTTGGCCACTCCCAGTTCGATCAGCCCGCGGGCAACGCGGTCGACGCGAGCGTTCAGCTGCTCGTAGGTGAGGGAACAGTTCTCACCGATGATGGCGTTCCGCTTCGGAAATTCGGCAGTGGTATTGGAAAGGACCTTGGACAGAGTTCTCATTGCTTCACCTCAGGGATTGGGGTATCGTGATAGGGAGATTATCTAGAAAGCGGCGGCAATGAGCAACTGGTCCTCGGTCGCCTTCACACCTACAATAGAGAAAAAAGAGGGGGCATGACGATGCACGGTGGCTACGGCAGATACCTGGACGTCGATCTAACTGCGGGAAAGATCACCGACTACGAGATCCCGGAAAGGTGGCGAACGCTTTACTTAGGCGGCCGTGGGATCGCAGGGCGGATCCTGCTCGAAGAGCTGACCGGAAGAGAAGATCCGCTCTCAGCGGAGAACATCCTCATCTTTGCCACCGGACCGTTCCAGGGGACAGGACTCCTCGGGGCAGGGCGACACGTGGTGATGGGCCTCTCCCCAAAGACGGGCTCTGTCGCCGACTCGTATGTGGGCGGATTCTTCGGTCACGAGCTGGGTAGGAGCGGTTACGATGGGATCATCCTGCGTGGCGCAGCCACAGAGCCAGTATATCTGACGCTTCTGAATGCTAGAGGAGAGATTCGTCCCGCCGCCGACCTGTGGGGGAAGGGGACCGGGGAGACTGAGAGAATCCTCTTGGAGCGCCACCCGCGAGGGCGCATCGCTTCGATCGGGATCGCCGGGGAGAACAAGGTGCAGATGGCGTGCATCATCCACGACCGCTCCCGTTCCGCTGGTCGTCCCGGCCTCGGCGCGGTGATGGGAGCAAAGGGGCTCAAGGCGATCGTCGTTCATGGGGATAGGGAGAAGCCACTCTACGATCGCGAACGGTTCAATAAGGAACGGGCCGCGTACGCAAAATCCGTCTACGACGAAGGAATGAAGCGCTTCGGCGAGTACGGGACCGCGGGCGGGGTGACATGGCTCTCCGAGATGGGGATCCTCCCTACGAAGAATTTCCAAGAAGGGACCTTCGATCAGGCGGAGGCGATCGGTGGAGAGCGGCTGCACGACACGATTCTCGTCGATCGGGAGAGCTGCGCCGGTTGCCCGATCCGTTGCAAGCGCGCGGTGAAGACATCCTTTGCCGGACGCGATGTCACGCCAGAGTTCGGCGGGCCGGAGTACGAGACGATCGGGGCCTTCGGTTCGCTCTGCTTGAACGACAATCTCGACGCGATCGCCCTAGCGAATCAACTGTGTAACGACTACGGGATCGATACCATCTCCGCTGGCGTGGCCGCTGCGTTCCTGATGGAGGCATCGGAGAAGGGGCTGATCGATGAGAAGATAGGCTGGGGCGACGGGGAGGCGATCATCAGGTTGATCGACCAGATCGCACATCGTGAGGGGATCGGTGAGCAAATCGCCGATGGTCTGGAGCTTTACGCGCGTGAACTCGGCGCCGACTTCGCGATGACGATCAAAGGAGTGGAACTCCCGATGCACGAGCCGCGCGGGAAGCAGGGGTTGGGGATCTCCTATGCCACCAGCCCACGCGGGGCGACGCACCTTGAAGGGTTGCACGATACGATGCTCTCAGGCGATGCTCCCACCCCGGAACTTGGTGTCGATCACGCCTACGATCGGTTCACCCTCGCCGACAAACCGAAGATTGCCAAGATCTACGAGGACCTGCGCTCGTTTGAGAACTCCCTCATCCTCTGTGTATTCACGGTGCGCGAGACCGGGGAGAAGTACACCTTGCCGCAGATTCGTTCCCTTCTCGAGGCGGCGACAGGGATCGCCCTCTCCCCGCAGGAGATGCTCAAAGTGGGAGAGCGTAACTACGCGCTCTTACGGATGCACGCGGCCCGTGCCGGGTACACCATGGAGGACGACGGGCTCCCCGCGCGGTTCTCCCAGCCCCTTCCTCGTGGGGCTAGTGCCGATCATCCGATCGATCCGGAAGCGATGCAGACGGCTATTGCGACGATCTACGGAGCACGCGGGTACGACAGCGTCGGCCCGACTGACGAGACGCTCCGCAAGCTTGGGATGGATGACTGCATCGGAAAGATCAAGAGGTGATCGAGGATGGTTACAGTCGTTGCGTTCATCGGTCACCATGAAAGCGGGAAGACGACGCTCCTTACACGATTGATCCCCATGCTGGTCGAACGAGGCTATCGTGTGGGGACGGTTAAGCACGCTCCGCATGAGAAGGAGCTTGATCACCCTGACAAGGACAGCTCTCGCCACCGTGCAGCCGGGGCCGACCAGACCCTTGTCGTCGGGGAGACGGGTTACGCCCTCTTCTGGGAGGACGTGACCGACGAGCCGATCGAACAGGTGATCGAACGGCTCTTCCCGGAATACGACATCGTCCTTGCTGAGGGATTTAAGCACGGACCATTCCCCAAGATAGAAGTCTACCGCCACCTGGATACGCGGGCAGAGCCGCTCGCCGGCGAGATCGACGTAGTTGCGGTGATCACCAAGGAACACGTTGCTCTTCCCGACGGAGTGAAGATCCTCTCCCCCCGCCACCTAGAGAAGATCGCCGATTTTCTCGAAGAAAAATTCCTGTAGCAGCGCAGCGAATGTAGAGTCCTTTCTATACCCTCAAGAGGGCATTCAGATACACGTATACCAGGTTTTGGTTGCTTCTCCATTGCACCTAGGTGCTGCTGGTACTTGGGTAGCACTGATTTCCGTTTGCGCAAGAAGGTAGCATAACCTTCCAGCACCGTTTTCAGTTTCTTTCCAACCTCGCTCATATTCAGACCCCAGATTATGTACAATCTCCACAACTCGCCAATTCTAGTCTTATGTTAACCGATGAACGGATTCTGATCAGACGTCTTCTTCAGGTCTCCTCTTGACAGTACAGGAACGGAGTCATAGAATGCGCAACGTTGGGAGCCTGATTTCCTGGCAAGAGGGAGATTTTGGGTAGAATAATGAGTTGGGCCTTCGCAAGGTGCTGTGCAAATGAAAAGGAAGAAAATCCCGGCTGACACTGAGATGCAAGTGCTGACATCGTCGCGGCGGCGTTGTTGTATCTGCTTTGGACTTTTCAGAGATGTCCAAGTGAAGGCCGGCCAGATTGCGCACCTCGATCGTGACAACGCTAACGCAGCATTGGACAACTTGGCTTTCCTGTGCTTTGAGCACCATGACCGCTATGATTCCAGGACCAGTCAGTCCAAGAACTTCAGCATTGCCGAGGTGAAGGCCTACCGAGACGAGTTGTATCAAGGTGTTCTGCCGCTTTTGGAGAAGAGTCTCGCTCAGCATTCACCTCCGCCGCCAGTGCCTGCTTCGCCCGACTACCAAACGCACAAGGCCGATGAGCAGAAGCAGATCCTTAAAGAGCTACTCGCAGACCGCGGCCCCGTAAATAGTATCACATACTTGGCGCATCATCTAAGGGTGACAACTGCGCTTGCAGATCAGTTGCTTTACGAACTTGCACTGCAGGGAGCTGTCCGAATCGATAGAGAGAAAGGAAGCCCGAGAAAGACCTACTCTCTGGCAGCGTCTATCGAAAACCGTCTCATCGACACCTTCTTTGCATCTCTCCAGGGCGAAGTTTCTGTTGAGAGAAGACACATTCGGCAGCGCAACTACGATCTAGACGCGCTTATAGAAACATCATCTGGTGTCACGTATGCAATCGAAACAACGTTTGCTCGAGATCGGATAACCCTTAGTGCAATCAAGTCACGAATTGAGAGGCTTGAGAAGGCCATGACCGCCATGGGTTTGCACGGCGCGACCAGTGTTTTGCTTATTGGCATCGCGGAGAAAACTGTACGTGACAAAGTAGATATCAAACAGATAGAGCAACGGGGCGTTTTGGTAAGGTTTATTGAGGTGCCATAACTGGCCCAACATCAAAATACACCTGATCGGCTACAGCCTACGGCTTCCGCCGTCAGGTGATTTTGGGCGTTAGGCGGATTAGATGATGGACATCGAAGGTAAAGAGAACACAGCAAAATGCCACGCAGGATCCGCGGCGGCGATGATCGAGGCTGTGCGGCGGTGGGCAGAGCGCCGCGATGATATTCGGGCTCTGGCACTGGTCGGATCGTATGCTCGCGGCGACGCACGAGCGGATTCAGACATCGACCTCGTGCTGCTGTGTTCGGATCCGGCCGGCTACATTCGACAGATGGGCTGGGTCTCGACCTTCGGGGACGTGGTGCGTTCCCAAGTTGAGGACTGGGGCAAGGTCCAATCGGTGCGCGTGCTCTACCGAACTGGAACAGAGGTCGAGTTCGGCATAACGGGACTCGACTGGGCTGCTGTTCCACCTGACAGCGGGACGTCGGATGTCCTTAAGAAGGGAAGCTCGATCCTGCTCGATCGAGATGCGTTGCTCAGCCGAGTAATGCAGGTCGTACGTGGAGCCGGCTAACAAGCGCTTGCAGCCGACGGATCGGCGCTGTCACGATCCTGGCAGAGCCAGGCCCGCGCCATCACCGCCCGCGACTGAAGCGCCGAACGTTAGCCTGCCGCTGGTCGTGCCGAGTGATGCCGTCAAATCTCGTTGTTCAAAAGCTGGCGATGATGTGTTACAGGTCTACCTGATGGAGTGAACGATTCCAGCCAGCAAAGCCGTAAGTAATAGAAAAGAAGGAGAAAAAGAATGAAATACCGAGTTCATCGTCTAGAAGTTAAAAAGGATACGGCTCAAGAGAAGTTAGAGCGTTTCTTGAACCAACTGGAAGGAGAAGTCCTGGCGATAGTTCCGTATGTTACTCCAACATTTCAAGGCATGGGTGCTACATCCAAAGTTGACTTTCTACTCATTGTGGAAAAAGTCGAATAGCTTTTGCCGGAACGATCATAAGAACACGCTGATATGGCAGTTAGGAAAGTCGGTGCGATTGATGATAAGCCCAGAGAGTCGCATCAGTCGTAATGCTCGCCTGGTCGAAGGGCAGGCTAACATCCTCTCTCGCAGGAAGCTGGCGTAACCCTCCAGCACCGACTCAAGAGCCTTGTCAACTTTGGCCATATTTCGATCCCTGATTATTAACAATCTCCATAACTCGCCAATTCTGGTGTTATGTTAACCCCGATGAACTGATCCCGATCAGACGTCTTCTTCAGGTCTCCTCTTGACAGTACAGGGATGGAGTCATAGAATGCGTAACGTTGGGAGAATGATAGCTTAGTAAAAGGGAGATTTTGGGTAGAATAACAAGTTGGCCTTAGATATGAGTGAATATAGAATCATATACGCAGATGGCGTTGTCGCCACCGGAGAAGACGATTCGGACATGATCCTCTCCGTCCGTAAAACCGATGCAGTGGCAAAAGGGGATTTCGCTCTATCTGCCTTTAAACAAAAGTGGGGCCATTGGTATCCAACAGCATTTAGGGATATCAGGCTCTTTTACCAAGTAGACGGCCAGACTCATCTTGAGGGAGAATCTAATTACGAACCTGTGTACCTTGCAGCAGCTCGGCGAATTGCCAGAAGGCGCAAGAAATTATCTGGTGGTCTGGGTATTGCCTTCTTCCATCTTTCCTCTGCGGAAGTCCATCTTCGTTCACTTCTACGGGAATACGTCAAGTTGACGACCGTCGTCGGTCCAGAGATTACGTTCGACACTTCCCCGGTTGTATCTCTTTCAATGCCTGAATGTTACTGCGCGTTTGATGCTTTCATGACATCCCTCAAGTCTTTCTCAGACTCCTTACGTTTTATTATATGGGGAATATTGGAACCCAAAACAAGCATTCCTCGCAGCCTCAACAACCTCGTTAAGACACCGTTGCCATCTGAATTACATGCGATAATTGATCGTTATGTAAGCACACATCTTGCAGAAGTAGCGGGCTACCGCGACAACTCTGTCCATTATGCCCCGCCTGGCACTCACATGGCTCCATATCTATTGCATTCTCATGATGTAATACATGCCCAGGTGTGGTTGCCCCATAATCCGGAGGCCAGATCCCTCAAACAATTCAAATACCAACAGAAGGATGCCTTTTCATATGCCCGGTCTCTTTTGGAAACGGTGAACGACTTCAACAATGTACTATTCACAGTATTAGACGCCATCCATCGGGAACGTATGGGAAAGAAACGTAAGACTAACGCCGCAAGGGCCAACAAAGCGGTGCACCGGATCGCCGAAAAATCCGGCTCCCGGTGACCTCTGTGTTAGCCCCACGTATGGACGGGACTGCTTGCTTGTTTTCGCAACGAAGGTTGGTATGCAACTCAGGCCAGCCGAATACAGATAAAAAAGGTGCGTACGAGAATGTCGCTCAAGAGCAAAGTCCATCAAGCGCAAGATCGAATCTCATCCGTTCGATTGGTAAGTAATCCACTTCGTATCCCTGTGGAACAAATTGTTTCTGAACACACAGGGCGGCAGTGGACAGTAAAAGGTGTTAGGGATATGACAGAGTTTGCCTGTCATCCCAGCGCTATCCTCTCGGATGGTTTCTATTCCGTATTTGCCAAATTCAGTGAAGCGGCGAATGGATTTGAACAGTTTGAGATTGAACTGGCAGGATTACGGCTCCTCTCTGAACGTTCAGGCGTCCTAACGCCCACTCCAATCGGCATTATTCCGGTTACTGGTGGAAGTATCTTGGTCCTTGAGGCAGTCCAAGCCGTTGATAGAGCCCCTCGCCACTGGCGACAAATTGGACAAACGCTTGCTCGCATCCATAAGATCAAGTGGGATCGGTTCGGTCTAGAAACGCATGGTTACTTTGGGCCTCTTTACCAAGATAACACTCCGATGAGTGACTGGCCAACATTCTATGCGGAACGTCGGCTTTGGCCCGGTTTGAGATTGGCAATTGATTCCGGAAATATGCCTACAGTTGTAATTCGACAGGTCGAAAAGCTAATTTCACGCCTTCCCGAGCTTTGCGGCTCTGAAATAGTGCCCTCGCTCCTCCATGGCGACGCTCAACAAAACAACTTCATCAGCACCGAAATGGGGGCGGTCGTTATAGATCCAGCCGTTTACTACGGAAATCCAGAAATGGATCTTGCCTTTATC
Source organism: uncultured bacterium (assembly GCA_965370555.1). Lineage (GTDB taxonomy): Bacteria > Bipolaricaulota > Bipolaricaulia > UBA7950 > UBA9294 > JAJOKK01. The sequence continues at coordinate 8,680 of CBDUVB010000055.1, forward strand.
GATTATTTTCAACCAGTACCGGATGATGTTTTCGATGGCTATCAGGATGAACTGCCCGTTGATACGGGATTTTGGGAAAGACGTGCTCTATGGCGTGTATGGGGATACCTTGCGGCCGTAACAGTCGAGGGCCCAAGCTATTTAGGCAAGCTAACCGAGGCTGTTCAGAAGTATCTATAGCTCTCTATGTCCGCCATCAAAATGCAAACTGCTGGGTGTAACTCGTGGTGATTTATGAATACACGCAAGAGGCTGGCTTTAGAGAGTTGAACGGGGTTAACAAGTCGCTGCAGCCGACGTGGCTGTCAAGAATCCTTCTTGAGGCAGTTTCCGCTTGCAGTCGTTTCAATGCTTGTTGGGTACACCGTTTCAGGCGCCACGCGGCTGCGCTCCCGCCGTTATAAGAGCTTTGGGATCAGCTTTAGGGCCTGGTCTTGCAATCGCAAATTCACCGGCCTTGTGTCTTCTTATACCCATGAAACTGCGACTTGAACAACGTTAGCACGTTAGCATGTAAAAGCTTTGAAGGGCAAAGCCTTAGATTGATAGCTGAGCGCGGGTGAGGGTGAAATTGCCAGGGCTGCTTCCACCCACTATAATTGGGATGGTGACAAAGGAGGGCGAGATTCCATGAGTACGGAGAAGCAGCGCAGGGAAAAGGCAAGCCGGAGTGAACTTGAGAAGGGTCTCCAAGCATCGTTAGCCGAGAAGCAGGCTGGACGGGTCTTCGGTCCATTTACTGCTGCTGAAGAGACCATGGAGTTTCTGGGGGCATTTCAAAGAGAATTCACCACGAAGAGCACGAAGGGCACGAAGAATGGAATTCGATGAGCTGTCGAATCAGGTGATTGGCTGTGCGATTGAAGTGCACCGGGAGCTGGGCCCAGGATTATTGGAGTAGGCCCTATGAGCAGTGCTTTTGACCCCTTCGTGTCCTTTGTGGTGAAACCATTCTGTACTTCTGCGAGAGGCACAAGCTTTCCCTCTCGCCCGTTCGTTGCACTCACTCAAGCCGCAAAGGTGTCGCGACACCAAGTGTCTAGACACAAGATCGCCAAGGAATCTTGGTTTCACTCTCTGCGTGCTCCGCGCCCTCGGCGGTGAAAGCTTCTGCTTCGCAAGGAGAAGA
>CBDUVB010000056.1:0-9598 GCA_965370555.1 uncultured bacterium
TTTTTCATCCCCGCCCTCCCGGGACGGGGCATTCAAATGCTGTTTCTCGTAAAGATCAGGCCCCTATTCTCTGGAGGGCGGTCAATCGTTGACGGGGTCGTCAGGTCTAGGCATGCCTCGCCGATCCCTATCTCGAATCCATTCAGCAATCCCTCTGAGAAATTGCCACACATCTCCGGTGGAAGGCTGGACGTAGCTGCTCTCGTCCGGATCTGTACCCAGCAGGGTGAAGGCGCTTTCGAGCCAGTAACTTTTATTCTTGCTTGGCGTTGCCCCGATGTTAGCTAGCCAAGACTCTAGCTGGCCAATGGGGACAACGAAGATTCCGTACGCGGCAAGCTGGGTCAGGAGGTTCTGACACGCCTCTCGCTGCTCACCAGTAAGGATACGGATCCCTTGCGATTCCCAATCTGCGCCCGAGCCCTCCAGACTGCTCAGCACCGATCCTTTCAGCTGGCCGATACTCTGAGCAACTCCGGCAGGAACATTGCATTCACGAAGGAGATCGCGGAGATCCGCTCCTTTTAGAATATCGATATCAACAACAGCTGCTGCGGGAATTCCCATTCCTCGCAGCAGCTTGACGATTCGCCGAATAGTCTGCTTATTGTGCGCGTTCAGGAACAGGGAGTCCGGCACATAGCAACAGTGGCTTCTCTCGAGACGATTGTTGATCTCGTCGTAGAGCGCACGATCCGCATCAGATTCCGTGACGACCGCGCCACGATAAAAGAGAGCTTCCAACACTCTGGAGGACCTCAGAAGCGGGTCAAGCATCAGCTCCCGGATCCTCTCTGGTGGGAGAAGTTGAGCCGTTGCATCGGGCTTGTCGTAGGTCAGTCGCACAATACTTACGGGCTTCCCCGATTCCATACAGCCCATCAAGAATGATGAGCTATGTGTTGTTGCCAACACATTGCCGCCTCGATTGGCAGCAATCTGGGCCATCTCCCTGCCCAGTTTTCTCACAAGGGTAGGATGCAAGAAGGCCTCAGGCTCGTCAATCAGAATGATACGGTAGTCGGAGCACACAAGAGCAGCCATTAGGCCAGAAAAAGCCTTCACTCCATCACTGAAGCTCGTGATCTCTTCTGCTTGCTGGTGGAAGGCGCGCGCTTGTGCATCCAAGCTTTGTTCCTCCGTTATGCTACTGGGAGCTTTCTCTGATAAACGAACCCTGAGCTTGTTGCCATTGGTCGGATCCAGAACAAGATATAGACCGAAGGCCTCATGCACTATGTCCCGTAAACGTTTGCGGGCTTTGTCATCGACAAACAACGCTGCAAGGTGATTCAGCGGAACGCCTAGAAGGTCCCCCCTCTCCCGTTCATCAGTAAGAGAGAGGCGTGTCGTACCATCTAATGAAAGTGTGAGGCCGACGACGTACCAACTGAAGAACCAGGCGGGGATTTCCTGCCTCCAGTCCAAGGTACCGGAATCCTGCTTGGCTTTCCATCCGGGAAGATTATCCTTGAATACCTGCCAGTTGACATCCTGGGAAGTAGTGTGACCCGTTGCGGGCACGAAACGAGCGATTCGTATGTGCCCCTCTGGCAGTGACTCTCCAGCACCAAGTGGGGTTTCCAGCTTCTTGAAGTGTGCAGATACTTCGTCAATCTCTGGGAGTGCGATCTCTAGAGTTTCGACGATTTTCCGACCTTCCTGGGGCCCCCTCTCGCAGTAGGCCGTAAGCTCACGGAGCACCAAGCTCTTGCCGGCGTTGTTAGCCCCCACGAATACCGTCATTGTTGTCGGATAAAGATCAAGACCGGACTTGTGACCAGCTGGTCCGAATTTAAGGCGGATATTCCTAATCATGATAACCATTCTACGGATACGCAGCATATTGTCCAGCAGCCTGGTGATGCATGAAAAGGGCGCTAGGGGCAGATCTACACTTTTGGTGTTTCTTCGCCGGGGACTGATAATCGCAGACTTACCACACCCTCTTGCTGTCACCTACCTCTCTCCCTTGGAATTGCTTCAGGCGCAACGCTGAGTTCTATCCAGTTTGGAGGGTGGTGCCGCGAGTTTAAAACTCGTCCCGTAAGGTGTACTTCTCCTTCACAGTGGTCGAACAAACACCAAGGATGCTAAGAATGAATAGGAACTCCGGGGTCAGACCTTCATTCTTAGGGTTTCTCCGTTGCACCCGCTCCGAAGAGCGGGTGAGGATTGAAACGAGGGCACGACGAGAGGGCAAAGGAAGAGGAGATTATGTTCGCAGCCCGCTTATGAGAGAACTCGATGATTGAGCAGGCGTACGATTCGCTCTTTGACCACCGCTACATCGGCTGGGAGTCCGAGCGGTGGGTTGGCATGACGAGGGGTGACACCTGCAAGCGTTCCCTCATGATAGCCGACCTTCATCTCGGTGAACTTCAATCCGTGGGCGGTCGATATGACGACGACGCTCTCGCTCTTCTTAATCTCACCGCAGGAGACGAGCTTTGTGAGTACGGCAAGGGCGACGCCGGTCTGGGGACAGGCGTAGAGTCCGGCGCGATCGGCGCGTGCGGCGGCATCGGCCAGTTCGTCCTCACTTGCCTGTTCGACGATCCCTTCGAAGGCCTTGAGGACCTTCACCGCCCGCTCGTAGCTCACCGGGGCACCGATCCGGATCGCTGAGACCAGGATCCTCTTCGCCGGGATCTCCTGATACTCCTTGAACCCGGCATCCGCAGCTGCTAAAGAGAGCCACTGCGCCGCCTTGATCTCCTCGAACTTGGTTTCAGGGTTCTGATGAATCTTCTCCGCGAGGTCGATAAGCTGTGGCCTCAATCCATCGATTGCCTTCCGAACGGCTGTCTTCTTCGCTTCGATCGCTTGTTCGTTCATCACTTACCCCTTTTTAAGTCGTTTTTACCCAACACTACAGCTTGTTTCTAGTAAATTCTCTTTGTTACTGAGCTTCAACTTCAAACCCTAGTTTTAATCATTTCACCATAGAGCCGCAAGTCAAGACCACGAACTATAAACTGCAAATCATTCACCATATAGACTTGAATGAATCCTATAAAACCTACGAACTCAAATAGCCCGAACCCTCTGCGTTCTCAGCGAGCCTGCCTGTGCGTTGCACGCAGACAGGCTCTGCGGTGAAGTTTTCTGCTTCATAAAAGGAGGGAGGTTGTAACAGCCTCATCAGTCGGAGTAGAGGTGGCAGGCAACGTAAGTCCCATTAGCTAGCGTCATAGCTTGGGGGGGCTTTTCGCGACACACCTCACCGATCATCTCTGGGCACCGTGGATGAAATCGGCAGCCCGGGGGGCCAGGGTCTGGTCTTGCAATCCAACACTAGAGTTCAGCAGGAACGAGGAACTCCTTCTAAGGCTTGTTAAATTCGTGCCTCAGGTGACCATCAGGCTCCAATATCACGTAGCTATTAAGCCTTGAGTAGTTGCCCTTTAGGGCCGGCCGAGTGTCTCGAGGATCCGTTCGTCAAGGCTGAAGGAAAGGCTTCTGCGGGTGCGCAGGCGACGGTGATATGTGATCGCAAACCGGTGCGCCTCAGCGCGAAGATGACGCAGCAGCAACGGGAACTCACGGGGAGGGGGGCTCAAGCGGATCTTCTCCTTCTCTTTCGCGATAGAGCTCGAGAGGAGGGAACAGTTCTGGCAAGAGGCTCCCCAGGGCTACTCTTCTACGAACTCGGCCCTGATCGCAGCGAGCAGGGAGGGACGGAAGAGGATATCGATCGCTGTCATCGCCATCGCCTTAGCCGCGGTGAGCATCGCCTCCTTCCCTTTCTCGGAGTTGGCAGCCTCAGCGAACTCGGTGGAGTGCCCAACAAGATCGGCCGGGCCGATGCTCAGGTAAGGGTGGATCGCTGGCACCACATGGCTGACATTCCCCATGTCGGTGGAGCCGATCCTCTCTTTGGGATCGACATCATCAAACTCCCAACCCAGTCTCTCGATGTTCTCCTTGAACGTTCGAGCCATACTCATGTTCGTCTTAAGGCTCTTGTAAGCCCCTTGCATCTCCAGCTTGACCTTGGCCCCGGTCGCCTTCGCTGCCCCATAGGCGCAATCTTTGACCCTTTCCAGTAGCTTGTCGCAGTCGTCATCGTCCATCGCGCGCACATAGAAGAGCGATGCCGAATGATCGGGCACTACGTTGGGGGCCACTCCCCCATCGGTGATGATCCCGTGTACGCGGGCGCTGCTCACCATATGCTGGCGCAACGCGTTGATCGCGTTGAAGGTCTGGATCGTGGCGTCCAGAGCGTTTATTCCCTTCTCCGGTGAGCCGGCAGCGTGGGAAGATTTGCCGAAGAACTCGATCGAGAGCTTGCGACGGGCCAGGGCGTGCTTCCACAGCACCGTCCTACCTGAGGGATGGAACATCATAGCTGCATCCACTCCGTCGAATACGCCGGCCTCAGCGAGGATCACCTTCCCACCGCCACCCTCTTCACCCGGTGTGCCGATGAGTTCGATCGCACCAGGGAATTCTTCTATCCCCTTGGCCAGTCCTAGCGCCGCTCCCAAGCTGGCGGTGCCGATCAGATTGTGTCCACAGGCATGCCCTATCTTGGGAAGAGCATCGTACTCCGCGAGGAAGGCCACGACAGGACCGTCTTCTGGGCCAGCATGAACGGCTCTGAAGGCCGTCTCTAAGCCTCCAACAGGTTTTTCCACCTTGAACCCGGCATCCGCGGCTGCTGAAGAGAGCCACTGCGCGGCCTTGACCTCCTCAAACTTGGTTTCAGGGTTCTGATGGATCTTCTCCGCGAGGTCGATAAGCTGTGGCCTCAATCCATCGATCGCCTTCCGAACGGCTGTCTTCTTCGCTTCGATCGTTTGTTCGTTCATCATTTACCCCTTTTCAAACTGCTTTTTATCCATCATCAGTCGGTATAGAAGTGGCAGGCGACACGAGTTCCGTCAGGTAATGTAATGCTTTGAGGTTCCTTATTACGGCACACCTCACCGATTATCTCTGGGCACCGTGGATGAAATCGGCAGCCCGCAGGAGGATTTATCGGGCTCGGCACTTCTCCGTGCAGGACCTTCCGCTTCTCGGCTTTGGGGTCTGGCTTGGGAATTGCGGCCAGTAGCGCACGCGTGTAAGGGTGTTTGGGATCCGAGAAGAGTGTATCCGCATCTGCTATCTCCACGATCTTGCCCAGGTACATCACGGCCACCTGATCGCTGACGTGCTTGACTACGCTTAGATCATGAGCGATGAAGAGGTAGGTGAGGTGTAGTTCATCCTGTAGATCCATCAACAAGTTCAGGATCTGGGCCTGTATGCTGACATCTAGGGCCGTCACCGGCTCATCACAGATGATGAATTCTGGTTCTACAACGAGGGCGCGGGCGATGCCGACCCTCTGGCGCTGGCCGCCGGACATCTCGTGGGGATAGCGGTTCAAGAAACGGCGCGATAGGCCGGTGAGATCCATGACCTTGACTAATCTTGCCTCCAGTTCCTTCCTGGGGGCCAATTTGTGGATGAGCAGCGGTTCGCTGACGATCTGGCCGGCCGTCTTTCGTCTGTTGAGGGAGGAACTCGGATCCTGAAATATCATCTGGATCCGCCGCCTCATCCTCTTCAGCTGCCCGCCTTTGATCTTTGCGAGGTCGTCATCCGCGTACCTGACTTCTCCGGCGGTCGGTTCAATCAGGCGAGCGATCACCTTCCCTGTGGTGGTCTTTCCCGAGCCAGATTCGCCGACAAGGCCGAGTGTAGAACCCTTGTAGATGGTGAAGTCGATCCCGTCTACCGCTTTGATCCGCCGGCGGTCGAACATCTGTGCGAACCAATCACCTCCAGCAGGGAAGTACTTCGCCAATCCCCTCACTTCTAACAACGTGTCGTTATTCATCGCGCTCATCGACCTTCAAGCAAGCGACCTTCCGCCCTGTGGAGATCTGTTCAAGCGAAGGCTCCACCTGCCAACATCTCTCATCAGCGTGCCGACATCGAGGACTGAAGTTGCACCCTTCGGGGAGACTGATCAGGTCTGGGACTTCCCCGGGGATCGACGGAAGCCGTTTCTGGCCCTTCTCGTCCAAGTGCGGTATCGAGTTCAGGAGTCCGTGCGTGTACGGGTGTAATGGGTTCTCATAGAGGGCGTACACACCCGCCTCCTCGACGATGCAGCCGGCGTACATGATGATCACCCGGTCGCACGAGGTAGCGACCACGGCGAGGTCGTGGGTGATCAGGATTGTTCCCATCCCAAAATCCTCTTTAAGTTGATCGATCAGCTCAAATATCTGAGCTTCGATCGTTACGTCCAATGCGGTCGTCGGCTCGTCAAGGATCAGCATCGCTGGGTTACAGGAGATACCCATCGCAATCAGTGCTCGCTGGCGCATCCCCCCACTGAACTCGTGGGGGTAGTTACCAGTGCGCTTCTCCGGTTCCGGAATCCCGACCCGTGTCAGCAGCTCGATTGCGCGGCTCTTCCTCTCCTTACGGGTGAGTTTGGTGTGGAAGTGGAGGACACGGCCAATCTGCTCCCCAATGGTGAGGGTAGGGTTAAGGGAGCTGAGTGAATCCTGAAAGACCATGGCAATATCTTTCCCACGGATCTGTTGCATCTCCTTTTCCGATTTTGCCAGCAGATCTTCTCCTCGAAAGAGGATACTTCCGTTCTCGATCTTGCCGGGGTTCTCGATCAACCGCATCACGGAGAGGGCAGTGACTGTCTTCCCCGAGCCAGATTCCCCTACGATCCCGAGGGTCTCCCCCTCCTCGAGGTGGAAGGAATTTCCGTCCACGGCCTTGACGACCCCTTCCTCCGTGTAGAAACGGGTGACCAGATGATCGATCTTCAGGAGAGGTGAACTCATTACACCCTCCTCGCCTGGCGTGGGTCGAGCGAATCGCGCAGGCCATCTCCTAGCAGGTTGAACCCTAAGATGGCCAAGGAGATAAAGACCCCGGGGACGACCGCGTACCACCAGGCGCGCAAGAACAGGAAGTCACGTGCCTCATTGAGCATGATCCCCAGGCTGGGATGAGGGGGTTGGAGCCCCAACCCCAGGAAGCTGAGGGACGAGCTGGTGAGTACGGTCGTCGCCATCATCAACGATGCCTGCACGATGATCGGAGGGATGGTGTTGACGAACACCTCTTTGGTCAGTATCCGCCCCCCGGAGGCCCCGGCAATCTTGGCGGCATCGACGTAGTCCTCAGTCATCTCTTGCATGACAACGCCCCGCATGACACGGGCGAACCGCGGTGAGTAGGTGATAGCGATGACGACCATGATCTTTACCATATTGCTTAAGACGAACGGCCCAATCCTGGTCTTGCCGATGCCGAATGCCCCCAGAAGAGCTATAGCAAGGACTAATGTGGGGAAGGAGAGCATGATATCCACCACTCGCATGATCAACTCATCGACCCAAGTCCCCTTCTTGTAGCCCGCTATCGCCCCCATCGACACACCCAAGACAAGTGCCACGGCGATAGAGCCCACAGCAACTTGCAACAGGGTTCTCGTGCCGTAGATCGCACGGGATAAGATGTCACGCCCGAACTTATCGGATCCGAGGAGGAACAGCTGCCCTTCCCCACTTCGCGACAGCGGTGGGAGCGGATTGTGCTCTCCCCGTGGGGCGTTGAACTGTTCCACTGGGTTATAAGGGGCCAGCAAGGGCGCGAATACGGCGATAACGAAGTATGAAAGGACTATGACCCCCCCAACCAGAGAGAGCTTGTTCTTCTTGAAGTTATGCCAGAATTCCTGCAACAGGCCGCGGTGGGCCCGCATTCCGAGTTTGGTCTCTTCTGATAGGTCTTTGCTCATTGCTGGCACCTTTCACTCCGCTCCCCCGTAGCGAATGCGCGGGTCGAGGTATGAATAGAGTAGATCGACGACCAAGTTCACTAAAATCCTGACCACAACAATGGTAAGAACGATTCCTTGAATGACCGGATAATCGCGCCGGAAGACACCGGTGATGATCAGGTTACCGACCCCAGGTAACCGAAATACGGTCTCTGTCACGATAGAACCCCCTAAGAGATAGCCGATTGCGTTGCCCATGACGGTGATAACGGGGATCATCGCGTTCTTGACCACATCTCTTCTCACTATACTCGCCTGGCCAATCCCCATCGCCCGTGCTGTGCGCACGTAATCCTGGCCCATGACATCGAGCATAGCTGAGCGCAGCATCCGCATGACGATAGCGGAGTAGGCAGTCCCCAGCGTAATCGCCGGCAAGAGCATTCGGATAAGATTGTCCCCGATGCTCTTGCTCAGTGGGACAAATCCACCTGCCCCCCACGGCTGCAAGAGGTAGACGCCAAAGATCAGGATCAGGATAATACCGAGAAAGAAATTTGGGATAGAGATCCCGATGAGAGCGATGATCCTCGCGATATGATCGGGTAACCTGTCCTGTCGCAGGGCAGAGATAATACCTGTGGGAATTGAGATCAACAGGGCCACGATTAGCGACAGGAAGGCGAGTTCCATGGTCACAGAGAGCCGTTGCGCGATAAGACTCATCACAGAGGCACCCCGCTGGATAGTGACCGATATACCAAAATCGCCGTGCAGCGCCTTGCCGGCCCAGAGGAAGTACTGCTGGTGCACCGGAAGATCAAGGCCCAGCTGATGACGAAGCTTCTCCACCAATACCGGATCCTGCATTGGACCTAGCATCACCCGCACAGGTCCGCCCGGCGCAAGATGGATGAGCATGAAGATGATGATACTGGCGACAAAGAGGGTGGGAATAGCCAAGAACAGCCGTTTGAGGATGTAGATTCCCATCTTTCTCCCTTCCTGCGAGGAAAGACATGAAAGCAGGGCGGGAGGAAACTCTCTCCCGCCCCATTGCTGCGCCGACTATCAGCCGGAGAACTCCGTAACGAATCTCAGGTCGATCTCGCCCTGCGAGTTCAACCCATCGCCGAAGCCCTTGACCGTATCACGCCAGGCGTGAAGGTTATCGAGGATCATCAGGTCGATCCGGATCACGTTTTCGACCAACATTTCCTCCATCTTCCACACCAGCTCTTTCCGCTTCTGTTCATCCGGTTCCACGATCGCTTCGTCGTACAGGGCGCTGAACTCCGCGTGCCCGGGCACGGTCTCATGGTAGTAATCGGGGAGATCCGGAGCAGCGTGGTGCCAGTGGATGTGGTTGTGGTTGTTACGGTAGTAGCCGGAGAAGAGCCAGGAGATTGCCAGGAAGTTGCTGTACCCCCAGTCCTCCATTCCACTCTCCCAGTCGAAGGTCTCATACAGCGTGTCAAAGAAGGCCGCCTTATCGATCGGTATGACCTCCACGCTGACCCCATACGGTCTCAGCTGCTCCTGAATGATGGTCGATACATCGACGAACCACTGCACGTTTGTGGCGATCATGCGGAAGCTGAGTCCACCATCAGGATAGCCTGCCTTAGTCAGGTATTCCTGAGCCAACTCTTTATCATGCAGGGTTATCCCCTTCAGGTTGGGAGACGTCCACTCACTATCCGGATACCATGGACCGTATTGATTGGTGTTCATCCCGTAGAAGAGTTCCTCCGCGATCTCATCGCGATCGATAGCGTGGAACATAAACTTGCGCAGGTTATAGGCCTTCTCGATCGCCGCTTCATCTCCGATCTGATCGGCAGTGAT
>CBDUVB010000057.1:0-8816 GCA_965370555.1 uncultured bacterium
GGTTCCCAAACAAGAACCTGTTCCAAGTTTACGTTGTTCCAGTACCCGACTAACCCCTGGCTGACAGAGATGCCTCCCGCTGCAGCGAGCATCAGACTCTGATACATGTCGCCGCTCGCCGCGCGTAACGGGTCGCTTCCACAGAAGTAGACGCGCAATCGCTGATCCGCAGGGATTGCAGCGGTCTGAGTTCTAACTTGGTCCAGGACACGATCGCAGGTATCGGCAAAGGCTTCGGCGCGTGCGGTCGTCTCAGGACCGAGTGCAGTGCCAGTGAGGAGCATCGCCTCTTTGATCGCTTCCGGGGTCTCAGCGGTGTACTGGATCGCGGGGATGCCAAGCTCAGCGAACGTGGCGGCGAGATTCCCGTGTTTGACCGGATTTGTGAGGACAAGATCGGGCTCTTTCGCTACGATCTCCTCCAAGTTCGGGGTGCCGAAGGAGAGCTTCTCCGCCAGGTTCGGCTCGATCCGGTGGAGGGCCTCCGACGCCTGCGAGATCCCCCGGATCTGCACGTACCAGGCGTTGACGATCCGATCTCCCGCACCGAGGGCGTAGACGTAGTAGGTCGCGATCCCGTATGCGCTCACGATCCGTTCGACTGGTTGCGGAACATCGATGATCCGACCGGTCTGATCGACGACGCGGAGAATATCTTGGGCGGCTATCGCGCTAGCGCTCATGATGAGAATAAAGGCCGTGATGGCTGCGAACAGAGCCCCTTGCTTCAAGAATCGTGAGTTCATACTGGTCTCCTTTTACCCTTTTGGCGTTAGTCCGTTATGGCACTCAGAGAGCCACCTAATGGCGCTCTCCACCTGTCCCAGCCGGAATCGGAGTGCGAGGCGTCCGAGAGCCTCATCCTCTGTTATAAGGCTTCCCCGGCGGGCGAGCCGGTTGTGCAGCCGTTCAAGCGTAGCAGCCTCGGCCTCGATCAGCGCGGCGATCCGATCAGGGGCCAGCCGACGGAGGAAGTAGAGCTTTGCCAGGAGCTCCACGCGGGCATCGCGCAGGTGACGCACCGGTGCCGTGACCCAGCCCAAGAAAGCTTCCTCTCCTTGAGCAGTGACAGCGTAGACCTTGCGGGGAGGACGGTTCTCTGGCTGTTCCCGTCGGACTGAAAGGAGGTTCTCCTCCTCCAAGCGGTGAAGGACGGAGTAGAGCTGGCTCGTGGCGATATGCCAGATGGGGCCGAGGGCGCTTGCGAGACGGCGACGAAGTTCATACCCATGCAGCTCCCCCTCCATGAGGCTCCCAAGGACGGCGTACTGCGCTGGAAATCGCTCGATCGACATTCTTTCTCCTTACTGGAATATTACAATAGAGAATAGTCAAGAAGAGCGGTCTTTTCAACTGAGGGTGTGCTCGCTTACGAATCTGCGTAAACCTTTCCTACTGCTCGTCTTCAATCTCAAACCTTGGTTTCAAGCATTTTACCGCAGAGGGAGCTGAGGAATTGAGAGATCGGAAGATTGAATGATCGGGCGATTGGGAGGTTCAATCACTCAATCACTAACTCGCTCAATCACTCAATCCCGCTGTTTGGGGCGCCACGCGATTTACCCATTACTGCTCTACAAGGTCTCATCCTTCTTCCGCGTAGAGCGGCTGAGGAACTTCGGCTGCCAGTGGATGAGGATGGCCGGGATGATCGAAATGGCAGAGACCGAGCTGACCACCATGGTCAGAGCAATCTGCAACCCGAAGAAGCGGATCCCCTTGAATGAAGCAAAAACGAGGATCCCAAAGCCGAGGGCCACGGTGAGCGCATTGTAGGTAATCCCCCGTCCTGTAGTGCGAACTGTCGCCTGCATCGCTCGGTTCGCATCGGTATCGATACGGTATTCATGACGGAAACGGGAGATGAAGTGAATCGAATAATCCACACCGATCCCAATGGCGATGGTGGAGACCATCAACGTCATGATGTTGAGCGATATCCCGGCGTAGGCCATGAGACCGAAGTTGATTGCCACCGTCAGAATCAGGGGGATCAGTGCGATCAGTCCGGCGACGATCGATCCCATGAGGAACATTACGATAAGGCCGACTGCGCTCATCGTCGTTGCCAGCCCCACGAACTGGCTCGCCATCATCCGCGTCATCATCCGATCCATCAAGATCGTCATCCCCACCATCCGCGCCTTCACCTGCCCGGTGAAGTTCTCATCCAAGTAGGTCTGAATCCTCCGCGACATTTCGGAGATATCCTTGGTGGACGTCATCTTGTACATCCCCGTGATCGTGCCGGCGGAGAAATCGCCGAGCGCCATATCTCCCAGCTTCCCGCCCTGGAAGGTAAACAGGAGGAGAAGCTGCGATACGAGGCTACGATCCTCGGGGATGATGTAGTAGGAGGGGTCGTCGGAGTGGAACTTCTGGTTCATCTCCCGCACGAGGCTGGTCAGCGAGATCGTCTTGCTGACTCCTTCCGTTCTTAGATGTTCTTCCAACTCAACCATCTTCTTGAGCACCTGTGGGTCTTTCAGCCCATCGCGCAGTCCGGTTTCGATCTCGATCGTCACCTGCATAGAACCGGCAAAGTGCTGATCGGAGAAGTTCATGATCTGGATCGCGGGGTGATCCTCCCCCAGCATCTCCTTGTTGGAGGTCTCAACCTGGAGGAACGGGAACCCGGCGAGCATTGCAGCGAGAATGATCACCGCGCCGATCAGCACCGCACGACGATAACGGATTACCAACCGCTCGAATACCAGCAGGACACGTGTCAGTGGGCGAAGCCCCCGCTCCTTACGCCGCGCTTTCGGTAGCTTCAGAAGCGATAGCACAGCCGGGATCATCACCAGTGACAACACCATCGCCGCAATCACGCCGACCGCTGCGATTACACCAAGGTGCTTCTGCGGGATAAAGAACGAACTCAGTAGCGATAGGAACCCTGCCGCGGTGGTGAGCGACGTCATGATAACAGGCCCCTTCATTTCATCCATCGTGTTGAGGATCGTCTCACGCTTGGGGAGGCCTTTCTCTGCTTCTTCCCGGTAGCGGTTGAGGACGTGGATCCCGTCCGCAATGCCGATTGCAAGGAGCATAACTGGGGCAATGAACGACACGATTGTCACCGGAAAGCCGACGATCGACATCGCGCCGAGCGTCATCAACACCGAGAGAACTACTATCGTTAATGGGAGCAATACCCCGCGCAGGTTCATGAAGCTGAAGAAGAGGACCGTGACGATCATCAGGACTGTCAAGGGAAAGAGGACCGACATATCATGCCCCATCTCCTCGCTCATCAGCGCGTCGATGTAAGCATCGCCGTAGATGTAGATCTGATCGGTTCCCTCGTTGAACGGGTCGATGATCTTTACGATCTCTTTGGTGATCGCCGTTTCGTCTGCGCCGACCTTCAGTTCAATCGAGATCGCCCCTGCTCTTCCGTCGGAGGAGATGATACTGTCACGTAGCATCCGGCTTCCCATGAGGCCTTCACGGAATGCGGCCATCGCCTGATCAGTCGTGGGGCCCTCGCCGCTTGGCGCGGCCGAACGAACATTCAACGCCGTCTCCGTTCCTGTGATGATCTGCGCAGAGAGCGGACTCGACACCGCCTTCACACCAGGGATCGCCTCGAATTCCTCCTCCATCGTCTTGATCTTTGCAAGGGTCTCCTCATTGAAGATTCCCTCGTCGTTGAGAACCATGACAAAGATACCGAACGTACGGCCGTAACGCTCCTCCGCCTGATCCATCAGTTGGATGATCGGATCGTCCTTGCTCATGAACTTACTGAAATCCGTTTCAGTCTTCAGGTTCGGTATAGCGGTCATCAGGCCGATGGTAACGAGTAGGACCAGCCCGATCGTCCAAAGCGGATGATCGACGACCCATGCGAACAGTTTCTTCACTACAACCAACTCCTTCGGATGTACAACGCCGCGAGAAGACCGGGACTCCCAAACTGCCGCAGCACGCCGTATTCGTCTCCGAATACATTGACCGTGGTCAGCGTGCGCAAACCGATTCCTGCAAGCTCTGCGACCCAGTTCTGCAAGGCCTTCTGCGAATCGTCGTACAATCCATCATTAAAATCAAGGCTCTTTCTCGTTTCGAGTGGGTAACTGAAGAGAAATGGTGAAGTGCCAAGACTCTCGCAGAGGTACGAAATTGTTTCATCGCCGAAGGACACGAAGAGTGCCTTGCTCTGTGGGCAGGCAGTCCCGGTTTCTTGCAGGGTTCTAAGGGGATGTGCAAAATGGGGACATGGATCGATCAGAGATGCACAAACGGCTCGTCCAGATTGGTGCGGAGCGGTGAGGCGTCAAAGGTTGTAGAGCGATTGAAGGCGCGATCGATGCAAGTAATCAGCATGCAGATCTCATTCGATTGCGCGCTGATATTCGATATCTGAAACGGGAGGAGCGATGTCATCCGATAAAGATCCGCAGGTACTTCAGGCCATTCAAGATCGTCAGAGTTCACGCAAGTTCTCGAACACTCCGGTCTCCAGAGCGTCCGTCCGGCGAATCCTCGATGCGGCCCGGCTAGCACCGTCGGGCGCCAATCAGCAGCCATGGCGTTTCGTCGTCATCGATGATTTGGACGTTAAACGCGATCTCCGATCGTGCTGCGAGGTGGCTGAGGCGAGTTATCACAAGAATGTACGAGGCGATCTCCGCGTTTGGTTCGACGCACACTCAATCACATCCAGCAAATCATTCCTCGAAGATGCCCCTGTGTTGATTGCGACCTTCTTCGATGCTCATGCACCTTATCCGATCCCTTCGGTCTGGATCGCCATCACCCACATGCTCCTGCAAACCACTGAAGAGGGGCTGTACTCCTTGCCATACACTCCGTCAGGCGCGAAATTGGACTCGCTGCTCGGGGTTCCGGAACGCTATCGTCTTGCGGCGGTTCTTCCCATTGGATATGCAGACCAGCCTCCCCGTCAACCCCGTCTTCCTCTTTCCTCAATCGCCTCACTCAATCGATTCGGAAGACCATTTACAGGAGAGTGAAGCTCCCCTCCTTCGAGCTTGAACCCTAGTTTCAAGCATTTTACCGCAAAGGGCGCTGAGGAATTGAGAGATCGGAAGATTGGTTCCTTATCGTTTTGAGTGGGTAATTGAAAGTTAAATTTGCCTGCATCTTTGCTCTAAGGAAACCAGGAATTCAGGAAAAGAGCCGAAATTCTTGAGTTGGAAACAAGAAAGACACGCGGTTCCTCTGGCTTCATAGTGAACCGCTATCTCATGCCTCTTTCCTGGCCTCCTGGCTTCCTAAGAGATTAAAAGGACCGCGTTCCAAGTGGTCAATCTGAAATCGAGCTTGGCCTACACGGGAATATCCCTTGAGCGGTTGGCTACACTGAGGGATTGAAAGTTAGGAGACGTTACCCACTCGAAATGACAAAGAGTCGGAAGATTGAATGATCGGAGATTGTTAAATCACTCAATCTCTCACTCACTGAATCACTAAATCACTCAACCCTGCTTTCACCGCACGGGTGGCGATGAACGAGGAAATGTAGTTTGAGATCAGCTCGCCAGGGAAGATATCCTCGTAGAAACCGGAGATCACGAATCCGGCCTTGATCTGCCCTCCGATCTGCTCTCCCAGGGTATGGCCGAAATCGAGTGCTGCGTCCTCCCCGTAGTAGCGGTGCCGTTCTTCCTCTGTAAGACTCGTTAGATCGGAGTAGGGGAGCGTGAACCTTACTTGTAGGATTCCTTCCTTCTCCTTCTCTGGGTCGAATAGGTACAGGAGCGGATTGTTGAATCCCGCCAACAATATCCCACCGTGTCGTAACACGCGGAACGCCTCGTTCCAGACCGGTTGAATCTCGGGGACGAAGCAGTTGGAGACGGGGTGGACGATTAGATCGAACGATTCATCAGGAAAGACGGAAAGGTCGCGCATATCACCCTCGATGGCGGTTATGGCAAGATCATCCCTTTCCGCGACGAGTCGATCCTGCGCCAGTTGTTTCGGCGAGTTATCGAACACGGTGACGTTCGCTCCGGCTGCGGCAAGGATCGGACCTTGCTGTCCGCCGCCCGAAGCAAGGCAGAGGATATCGCACCCCGAAAGCTCCTTTGGGAACCAGGATCTCGGCACGGGTTTCGTGGGAGTCAGGATTATCTCCCACTCTCCTTGCCGCGCAGCTGAGATCGCCTCCGGGCCGACCGGAAGGGTCCATTGATTCCCTTTCGCAACTTCCTTATCCCATGCACGGCGGTTGAACGCCCGTATGTCGTCCATCACCATCCTCCTTTGTGGATATGGACTATATCGGAATGACGCAAGCCAGGGCAACTGCATGGAATCCCGACACATATGAGGTCGCAAGATCACAATGGTTGGATCAAAGCGAGGGCCAGGGAATAAAGATCATTGTGACGGCATCCCGGGAAAAACCTCGATTTGCACTCCGATACGGTGCTCACAGCCTTGTTGAGCGGAACGCGGTAAGCGAGCAAATACTGATAGGAAGGGAAGAAATGAGGACGGTTCCTTTTGGCCATCGCTCAGCACTCCTCTCCACTTCACGAAATCGATTCCAAATAGCAGCTTCTGCCTCTTGACAAAGCTGCTGAACCGTGTATAGTGGAGATTAATATGATCATGGCTACAGGGTTAGAGAGAAAGAGCATGAGCGTGACCGCCCTTTCTATGGCTCTGTGCCTGGTTTGGCACGTTATTTATTTTGCGCCCGCCCGACTCTAGCGCAACTGAGCGTTAGAGTGAGGTGGGCGAGAGGACTACAGGCAATTTGCCTGCGGTCTTATTTTTTTGCTTGCCCTTCACCACTGGGACAGGAAAGGAGGTGAGAGTTCTCAAAAAACGGCTGTTTTATTGATGGAAACAGGATTTTCTAAGGAGGTTGCAATGCGACGAGTTTCAGTTTATCTGTTGGTGGTTGGACTGGTTTTAAGCTTGGCGATCACCGCCACTGCGGCAGAGACGATCAAGATCGGTGCCCTGATGTCGTTGACCGGAGCACTAGGACCCTATGGCCCGTCAATTCTTGACGGCGCTCAAATGGCTGTTGATATGATCAACGCCGCAGGAGGGGTATTGGGTAAGCAGTTGGAGCTGGTGGTTCGAGATACGGCGACCTCACCCGATGTTGGCCGTGATGCTGCCAGCAAGCTCGTTGAGCTTGATAAGGTTCCTGCGATTGTAGGAGCCCTCTCCAGTGGCGTTACCCTGGCAGCGTCGAGTGTGACCATCCCCGCTGAGGTGGTCCTGATTTCACCCGCCTCAACCGCACCTTCCATACCCGCGTTGGATGACAACGACTATGTGTTCAGGACGGTTGTATCGGACGCAGTGCAAGGGGTAGTACTCGGTCGACTGGCCGTAATCCTCAACTATAAGCGCGTCTCCGTGACTTACGTCAATAACGACTACGGTAAGGGCTTAGCAGAGACTTTCAAGAGTACCTTTGAGAGCCTTGGTGGCCAGGTGCTGACGATGGTCGCCTATGAGGAGAACAAGCCCTCCTATCGTGGTGAAGTGGATAATCTCATGTCCAAGGATCCCCAGGCGATCGTCATGGTTAGCTACCCGGTGGATGGAAACAAGCAGATCGTGGAAGCGATTGAAGCTGGATACCAGGGCGATTTCCTGATGACAGACGGAATGAAAGGTGAGAGCGTAGCTCCTGGCCCTGCCTGTCTATCCGCAGAAGAACCCGGCCCCCTCGAAGGATCGTACGGCACGGTGGCATCAGGCGGTTTCAAATCCGCGCAGTTCGAAGCCGACTATGACGCAGGGGGGTATGGGCCAAGCACGATTCCTTACTACGATAAGGCATACGATGCGGTGATACTGATCGCTCTAGCCATAATCAGAGGAGGGGAAGCAACAGGACCAGCGATCCGCGACAACCTGCGGGCAGTTGCCAACTCACCTGGAGAGATAGTCTTCTACGACGAATGGGAGAAGGCCGTTTCGCTCCTGCAACAAGGAAAGGAGATCAACTACCAAGGTGCTGCTGGATCAGTTGACTTCAAGGATACCGGAGATGTAGAAGGGAACATCGAGGTCTGGAAGATCGAGGGATGCCAGGTTATCAAAGTCATGATCGTTCCCGGCTAATGTAAATAACAGGTGCAAGCATCCTTATAACCCTCCTATTTTGGGGCTGCCTTATCAGGCGGCCCCTTTTTTTGGTTCCTTATCGTTTCGAGTGGGTAACTGAAGAGAAAGGGTGAAGCGCCAAGACTTTCGCAGAGGTACAGAGTTGTTTCACCACGAACGCTTCTCTTGACGTTCTTGGCGAGATGCACAAGCCTTTCTCGCCCGTTCGTTGCACTCACTCAAGCCGCCAAGGTGTCGCAACATCAAGATCGCCAAGGAATCTTGGTTTTCACTCTCTGCGTGCTCCGCGCTCTCGGCGGTGAAAGCTTCTGTTTAGCAAGAAGAAGAGGTTTGCGACAAAGAGCCGATCGTTTTCTATAGCGTTTTTGAAGGTCTACGTTCGCGTTGCAATAGCCCCTGTGGTCGCCAGAGGAGGATCACTTCCAATAGTACTCCGATGATGATAACGCGGAGCGAGGCGGCCTGAGTGGCGGAGAAGGGAAAGTATCCGGTCAGAAAATCGGTCCCTGCCCAGATTCCCCATACGACAAAGCTCCCCAGAATAGCACCCCTGTTATTCCCACTTCCTCCGAGGATCAACATCACCCATACGAGAAAGGTTCCGTAGAGAGGCCTGAACGAGGCGGGCGAGATGAAGCGGGCGTAGTACGCATATAGGCCGCCACCGATTCCCATGATCATCGCCCCGAGTACGAGCGCCTGTAGCTTGAAGGCGAAGGTGTTCTTGCCGGACATCGCAACGGCAT
>CBDUVB010000058.1:0-8736 GCA_965370555.1 uncultured bacterium
CGGAGTCGGCGAGGATCACCTTGGCGATCGCCGCTGTCGGCGGGGTCGTGATCACATCGCCGTGAAACCCCTCCTTGGTCAGGAGAGGGATCCTACCGACGTGATCGAGGTGGGCATGCGAGAGGAGGACGTAATCGATCTGTGCAGGGTCGAAGGGAAATTCCGACCGGTTGCGAGACGATACCTCGCGCGATCCCTGGAAAAAGCCACAGTCGAGAAGGATCTTCAGCCCGTTCGTCTCCACCAGGTGACACGAACCGGTAACCGTCTCCGCCGCTCCACAAAAGGTGATCTTCATCACATTCCTCCTTCGAATGCTTAGATACAGTAAGAGGGTCCGCCTCTTTTTACACCTCCGAGTGCGCTAGAACAAGTGCATTTGTCAACGGACGTGCGAAGTGGTACTATAAAAAGCATCTCGGGACGTGGCGCAGTCTGGCAGCGTGCTTGCATGGGGCGCAAGAGGTCCCCGGTTCAAATCCGGGCGTCCCGACCAGTCTTCTTCCTCATTCGGCCTGCTTCTCCGACGGGCAGGTGCGAGTAAATTTGACTTTGTGTTATTCCCTTTTGAGGCTCCGTGGCAAACTGTAACGCTCCTTGACTCTTCTCTTTCCAAGGACGACTGAACGTGAGGCTGGCCAGTCCCTGTGATCTGTGGTACAGTGGCCCTATGAATACGGATGAGGGCTCAAAGCGGCGAAGGGGGGTTCTTCGATCGCTAGAGAAGAGAGGGACCAGGCCGGTGCGCTCCCATCTGCTGCAAACGGGAATGGTCCTCATTCTAGGGATCCTGCTAGTCGGAGCGCTCGTGGGATATCCGGTGATGGCGCGGATTTTCCAGGACTTAGAGTACGCGCGCGTCGGAGAGAGATCCCTGAAGCTCGACCTCTACATTCCACCCCATAAGCAAGGGGAGCGATTGCCGCTTGTGGTCTGGGTGCATGGTGGGGCTTGGATCTCGGGAGACAAGGCCAACCCCCGCGCCGCGCGCGAGCTGGGCGATCGGTACATCGTGGCGAGCATCAACTACCGCCTGAGCGAGGAAGCCACATTTCCAGCGCAGATCTACGACTGCAAGGCGGCCATACGCTGGCTGCGGGCAAACGCGGATCAATACGACATCGATCCCGATAGGATCGGAGCCTGGGGTGGATCGGCCGGCGGACACCTGGTCGCGCTCCTCGGCACCTCAGGGGGAGTGGAAGAGCTCGAAGGGGATGTGGGAAATCACCTGGATCGTTCGAGCGCTGTGCAGGCGGTCTGCGACTTCTACGGCCCTACTGATCTTGCGTTGCTCTACGATGATACGGACAAGATGGATCCAAGGAAGAACCCACTCTG
Source organism: uncultured bacterium (assembly GCA_965370555.1). Lineage (GTDB taxonomy): Bacteria > Bipolaricaulota > Bipolaricaulia > UBA7950 > UBA9294 > JAJOKK01. The sequence continues at coordinate 1,342 of CBDUVB010000058.1, forward strand.
TATCCTCTTCGGGGGAATCCCCACCAAACATCCCGATCTCCTGTTGCAGGCGAATCCGATCACCCATGTTAGTCCTGATGACCCGCCGTTTCTGATCATGCACGGAGACAAGGATCCGGTCGTACCGCTCAGCCAATCAGAGCTTCTTGATGCCGCGTTGCAAGAAGCAGGAGTGAAATCAAGTCTGCACGTGATCGAAGGGTGTGAGCACGGTGGGTTCCCTCCTGATGCGTATGAAGAAGTGCGTAAATTCTTCGACGAGCACCTTGCTGTGACCACTGTTGGGGAGACAGAAGCGATCGAAGCCGGCAATCTCCTGACAGACGGTAGTTTCGACGCCTTTGCGTCTTGAGTGAGTGGCACGAACGGGCGAGAGCAGAAGTGTCAGTCTTTCAACCCACATCATCTGTTGGATTTCTCATGGCCTCCTGGCTTCCTTATAGCCGGATTGCAGGCAGGCGAAACAGAGAGGAACTAATCTTCTTCACATTTCTGCCACAATTTTGACCGCGCTCCCCCACATCTTGGCATTACCATGTGGCTTGCTGAAATCGATCGTTGCTTCTAGGATGGACGGAATCACGTAAGAGGGGGCTAATGTGGGAAGACGCACTGATGAAAGATGGTGGATATTAAGTTCGCTGAGAAACATTCCTTGGATTGTTCCGGTCTTCTTCCTTGTGGCTCTTCTCATCCTTTCCGGGTGTGGGCAGGAATCGGGAGATACCGCATCCGAGCCAGAAGCAACCACTCCTACAACCAGTCAGTCAATTGGATCAGAGAACACGGCATCCAACCCAGAGGCTAACGCGGCGACGGAGCAGCCAAGCAAGCCGGATGAGTCAGAACAAGCAACAGAGGCACGGCTCGATGACCTGATGGCTCAGGTACATGAGCGCCTGGATCTAAGCGAAGACAAGGAGACGCAGATTCGCATCATCATGCAGGAATACTTGCTGGCCATGGAAAAGCAGATGGAGACACGGCAAGCCCAGTTTGCGGGACAGGGCACGCCAGGAAGCCAAAGAGGGGCTCGCCCCGAGGGATCCAACCCTGCAGGGTCTCGCCCGGAGATGACCGACGAGATGGTGAGAATGATGCAGAAACAGCAAGGACAGCAGGAATCGCTGAATGAAGAGATTCAGGAAATCCTCACGCTAGAGCAGGTGGAGGAATTCCAGAAGATCCTCGATGAATTGCGGCGAGATATGATCCTGCAACAGACGATCGAACAAATGGGCGGAGAAAACACATCCCCCAATGATAAGTAAAGACTCCAATAAACGAATACAGGAGGATCAACATGGCAATAAGGGTGGACAGACGGCTTATAGGGGTGATCATACTGGGGTTTCTCAGCTTGGCATTGGTCAGCGGCACAGCTCTCTCTCAGGAGGCTCCGCAGCTTGAGTATCTCTTTGGGCTGGGGCCCTATCCAGGAGGGACGCTGAAGGTGACCTTCGAACTCCAGCGTGGAGGTGCGAATAGCCCCATACACCTCATCACGACAGAGATCGTGCCGAACGGAGACCTGTACGATATGATCGAAGCCACGATGACCCCCGGGCAATCGGCGGATGATATGAGTACAGGGATGGGCCGGACGGGTGCAGCTGGCGCGGTTGGCGCACAGTATGATGAGAAGGAGAAGGCAGTAACCATCGACCTCTCTCCCGTCCAGACGTTGGGGGATCGGAACGTCGAGATCGCGCCGAACCAGAACTACTACCTTCCCGATGGGGCAAGATTGGTTACCGCTGGGTGGGACAAGGTCGCAGGGATCGACGTGATCATGGCGACTTTCCTCCACCCAAGTTTCCCAAATCAGCGCGTAGAGCTTGCACTAGCGGCTCCGGGTACGAGCGCCCTGCTTGCGTTTCCGCCCCTGCTCATCAAGTACGTGGACGGCGAGGTGGAATACCGGGCCGAACTGATCGAATTCGTACACACATACTAGGGAGAAAAGAGATGATTAAACTCGACCACGTCATCAGGACCTACCAGATGGGGAAGACGGCGGTTCAGGCATTGAGGGGCGTGGACCTTGAGATCCACGACGGAGAACTGGTCGCTATCATGGGCCCATCCGGATCGGGGAAGAGCACGCTGATGCACCTTTTGGGCGGTCTCGATCAGCCCGATGAAGGATCCGTGGTCTTTGGAGATCAAGATATATCCAAGCAGAGCCGCGACTTCCTTGCCGAGCTTCGCGGAAAGAGAGTAGGGTTCGTTTTCCAGACGTTCAGCCTCATCCCCACACTCACCGCGCTCGATAACGTAGAGCTTCCGATGATGTACCAGGGGATTGAGCGGAAAGAGAGGCGCGCGCGCGCTCAGCGCCTGCTCGAACAGGTGGGGCTCGGTGATCGCCTTAATCATCGGCCGACAGAACTCTCCGGCGGCGAGCAGCAGCGGGTGGCGATAGCGCGTGCGTTGGTCAACGATCCCGAGGTCCTGCTTGCAGATGAGCCGACGGGAAACCTGGATTCGAAGTCGGGCAAACAGATCATGCAGCTCCTCACACAGCTGAATGAAGAGAAGGGGATGACTGTCATCCTCGTGACCCACGATGCAATGATCGCCGGTTATGCGCAGCGAACGATCCATGTCTTTGACGGGCGGATCGGCACCGCAGCCGATTGGAAGGAGGAATAAGCGATGTTTCGCGATAATGTAAGGTTGGCATTTCACAACATCCGACACCGCCAGGTTCGTTCGTGGTTGACGATCCTCGGCATCGTTGTCGGGGTCGCTGCCGTCGTTGCCCTAATCTCGATCGGCGAAGGGATGCAGAATTCAATCGAGGAGCAGTTTGAAGCGATCGGATACAACACGATCATTCTCACTCCGGGAGGATCTACGGAGCAGGTGAGCGGGTCCGCGAGCAGAATGGGGGGATTTAGAGCCCTCTTCGGCGGAGGCGAGCCCGCTGTTGTGGATATCGCGGTTCTCGACCGACTCCCGCAGGTTCTGCACTTCGGAGCTCAGCGCGTCGAAACAGGGATGATCGCTTCAGAGAACCTAGATGGCCAGGCGTTCCTTCGGGTCACCGGGCTTACCTATGGGATGACCGATTACTTCAACGCCTACTTCAACGGGTTTCCCATCGCGCAAGGGCGGGACTTCGATCGATCGGACCGGTTTGTGATCGTTCTCGGGGCTCAGGTAGCGACCGACTTGGGTGTGGTCGTTGGTGATGCGGTCCAGGTCGAGATGAGCGATTTTGAAGTGATCGGCATTCTGGAATCAACCGCGACCGAAGGAAAGGGATCAGGAGGAGCGACGACCTTCCGCGGCATGGACACCGGCCTGTTCGTCCCGATCGAATCGCTAGAGACACTATACAGCGGGGAGGGGAAGATCTCTCAAGCACTTGTCGAAGTGACCGACCAGACCGATGTAGTTGAAGCATCGCAGGCGATAAAAAACCTCTTCTCTCAGTTTGAAACCCCGGTTCAAACGATAACCGCCGAGGAGATGAGCGAGCAGATGAAGTCTGCCATGGCAAGCATCCAGATGACCCTGACGGCGATCGCAGCGATCTCACTTCTGGTCGGGGCAATCGGCGTGATGAACACCATGTTCACCTCGGTCCTGGAACGGACACGAGAGATAGGGATCATGAAGGCCATTGGGGCGAAGGACAGACATGTGTTGAGTCTCTTCATGATCGAATCGGGATTGTTGGGGATTATCGGTGGAGCGATCGGTGTTCTGGCTGGAGTTGCTATCAGCAGTCTTGCAGGAGGAGTGCTGAGTGGGGCACTCGCAGTGGGCCCTGGCACCGGTGGTGTCAGCGTGTCGTTTGCCGCTTCGTACAGCCCGTGGTTGATCATCGGCGCGCTGCTAGCCTCCTTTATCTTGGGAGCGATTGCCGGGGTTCTCCCCGCACGACGCGGAGCAAAACTCAGGCCGGTGGAGGCGTTGCGCTACGAATGAAAGGGGAAGGGGAGACACGGGGACGCGGAGATGCAGGAACTCGCATTTTCTCCGTGTCCCGCCCTCACCGCGTCTCCGCGTCCTGATGCTGGCGCACTGAACACACGGATCGGATAAACAAGGAGGGCAGCTGGTGACTATAAACAGGGTGTTTGTAATAGTGTCTATCTTGATTCTAGGGCTGGGAATGGCAGCGTTTAGTAAGGCATTCGGCGAGTGGGATACTACAATTGTTATATCGCCCGAGGCCGGGTCACTCTCCCTCGCCGGATCACGATCCACGCTCAAAGCGAGTTATTTTGCCGGAGAGGTTGCCGATGTATCTAACCGCACGCTTTCCGCCCTATTCATAACGGATAAGGGCCTTACCGATACCGGGCTGGGCGTGCAGGCGTTCTTCGGGCTGCCACTGGTGACCGGCAAATTACCTTCTACCTTTCGCATCTCGACCTATTTGAAGAACGACATCGTGATCGACTGGCCGATCGGAACCTGGACTCTCCTCTCGGATACCTCGTTCTCCGTTACAACCGCCTCCCTGCAATACGGGTGGATGGAGTGTATCATCGCGGCTTACGGCACCAAAATATCAGGGGCGTTCCTGTTGATTCCCACTCAAACGGGGTATACCTTCGGTGCGGAGCTTGCCTTGCAAGGGACGACCATCGCGGGAATGGCGCTGGAAGCGGTTACCACCTTCGGCGTGGGAGCCAATCTGTCAGAGGCAACGAAAGCCACGCCCACTGACGATACCTGTTTTTGTTACACTGGGACGGACATCTCTCTGAGCGGTCTTGCACTAGGATGCGTTCACTACGAGAACCTCACTCGGTTCAGCGAGGGCGGGTTCGAATTCACTCGTTTTGAGTTTGATGTCGACCTGCCAGAAGACTGGCCGCTCAGCCTCTATGCCACACTGGAATTCACTACGCAGACGAAATCACTTGTCCTTGTGCCGTCGCTTCGTGTACTAGATCTGGGTTGTATGTACCTGTACGTTGGAATTGACATAGCAGAGCTAACCCTTGGGAATTCGACAATCGGGGCGATCAAGCTCGCCGGGTTACGTCTTGCCGATATCGACATCGGTCCGGCGACCGTGAGTGGGGTCGTTGCCTTCGATGGAGTTCTTTGGAAAGGGGACCGAGAAGACGATATCAGCCTGCGCGCCGCGAACTACCTCATCTGCATCGCTGCTGACTGCAACCCTGCGAACTTCAAGGAGGTTCCGACGAAGTATGACATGGTCGTCTCCCTGGAGACCAGTGAAGGGAACCTCGACGCTGCTGTTGATGCCTACTTTCGCCCTACGGGGGGTGGATCGCTCTTCGGTCTTGCGCTCTTCACCGGAGAAGTAAGCTATATGCTGACTAGTGAAATCGAGTTTGGGATAGGTCTAGCCGTCAACCCTCTCACCGGTTGGGAACGGCTCATGCTGGACTTCACCCTATCGCTCTACCTTTAGGCGCCTGAATATTTCCTACGGATTGTAGGGGTACGGGCACGGTATACTGTAGCAGGATGAATAAGCGCATTTTGGTCGTAGATGATGAGGAATGGGTTCGCGAGCTCGTCGGCCGCTATCTGGAGGCGGCGGGGTTCGACGTGGCGATGGCTGCCGATGGGCGTAAGGCCCTCACGCAGTTCGACAGCCACCGACCCGACTTGGTGATCCTCGACTGGATGCTCCCCGGCCTCGATGGGCTGGAGGTTGCCACGCGCATCCGAAAAGAGTCTAGCGTCCCAATCATCATGCTAACTGCACGCACCGAGGAGGGTGATCGGATCAAGGGGCTCGAGTTCGGCGCCGACGATTATGTGGTCAAGCCATTCTCTACCCGTGAATTAGAAGCCCGTGTACGCGCGGTCTTACGTCGCTCACAGGGCAACTATGCCAAAGCTGCCCTCTTGGAATTCGGAGAGATCCGCGTGAAGATCGATCAGCATGAAGTGCATGTCGGTAGCCGTTTGGTGGACCTCTCCTCAATGGAGTTCGATCTGTTGGTCTTTTTGATGGAGCATCCCGGGAGGGTCTTCACACGCCTGGAGCTTCTGGAGGCGCTGCGTGGAACGACGTATGAGAGCTTCGAACGCTCGATCGATTCCCACATCAAGCGGCTGCGCCAGAAGGTCGAATCGGATCCGAAAAAACCGCGTTACGTGAAGACGGTCTTTGGGGTAGGGTATAAGTTTGCAAAGAATGGGGAGGAAGGGTAAAGAACCCGCAGTGAGCTGCGGGGCACTGGAAAGCAGAGGCTAAAGAGCTGACCGGAGTTGAAGTTCATGCTACAATTTAATGTAGGGGGTTGTCGCATTGGAAGCAACGTCGCACACAAGGTACGACGCTACATCCAGCTTTTCGTAGCGTCGGAGCTTGTCTCCGACGTCGGACGGCTTCTCCTTACGAGAACTCGTGTAATCCGTACAAACAATAAGCCAATTCGTCTAGGACGAATCTCGGCTCTCCTCACCCTAGCAAGCTGCGAAGTATCTAGAGGAGGGCCTTTATGAACTTCTTCAACCGGCTTTCCTTTCAACTGAAGCTCCTCCTCTCGTTCGTCCTCGTCATCGTTCTCACCACAGTCGCAGGGTATTACCTGATCGATCGCGCCGTCGATCGCGCCTTCGCCGATTTTGCCGCACGCAGTTTTAGCAGGCAGGATCTGATCTTTCGGCAGATCTTGGGTGACTACTACGAGCGCACCGGAAGCTGGAACGGAGTGGAACGCATATTCGCAAGGGCTCGTGAGCTGCTGCCGTTCGTGCTCGTCGATACCGATGGGAGGGTGCTGATCAACCCAAAACATGAACAAATAGGGGAGAAGGTGCCGCGTGAAAACCTCAAATACGGAGTGGCGATCGTGGTTGGCGGAGAGACGGTGGGAACGATCCTCCCCCCACCGCAGACCATACACTACAGGGAGTCGATCGAGCAGGGGTTCCTGCGTACGGTCAGCTTAGCACTCTGGATCGCCGCTACGGCGGTCGGAGCGATCGGTATTCTCTTGAGCGCGCTGTTGTTGCGACAGCTAACAGGTCCGTTGAAGAGGCTCGATACTGCAGCGCAGCAGATCGCTTGTGGGGAACTTTCGAGTAGGGTTCCGGTATCGAGCAATGATGAACTGGGCCACTTAGCGCGATCGTTCAACAAGATGGCAAGTAGCCTGGAAGAATCGGAGCGGGCCAAGCAGCAGATGATCGCCGACGTCTCCCACGAGCTCCGCACCCCGATCAGCGTCGTCCGGACCGGGCTCGAAGGGTTGCGCGACGGTCTCCTTAATCCGACCCCGGAGAACTTCGCCGCGCTGCACAACAAGATCCTCCTAACAGCACGGCTGGTCGGGGATCTACAGCAACTGGCGCTCGCCGATGCAGGTCAGTTGTCGATTAATAGAGGGGTCTGCGATCTTGCTACCCTCATTGAACAGATCCGCGCGACGATCGGGGTGGAGCTGG
>CBDUVB010000059.1:0-8633 GCA_965370555.1 uncultured bacterium
CCGCGGAATCGCCCCACCAGCAGGAGCTGGGTCCCACGGAAGACATCGGGCAATACGCGCGGATAGAGGTCGTAGGTTCCGACGGATGCGATCCCGATCTGCGGGTTGGAGAGAACGGGCGAGGCGATCTTGCTGTAGAAGCTGGAAAGGACTACCTCCAGGTTCTCACCGGGTTGGACGTAGGTTGTAGTACCGCGATTCTCCTGCGCCAGCTGATCGAGGAGCACGGTATTGACGTTGTAGCCCACACCGAAGTTGAACAGCCTCGCGGAAGTGTCGTTTGCCGTTGTGGCGTGCTCGACGATTGTGAGCGTATCCAACTCGCCGACCGTAGCCTCTCCGTCGGTGAGGAAGATCAAGAATCTCGCTCGCTCACCCTCTTCAAACAGGGAAAATCCTAGCTTCAGCGCTTGGTCGATATTCGTGCCGCCACCGGCCTCGACCCGCTCCACCCAGGCGGTGGCGCTTGCGATCGATTCCGATGTCACGGGAGTCAGCGTCTCTTGTAACGCCTCTGCAATGTCGCTGAACGTGATCACGGCAAAGCGATCCTCCGGGTTGAGGTTGCCGAGGATGAAGACCAGTGCCTGCTTGGCCTGCTCGATCTTCTCGCCGCTCATGCTCCCCGACTGATCGAGGACCAAGACCAGGTCCTTGGGAATGACCGTCGAGGGGTCAGTCTCCACCTGTGGTGTGACGATGAGCAGGAAGTAGCCATCCTCATCCGGAGTGCGGTAGGTGAGAAGGGTCATCCCCATCTGGTCGGGGTAGACCGAGTAGTATAGCAGGAAGTCGGTTGCGGGAAGCAGGTGGCTCTCTTCATAAACAGCCGTCGCTGAGTGTTCGTCCAGCCGGTTGACCGCCAACCCGTGTGTCGGCGAATAGAGGGCACGGAGCGGACTGCTCGTCTCAACGTCGACCTTTATCTCCACGTGTTCCAGAGGCCATGCTGAGAACCGTTCGGTGTCGAGCGGGTAGCGGTATCGATAGACTCCCTGATCGGCCTGAAGAAGCTCCGTGTACTCGATCTCGATCCGCCGCTCCCCGCTTGCAGGGATGGGATAGATCCGCGCTGCGAGGGTATCTCGCCCGATGTACTCCAGAAGTCCCGGGTCGATCGCGCGGCGGACGTAGTCCTCGTAGATCGCGCGTGCCTCATCGGCGGGAAGAACTCTCCCTTCCAACGCTTCCCCGTCGACCCACATCGAGAAGTTCGACACGACCGCTCCCGGTGGTAGCGGGAAGATGTAGCGCCCCTCGATATCCCGGCCCGTGTCATTACGGAACAGTTGGTCCACGCGCGTGGTCACCACCCCGTCGCGGATCTCCACACGCACATGGTGATAGACGATCGTCAACCAGCCGTGCTCAGGATGGTCTGGGATAATCACCCCGTCGGCAAAGGCACCGAACAAGATCCCACCAACAAGCATAACCGCGAATAGAACAGACAAACTCCTACGAGTGAATCCTCTCATTGAGATCGCCCCCGAACAAGCAGTTTACATACCTACACGCGATCCCCTCGCCGTGTTTCGCGCCAGGGCCTATCAAGTCATTTCCAGCACCCGCTCATAGAGCGCCTCATACTGTGGGACGATCTTGTGATAATCGAAGTTCACCGCCGCATGGCAGCGCGCCGCCGTGGACAGTCGGAGAGTCTTGTTTCCCCCATTCGGGGACTGGTGGTACTATTCGGATTTCTGGTCAGCGTGTTCATCCTAAAGGAGCGACCATCTTGGCGCTCCGCGATTGGCGTCTTGCTCATCATCGCTGGTGTGATGCTCGTTTCGATAGCGTGGTAGATACTGGGCGGCAATGTGCCCAATTGCAGGTGGTGAGGAACCCGTGGGAATGGTATCCTTCTTTCGCCAACTTGGCTAGCAGTCCCGGCGTTGATCGGCAAATCAACAAGGAGGAAGCGCAAATGTTCAAGACAAATGAGTATTTCGATGGAAAGGTCAAGTCGATAGCCTTTGAGGGTGTGAACGGTTCGGCGACCGTCGGTGTCATGGCAGCGGGCGAATATGAGTTCGGAACGTCAACTAAGGAGATCATGACAGTCACGAGTGGGAAGCTCACTGTCAGGCTGCCGGGAAGCGATGAGTGGAAAGACTACGCACCGTACGACACGTTCATCGTCGAGGCAAATGAGAAGTTCCAGTTGAAGGTTGAACAGGACTCATCGTACATCTGCTTGTATCGGTAGATACCACATATGTACTCTGCAACAAATGCCAGCCCCTCCACGGTGACAGTATTTGCTTTGGATCAATGGACGATGTTCTGGGCTACATACTGTATCCGCTGATGAATACTTCAACCGACAGGCGCACGCTGATTGCTTTGGCTGTGGTCTTGCTCTTCTGGTCGTCGGCGTTCGCGGCGATTCGCGCTGCGCTTGTCGCCTACGGTCCGTGTGAGCTGGCGCTGTTACGCTTCTTGACGGCGTCGGCTGTGCTTGGAATCTACGCGATCGCGAGCAGGATGCGCCTCCCGAAGCTTCGCGACCTTCCGTTGATTGCAGTACTCGGCCTGCTCGGTATCACCGGGTATCACCTTTTGCTGAACGTCGGTGAGATGACGGTGACCGCCGGTTCGGCGAGTATGCTTATCGCTTCCGCCCCGATATTCACCGCTCTTCTCGCCGGATTCTTCCTCGGGGAGCGTTTTCGGGCAATAGGGTGGCTGGGCGTGGGGCTGAGCTTTCTTGGCGTTGTTCTGATTGCTTTTGGGGAGGGCGGCGGTGTGCACCTCGAAACAGGAGCGCTACTTATCTTGCTCGCCGCTGTTCTCACAAGTGTCTACAGTGTTCTGCAGAAGCGATTCATCGGGCGATACACACCACTAGAGTTCACGACCTACGTGATTTGGGCCGGAACGCTGCCGATGCTCGTCTTTCTCCCGCGCCTTATCACGTCGGTCCAGGTTGCACCAATTTCTGCAACGGGTGCCGTCCTGTACCTTGGCGTCTTCCCTGCGGCGATCGCGTATGTTCTTTGGGTCTATGCCCTGTCGCGCTCACCGGCATCAAACGTGGCTAGCTTCCTGTACTTGAACCCAGTCCTTGCCATTGCGATTGCCTGGATCTGGCTTGGCGAGATTCCAACATGGGTGTCGCTCCTCGGTGGAGCGCTCTCCATCACCGGAGTGTTGGTGACTAACGTCCGCAGGACACGGGATTGATCGGCGCGTTTGTATCTAGTCATTGCGGAACAGTTGGTCTACGTGCGTGGTCACCACCCCGTCGCGGATCTCCACACGCACATGGTGGTAGACGATCGTCAACCAGCCGTGCTCAGGATGGTCTGGGATAATTACCCCATCAGCAAAGGCACCAAACAAGATTCCATTAACAAGCGTAACCGCGAATAGAACAGACAAACTCCTACGAGTGAATCCTCTCATCGAGATCGCCTCCGGACAAGTAGTTTACATACCTACACGCGATGCCCTCGCTGTGTTTCCTGCCGGGTTATATCAAGGCGCTTCCAGCACCCGCTCATAGATCGCCTCATACTGCGGGACGATCTTGTGATAATCGAAGTTCACTGCCGCATGGCTGCGCGCCACAGCGGCGAACGCCCTCCTCCGCGGGCAGTCGGAGAGGAGATCGATCGCGTAGTCGGCCATCCTATCGATGTCCCCCACCGGAGCGAGATACCCGGTTATTCCGTGCTCTACCACCTCTGGGATCCCGCCGACGTCGCTTGCAATGACGGGAACGCCACTCGCCAGTGCCTCCAATGCGGCGAGGCCGAAGCTCTCCGTTTCGCTCGGCAAGAGAAAGAGGTCGGCGGCCCGCAGAACGGGGGCAACGCGATCGACTACACCGGTAAAGGTAACCCTGTCGCGCACGCCCAACTTCACTGCCAACTCCTCAGCCACTGCAGTCTCCGGCCCATCCCCGACCAGGATCAACCGAGCGTCGAGCTCCGCAGCGACTCTGGCGAAGATCGCAATGACATCGCCGACCCGCTTGACCGGCCGGTAGTTCGAGATGTGCATTAGGGTGACCTGTTCCTCGGATCGCTTGTGCGGGATGCATGGAGGGATTTCGTTCTCGTAGCGTATGGGATCGATGAAGTTGTAGACGACGTCGATCGGCCTCTCGATTCCGAACTGCCGCCGCGTCTCCCCCTCCAAGAAGTGGGAGACAGCTGTTACTGCATCGGCCTGCTCGATCGTCAGCGTCGTCACCGGCTTGAACGAGGCGTTGTTCCCTACGAGAGTGATGTCGGTCCCGTGCAGGGTGGTCACCACCTTGAGCCCCATACCGGCCGTTATCTGCCGAGCAAGGATCGCCGCCGCACCGAATGGGATCGCGTAATGTACGTGCAGGATCTGCAACTCCTTCATCCGTGCCACCTCGGCCATCTTCGAGGCAAGGGCCAGGGTGTAGGGGAAGTTCTTCAGCAACGGGTACTGTTCGATCTCGACCTCGTGAAAGCTGACACGCGGGGGGAGTTTCCCCAACCGTAGGGGGGTGGCGTAGCTGATGAACGCTACCTCATGCCCTCGCGCCGCCAAGTGTTTGCCGAGTTCGGTAGCGACAACCCCGCTCCCGCCGTGCGTGGGATAACAAGAGATGCCGATGCGCATAATCCTCCTTGCAGAAAGCTATGAAAAACGGGCCTCGAGCGGATTCTCGATCTCCAATATACCGCGGATGAGAAGCCCCTCTCCGTACTCCTTGTCGATGAGCGCCCCGTAGTGGGCCATCCGGCTGCGGATCAGACGATCGGTCGCGGGGGAGGTGAGGCGAGTCTCAGGATAGGAGGGATCGGCAAGTGTGAACTGCGAGGCATGTGCGCGGATCGCCTCCATCTTTCGCTCAAATTGATCGCTGATATCGACGATGAACGACGGAGTGAACTCCTCCCAACCCATGTAGTAAATGACTTTTGCCGGACGGTGACTTGCTTGCCCTGTTTCGTAATGCAAAAGTCCCGCGAGGAACGCGCCTTCATAGACGAGTTCACTTGCATGCACGTGATCAGGATGTCGATCGTGCCAATACGGAACAAGGATCAACCGCGGCTTGAAACGGCGGATCACTTCGGCAACGGCACGCTTCGCCGCGGGTGTTGCGCCGAGATCGCCATCCGCAAGTTCCATATTCACCCGCGCGGCCGCGCCAAGGATCACACGCGCCGCTTCCGCTTCCATCTGCCGCTCCTCCACCGTTCCGCGGGTGGATAACTCGCCGCGGGTCAGGTCGACCAACACGACAGAGTGGCCGGCGTCGGCAAGCTTGGCAACGGTTCCTCCGCAACCAAGCTCGATATCATCCGGGTGCGCTCCAAAGGCGAGCACGTCTGCGTCAGTCATCGTTCTCCCAAGTAACCACACAATGAGAGGAGTTGTCAAGTTCCCCGGCCGAGAGAAGTCTCTCCACAAATCTCGGACCGTGCCTATTGATGAAGTAAGGAAGCGGGAAGACCCGTTCCTGCGGTCGTCCACGCGGGAGAATGGTGTTCCGTAACCGTTGGAAAGCCCCCGTGGAGAGACCATGCTTTGCCGATGCGGCGCGTAGCGCTCTGCTCTCCAGTCGGTCAACCGCGCGCAGTGAGGCGGTACGTGTCCCCTCCCACGACCGCTCCAGGCTCGGGTCGAGCAAAGAAACCACAGAGCGCAGTGGGGCAAGATCTTCAATGATTGCTTCCCTCGCTTCGGCAAAGCACTCCTGTAGGCCGGGTGGGGTGAGGGAGCGCATCGCCTCCTCTGCGATGAACGTCGCAGCGAGAAGCTCGCCGATATTCGTGCCGAAGCGGGAGATCAGGTCGGCTTCCGCATGATCGATAACGGTGTAGCTCAACCGCGGAAATAACAGTGGCTGAGGAAGGTCGAAAAGCGAGTAGAGTGGCTTCAACATCGCGTGATACGCGATCTCACCAGGGCCAAGGACGCTGGCAAGAACAGGGAGGAGGGTGTCAGCAAAGAGTGGCCGCAGTGCCGCATCGGGCGAATAGCGTTCGGGGTGTTCATCCACCGCGGGAAGATGAGAAAGGGAGTCGGTTACCCGAACCCTGCGCCCAGTCGCGTCGAAGGTGTAGAGCCCTCCCGCCTGTGCCGGGTCCAGGGGCGGGGAATAGCCCGCCTCGCGAAGCTCCGCAGCTGTTTTCTCCAGGCAATCCCGGATCCCTGTGCGCTTCTCCAAGGCGACGCGGAAAAAGGCGCGCCCTGACGTGCGGAGGAGTGAGGGTTCGACGATAACAAGCCCCTGTTTGGAGAAGACCTGGGCAAAGAGGCGTGCGTGCCAGGTGCAGTAGTCCTCCCCTTGTTTCGGGGCGAAGAGGTCCCTCGTATACGCGTGGTGCGGTCCAGGGGGGAGCGCATCGAAGTACGCGCTGTACGCACTCCGAATCTCATCTGAGAGAGGAAGGTCGGCGATCGGGCGGCCGCGTTCTTCCCACTCGAAACGGATTGCTCCCACTTCCCCGTCGTCTTTAAGGAAGCGCGCGTGATTGATCTCGGTGAAGTCGTGGTCCTCATTCGCGAGCCAGAAGAGGGGGACGACCCTCACCCCGAGGCGCTCCTGCAAGGATGCGGCAAGGCGGATCGTCGTCATGATCTTGTAACACGTGTAGATCGGCCCGCCAAGGAACCCGACCTGTTGGCCACTGATCACGCAGAAGGTCGATCGCGCCCTTAGATCAGCAATGTTGGCAAGGACGGCAGGGCTATCCGTAAGACGGGTATTGTATGCGGCAAGGCGATCACAGATCGTTTCGCGCGGGTAGTCGAGCCTACTTCGGGCCTCCAACGCCCGGGCGCACCCATCCAGGGGATGGGTGAAGAAGGAGGAAGCATCTCCACACCTGGCGATGTAGTCGAGATAGAACTTCCTCTCTGGGTAGATGGCCCTGGCGGCAACGCGTTCGATCAAGCTACCACCCCTTTTCGGCGACCAGAACGAGCCTCTTGCTCTGCGGGCTGAGGGGTTCGCCCACAAGCGACCCGTAGCAACGCACGTTCACGAAGCCAGCATCCCTCAACATCCTATCCAATTCATCCCTGGTGTGCATCCGTACCGACTCGTGGAAGGCACGTCTCTCTCTGCCTTCCTCGAATACGTGCGTCGTCTTCTCCACACGGCGACGATCCTTGCTCACGCGGCGCTCGATACGGAGCGTCCGACCGGAAAGAGTCCGTTCCTCTTTCGTAACGAGGTGGGCGATCACAGAGCCACGATTAAGGGTGTCGATCAGGAAGGTTCCACCACGCCGTAGAGCCCGATTCACCGTGGCGAGGACCGTTCTATCCTCCACTTCGTCCTCAAAATACCCGAATGATGTGAACAGGGATAAGACCGTGGCGAAGTGCTCCACATAAGGAATTTCGCGCATGTCGGCCCGCACCAGTTCGATTCCCTCTGCGCCGATGGTAGCGAGCCGCTTTGCCGCGACATCGAGTAGCTCCTGCGAGAGGTCGATCCCGACGAGACGGGAGAATCCCGCCTCGTGGAGGGCGAGCAGGTGTCGACCTGCCCCGCAGCCCAGGTCGAGGAGCGGTTCGTCCTTCGCCAGAGTGACGAGATCGATGATCGCGCGTACATCCGCCCGTGCCTCAGCCTCATCGCGATGGGGGTAGAGGGCGAGGTACTCCCGCCCGAAGCTCTCCACGTACCAGGATCTCATGCTATCCCGTGTTCTTCCTTGTAGGCGAACCAGTTGCGCTTGAGATCGAGGAATGCCTCAAAGTCAGGTTGAATGAGGAAGGGGTTGGTCCTTCGCTCCACCCCGATCGTCGACTCTGGTGCGATCCCGTAGTCATGTCCGGGAAACACACGGGTCTCATCAGGGAGGGGGAGGAGCTTCTCGCGCAGGGAATTGTATTCGGCCCGCGCTCCAGCACCAAGATCTGTCCCTCCCACCTTGCCGACGAAGAGAGTGTCGCCGGTGAAGAGCGAATCGCCGACGTAAAGGCAGATCGAATCCGTGGTGTGGCCGGGTGTGTGGATAATCTTCACCTCAAGCTTGCCGAGTGGGAAAGAGGATCCATCCTCCACGCGAACGCCTGTCTTCGGATCGGTATCACCATAGAGAAGCGGTCGTGCCCCGGTCAGTCGTTCGATCGTGGCGTTTCCGTTCGTGTGATCGAAGTGGTCGTGGGTGACGAAGACGTAGACGATCTGGTACCCCTTCTCGCAAGCAAAATCGACGATCCGCTCCGGCGAGAACGAAGGGTCGATCACGAGGGCCTTCTTGCTTGCCGCATCGGCGATGAGGTAACCGAAGTTGCGATCACCGCCAGTCCTAAACTGCTTGATAAACATCTTCCTCCTTCAATGCCACGTCTCTCTCCCTCCAAACAACGACTAGTCTAAGCTTCCCCCACCCTTTCAGCAAGACAGCGAAAACGCCTCTATTCGTGGGAAAGGCTGGCTGCCATAGGAGCTGCGCCACTCTCGGGCTCCTCGGCTACAATCAAGCGCACCGTCAGGCGGCCTTGCTGATGCCGACGAATAAAGAAATCCGGGTTCCTTCTCGTTTCGAGTGGGTAGTGACTTCTAATTTCGGTTCGCACGGGACGGATGCCGGTTGCGAAGCAAGACCGGAGGTCGAAGAGAATTCACCGCCGAGTAGAGAGGAGGCGCGCAATTGTTTAGGACAGTGACTTCCGATGTATCC
>CBDUVB010000060.1:0-8436 GCA_965370555.1 uncultured bacterium
GCGCCACTCACGTATGAGCGCTCCATGACGATAAGGTCGAACTCCGATGTGATGTGCCTGACATAGACCATCCCCGGCACTCCATTATCTCCCGACTCCCCTTCCGGCGGGGTCGCGAACATCGGCTCGGTGACGTAAACGTACTCACCGATAACCACAGACTCATCACCGCTCAGATCGTATTCAATCAATCGTACCGGAGTCCCTGACTCTGGAGTCGACACCTCGCCATCCTGTACCAAGGCCTGCTCGTTCATCACGTACAGGGTGGCATAATCAGGGGTAATCGCACTCGCTTCGAACGAGAAATTACTCCTGACACCCCGCACCTGCTCTTCACCGTCGAAGAGAGGGATAAACTTCTCAGGAACCGGGATCTCGCTAAGAAACTTGCCGTCCGGTGAGAATATACGCACCCACGGCTTGTTCTCCAAGTCTCTCTCAGAGGAGACGATAAACCCATTAGGCATCCAGAGCACGTCTTCACCGTCAAGCGTATTGGCCTCGTACGGCCGACCATCCGGCGCCTCAAGATGCACCACGCTCACGACATCCACGCTGTGAATGCCAGCCTCATCAAGATCGATTTCGAGCTCGTACAGCACTCCAGGTGGATCTACGTTCTCCCCTTGATCGTCGCAGATCGCGAAGAAAGCACCGGTCTCGGAGAGGCTGAGTCCCGAGATTTCCCCAACGTTGATTCCTTCAAAAGCCCAGCCCTCGTTTGGGGGTTCGAAACTTCCTAAATAGTTGAGATCCACCGCGAATGCAACAGATCCAAACAGTAAACAGATTGATACAAGCAGCACAGATAATCGACGCGCCATTTTGCCTCCTTTAATCATGATTCCGGCCTGTTCTCACCACGCCATTCGCATTTTCCAAGCAACCTTTTCCGCGATCACCTCCTTCGAGCAATTATATAGATTGGAGCCGCGGTGAAAAAGTTGGACTACCTGACGCGCTGAATCGGGAGCAACCAGTCTGATAAGGTCACCTTGGAAGAAGAGAGCTGATCAAAGTAATTAATGGGCAAGAAAGTGATGGGGCTATAGGCGTGCCAGATTCCTCTCCGCTTGCCCAAGCAGATAAATGAATATGTGAGCCGGGATCTTGAGGATCTGGGTACCGGAATCGCCGCAGGATTGCACACCAAAGTCCGTATCACGTTGGGTTACCCAATACGCATAGCTAACGTTCTCGCGTTCGCAGTAGGCGCGGATGCCGGCCTTCTTCAGAATGGATGCCTCGCTACGATACTTCACCTCTATTGCGATGCGGTAGCTTGGGCTATCGATCACAATATCCACTTCCTTATTCGTACTGGAATCCCGCCAGTACCCTATCCGTGGGTTGTCTGCATAGTGGTAGGATATGAGGTGCCTTAAAACCACGGTTTCCACGATCATTCCAAGCTCATCGGGGCGCGTGAGTACATCCTCGCCCCTCAACAGAACGGCATTCCGCAGAGCTGCATCTGCAAGGTAGATCTTATAACGAGCCTTGAGCACTTTCTTGCCTCCAGCCCGAATGGGAGGCAATCTATATACCAAGCCAGTACGTTCGAGCGCTCTGAGATGGCTGGATACGGTGGTGGGGGAGACCTCCAGCGCATCAGCAACGGTCTTGACCTCAAAGATACCGCCTGTGTGTGTGCACAGGTAGAGGAACAGCCGCTCAAGATCGTCAATGTTCCGCACACCAAAGAGAGCGCTCATATCTCGTTTGAGAACGCGATCCACAACATCTTCGCGCAGAAGCCGCTGAGCGAGCGTCGTTGAAAGCATGGCGGTCTCCGGAAAGCCACCAACAAGAAGATATTTCTGGAAGGCGGGAAGAAGTGGGCGACTTCTAACAGCCAAATCGGCAAGGTGAGTTGAGTCGCTCTCGAACAGATACCGAGGGTGCAGATCTTCAGGTATGTCTGCCTCTGCAGAACCGCTTATTCGGATGAACTCGTAGAACGACAGTGTGGGAATCATAACGCGGATCCAGCGTCCTACTCCACTATCTATTGTTGCTTCCTGTTGCACGACAGTTGCCGAACCGGTAGCAAGGATTTTGTATTCAGGGTGATGATCGATCAGCTGCTTCAAATGCTCATCCCAGTCTCGCGAATACTGAACCTCGTCAAGAAGAAGCAGTACGGGCTTTCCCTCAGGGTATATCGTACTGTGGTAGAGATGGAGCAGCTCTGGGAGAGAGACAAGTTTCAAGAACGGATTGTCGAGGCTGAGGTAGAGCACGCTAAGAGGGGGCCACGAGCTCTTCTCTCCGAGAGCAAGATCGTTTGCGATCTGTCGCAGTATGGTTGTCTTGCCTACTCTTCGCGGCCCTGCCAGTAGAACGGCACGTTTAAGGGTCGGATGTTCAAGATAGCTCAAGCAAGTGTCGTAGGCGATTCGATGAAAGGCTGGGACATCCTGCCTCTCCCCACGCCACCACGGGTTATATCCTCGAATGACGGCCAACAGCTCATTTTGATCGATTATTCCCATTTGATCTCCGTGTTCTCCAGAATCCGATTTAATACTACTACGATAGTGTTTAATTGTCAACTTATCGCTAGCATGATAGAAACTTTGGGGTCACATCTTCTTTATGCACCACCAAAGGTGGTCGTTACTCAGCCGTACAACCTCGCTTCCTGCACTATCCACCGATCTCCCAAAACGAAGGTACGCAGCATAATAGCAGCATTGGAAGAAATACATGATCGTGGAAGGTCACACATGATTCATGAGCGGGGGGCGGACCTTTATTCTTAGGATTTGTGTGATGGGCTGAGATTACGGTGGTGAGGAAGTTGCGTTTGGATCACCAAAGGGCTGTCTACAACCTCGTCAGCCGTGGCAATGCACGAGAGAGGCTCTTCTCTTGCAGCGAGAACCGGGCTTGGCTTCTTGAAACCTTGACAGTACCATCGAGCATCGGACAAAAGGCTTCTGTGGATTGCTGCGCTAGAACCATCCGCGTAATCGCGAAACGGATGTATGGAGCCGGAAAGCATAAGAATGAACGACTGGAGCCATTGACGTCGAAATCTCCGCATCTACTCATGCTTCCCCACCCCGTTTCTTCGCCCAACTCATAATTTGTGGTGTCGCAAGACAACCTACGGACTAAAGACGCTTCGGCCAAGTTTATGTGGACATTCATGCATCGATGGACATTGCCGTCTGCGTCTTCATCCTCGGCAATTGGGTACTCGTCACTCAGATTCGGTTTCGACATCACTCTGAGAGCAGGGGCCAGCAGAACCATCAGCTTGTACAGGTTCAATCTGCGTTTCTGAGCTCGGATCTGTGTCCAAGCTTTCACTCGGTTGTAGCTTCGGCGCTGCGGGTTGCCATTCGCGAATAT
The DNA here is from genome assembly GCA_965370555.1 of uncultured bacterium. Lineage (GTDB taxonomy): Bacteria > Bipolaricaulota > Bipolaricaulia > UBA7950 > UBA9294 > JAJOKK01. Next base: position 3,364 of record CBDUVB010000060.1, read on the forward strand.
GCTGGACAACATCTCCGTAGAAGTCATTGAGTGTCTGTAGAACCGAGTCGATGAACGATCGATTCCCAGATGAGCGTTTTGTTCCCATTGATCTAGAGAGCGAGACAGTGAACGATACGATTTCTCGATTGTCAACTGGAACAAGCAGAGAACTATCAGATCGGACATTGCCGAGCAAATCTGACATGGAGGTTCTAGACCTGTTTCCCCAACTGTCCAAACGCACATCAGGCGATGAAGCCTTCAATTGGCGCACGAGCCAGTTGATTCGTGTCGTAGGACGCCCTGTCTTTGGAGCGCCCACTGCTACAGATGCGACGATTTGTTGAGCTCGAAGGTCTGCATTAAGAGTGATATCGCTTACAGTGTTCGGAATGCGGATCGCTCCAGGCATCAAGCCTTCTGTCACCATGGCATCCACGATGTTTGCACTCCGAATCGACAGGTCTTTCCTCTCCTTGACTGCCAAGATCTCTTGGACGTCAGCTCCCAGTTTCCGCCCCAGGCGCAGAGCCACGAATGAGACCAACTCCTCCCACTTACCCGCCACTTCAATTGCTTTCTTATCAGATGAACGCAAAGTTCCATTCTTGACCGCATCACGTACACCAACCCAGGATTCCCCCATGTCACAGAAGTCAACTGCCCCTGCATTTGAATGCTCTAAGTATCGAATCAACTCACCGAGGATCCATGCCTGATCGGGATCTGCTACGCCGCGGTGGGCTTTCTGCAGCACTGCCTCCGTCAACAATCGTGACCATGAGATATGGTACAAGGCGACCTTCCTGAGTTTTCGCTTATCAACCTCAACAGGGTGTTCGCCAGGGATTTTCGCAATTTGGTTTGAGATCGTTATCACACAGTCGATGCCTAACTCCTTGGCAAGATCTAGGTACGTCTCAATCTGCTCTCTCTTGAGTTCGTTCTTGCCTGTTTTTACTTCAAGCAAACCTCCCCAGGAGCGTTTCCCACGAACAACCTGAATTAGCCCATCTGGACGCACACTCCGGCCGTCCGCCAACTCAAGAGGGACTTCGATGAAGGCGCTCAATTTGCCCTTCGGAGCCCCAAATGGGCGCGTGAGTGCTACGCCGAATTCATCAACTGCATACAGCACAGCAAGCAGAGCGGAAACTGCTCTTCGCTCCCGTTCCTCAGCATTTCGGATGCCGGAGACTGGGATTAGTCGTGCTGACTCCCAAGAAGTAGAATCGAGTTTATCCACCATCGTGTCTCCTTTTTCACGCGAGCACAGGATATGCTTGTTCAGCACTCCAACCGTTCATCTCCCTGCTGGCATTCTTGTTGCAAGGGTATCTTCTTGGGTACTGACAAGTGGTTTTGCCCCTCCCTTTCTTCCGCTAACTTATCATTGGTACTCACGCAAAACAGCCTATCAATTGGCAGCAACAAAGTCAAGTTCACGTACGAATGAATTCATTGATAGGAAGAAGGACACAGCGAGTTACTCGTATGCAGCACTTTTCGGCAAAGATAAGAAGTCTATCGCTCCAACGGGCGCTCGACGTCCTGCGCCTCCATCTGGAAGCATTGTCTGCCTGCATTGTGGGACCAGACATGCTCGTAGGGAACATCACGACTCCTCACATCCATTTCGCTTGCGAAGATGGCACACAACTCGTAGCTGTCGTGACTGAGTACTCGATATTCGTAGGCGGCGCCGGTTTCGGGATCAGCCAGCTCGCGTACAATCCGTTCTTCGTTAGATAACTCTCCCAATGAGGACGGCAACATGCCTTCGCGTGTCCAATACGCGTCCAGCGCATACGCAATCTCACGTAGGTCAGATACTCGCCGCTCGTCCAGTCGACGCAAGCGTTCTTGTGCGGGGGAATCGAGCAGGATGACCCCGACGATCACTACAGTCAGAACCGCAACAACAAGGCTGATGGCCACAATGAGCCTGACATTGATGGGCTTGCAGGGCTTCGTCATGCTTGGGTCTCCCGTTCTTCCTGGCGCAAATCCCACAGGTAATAGCCGAAGATCCCACCTGCAATGACAGCGACGGTGATCACCTTCAGTCCGACGCGCAGGCTCAGTTCACCACCCAAGAAGTTGTACACAAGCGTGGTCAAGTCACCGATGATGACACCGGCGGCGACAAACAGGGTCATGTATGTGAGCCACTTGCGAACTTTCGAGGCGCGCTTGCTAGGGTCACGCTTGATGGATCGGCTAATCAGCAGCGACAGATACAGGAAGATCGGAAATGCGATGACCAGCGAGGCCACTGAGAAGCGAATCGCCTGCCGCGCGGAGTCGGCGAATTCGGCGTAAGCAGCCGGGTCGGGGAAAGCAAGGTTGATGAACTGAAAGATGAGGCGCCCGAAGTTGAAGGTTGCGAGATACAGGGTCGTGAACAGAACAAGGTACATAAACGCTTCGCGTGCTGAGAGATACAGCTTGGGCCTCGGTATGGGAATCGGAAATTCGTCGATCTGGGCGAAGGCAGTCAATGCACCCTTCACTTGGTCGGGCTTCCAGCCCGCCTGCAGCAAGGCATTCTCAATGTCCGCACGCGACAGGCCGCGCGCTAAGGCATCCTTGACAAAGCTCAGCAGTTCCTCATTGATAGCCATGTCCGTCCTCCCTCTTCTTCGCTCAGTTCAACGCAAAGATTGTCGCTAGTCAGCTTACAGGCGTGTTGGTTCTCAGGCAAATTCGCGCATATGCCTGTCGCCTCCGTCACTTCATGATGGTGTCTTCGTCAGATGAATTCGCCAACATGAAGCAGTGATGCATGATGAGAGAAGGGTAATGAGAAAGAGCAAAAGCACTTTCTCGCAAAGACGCAGAGAACAGCAAGAAGAGGGGGGAAAGAACAAGGATCACAGGCATGTCTTAGCGATCTTGGTGTCGCGACACCTTGGCGGCTTGAGTGAGAGCAACAAACGAGCGAGAGAACGGCATTCTGTCATTTGCGGTCAGGAATTCGTTACCCACCCCAAACAGCAAAAAGCCTACTCTTTTCCCGAATCCCTGGCCTCTTGCAGGTTATGCAAGCGCTCTCCTAGCTGAGCTAAGGCCCCAATTAGCAGCTTCATCCGCTTCGCTAGTCAGGTAACACCTCGCAGAAGACTCGTTCAAAGTTCTGGTAGCAGACCTTCTCCACTTGACGAGCGCGAAGCCCGGCTGCGAGGAGTAGATCTGGGATCTTGTCGTAAGTGGTGAAGGGGATCACCGGGCACCAATGGAGCCTGGAGGCCTGAATAGGTGACGCACAGTTAGCGGTTTCGTGGTGATGGATGGCCTGTATACCCCTTCCACACCGAATTGCCTGCCACGAGCTGGGCCGGAAGAACGAACCCAATCCTGCCCGCCTAGGCGTAAGTGAGTCGGCCCCTTGGTTCCGGTACGGATCTACCCAATTCGTTTGCAATATCGATCCATTCCTGAATGATCTGCTCGGCATTCGAAAGGGCCTCTTGATAACTATTGCCGTCAGCCGTGCAACCTGGAAGTTCTGGGACCTCAGCAATGAACGCATTGTCCTCTGCGCTCCAGAAGATGATGATTTCGTACTTCGTATCCATGATTAATCCTCCAAGGTCAGATTGTACTTCAGGATCACTCCACGCACCTGCTTCACCTGGTAAGGTTTGCCCTTGCCGTTCTTCGGCTGTAGATTGAGGATCTCTTCTACGTCGCTCCTCGTGAAGATGTGATGGTCGCCCTTGATGCGTTCCTCGAATCCGAGCCTCTTGAGAAGTGTCCGCAACCCGGTAAATGGGACATTCGCGTCCGAGCGCCGAAGTATGATATGCTCGTACAGCTTTTCGTGCTCACCCATGCACGGAGTATACCATCAAGGGCGGCGGCTTGTCCATTCGCGCCTCTAGATCAGAAAGTCAAAGATCTTCACCCGAAAACTGGACCAGGAGCTTCAGCGCTTTCGCTAGTCAGGTAATACTTCACAGAAAACACGTCCGAAGTTCTGGTAGCAGACTTTCTCCACTTGACGAGTGCGAAGCCCAGCTGCAAGGAGTAGATCTGGAATCTTGTCGTAATCGGCAATCCCTTTGATCTCACGTGGCATACTTGTAATTCCATCGAGGTCACCGCCGAGGCCGATGCAGTCCTCTCCCCCGATATCTATCGCGTGGCGGATGTGCTTTGCCGCCCAGTCGATCGACGGGCGCGGAATCGTGGCAATCTGTTCGCGCATCCGCTTCGTCGCCTCGGGGGTTTCTCCTTCAGAGCGGAACTTTCTCCGGTAGGCCATCTCTCGTTGATAGATCTCGGGGTCAAGAAAACCTGATGCGAGGTTGATCCCCATCACTCCGCCGCGATTAGCTAGGGTGCGGATCATCGCGTCGGTCAGGTTGCGCTTGCTCGGGCAGATGGCGCGGCAGTTGGAGTGGCTGGCGATGAACGGCCGCTTAGTGATTTCACAGACGTCCTTAAACGCGGAATCGGAGAGGTGGGAGACGTCGACCATCACTCCTAGTTCTTCCGTCAATTCGACGAGCTTCCTCCCCTCTTCGGTAAGAGGGGTGTTCGTTCCAAAGGCCGTTCCGGAGAAGGGGTTATCCTTCCAAGCGAGGATCAGATCGCGCACTCCGAGATCGTAGAAATGGTGCAAGTTCTCCGCACGACCTTCCAGTGGATCGGCTCCCTCCAGGCCGATCAGGGCAGCGATCGGGCCGCCATCGCACGCCACACGCAGTTCGGATGCGGTGCGTACGACCTCCATCTTGCCCTCACTCTTTGCGGCCATCTCGTTGATGGTGCGGATCATTGCCTCGGCCGTCTCGCGTTCCTTCTCGGGATGGCGCTCGCTCAACACGAAGCAGGCGAATACCTGGGCACAGCTTCCAGCCGAGAGCATCCCAGGGAGAGAAAGGTGCCCACTCCCCTCCCCAGTCTGAAAGTCGAGCGATCCGTCGAGGACCTTGATCACGGTGTCGCAGTGCGTGTCGAAGAATTTCATCCGCGTGCTATCACTTCTATCTCCACCTTCGCTCCCTTCGGTAGCGCAGCGACCTCAATACACGCACGAGCAGGAAATGGATCGGAGAAGAATTCCCCGTAGACCTTGTTCATCGC
>CBDUVB010000061.1:0-8415 GCA_965370555.1 uncultured bacterium
AACGGGATGCGTGCCCGGCCCGACTCCATGTCCAGCGCATCGGCAATCTTCACTACTCCCGCTTCCACTGTCAGTGGCTGAATATCGCGGCGGTGGGCGTAGATCGCGTGCAGGATCTCCCCTTTGAGAATCGTCGCCTCTTTTTCGGGATAGAGGTCGGCAAGGAAATCCTCGATGAGCGGCGGGGCGAGGACGAGGGAGAGCTCTTCGTGATTCTGCCGGTGGATGACATGACCGATATCGTGCAGGACCGAGGCCAGGCAGACAACTACCTCCGCATCCTCAGGATTCATCTGGTAGTTCGCTACCACACTCGATACCACTCCCCCCTCGTCGAGTAGGCGCAGTAGCTTCAGGGCGATGTTAGTGACGATCTTGATGTGCACCGGCCCGTGGTCGTTGATGTGCATCCGATCGATCGCGGTCACGTTTGATGCGCCCCACAGCGTCGTGAGACGCACAGATCGATCGACCCGTTCGACTACCTGCTGCAAGCGTTCGTTCCCATGAAGCGGAAGATTGAGCCCCATATTAAAGATCCTCCCGTAGCCCTTCCCACCACGCCGGTGACCTCGTCCTGTCGCCCTTTCCACGACGTTCCTCCTCGAGGAACGCAACCCGCTCACGCAGGAAGGCAATCTCCTCTTTCAGCGCGGCGATCAACGCGCTATCGCCCCCGACATTTACTCGGTTTGATACAAAACCAACTGGAACCGTATCGTTGATTAATGGCTTTTTAGTAGCATTACTGCGCAAAACCTCGCTCGCTTCAGTTATGGTGAGCCCACTATCGTAAAGATCCTGTAGGCGCCGGAGCAGGGCAACACCGTCGTCCGTAATCAGGATCTGGTTGTTAGGCCCTCGCCGCAAGTACTCTGAGAGGATATCCTTGATCGCTTCGATCCTGTTTCGAACCTGATTTGTGGTAGAAAGGCCGAGGGCCTTCCGCAGATCGCTGATCGTGTTCATTCCACCCTCCTCCTCGTCTAAGATAACGCATTCTCGATGCATCCGCCAAGGTGTTGTGGGGAGAGATCGAATACGCTAGGCTTGTAGAGACGATGAAGATCAAACGATTGGATGAGCATTTAGCACGAAAGATCGCGGCGGGAGAGGTGATCGAACGCCCTGCATCGGTGGTGAAGGAGCTCGTGGAGAACGCAATCGACGCAAAAAGTGAGACTATCGCCATCGAATTGGAAGAGGGGGGAAAGAGAGCGATCGTTGTTCGCGATGATGGAGAAGGGATGGACGCGGACGATCTGCGCCTCTGCGTGGAGAAACATACCACGAGCAAGATCGCACTGGGGACAGACCTCGACACAATCGCCACCTTAGGGTTTCGTGGCGAGGCGCTGGCAAGCATCGCCGCGGTCGCCCGCGTGAAGATCACTTCTCGACTACAGGAGCAGGAAGAAGCGTACAGCGTGCAGGTTGAGGCCAGCAGGATCGATGGGCCAGTCCCAACGGCACGGGCCCCCGGAACGACCGTAAAAGTGAGGGATCTCTTCTTCAACCTCCCGGCACGGGCGCGTTTCCTCGGATCGGCCCGCACCGAGTTCTTCCACTCTAATCGTGTCCTCCACCGGCTTGCCCTCTCCTCCCCAAATGTCGGGTGGTCCCTCAAGCACGGGGAGAGGCTCGTCTTCTCCGCCCCACGCGCGAAGGATCTCCTTGACCGGATCGCCCAGGTCTACGGGGCACAGGTCGCGCGACAGCTCATCCCAATCGAGATCGAACAGAGTGGGATCCGAATCACAGGCTACATCAGTCCACCCGATATCAAGCGCGGTAACCGCCGCGATCAACTTTTCTGCATCAACGGCCGCCCGGTGAGCGATCGCGCCCTTTCCTACATGCTCGCGAGCGCCTACCAGGGAATCCTCCGCCATGGGTCCTACCCGCTCGCGATCCTCAGGATCGACCTTCCGCTCGAAGGGGTGGACGTGAACGTGCATCCGCGCAAGGAGGAGATCCGCTTCGCCGAACCCCGCCGCGTGCAGGAGGCGCTCACCCGTGCCCTCCAAGGCGCCCTCTCCTCACGCTACGTCGTCTCCCCGTTCCTCCCTCAAGGGGGCAAGCAAGGGACCCAGGAACGGACGCAGCCTCATTCTTCGCAGGGATCCTCCGCTCTCCCACTCGACCTACAAGGGGCCGTCTCTGTTCGGCAGGCAGAGCGTGACGCGGAAAAAGTGAGAGTTAAAAGCGATCGACGCGTCATCGGGCAGCTCCAGGGGACGTATCTCCTAGTAGAGACACCGACCGGCCTCGAGATCGTGGATCAGCATATCGCCCACGAACGGATACTCTACGAAGGGCTACGAGCTGAGCTTGCGCGTGGAGAAATCCCGCGACAGTCTTTCCTCCTCCCGGTCCGTCTCGAACTCCCCTTCGAGAGTGCCGAACTCCTCACCGCGGGGAGAGAGGAACTCGCCAAGGTTGGGATCGTTCTCGACGAGTTCGGAGGAGGAACATTCATCCTGCGGGAGTACCCGAGTCTCCTCGCAGAAGGGCAGAGCCGGTACGGATTTCAGGGTACGATCGAGCAGATCGTCGAGCAGCTGGCACGGGGAGAAAAAGTGAGAGAGGCCCTGTTCGATCACCTCCTCTCCGAACTCGCCTGCGGAGCGGCGATCAAGGCGGGAGATCGAATCCCACTGCAGGAACAACAGGACCTCGTCGATCGCCTGATGACACTGGAGAACCCCTACACCTGCCCACACGGGCGACCGATCATCTTCACGATCTCCCGCGAAGAACTCGATCGCCGGTTCAAACGGACTTAGGGAACGAGGATGCACCGCACAAAGAAGAGATTGAGTGATTCTTCCCAATCTCCCGATCATGAGCCGCGCCGCATCTCGAACCGTACCAACGCTCGTTACTAAGATCCAGATGGGAGGTGGCTATTCAACCTCCTTTACGACCTGAAACGCGGCTTGCACGGGGAGAGAGAGTTTCTCGGGTAGATCAGCGCTCACGCCACACCGGGAACTCCTCGCGGAACCGTCGGAGAACGGCGAGGTCGAGCTCAGCGCGCAGGACCCCTTCTCTCCGCCCCAAGGAAGCAATCTTCACCCCCCATGGGTCGACCACCATACTGTGGCCGAGGAGTTCTTTCCCTGTAGCATTACAGGCGACGATATAGGCCTGGTTCTCCACGGCCCGTGCCCGGCAAAGGATCTCCCATGCCTCCAGGCGGACAGATGGCCATGCTGCTGGAACAAGGAAGATCTCCGCCCCCGCCTTGCTCATCTCTCGAAAGAGCTCGGGGAAGCGCAGGTCATAGCAGACCGCAATTCCTATGTTTCCAAGAGGCGTCGCAACCACCGTACATCTCTCACCTGGAGTGAGGATGGTTCGCTCCTGCGAGTGGTAGTTAAGGAGGTGCGACTTCCGATAGATCCCGGCGATCTCTCCGTTTCGATCGAGGAGAACCGCGGTGTTGTAGAGGTGCCCGTCAGCCCTCTCGATCAGGCTCCCTCCCAGTAAGTAGGCTCCCGCACCCCGTGCCACCTTTTGCAGGGCGTTTATCGGGCTGAGTAAGGAGGCGATTGCAAATGCTGCGTCTTGTTTCCTGTGAAGCTGTCGGGTATCCTCTGCAACAGGAGGTACTGAGATGGCAACTCAAGATTCCACCAAGGAAACTTTCAAGGTTCAATTCTCCAGGGCGACAGATTATCGCATCATTCCTGCAACAGGTGCTTGGGGAGGTGTGGCGCCTAATGGAGAGATTGTCTTTGATCTATATGTTGAGAGGCGAGAGAACCCTGAAAGCATTGAAATCGAAGTTGTCGATGGCAAACAAGTTGGAGAGAAGCGTTATCCCCAGCCTCAACCGATTGAAAGAGAAGCTCAGATTGGTGTTGTCGTCCGGCCTGATATCGCCAAAGCAATCGGAGAATTTCTCATTGGTATGGCTGATAAGGCAATTGTCAAAAAGGAAGGAACAGAGGAATGACAAACTACTCTTCGGCGCTAGACATGCCTGCTCAGGGAGCGCTAACGCTATGCTCTCAGGTTCCCGAAATAAAGAAAGATATACTGGTTCGTTTGCAGCAAACAGACTTTGGGGTTCGTTGGTCTTGGACGAAAACGGAAGACGCTATGAGATTTGTTAGTCAACGAAAGAACGTCCTTGTTGAAGCTTTGCGCGGCTGCGCGCGCCAAAACCAGTATTTTGGCCGTTATACAGCATATTTACTGGGTCAGCTTTCAGATCAAGAGTTCGAAGACATATCAAATCAGTTTGCCGTAGCAGAGACGGAAACAGATGCAGTCCTCGAAGAAAAGATGGCTACTCTTGTTAATGAAACGCAAACAAGCTTCCAAACTAACCAGTTAGCGTTTATGTTCTCTGCGCCGCATGGCCAAATACAGCGGGTGGAAAAGCGTTTGGCAGTTCAAAACAAGCTTTTCTTAAAACGCTAGAATGATGCTTTTAAATAACGTAGGGGATAGCTTGGAAGCACTCGGAACGAATGGGAGGGCCAGGGAAATATATCCTGGACCAGCAGAGAAGAATAAGACCATTGGTCGCTTGCTGTGGCCATATATACTCAAAGAGAGGGCTATGATACGTGTTACTAAGCCCCTCAAGCCAAGTTCTCCAGGATTGTGTGTCGGTTCGCACAGGGAAATCGACGATGAGCTTGAAGGCTATAGAATTGATATGCTGTGTGCTAAGCCACTGAAAGATATTGTGGTGAGGCCGGGATCTGCTGGCCATCAAGCGCAGTTTTTCAGGACAAAGAAGTACGCTTTCGCAAAACTTGTGTTTGCTCATTGAGCGGAGCAATTTGCTAATACCAAATCAAACAGAGTCCCTTTCTCATGCCGGTGTGAATATCTGAACGCAAACTCATCCAGGTACTCCTGTAGGTATTTTGCACTAACATGGTGATAAACGCCAATTAGCCCGCGCTTGAACAGCGACCAAGCGTTCTCGATCGTGTTCACATGGGCCTCATCTACCACGTATTCATTATGAGTATGGGCAACAGACTTGTGTGGTCCAAATTCGTGCAGGAAAAACAGTGCCTTTGCCGCATCACTGTAGATCTCTTGAACCTGTCCGAAGTTCTTGGCAACGACGCACTTGATATCGCGTGCTTTTAGACCATCTAGGATCATCATGCGAAGAGATCCGCCACGTTCTGCCATACCTAGAACGTTCTTGCCTTCAAATGTTGTGGGGCCTCGCGGTATCCCATCCCCGCTTGCACGGACAACAGCATCATCTATCTCGATGATCCCGCCAAGACGGTCCTCAAAGACATCGTGCTTCATGGCTTTCCGAATGCGTTTTGCCATATACCAGGCGGTCTCGTAGTGGACACCTATCTCGCGCTCTATCTGCTTGGCTGATATCCCTTTTGGTGAGTGGCACATCATCCAGATTGCCACAAACCATCTTGGCAGATCGATCTTAGAACGATGAAAGATCGTGCCAGCAGTAACGGAAAAATGGTACTTACACTCACGGCACTCCCACAAGTGCTGGTTCTTTAGCCAGTAAGGGCGTTTAGCGCCACAACGAGGACAAGTTATACCATTGGGCCAGCGTAGACGTTGAAGGTGTTTCTCACACTTACGCTGGGTAGAAAACTCACGACGTGCTTGTTCCAGGGATTTGATCGCGCTCATTTCCATCTCTAATCACCTCGGTATCTATTATAGCACGATCAACGCCCTAAGTCAAGCCGATAAACACCTTTTGCAGGAAGACGAGCGTCTCCCCGGAAAGGGTCTCTGCCTTCCCTTTATAGGTTGAAAAATCGGTGTATCCTACCCGCCACAGCTCTGGCAAGAGCAGAAGATCCGCCTCCGCCCCTTCCGCAGCAAGGCCCTCCACCCGAGCCAAGCGCTCTTCGTCCCGTTCATCAGGAAGAGAAGGTTGGAGGACAGCCACGGCAATCTTTGCTTCCTGTCTACATTCTTTCATGAATAAGCCTATTTTACCCCGCTCTCAATGCCCCCCGCAAGCGGGATGTATGAGAGGATTTGGATTTCACTGTGATATCTGTTACAATGCAGGACGCTTGACCCCTATGAAGGGGTGATAGGGGACAGAAAAAAACGCGACGACCGCGCGAGAGTAAAGGTAGAGAGGGGGCAATTGGTATGATCGATCTCAAGGACTTTCGTATCTTCTCCGACCTCAAGGAGAAGGACCTCCAAAAGTTAAAGGAAAATACGCGTAAGATACGGTACGGCCGCGGGGAGATCATCTTTCAGGAGGGAGCCCCAGCGTTCGGGTTCTACCTCGTCTTCGATGGACTGGTCAAACTCGTCAAGCGCAGCATGCGCGCCAAGAGTCAGATACTGAAGATCGTCGGTCCAGGGGAGATCCTCGGAGAGACCACCCTGTTCGATAAAGGAAGCCACAACGCCTACGCCAAGACGCTCGAACCGGTGGTGGTCGGGTTCATCGAGCGCGGAGATTTTTTCTTTTTTCTCGAACGACACCCGAAGACGATCTTCCGTCTCTATGAGAAACTCTCCGAAGAGCTGAAAGCCTTCCAAAACAAGCTTGCCGAGCGATCATACGCGTCAAGCAAGGAGAGATTGGCGCGGTTAATCCTCCATTTAGGGAAGAACGAAGTCGAGCTCTCGCGGGCCGAATTGGCAGAGATGGCCGGGGTCTCCTCCAAGACAGCGATCCGCACGTTGAGCGAGCTTGAGAGCCGTGGGATCATCGCCATAGAAAGCCGCAAAATCAAGATCCTTCGCGATGACTACCTGCAAAAGATCATGGAACCCACCTCCCTCAATATGAGCCCGAACCTGATCATCTAATCGCATCTGTAAGAAGAACGTCTTCCCGATAGGTGATAGCTGTCCTTTCCGATGGTCAAGAACGCCTCGATAATTGAACAGGACATCTGTCTCAATCAGAGGAGGGCAGCGACGGCCTCACGATGAGGCTGATTCCACAGTGACGAGTAGACTGAACCCTACGGAAAGAAAGATCATCGGTGTTGTTGCGTATAGCATCGCTCTCCTTGCCATTACCCTCCTGTTTATCTTCTTGGATGACCATTCCGCCATTCCCGTTTTTGTCATTCTGGCGATCCCTCTTACCCTCGTCTCTTTCTCCCTCAAACTGAAAGGAGGGCTCCTCCTAGGGGTAGCAACCGCCCTGATGGGGACCCCGTTCCTTATCACGCAGGACGATCACCTCCTCCTCGTAGGAGGACTCTTCATCATGGGAATCATTGTGGGGGGAGGAATCGGGCTCGTCAACGAGCTGCGGGAGGCACGTCGCAAACGGTGGCGCCACTCCAAGAACCTCGAAGAACGCTATGACGAGGAAATCTTCGAGAACTCGTTGAACATCATCCACTTCATCGACAAGGAGGGAACGGTCCTCAAGCGCAATGAGGCATCGCGCAGCACGCTCGGGTACGTGACAAAGCGATCCCTACAACTCTCCGAGTATGTCCACCCGAACGACATCGATCGAATGAAGGTCGAGCTCTTGCGCCTGTTCGAGCGGGGAGAGGTTCGTGACGTCAACCTGAGGTTCGTCTCGCAAGAACACAATGGAATTAGCGTTGAGCTGAGGGCGACACGAGCCACCGAGCGAATCGCGGTTATGGAGGCGCGCGACCTCCGCCAGCAGATGGAACTGGAGCGGCGCCTGAACGAGACAGAGGCCATCTACCGCTACCTGATAGAGGATGCCGTCGATACCCTCGACTCGGGGATCATCATCACGGACAAGAGAAAGCAGGTGGTATGGGCGAACAAGATGATTGGCCAATTCTTCGGGGTCGACCGCGAACGACTTATTGGGATAGAGAACCTGCGCGCCTTCGCCCGCTACTCAAACGTCTTCGATGATTCGGAACAGATGAGTCAAGTCGTGAAAGAAGCGATCGACAACGGCAGCAAGATTGATTCCTACACGTGCCGCATCCGTCCCAGTATCGACCGCGACGAACGCGTCCTCGAGTACCGCTCGATCCCGATTGAGACGGAACGGTACAAGGGAGGGCGAATTGACCACTACATCGACATAACCAAGATCAAACAGTTGGAAGCGGGGCTCCTCGAGAATGCGGACCGCCTCAGACGAAGCTACGAGAAGCTGGAGGAGTTCTCCCACGTCGTCTCGCACGACCTACAGACCCCGCTGCGCACGATCCAAATGTTCAGTGGATTCCTCCTCGATGACTACGAGAGCAAGCTCGATGAAGAAGGAGTAAAATACTTGCGCACCCTGACGGAGACCTCCGCGCGAATGCGAGAACTGATCAATGACCTGCTTGCCCTCTCCAGCATTCACATGAATGCTGCCTCGTTCGAACGGGTCAACGTACAACGGGTCCTGGAAGAGGTCAAGGAGGACTTACACGCCCGCTTGCATGGTGTAAACTTACAGATCGCCGATGATCTACCCACAGTAAAAGG
>CBDUVB010000062.1:0-8312 GCA_965370555.1 uncultured bacterium
ACAACGATCCCCGCGACCTGATCGGCATGTCCCCAGCCCAGGAGTCCACCAAGCCCCCCAATGAGGACAGCTACGGAAGAGAGCGCGTCGGAGCGGTGGTGCCAGGCATTGGCGTGCAAGGCCGGACTCCTAAAGCGGCGCGCAACGCGGGCTGTGCGACGGTAGATCCACTCGTTGGCAAGGACCGAGACCATTGCTACGAGAACAACAACAAGTCCTGGATAAGCCTCCTGTCGCGCATAGAGGGCGGAACCGGCTTCCCACGCGATGTAGAGGCCGACGAGGATCAGCGCTCCCGCGACCAGTCCGCCTGAGAGCGTCTCGTAACGCCCATGCCCATAGGGATGGCTCGTGTCCGCTGGTTTTGACGAGAGGCGTATTCCCCCAAGAACGACAAGATCGGTCGCTATATCCGATGCCGAATGAATACCATCAGCGACCAAGGCGACCGAACCGGCGAACACCCCAACGATCAGCTTGATCAAAGAGAGCGCGACGTTGATGACAATCCCAAACAGCGTCACGCGGATACCGGAATCGGAGTGTGGTTGAGTCTTACCTGGCAGAACGTTCATGGATGGAATACCCGCAGAACTCTCTCTCCCAAAGTTCAGGATCATCATTGATAATGCCTACTATCTTGTACTTCCCTTTTTGAATGACGTTATCAATGATCACCTTGCCGTGTCCACTTGTGCCGTAAACCAGAAGATCGAGCTTCGCATCGCCCTTAGACATCTTCCTCAAAGGATGGAGATATCCCTCCCTCATACGTACTCCAGACTGGGATCATCACGGATATAGGAAAGCTGCTGCCCTAGATATGGTAACGGCGGTAAGCCGTGCCACTTTCGTAACAGGTGATAACTCGGTGAGGTGAGCAGACGGCAGGCATCCACTGCTTCGCGACATTCTGTCCGGCGAATCTCAGTTACCGTCTCCGGATTCGGCAACAGCCCAAAGTCCCAGGCTGAGCACAATCGCGCGAGAAAATCCACCTGTTCAGCTAAACCATGCAATTTTTCCGGCGGATCCACGTCAGGGTATAGAGAGCCATCTATCCAATCTCGGTCAGGACTGTTCATCAAGGATGCCCTTGATTCTCTCTTAGGGGAGGTAGTATCCATTTGGGAATACGATATTGCAAAATGAAGGTTGCTAAATGCAAATTGCATGGTTATCTCCCGCTGCCTTTCGCAGTGATTACGGATTTTGCGACGATTTTAATCAATTCGTTAGCCTCACCCAATAATGGTTGCAGTGTTTTGCCTGGAAGCAACCCGCTCTTTTCCGCCAGTTTTAGCCAATATGCTGATTCACGCAAGCCATTAGCTTTCAGCTCTTGCTGATAGCTGACTGCTGACAGCTATTCTTCACCTCCACACATCGAGCCTTCTATGCGACCTCATATTCTCGCCTCTGTCCTACCATTCACCATTCACGATTTCCACGATAGCAAACAGCCGTCAGCTTTCAGCTCTCAGCTTCTGGATAAGCGATGTAAGCATACGCTTGATTTCAACTGTCTGTGTCGTCAGCGTCTCATGAGTGTCAATGGTTAAGAAATTGAGATCGCGAGAGAGCAGAAGATGGTACTCAAGCTCACTTGCCGAGCCCATTGCTATAGTGAGAAACCGGGCAAGCTCAGCGTCTCCCGTTCTACCACAGCCCTCAGCAATATTGGCAGGAATCGAAGCTGCCGCCCGGCGGATCTGGCTAATAAGTCCGTAGAGTTCGTTCTTAGGAAACGCTGCCGTAACCCTATAGATGGCTAGCACCAGCTCGTGGCTCTTTTTCCAAACATCAAGGGATCGAAAGTCTTTCATCTCAATAGCCATTAGCTTTCAGCTCTTGCTGATAGCTGACTGCTGACGGCTATTCTTCACCTCCACACATCGAGCCTTCTATGCGGCCTCATATTCTCGCCTCTGTCCTACCATTCACTGTTCCCCATTTACTATTCCCCAGCCAGGCCTTCCGCTTCGGCTGCCGCCTTAAGCCGCTCATCGAAGCAAGAAAACGAGACATCCAAGCGAGTCCTATTCTGTAAAAGGAGTGCTGACGCCAAATGAATTGCATCAAATCCTCTGAGGGACTGCCTCTCCGTCAATGTCCCACCCAGTTTGGCCACGCTCTCGGAAACCTCCACGATGAAGTAGTTATCCCAATCCCGTATTAGATCCTCAACTACTTGGTCATGTTCTTCTTTAGAGAGTTCCCGTTCACGATATTTCCTGGCGATTCCAGCCCTCGCTTCCACGTAGGCTACACGGGAAGTTGAGACGATCCGGGCTTCTTCCACCGCTCTTTTAACCTCTTGCGATCCCGCCTCTTCGATATAGAGCTTTACCAGAGCGCTGGTATCGAGGTAGAGGATCATCTGCGATCCTCAATGATCAGATCAGAAAGCTCTCGTCCACGACCCGGCACGGAATGAGGGGCTCCTTTCGGCTTTCCACCTGCCCAAGAAGCTATTCCTTCTTCTAGCAATAGTAGAAGCTCCTTGTCCAGGATTCTCCTCTTTACAGGTGATAAGAGAGCGATCACCTTGCCCCTGTTCGTGATCTCGATCTGTTTTCCCTCTTTAACCTGCGTCAAGTACAGGCTCAGCTTATCTCTCAATTCCCTGATCCCAACACTGGGCATGCTTTTCTCCCCTCCCCTTCTCCATGTGGCGTCATATTATCTTATTGTGGCTACATAATCAAGGCGTCAGCCTTTAGCCCACAGCTTTCAGTAATCAGCGACCAGAAACCCAATGAACTCAGTCATCTAGGCTTTGCCCGTTACTCATCACCATTTCCGATTCACCGAGTTCTCGACCCTGGACCTAACCTGTGGCGGGAACCGATGGATCTCCGCCCATCGCTGCTTCACGGCTCCCTAATGCCCTTTCAGCTACCCCTTTACACAACTACAGTCCCAGGAGAATCCGTAGCCGGTCCTCAATCTCCGCTACCTTTGCAGGCACAATTCGCCCTAGACACTTCAATAGGCGCTCTTTTGCAATTGAACGCACATCCTCACACTTGATGAAACTGAGGCGATTCAGTCCAGCCTCCGATGGTCGAACTTCCACGTGGAATGGGATACCTTTAGCCTTTGCCGTGATCGGAATGATGACAACAAGTCCCGCCGGGCCATGGTTAAACTCATCCACCGATATCACAAGACCGGGTCGCCTACCCGCCTGTTCATGACCGCGGACAGGAGAGAGGTCTACCAACCAGATTTCTCCCCGAGATGGTCCAGGCATGTCCTAATCCTCAGCCCCATCGGTAAGCGTGGCCTCCCACGCAGTCCTCTCTTCTTCTTCACCCGCCCAGGCCTCGGAGTCCGCGTGTAGGGCAGCGAACGCGGCATTAGCTTTCTCCAGGAAGAGCTGGCGGCGATAGGACTCGACGGCCTCGCCAAGTATCTCCTGCATCTTCTTGCCGGTGTGGGCAGAAAGCTTCTGCAACGCTCCCTTCGCCTCCAAGCTGATCCGCACAGTGGTACTTGCCATCTCCATCACCTCTATGTGCAGTATACAAATTGGTGACAATTCCGTCAACAAAGATGGTTCCTTGTCGTTTGGAGTGGGCAACGAACTCCTAACCTCCACGTGAGCCACAGGAATGTGCAATCTAGCCGCGGCGAGCGCACCAGCCAGGGTGAAGTTTGTATCACCGTAAAGCAGCACCCAATCGGGTTACTCATCAACCAGCACCTTTTCGATTGTCTCAAGCATAGGTCCCGTTTGAGCACCCTGCGATGTAGAGCCAATAGCCAAGTGATAATTCGGGTTTGGAATTCCCAGTTCCTCAAAGAAGACAGCTGATGTGTTTGTGTCATAGTGCTGGCCGGTATGGACAACCAGTTCTACAGTACAATCGCCTTGGACGGCTTGTCTGTTATGCACTGTGGTCGCCCGGGAGACAGCACCCACCTTGACGGACGTGGCCGAAGTTCGTGGACCAGCTTCATTGCGGAACTACCTCGAAATATCGCTTATTATCCTTGCCAAATCGGTAGACACGAAAATGAGAGTCAAACGTAAAAACGGTCTTAATCCGTTCACGCTCCATCACAGCAAAACTAGAAGCATCAACTAGAGAAAAATTCTGGTCGGGAAATCTGTCGATGCTTGCGCGGGCCTGATCTAGATCTTGCACATTGACGTTGATCATATCAACGATCCCTGTGCGCAGCCCATCCCAGAATCGTACCGCCTGACGCCTTCCAAGGTGCCTTCCCATAAGGAACCAGCATTCAAGTAGTACATAGTCCGTGGTTACCAGGTTCATCTTGATTAGTGACTCGTAAGTGCCTTTAGCCCGAGCATAATTACGGTCACTCTCGTCGGCCAACGCATAGAAGGCAGGGGTATCAACAAAGACCTTAGTCACCGGACATCCCTTCTGCAATGTACCGATCATGTTCCTCGGAGATGGAACTCTTCCCACTCTTGCCCAGAGCTACTACACTAAGAAAATCCTTGTGGGTGGGTTCTGCTCGCAGATGCTCCCGCGCCATCTGACGGAGGAGTTCGGCCAATGAGATTCCCTTAGCCGCTGCTTCCTTTTTCAGCAATCGATGTTGCTCTGGTTCCAGGTAAATTTGCGTGCGCGTCAAAGCCATATGAATGCACCCCCAGTAACATCAACATTATAACAGCAACATTACTACCTATCAACTCCAGGGACAATGGTGATAGGTTCCGTGTTTCTTGTTGGCAACGAACCTAACGACCCCAGGCCCCCCGACTCTTGGCTTTGGGCTTCAGACCTTGGACTCGCTCCTCCCATGCACGATTTCCACGATAGCACACAGCCGTCAGCTTTCAGCTCTCAGCAACTGCCGACTTCAGCCGTGGTCTTCCACTTCTCGCTGATAGCGGATTGCTTACCGTTAACTGCAATGCTTCGCTCTCTTGCTTCAAGCTGATCGCTGACAGCTGATGGCTGATCGGCCAGTGCTTGTGCCTCACTCCCCCACCCCGTCGCATTGATCGTGCGCCCTTTTCACTGTATACTTATGCGCATAATAACCGGGGTTGTTCCCGTACAGAAACTTGGAGCAAGAATAGGATGAAAAAACGCAGAGTGAATCTAACATTGCCGGAAGATCTATGGGAAAAACTGCGCCAACGCGTTCCGCCACGCCAGATCAGTCAATACGTCACGGCAGCCACTGAAGAGCGTCTCGCCGCGGAAGACCGCGCAATCTTGCGCGCCCTCCTCAAAGAGCAGTACCTCGCCCACACACAGCGGGATCTTCAGATCTCAGAGTCCTTTTTCCTCTCCGAACAAGAAGCTCTAGAGCAAGCCGGGGGAAACGAAGGAGGGCCAACTGCCTAACTACAAGCGTGGTGACATATGGCTTGCAGCTCTGGATCCCGTTGTTGGTTCAGAACAGGGGAAGACTCGCCCCGTTGTTATTATCCAGAATGAGGTTGCGAATCAGTATAGTCCTGTTGTCATCGTAGCGGCTATAACAACTTCAATTGGTACCAAGGAGTATCCCACCGAGGTAATCGTCATGGCACCAGAAGCTGCGTTGAAAAGAGACTCTGCAATCCTCCTCAACCAGATTAGGACCATTGACAAACGACGATTAGTTGATTATTGGGGCAGATTGGATCCTTCCACAATGGAAAGAGTCGACACAGCCCTGAAGATCAGCCTCGGGTTGGTGCGATTATGATTCTTGAAATCGCGAGAGAGCAAAAGATGGTACTCAAGCCCACTTGCTGCGAGGTCCTTCTGCTGATAGCTGCGCGCTGACAGCCGATTGCTGATGGCTGCTCATCGTCCATCACCACTTCCCGACTTTGGGCCTTGGACTCACTCCTCTAATTCACTTCCAAGCCTTTCACTCTCAAGATTCCAAGAGATCGGGTGAGGTGATCGGGAAGACGCTCTTCTTACAGTTGTCGAGGCTTCCAGTTCTTGCTACAGTTTCCCCGATGAAAGATCTTGGGAAAAAGTCAATCGTCGCTCAGTCAAAGCTGGAGACGTCTTGCTCTTCTAACACATTTCCTATGCGAGTGTGGACTATCCAGCCGGTGGAAGTCCTGGCCCGGCTTACAGCAGCACGCGTCTTGTATGCTGACCCCGCCTGCGTTCCAAAGGAGTTTCACCACGCATACATCTGGATGTGCGCTCAAATGAAGCAACGTCTTCCCCATTATGATGGTCATTACCCGTGGTGGTGGGGATGGCATACTCCACGCCCTGATCTGCGGGGCTCTGGTCACCTGCCACGTGGCACCCAAGGAGTGCGCTTGGAACTGGAGCTTGATCCAGCGGAGGCATTGTTATCCGACTTCGACGCTTGGCACGCAGTCCTAAACCGCGGTTATCTGGGGCTCAGTGAAGCCGAAGATGAAGCTTGGTACCGGCGTTTCGAAGCGGCCGTTCCCAATCGGTGGGCTTGGCCGCCGCCGGAACCGTGGTATTCGGACATCCTCACCAGTTGGGAACGTATATTCGATCTGGAAACCCTGGCTGCATCCGAGTATTGGCAGTCCGAGCCGCGCTACATCCAGGCCACGTTTGAAACTCTATGCCTGGCCGATGAGCGTAAGTGTACGCCTTTTGTGGCCCGGTAATTGCTGGATAATCAAGTCGCTGGCTCAGCGAGGAACTCGTAGGGCTCATCCAATTGCTCCTCCGTTGCTTGACTGAACGTGCGGACATACTCGGCAACCCAAGCCGGCGTCAGCTCATCTTCCGGGACTATCAGATCCCAGACTCCGTCCTCGGCTCTGCGGGCGATGAAGCTGAAATGCTCCAGCTGTTTCAGCCATTGTCTATAGAGCGACCGTTCATCCTTGGTCAGTGTCGGTTCTTCTAGTTCCTGCTCTACCCAAGCTCGGGTGGAGATTGTGATGTGTACCTTTAACTCCCGATCTACAAGGTCATCCCAGGTGACAGGACGCCGGTACTCCCGACACCATTCCCAATCGATCAGGCTATAAAGGGAGATCAAGTGAGGCTCCTTCTCTCAATCATCTTTGATCACCGATTTGTTTTTACGCTCCAGCCCAAAGGCCACCCGTTCGAGGATCCTTGTAATCAGCTCCTGCTCGTCCTTCGTGCCCCAAACGTGCTCCCACAAACAGGCCAAGCCACCCTCTTTAGGGAATCCCTTCTCCCGGATCTCCAAGGCGAGCCCGGCAGACGTTCTCGATCCCTTCCATGGCCCACTTGCGCTTCTGGGCCGCCCGTCCCAACTGCGCTACTATCTCCCAGCTCAACCGCTTGGGTTCAACCGATCGCTCGATCTTGCCTTCTTCCGTAGTGACGGCCTCCTCCCACCCCCATCGCTCAATTCCTTCGATTCTCACCCTTCCGTCCCGAAATACCAATTCCTGCGGCGAAAAGGTGGCATCATGTAGGATTAAATCCGCAACCTCTTTTGGATCTCCCGCAACTTGAAGCATAGCTATCTCCTTCCCTAGAGATCCCTAATCCACTCTCGGCCCATAGAATAACGGAGAGGCAGATACTCTATAGACCAAGCAGGGCTGAAGATGCTTTCAGCACGCGGTAGTGCTCCTTACTCAGTTACAATACCCCTGTGCACCTTACGCGATACCCAGTGAACAAGTATCGGCTTATCAAGCCGCTGCCCAAGAGGCAATTTTACGTGGAACTACGCCCACGGCCGGCTATCGCACCACCGACGGGGAGGTGCTCTCAAAAGCATCTCCAAAACCCTGCTACACCGGAACTTAGTAGGGGTAACCCTTTGTGGTTACCCCTTGAGTAGGGGCAGGCACAAGACCTGCCCCTACTCATAAAAGCTCCGTCTCCCAGTTGAGCGCCTGGAGCTCGGCATCTAGTTCACGGTAGCGCTTGGCCACTTGATCGGCTCTCTTCTGGATTTCGGCCACATTTACTGTAGGAACGTACCGGATCTCCTTGCGGCTATAGCGGTCATGTTCTGGGGTGGCAGCCTTCACAAGGTCCTCCAACACAGTCCGCTGCAACCTCAGCATGTCCCGCTCGGCGATCGCCTCCATAAGCGTGCGACCGTCGGACAGCCGCGCCGCGATATTGGTCCGGTTGATCCGGGTGATCTGTTGTTCCAGTTTACCTAGCTTGGATTCGATGGTCAGAAGAAGCGTCAGAGGCTTCTCTACCGGCTCATCACCCTCCTGGACCTTGGCCACCCTCTGCAGCCGTCGCCGCAAGTCCTGGATCTCGTCCTTCAGAGCCTTGCGCTCAACCAGTGCTTCAGCTAACTTCATCAAAATCACCTCCATAAAAACTAATAAAGAAATCCCTTGAAATTGACTATCCCCGTAGCAAGACTACGGGGTATTC
>CBDUVB010000063.1:0-8167 GCA_965370555.1 uncultured bacterium
GTGATCACGACCCCGCCGACAGCGGCGATCGCCAAGGTGATCCTCGCCGACTCCGCGCACATCCAGGTGGAGGAGGCGGCGTACCGAGCGCGTAAGGCTCGCCGCCGTGGGGAGGAGGCACAGCCACCTCTCTACGATATGGGAGACGTCCTCGACAGCCTCGATGCTTTCCATCACCAAGTTCCCTACGACCAGCCGACCATTCTTGGAGACGGTGTGGAGGCGACCTTCCACGATGCTGGCCACATCCTCGGCTCCTCAACCATCGAGCTGAAAGCGGAGGGGAAGACCCTCCTCTTCAGCGGGGATTTAGGAAATCGGCACCAACCGATCGTCCGCGACCCGAGCGACCCGCCGCACGCCGATATCGTTCTTGTAGAATCGACCTACGGAGACCGGTGCCACCGCAGCTTGAATGACTCGGTCGACGAGTTGAAAGAAGCGGTGCACACGGTCATCGGTCGGGGCGGAAACTTGCTGATCCCCTCCTTTGCACTTGAACGCACCCAGGAGGTGCTCTACGAGCTCTTCGCTATGTGGAAGCAGAACGAGCTACCCAAGTGCAAGATCTTCCTCGACAGCCCGCTCGCTATCGCTACAACGCGGATCTTCGCTCGCTACCCCGGATACTTCGACAAGGAAGGGAAAGAGGTCTTCGGGAGTTCGCCGAACCCGTTTAGCTTCCCCCTTCTTCGCTATACCCAGACGACGGAGGAATCGAAGAGGATCAACGCCATCCCTGAAGGGAACATCATCATCGCCGGGAGTGGGATGTGCACCGGTGGGCGGATCATCCATCACCTCCGGCACAACCTGTGGAAGGAGGATGCGGGGGTGATCTTCGTTGGCTTCCAAGCACGCGGGACGATCGGGCGGCAGATCATAGAAGGGGCCAAGCGCGTGAACATCTTTGGCGAGGAGACTGTGGTGCAGGCACAACTCTGGACGGTCAACGGCTTCTCCGCCCACGCCGACCAGCCGATCCTCATCAACTGGTTGAAGAAGGCGGATGCCAAGAAGATCTTCCTTGTGCACGGCGAGAAGGAATCACTTGAGGGGCTCAAGGATGCGATTGAGGAGAAGCTCGCAATCGATGCGCATGTTGCAGTGTGGAAGGAGGCCGTGACCGTGTAGCCCCGGGCTGGCCTCCAGCCGAGTGTCACCTAAAAGTCCAACGGAGGGGACACCGCTCACCCGCGAGAGTACCCAAGTGAGAGCCTTTGCTGGACTGCGGCCCTCACTTTCGCCAAGGCAACAGCTACCTTCTTATAGCGATACCATGTATGAGGAGGTACTTTTCATGAAACGGTTTTTCATTCTCGCGGTGGCCTTACTGGCCATGTTCTCGGTGGTGCTGACGGTTGGAGCCCAGGAGGATTCTGTCACGCTCAGCGGAACGCTCAAAGGGGAGGCTGAATTCCTTCCCAGCTTTGCTAACTGGTACAGCCTTGACCTCACCCTCACTTTCTCCGGCCTCAAAGCGATCAGTCAAACGTATTTCACCATCGCCCCGGGAGTAACCGGAACGCAGGTCTTCAAAGTCGAATACGCATGGGGCTTCCTTACACTGGGAAGCGAACTCGATCTGGGGCTCGTCCCGCCGGCGTTTCAATCCCTGAGCCTATACGCCGAAGCGAATCTCTTCGATACAACGATCGGAGAAGGAGACTTCGCACCTAGCTTGACCGCGGATCTGGACCTCGTGATGGTGATCCTGCCTGCTTTCTCCGGGACAGCCACATTTGACCTGGAGACACAGGTCGGCCCACTCGCGGCGAGCAGCACCACGAACTTGGACCTTGTTCCGGTCGCCTTCCAGAGCCAGGAGTTCGAGGTTGAACTCGACTTCCTCGACATGACATTCGGGGAAGAGGGTGCAGTCGCACTCGTCGGGTCCCTGGGAACGGATATCACTGCACTGCCCGCTTTCTCCAGCGACCTTTGGCTTAAGCTCTCCCTTGCTCTCGATGGCGTCACCTTCACCAGCGTGACAACCTTTGGTCTCGTTCCCTACGGATTCACATCGCAGCAATTCAGGGTCGACGTTGCATTCGACGTTCTATCCTTCTACGGATGGGGAACCTTGACTTCCGCCGGGCTGGACGCAGCAGGCATAGGGTTCAGGTACGACTTCCCATAGATAAAGAATAAGGAACATGTGAAGGGGCTCTTCTTGACGAACGCCTCTAGATAGAGCCCCCCTTTTCTTCTAGGCTCCTCACACTCTAGGCAAGGTACGGGACAGAGAGATCTCGTTTCCCGTCAATTTTTCCTGTCTTCTGCTGTTCTTTGTGTCTTGGCGAGAAGCACAAGGATCTTACCGCAGAGGGCGCAGAGATCGCTGAGAAAGGCCTTAACTCTTGGGTTTTAAGCATCTTGTTCTCTTTGCCCGTTTACGCTTTTCTTGGCGTTCTTTGCGTCGTTGCGAGAGATACAGGCTTTTCCTCTCTTGCTACGCTCATCGTTTGCGTCTTTCTCTGGGTTACCCTGCCTTAACCGCGAGGAACCTTCTTCTAATTGGAGGATCGGAACGCTTCGATAAGGGTGGGGATCTCGGCAAAGTCGCGTGTCACATGATCGGCGACCCGTTCGAGTTCATCGTCCTTGGAGTTGAAGGCGATTCCCAGGCCGACGATCTCCATTACCGGAACGTCGTTCATATGGTCGCCGACGTAACAGATCTCGGAGAGGGCAAGCCCTCTCTCTGCCGCGATCTCTCGCATTACCTCCGCCTTCTTCCACAGGTCGACGATCGTCTCGCTCTCCCCTGTGAAGTGCCCGTCTTCAACGATCAGGCGGTTAGCAACAGCAAACTCCAACTCGAGGTCCTCGCAAACGCGCTCTGCGACAAGGCCCACTCCAGAGGAGAGAATCCCCAAGCGGTAGATCCCCCGCAACCGTGCGATCGCCTCTGGTACACCTTCCGCGTACGGAGGGGGAAATATATGCTTGGTGACTCTGCTCACAGGGATACCGGCTAGAAGGGCGGCATCAGCCGCTACCCACTGCTTATAGGCATCATGTTGTTCTAAGTAAAGAGAAAGAAGACGAGTCGACTCCTCATGCTTGCCAATAGCCGCCGCAATCGCTCCCCAACTCGATTCGAACTCGACCCCGTGATAGCGAACGAGCGTCCCATCAAGATCGAAGATAACCGCCTTGATCTGTCCCACTACGCGCCTCCTTATGGGAAGACGAGGCGCGAGCCAGTCCCGATCCCTAGCTCGGCAAGTGTTCCACTCGGAAGCTCAAGCGCATACTGGAACGGACCCTTTGCCGTATAGAGATCGTCGGAATCCGCCTCCATGGTCGTGCTTCCCACGAACGCTCCGCTCCCGTCGAAGAAGGCGATATCGAGCGGGAAGGGGACCGTCTTCATGGTGAAGCGCCGTTCTGCTTCGTCCTCGTATGCGAATAGGATCCCCGGAGAATCCTCGATCAGCTCGGCGGGGTAACCGCGGAATCCGACGAACCGTTCGTGCCCTTCATCGGCAATGAGAGCAGGGATGAAGAGGGAGGCGCCACTCTCCGTCACCACAGTGAGATTCCTCTCTTCCAGGCCATTCAACGCTCCCAGCCCATTCCTTGCTGTCTCCAAGGAGAGGAGAGGTGCGGTGTCCTCCACCCCGGCGGGGTAAAGCATGACCGGATCATCGCCGATTCCATCCCCATCGGTGTCTTCCCCCTGGTAGTTACTCCAGTAGTTTCCCTCGTCAGCAATGGTCCACGTTGTCTTACCGTAGTCCTCGATGAGAGTGCTTCCCCCACCGAGAAAGGCGTTCCGGTAGACTCGCGTCGCCTCGGAATCGTGGTTGAGATAGAGATGCCGTCCGTTATCGGCAAACAGGTTGTCGTGGAACGAGTTCCCGCGTGCGATCTGCTTCCCGTAGGTTTCGGGGAAGAGTATTCCTCGCGTGCTCTGCGAGATGAGGTTGCCAGCAACTTCATTGTTGGAACCGGTGATCGACATTCCATAGGCGGCTTTGACGATCGTATTCGACAGAATTTTGTTGCTGTTCGCCTGCACCCCGAGAAGAATTCCGGTCTCCGCCTCGATGATCACGTTAGCCTCTACACGGTTTTCCATCGCCTGTTCGATACTGATCCCGTACTTCGCGTTCTCATGGGTGAGCGTGTTCCCCACGATCTCGTTCCCGACCGAACCAGCGTTAATCGCGATCCCGGTCGGATTTGCGTAAACGATATTCTCCGTGACCCGGTTATCGTCCGATCCTGCCAGGATCAGGCCGTAGTTGTTCGCGAGGAACTGGTTCCCCATGATCTCGTTCTTCGAGGAGAGCCACAGGTAGAGCCCGGCATATCGATTGTTCTTGAGCAAGTTCTCCTTCACAGTGTTCCCATTAGAGCGGTAGAGACTGATCCCGTGGTCGGTCGGGATCGGGGTCGTTCGGTAGACCTCGTTACCACTAATCAACGAATCATCGACGAAGGCAAGCTGTATCCCGTCTCCGTTTACGATTTCGTTATTCGTGATCGTCATGTGGCGGCTGGCAACGATGTACAGGTTACTCGAACGGATCCCGCTCACCGTCTCTCCATCCTTTCCGTAGAGGTAGCGGATCGGGTAGTCGTTCAGGACATTCGATTCGTCGATCAGGTGGTCGTACTCCGCAGCCGATTCACCAATTACGTTCAGCCCGTGTCCCATCACGTAGATCGCGTTTCCGCTCAAGACCACCGCCGTCGATGAGGAGATCTCGATTCCATTTTGGGAGTTTACAATCGAACAGTTCTCGACCGTGGCGGCAGAGACGAAGCCCAGGCGGATCGCCGCCCCCCTCGGGTCCATCGCCCCACGGATGATCAGCCCCCGAAGGACGAAGTGTGCGCTCGCATTCTCGATCTTCACCCCATAAGAACCGGTATCGGGGACGTCGATCTCCCAACCGGCGATGATGTAAGGATCTGCTGCGCTTCCGCTTCCCGACACGACACCGTTCTCCTCCGTGAAGTCCGCATTCCCAAGGATCATAATTGGCTCGTGCGTTCCACTTGCCGAGCCCACAATCGCCAGAAAAAGGACGCTCAATATGACAAGAATCACTATCCGCTTCATCAAATTCACTCCTTTATTTCGCATTCAACGCTTCAAAAGCCCTACCAATCATTATAGCCGATGCACAATCGGTCAGACAATGAGCCCTGATAGAAAGGTCAATTGAGAATTGAAGGAGAGTCTATCCTGGAGTGGTGTCGAGACGGTGAAGCGACTGTGTGTAATTTGTGAAGGGACGCAGAGAGCAAAAGGACGCATGACGCGGCGAACTCTCAACCTCGTCCAGCGAGAAAGCGTGCCCGACGTCCCGTGCAAAAAGCACCGACAGGACAGCGCCGAAAGAGAAGAGCCTATATACTCGCGACCATGAGACGATCAGCCTTTCCACGTATTCTTATGATTGCAGCCTGTCTCGCTATGTTCGTTCGGGTATCGGTCGACCAGGGATCGCCAATCGTCTCCTCACTCGCCCCTTCCCCACACCAGCGCGTCGGGATCTACCTCACCTCCTACGCCCTCACCAAGCCGGGGCTCCTCGACGAAGTGTTGCGAGAAATGCGCGCGGGGAAGCTCGACACCTTAGTGATCAACGTCAAGAACATGCACGGTGAGCTGACCTATAAGAGCACCATCCCTCTAGCCAGGCAGATCGGTGCGTCCACCGGCCGGATCGATCTGCAGACGCTTCTCCCCACCCTGCGAGAGCAGGGGATCTACCTGATTGCCCGCCAGGTTCTCTTCTATGACCCGAAGCTCGCTGTGCACCTGGGAAAGGAGGACTCGTGGGTCACACCGAGTGACGAGAAAGCGGTCTCCTACAACCTGGAGATCGCAGAAGAGGTGGCTTCGCTGGGGTTCGACGAGATCCAATTCGACTACATCCGGTTCGCGGACGGAGGCGGACTCGTCGCCGCCTACGAAGACCGTTATGCTGCGGTAAACCATTTTCTCGCCGAGGCGGAACGCCGTCTCTCTGGGAGGGTCGCCCTCTCTGTCGACCTGTTCGGCCGAGTTCTGTGGAACTGGAACAAGAAGAGGATCGACCCGATCGGTCAATTGCTGGAGGAGATCGCTCCTCATGTTGATCTTCTCTCCCCTATGCTCTACCCCTCCCACTACAGCGAACAGCGTTACAAGGACGATCCCTATCTGGTCGTCACCGAAGCGCTCACCACGGGAGAAGAACGTGTGACAACCCCGTTTCGTCCCTTCCTGCAGGCCTTCGACCGTGAGATCCCGTGGGGGATGAGCCTTGAGGACTACATCCGCGCCCAGATCCGCGCCGCGAAAGAGTGTGGAGCCGACGGGTACCTCTTCTGGAACCCGAGCTGCGACTATGCCGCCCTGTACCGGGCCCTTGAGTAATCGGGAGAGAAGCGGAGAGAGGGGGACACGGAGACGCGGAGACGCGGGGATTGCATTCTTACAGCGCTATCGCCAATGCAGGCCTACACCATAGTGGTGCAGCGGTATGAGAAGAAGATTGGGCGATGCACACGTTAGCCTCTTTCGTACTGCCGATGGTTTTGCGATAACGAAATCCCTTTACTCCTTACTCCTTTAATGCCTAATCCCGTCTCCTGTCACCCACCACTTTGATATCCATCGATTTGGACCCTATAATAGGCCCGTGCTTTGGGTGCTAATATTAGAGCCAAAAGAGGGGGAGATATGATACAGGCAAAATTCAGCGTTGAAGAATCACAAACTCATTTCTTGCGCGATCATAAGAAGTACGGGTTCAAGGACAAAAGCTCGATGCTTCGAGCGGCCATCGACCATTACAAGATAGAGGTTGAACTGGAACGACTAAAGCTCTCAGCCGTCGCATATTCTGATATCTACTTAAAAGACAATGATTTGAAAGATTTAACTGAAACAGCGCTTAATGGATGGCCGAAATGACCGTACTGAGAAGAGGTATGATCGTTGAGGTCAATCTCGATCCAACTTTGGGCTCTGAAACCGGGAAGACAAGACCGTGCGTCATTGTGACTAACGATGTATATAATGAGAGGGTTCCGATCATTCAAGTCGTTCCAATAACCGCATGGAGCGCCAAAAAAGCTCAAGTTGTAACCAACATAGGAATTCATCCCTCCAAAGGAAGTGGTCTTTCTAAGAAATCTATAGCCGATTGTTTGCAGACGCGCCCTATAGATCATCGCCGTAGGTTAGTTGGGATTCGTGGGGAATTATCGTCTGCGAAGCTGGAAGAAATCGATCACGCTTTGAGAATCGTCTTTGAGCTTAATTGATGGCTTCACCACACGAAGAGGTTAACCAATCGCCGTATCTGATGGGCATTCTGCTACGCCCCACAACTTGTGTTCCCGCAGAGAACAATCGCTCAATCTCTCACACGTTAAATCACTCAATCTTTATCCGTTTCCCCTTATCTGGTACCATCCGGGCACTAGTTACAAGGAGGAGGATTCCTACAAATCTCCATGTTCACCCTGCAGCATAGACACAAGGGATTGCCTGCACGGACAGGAAACCTCGTCACCGCCCACGGTACTGTGAGCACCCCGGCGTTCGTCGTTGTGGCCACACGGGCGACAGTGAAGGCGGTCGAGCCGCAGGCGCTCGTCGATATCGGCGTCCAGATCGTCATCTCAAACTCGTACCACCTGCACCTGCGGCCGGGGGAGGAGACGGTCGCTTCCTTGGGCGGGCTACATGGTTTCTCCGGCTGGCGTGGTCCGACGATGACCGATTCCGGCGGATTTCAGGTTTTCAGCCTGGGGGCAGGGAAGGAGCATGGGGTGGGGAAGGTCGCCTCGATCTTCCCCGATGAAGACCCACAGCCGCGAGCAAACCACTACCGGCAAGGGAAGTCCCTTGTTCAGCTGACCGAGGAAGGAGCCACTTTCCGCTCGATCATCGACGGGTCGAAGCATTTCTTCTCCCCGGAGAGCGTGATCGAACTCGAACGGAAACTAGGGGCAGACATCATCCTAGTCCTCGACGAGTGCACCTCTCCATTGCACGACTATGCCTACACCAAAGCGGCCATGGAACGGACACACCGCTGGGCGCGGCGTGCGTTGCACGCGTTTGAGAAGACCGTTGATGATCGCTCTTATCCCAATACAGAGCAGGTTCTGTACGGGATCGTGCAGGGCGGTGCGTACGAAGATCTCAGAA
>CBDUVB010000064.1:0-7765 GCA_965370555.1 uncultured bacterium
CCAGTCCACAAGATCGGCCAGGCTTAGCCTGGCGCACCGAAGGACACGAAGAATGGAATTCGATGAGTTATCAAATCGGGCAATTGAAGTGCACCGGAAACTGGGGCCAGGATTGTTGGAGCCGACCTATAAGCAGTGCCTTTGACCCCTTCGTGTCCTTCGTGGTGAAACAATCCTGTGCCTCTACGAGGGGTTTGGCTCTTCACCTTTTCTCTTTAAGTTACCTACTCGAAACGATAAAGATCCTATTTTTGGGAAAGGCAGTCACTTCGCCGGACTGAACCGTATGAACACGATGTCCCCATCCTGCACTTCGTAGGTCTTCCCCTCAATGTGCTGTTTGCCGGCCTTCGCCACTGCGGATTCACTCCCCAGCTCGATCAGGTCCTCGTAGTGGATCACTTCCATACGGATGAATCCCTTCTCCATGTCGGTGTGGATCTTCCCTGCAGCTATGGGGGCCGTGTCCCCTTTCCGGCAGGTCCAGACGTGGACTTCCTTTTCTGCAGCGGTGAAAAAACTGACCAGACCGAGCATCCGATAGGCAGCATGGATCAGCCGCTCCATGGACGCCTCTTCGAGGCCGAGTTCGGTGAGGAACTCCAGTCGATCCTCAGGATCGAGCTGGCTGATGTCGGCTTCGTCCTGGCCACAGACGGTGATTATCTCGGCTCCTTCAGCATCGGCAATCGCCTGCAGCGACTTCACATACTCGTTTTCCATCTCGGAGATGGATTTGATATTAGCTATATATAGGACTGGCTTCAGGGAGACGAGGTGGCAATCGTAGATGCTTTGAAGCTCGTGATTGCTCAGACCCTGGCGGCGAGCGGGAACGCCCTCGTTCAACGCAGAGAGAACCTTCTCGCAATCGGCGACCTCACGGACCGCATCCTTATCCCCCGCACGAACCCTCTTTGCGAGCCGGTTGATCTTGTTCTCCAAGGTCTGGCTGTCGGCGACCATCAGTTCGAGATCCACGGTCTCCACATCGCGCGATGGATCGATCGTCTCATACTCGAACGGGATGTTCTCATCCACGAAGCAGCGCACCACGTGCAAGACCGCATCGACCTCTTTTATGTGGGAGAGGAGTTTCATCCCGTGACCCTCACTGGCGGTGGACCCCTCTTTCAAGCCGGGGATATCAACTATTTCCAGTGTTGTGGGGACCATCTTGGGGGCGTTGTACATGTCAACGAGTGGCTGGATGCGCGAATCCGGAACATTTATTACGGAGCGGTTCATCTCTGCGCCGTCGTAACTTCCTGCTCCGGCAGCGGTGATTGCGTTATAGATTGTTGTTTTCCCACAACTAGGAAGGCCAACAAGCCCACAGTTTAGCGCCATACTATCTTCTCCTTACGGTCCCTTTCGATAGCATTCTAGATCCACCCAACCTGTTTCTTCAACCCAATTCTATATCGCCGTTGGTAGGAAGATGCGGAGAATATGAATCCCCGTGTCTCCCTTCCCACTTCTCTCGCCAAGACGCGAGAATTACAGGTTTTGATCCAGCGCTGCCTCTACCTGTTTACCGCTCTTCTTTGCAGCTTGAGTGAGCGTAGCGAGCGGGCGAGAGACAAAGCTTGTGTCTCTCGCAAAGGCGCAAAGATCGCCAAGGAATATTGATTCACTCTTCGCGTCTCCGTGTCCCCGAGTCTCCCCCTCCTCACGCCTGCCTGTCAGAACAAGACGGCAGACAGATCCTGGCAAGAGGAAGAAAATACGACCCTGGCTTCCTGCCCTTCTCACCCGCTTCGCTTCAGGCGACCGGTGCGTTTAGCGTACCGCTCCACACGGCCGAAGATGAAGAGCCCCACCACAATCACCGCTGTACCTGCCCCGATCAAGATGAAAAAGATCGGGAGGAGAGAGCGGGTCGATTGGCCATGCAGGAGGCAACCGCGCATCCCCTCAATAACGTAGGTCGCCGGTGAGGTGGAGGCGACCACCTGTAGCCATCCGGGTAGTGTCTCCACCGGGTAGTAGACCCCAGAGATCAAGAGCAGTATCGCGGCGGCGGCGTTCGTCATCTGCGCCCCCCTCTCCGGATAGAGGAGAGGGAGGACCGCGGCGACGATCCCCAGTCCGACGAATGACACGCTCCCCGCCAACAAAAGGAGGACCGCTCCGAGGAGGTTCGCCCCCGCGAGGTCAAGGTGAAAGAACGAGGCAACGATGACCAGGATTACGAGCGTGCGTAAGATCCCGTAGATGATAGCGAACAAGGTCGTACCGACGAGGTGAGTCGCTCGCGAGACCGGGGCCATGAACGTGTACTCGATCGTCCCCTCCCATCGCTCCCAGGCGATCATATCGGAGATCGAGTAGAAGATCACCGAGAGGTACGACCAGATCAGCGTCCCTACCAACAGGTAGGTGATAAGGTACTGCGTGTCGAGGGCTTGCCCGCTGATCCGTTCCATCCCCGCTCCGATGTAGGTGACGGCGAGCGAATTGACGAGTGAGTAGATCAGCCACACAATCTCCCAACCCCAATAACGCTTGATCAGGTTAATATTCCGCTCGACAAAGGCGTAGGCAACGCGCATCTCCTTCACAAATAGGTTCACTTGCCTTCCTCCTTCTCCTCCATCTTCTTGCCGGTCAGCTCGATGAATACGTCCTCCAGCGTCGGTTCATGCCCGTTGCGTCGGCTGACCGATCCCTTCAATCCCTGAGGAGTGTCGAGGGCGATGATCCTCCCCTCGTCGATGATCGCGATTCGTTCGCACAGCCGATCAGCCTCCTCCATATCGTGCGTGGTGAGGAGGATCGTCGCATCGTGTGTCTCGCGGATCTCGCGTACGAATGCCTGCACGTCACGCTTCGAATAGGGATCGAGTCCGGTCGTCGGCTCGTCCAGAAGGAGGAGGGTAGGCGAGGTGAGAAAACCGCGTGCTACTGCGACCTTCTGCTGCATCCCCCGCGACATGTTCTCCATCGGGGAGGTGAACGTCTCCTCCTTCAACCCCAGGCGGAGCATGATCTCTCGCATCTTCTCCCTGGCCTCACGTATCGGCATCCCGTAGAGGCGAGCGGCGTAAGCTAGGTTCTCCAACGGAGAGAACTTCTTGAAGAAGGCGGCGTCGACCGAGACGCGGTTGATCAACCGCTTGACCACGAATTCTTCCTTCTCGACATCGTGACCGAAGATGTGGATCGTCCCGGAATCGGGAAGGAGGAGTGTGGAGAGAAGCCGGATCAGGGTTGATTTTCCCGATCCATTCGGGCCAAGAACCCCGAAGATCTCTCGACGAGAGACCGACATACTTACCCCGGAGAGCGCGACCACTTCCTCTCTTTTCGTATGGGGGAAGCGTTTGCCACGTTCCTTCTTGATGAAAACCTTAGAAACCTGTTTGATTTCGAGTGCGGGGGTACTCATAGTAACTCCTTGGAAAATTGAGAACAGGGAAAACCAACCGGCAAAAGGCGGATAAGCCAACCAGAAACGACGGGTAGACCTATGCTAAAGCGTTTTATTCCTCAAGATGATCGTACCCCCAAGTAGGTCTTGTGGGACCGGTTGTTTTGAAAAAGCTGAAGGCAGTATACAGACAGGGAAAAGCGATGTCAAGAGCAAAGCGCCCCTCTCAAACAGAGGGGCGCCTGATCAATAACAAGTTGTTGTTCTACAGTTCGTTCAGCAAGCCGACCTTGTCGTTGAACGCCTCGATCAGCTCATCTATTGGCTCGACCAACTTGTGGATACGATCCCAATAGCCGGGGTAATCGTACCACTGCGCGTCCAGCTCGTCGACCGACTTACCCATCTGCTCGATCCACGTGTAGTACTTGAGGTTATGGATCCGCTTACGGTCTTGGTATCGAAGTTCGAGCGTATTATCGGTCTTGATCCCCATGAGATACCGGTTGTAGTCTATCGCTGCCTGCATCTCATTGTACGCGCCCCTCTCCTCTTCCAGCTCTACAAGGCGAGTCTGGTAGAGTTCCATCGAGTCGGTGAATACGGTAAGAACGACGTCCTTTTCGGTGAGCTCGTAGTACTTGGCGAATTTCATCGCCGAGAGGAGGTTGGCCACACTGGAAATGCCAAGAAGCGGGAGTTGTTCGATGAGCGCGTCGCTAACCCCTTGGCTCCGCAGAAACGCTTGTCCTGCCGGATCGTTAAACAGACGGATTAAGCTCATGCAGTCCTCATCGTCAATTCCAGTCACCATGTCGGTGTTACGCGCGTTGTGGATCCACGGGACGTGCTTGTCGCCGATCCCCTCGATCCGATGGCCGCCGAACCCGTTCTCCAAGAGGGTGGGGCACTGCAGTGCCTCGGCGACGACGAGCTTGCTCGCCGGGTAGAGCTCCTTCAGATAGTCGCCGGATCCCATCGTCCCTGACGAGCCGGAAGTAAGAACGACACCGGCGTAGCGACCATCGCTACCGAGTTCGCTCTGCAAGACCTCCTCCATGGCGTGACCGGTCACCTCGTAGTGCCACAGGTGATTCCCGAACTCGTCGAACTGGTTAAAGATCATGATGTTGTCGCGTGTGGCCTGAAGCTCGATGCACTTCTGGAAGATCTCCCACACGTTCGATTCACACCCCGGTGTGGCGATCACTTCGCCGGCGACTCTGGATAGCCACTCGAACCGCTCCTGGGACATCTCTTCGGGGAGGATGGCTATTGAGTCGCAAGCGAGGAGGTTGGAGTTGTAGGCACCGCCGCGGCAGTAATTTCCAGTAGAGGGCCAGACCGCCTTGTGAAAGGTGGGGTCGAACTGGCCGGTGACAAGGCGTGGGGCGAGGCATCCATACGTCGCTCCCACCTTGTGTGTCCCGGTGGGGAACCACTTGCCGACGAGGGCAATGACCCGCGCTTTCACCCCGGTGATCTCCGAGGGGATCTCCACGTAGTTCACACCATCGAACCTGCCGCCGTGCTTAACCGGCTCGTTCTTCCAGGTGATGCGGAGCAGGTTCAACGGATGCAGATCCCACAGGCCAACGTTCTTCAGTTGTTCCTTAATCTTCTCAGGGATCTTATTCGGGTCCTTCATCTGCGCGAATGTCGGGGCGATGATCCCCCGCTCGCGTGCCCGTGTTACTGTTCGTTCGAGTTGTTCCTTGTTGACTGTTAGATCGATCATCTTTATCCTCCCTGAGCTTAATTCTTCCCGGTCTGGAAACGTCGGCCGTTTCGGACATATTTTTGGCGACCGATATTTGTAATACTATCATACAACTTGGCCGAATAGCAAGGAGCCGAGACGCTCGCAAGGGCATATCTGAGAATGGGCATGCAATCCCCGCTTATCTTGTATAGGATAACTCTATCACTTGCCCTCACCATGAGCGTGAGCTAACATGATCTAGTTGAGACTAGACTCTCCCAGAACTGACACTCTGATACAGGGAGGTACATTCAAGAGCGAAATGGATCTTACTGAAGCCCAGACTCGCGTGCAGTTGATTGACAAACGGTTGACCTTGGCCGGTTGGAACGTCAAGAATCACGCCCAAGTTATCGAGGAGCTGGAGATTCATCTGCGCAGCGATCAAACGGCGTATCCGAAGACCTTGTATGGCGAAGGGGATAGCCGCTTCTCCGACTACGGACTTCTCTTAAATGGCAATCCGGCAGCGGTAATCGAAGCAAAGCGAACCTCGCGAGACGCAGAGAATTAGCATGGAAAAGTGCCTCGAAGAAGCTAGTAAGGGAAGTTACACCCTCTTCGGTCCACTCGTTCAGCGTGCCTTCCGAAGAGGACTATGAGTGCTATGAAGGAGGTGAATCATGAAGGGCGAGATACTGCTCAATGGCAAGGTTGTCGTTTCTGATGTAGAGGCCGACGTCTATGTTGAGACGAGAAGGGGTCTCAAGGAATGGCGCGGGTCATTCTCCGTCGATGATCCAGCGACACTCAGCCAGAACGAGTATCAACTGGAACTGGATGACGGAAGAGCGGGCCGCATCCTGATCACTCGCAAGAGCTTCGCATCAGGACCTGGAACGACGCTCATTCAGTTCACTGGGACCGGGCCGCTGAGATTTAAAGACGAGGATTGATCGAATGTTGCAGCAATTAACGGTGGGGACGGGCAACAACAGCTTGAAAACAGGATTGCGTAGTCTACGAGGACTGACTATGTCGCTTTACCGACTCTTCCCATCGGCAGCGATCTCGTTTCTACTGCTGATCCTCTTCTTCGGTTTCCTTATTTCGAAGAGCGAGCTTGCTGCCCAAGCATCAGCGCTAGCATTGGTGCTCATCGCTAGTGCGGCTATCTTCCTTCGGACACATAGCTATACTGAAGCCTTCCTTGCGTTGAGCGTAGGTCTGCTTCCGGCGCTTTCCATGTCGTGGAGTCCCGCTCGGTTCTGCGGAGATCAAGGGGCCAGGTCTTGTTTTTTGACCTTTTGAGTGATAGAATGGTCCATGGCCAGACCGTTACGCGTCGAGTTTGAAGGTGCAGTGTACCACATTACTTCCCGCGGAAATGCAGGACAGACCATCTTTCTTGACGATAGTGACCGCCTGCACCTGTTGGATGTACTTCGCGAAGTAGTCGAACGGTTTGGCTGGATCTGCTATGCGTACTGCCTGATGTCAAACCATTATCACCTGCTGATTGAGACGCCCCGAGCCAATCTCTCTCGTGGCATGCGGCATCTCAACGGTGTCTATACGCAATCTTTCAACAGGCGACATAAGCGTACTGGACATGTCTTTCAAGGGCGATTCAAGGCAATCCTCATTGAGAAAGAAAGCCACCTTCTCGAGGTAGCGCGATACGTCGTTCTCAATCCCGTACGAGCAAAGATGGTGAAGTACCCAAGGCAGTGGACGTGGAGTAGCTATCGAGCAACAGTCGGAGAGATTGCTTCGCCTGTATTCTTGAGTGCAGGCTGGCTCCTTGAGCAACTCGATCGACAGCCGAAGCGCGCCTGCTTGACCTATCGACGATTCGTAAGGGAAGGCGTCGGACTTTCTCCGTGGGACGATCTTAGAGGAGGAGTGCTGTTGGGGAACGAAGAATTCGCTGAGCAAATAAGACCGCTCCTTCATGCTGCGGTGCAATCGAAGGAGATTCCGCGTGCAGAACGGATGCTCGCGAAGCCGACGCTTGAAGAGTTGTTTCAGGACATGAAAACTGACAAGGCATTACGGAATGAGCGCATCCACACCGCAGTGCGTGAGCACGATTACACGTTGTTTCAATTGCAGGAGTACTTGGGGCTGCACTATTCGACGATTAGCCGTATCGTGAAGCGAGTTGGCGTGGAAAGAAGGTCAAAGAACAAGACCTGACCCCAAATGCCCTTGCTTTCACCAGAACGGACTACGATTTCAGATACTCTTTTCAGGTCACGGCAGAAGTTCTCGTGCCCGCCGATGGCATAGATGCGAATCTTCTTGGCGTCCTCGTCTGCCTCATACGCCGACAGGCACAACCTGCCAAGAAAGCCGAACTTATCACTCACATCAGCGAGTCGCCTGTAATGATATTCACAGCGCCACGAGTCGATCATTCCCATGCCCCTTCGTGAAGTGCGGTCTGCCACGGGTCTTCATTCACTTGCACTCGGTTGAGGTACCGATAGATCTCGTCCTGTGTCATCAGCTCATCGTAGGTCCTCTGTTCCACCAGCACCCACTTGCGGTCGGATATGTGGTTCGCAAGCTTAGCTTTCGCATTCTTTCGGCGGAATGATTAGGATCATACGAAGCTTCTGTTGACAGTCGGCCGAAGCAACTTGAGAGGTGATCGCGGATGAAACGAATGTTGTGTCTTCTCACGA
>CBDUVB010000065.1:0-7507 GCA_965370555.1 uncultured bacterium
GGAGGAGTGAGAGGTTCGCGTTTTTCCAGACCGTCTTCCAGGGGAGGAGGCCGGCATTCTGCAGGATTAGGGCGACGTCGCGCCGCGGACCTGTTACCGGATTTTCACCGATCTTGATCGACCCATCGCTCGGAGGGAGTAGGCCAGCAAGGGCGAAGAGGATCGTCGTCTTTCCACACCCGGAAGGGCCGATGAAGGCAAGGCTCCTCCCCGGTTCGAGGTGGAAGTCGATCTCCTTGACCGCACGTACACCCCGGTCGCCATGGCCGTAGTCTATCGTAAGAGAACGTACCTCAATCATTTCAGGAACCGGTCGGTCGTCATCTCCTCGTAAGACGGCTGCTTCCACGTGTAGCACTTGTCGTTCACCCAGGCGACAACCGCCTCGAACTGCTCTTGCGCGAGCATCTGAGGCTGCGGAAAGTGAGGGATCACGAAGCTATCCATGATCCCTTCGGGGACGCTCTCATCGGTAAGGCCGGGGAAGAAGAGGGAGAGGGCCTCATCGGTCCCCATTTCGATCAGTTCATCTCGACTCAGGTTGTTGATCATGTCGATAGCCTGGCGATAGATGTCGTAGAAGAGATCGATAAGTTCAGGGGATCTCTCGATCACCTCGCGGCGGAAGACTAATACGCTCGGCAGGATATCCATATCATCGAAGTCCGAGAGATGGAGATACGTGCTGTTCGGATTGATCTGGGGGTAGTTGCTGATGTAGGTGGTGTAGGGTTCGGGGAGGACCGCTGCGCATACCGCGCCGAGGGAGAGGAACGTCGCTATCTGCAGCATGTCGTACCAGTAGGAGTAGTCCTTGTCCGGGTCGATTGTGTAGCCGTGGCTCTTGAGGAGGGTATCGATCGCGTACTCGATGTCGCTCATCTCGGTGATAGCGATCGACTTAATGGAACTCCCCCTCTCCGTCCAGCTGAGCAGCTCATCGAGCGAGCCGATATTGAAGTAGCTTGGGCAAAGGAGAGTGAGGCTCCCTGTCTGCTCGGGCTGGTAAGCTGTGCTTGTGATGACGATATCGGTCCCACTGGTGACGAGGAGGATCGCGGTAGTCACATCGCAGATCATCCCGTCGATATTCCCCGCCATGAGGGCAAGGATTCGCGCCTGATTGTCGCTCAACCCGATCAGCTCCACATCGAGCCCTTCTTCCTCAAACAGGTTCCACCCTCGCGCAAAAGCAAGCGGGAGGGATCCCATTACAGGAGGGAGGCTCAGGCTCACCCGGGGAAGGTCGTCAGCCGCACCAGTAAGAGAGAGAACGAGCACAAAAAGAACGAAGAAACAGACCATCTGTCGAGCTTGGGGCATTCCACTCCTCCTTATATGCCGCGAGCGTGTTCTCCGATTATACCGTTCTCATCAGAATCGACAAATGGGGAGCGGTATCGGGCAAGGGATCGTACGTGGTACCGATGGAGGGAAGAGAGTCATTCTTCACAACCTCTCCCAAAAGGACTATAATGTGAGCGGTTATCCAGGAGGTGGGGAGAATGAAAAGGAAAACCGCTTGGTTTGGGATCTTGTGCGTTGCCATGGCGTTGTTGTTGGGATCTGCTGCGCTCGGTTCTGAACAGAACTTTGTGGCGACAGAGTTTCGGTCAAACGGCGATCTGATCAGTGGCTGGTACTGGCTGCGGGATCAAGCGCTTCAACAGTATGCAGAGTGGACCTTCGAAGGGATTCCAGCGGGAGCAGAGGATCTCACCCTTGAGATCACGGCCCTGGCGACCGATCGTGCAAGCGGTGGAAGGTGGGTCTCCACAGAGTTTCGTCTGATCTACGGGTTCCCAGGTAGCGGGAAGATGGGAGGCGTCTTCGAGACGAAGATGGTCACGCTCCCCAACGTGTCGCCTCCCAATGATCCACTCGGCTACACGTGTCGGGGTGTGGTGACCATTTCCCGCTCCGCATTTCCAGCGGCTTCTACCCTCGTATTCAGGGTAGAGCGGACCTCGCCCGATGCCAACCACGTCGCATTCAACCGGGAAAGCATGATCATCCTGGTTCCGCCTGAAGAAACACATGCGCCGGAGCTCGAGGCCGTACGCCCTTCCGACTTTGTTTCAACAGGGGACTCGATTCTGGGGACCATCTGGTGTAGAAGGCCGGGTCACGCCCTCGAATGGATCTGGGGACCTCTCAACGAAGAAGGGGGCGCGATTGTCGAGGCTGTGATGAACTTCAACCTGCTGGTAACGAACACGTTTGATGGAGGGAGCGGATTCAGCGCTTCGGTTCCGATAACCATCTTTAACCTCGATAATGAAGTAGTCGAGCTCGGCATCCTGGAGCTTACGAATACGTTTCGCCCCAAATTCAGCGGTGATACCGGAGGAATCGGGTACGCGACGAGCGGCACCTACGAGCTGAAGGACCCGGATCTCATCCTAAATGGCTTCAGGTTGCGGCTTACCTGGCCTGCCATAGCCCCGCTGGAGACTGAAACCGCGCCGACCGGAACCACACGCCACTTTGGAGGAAACAGAGAGGGTGCTCTCTTAGCCTATATTGTCGGTTCATCAGCGCAAGGGACACAAGGGCCGCTTCAAGTCAGCCTTTACGACATCATCAGCGATCCACAGGCCTATGAGGGAAGGACAGTGCGGCTAGAAGGCGAGTTCTACGGCTGGGCGGCGGAGCTTGTCGATTGTCCACCACCGGTAACAAGGAGCGACTGGATCCTGGGTGCCGACGGATGGTACCTCTACGTCACCGGCACACTCCCCGAAGACCTGTCGCCTTGGTCCACACAGGAGTATGGGAAGGTCATTATGGTAGTCGGTGCGGTTCGCACCAAGCTGGAATCTCCGATTCAGGTCTGTCCATATATCGAGGTGCAGTCCGTCGAGGTAATGGAGGATCAAGAGAAGTAAAAGGGAGAGAGTATCCGGAGTCCCGCCCTTCGCTCAAGGGACGAAGGGAATCGATAGAAGGCGTTTGCTACAAAGGAAGGAGGTGCGCAAATGAAACGCATACTATTGATCGGTGTAGTGATTCTAGTCTTCGCAATAACCGTTGCAGGTGTAGCAGTGCCGGAAGAATACGTCGAAGAGATTGGTGTCGGCGATGCCGCGGGTCTATTCATTCTTAATGTGCCCGACGCGAGTCAACCCCCGAGCAACACCCTCCATTTTCACTCGGTGGATAACTGGTGTGCTCCGCTTGCAACAGCCAATTCGATTGTGTTTCTGGACTTGGTAGTGGGCTTTGATTGGGCACATGGAGTTACCGGAGGCCTTGACCCGCTGGAGCTCAGCGAATACCTGGGATACTTCATGGCGACCAACGGAGAGGGGAGTCCCGATAGGGAAAACGCTCGATATCATTCTTCGGGAACGCTCCGTAAGGATATCCCTCCCGGCGTGATGGAGTACGCCCGTTGGGACCGCGATAACCTGTATGAAACCCCGCCGCCGGAGTTCAGCGAGAAGCGCGGACTAGATTGGCATAGTGAGCTTGTAGAGGGGAACGCGTGGGAGGAGCCACTCGATTTTCTCATGGGTAGTATTGAGGAACAAATCCCTCCTGTAGCCTGTTTCACCTATTGGAACCCTGTAATTATCGAGAAGGAAGAGGTTGAGATCGGCAGCGAGAAGGTTCTTCTTTACTTTGCCGAATGGGGCGAGCATCTCTCCTCCACCCAGGTGCTGCACAAGGAGAACCCCAAGGTCCCGATCGAGGAATGGAATGAGAAAGAAGGGATAGGGCACGCGGTCACCGTAGTCGGGTTCATAAAGGGAGACCCGGATGGGGCGAGGGATCCGTTGCCGAACACACTCTGGGTGATCGTACACGATAACTGGGCGAGCACCCCGGAGAACATCGTCATCCCCTGGGATCATGTCGCCGGGGTGGTAGTCTTTGCTCCAAGATGACGCGTGAGGAAGGAGCGGTAACGATCGAGGGGATCGGCCGGGTGCGGCTACGTCTTATCCCGACCGAGGAGGAACTCGTCCAGGCAGAACGCGCAAAGCGGGCACGCGGGTTCTTCCTGGCGCTCATCGAATTCCTGTTAATCGAACCGTCGTTCGTGCACGAGGATTGGATACGCCTTCCCGAAGAGGTCCTGCGCCCGCTGGCACTGACGATCGCCGAGGCGAATGGCCTTCTCCCTTTCTTTCGCCCGAAGAAAGAAAAACAGTTCTACAACGCGTTCCGCAACGCGTGGCGGATGAAGAGGTCGAGCCACAACGAGGCTATCTTTCAGCGGGCGATCGCGACGTGGAAGTCATATTTGGAAAGAGGGCTTTCCGCGGCTGCGGCTGCATACAGGAAAGGAGCGGGAGACAAAGGTAATACAATCGGACGTCTGGCGCGGGCCGGGTTCGTTCTCTCGCCGACCGCTTTGGCGAAGGGCACCAAGCACGTGGAGGATCTGGAGAAAGAGGACCTTGGATCCTACCTTGAGACGCTCTGGCCCGATGAAGATCTGGAAAAACTTGTCGATCACTGGTTCGATCTGGAACCGTTCCGCCGGCGGGAGAAGATCATCCGAGATGCCTTCTCCGCCTACTGTCGTGGGGAGTACTCCCTCGCGATCTACGGCCTCTTCCCCCAGCCAGAAGGGGTGATGTGGGACTTCCTCTCTCTCGCCAATCCGGCTGAAGCAGAGCTTGAGGAATTGATCGGCGCCCAGAACCGCATCTTCGTCACGGTGGAGGCGTTGATCCGCGAGATCTTATCCCGACTCATCGGGGAGGAAGATCTCTCCTTCTACCGGTTCGTCAAGTTCATCGAATTCGCAGATGACGGGACCTTGAATCGTCACGCCGTGGAACACGGAACCTCGATTGCCTTTGGAACGAAACAGAACGCCCTGCGGCTGATCCTCTACCTCGATTTTGCACACTTCGTCCTCGGGAAGCTGCTAGAATAGGGATCAGTGCGTAACTTTCAACTTCATTCGGAACGATTGTTTCTCGATTGACATCGACCGTTTTGTTGCTACAATAGTAGCCATATATCAACTGTCAGAGGTGAATCATGCCGTTTGTAAACGTAAGAGACCTCCATGACCGTACAGCTGAGATTTTGCGAAAGGTTGGGGAAGGAAACCCGGTCTTTGTCACCCGCTATGGGAAACCAATCGCTGTTATCCGGGATCTTGCTGAAGAGGATCTTGAGGGGCTTGTCATGCTGACCGATCCAAAGCTACGCGAGGGCCTGGGAGAAGCTCGTGCTGATGCAGCTGCAGGACGTGTGTCTGATCTGGACGACCTGATAGCTGAAACCGCGGCCGAGCTATAGGGTAAAAGTTGAGTTTTCAAGTCAAGGTAACACACAAAGCGAGAAGGGAACTTAGGCGTCTTCCAGCCGACCGGCGTTATCAAGTCCTTAAGGGGCTCAAGAGGCTTGAAGAAGATCCATCCCCAGATGGCGATGCAATCAAGGCAATTGCGCAAGACCCCAAAGGGGAGTTAAGGCGGCTACGGATTGGCGACTACCGGATCTTCTTTGAGGTAGAAGAAAACGGGGTATTTGTGCTGCGATGTGTCCACCGGCAGACATTGGAGAAGGCTATACGTCAGTTGCTGCAGCGCTAGAAGTGTCCCACACGAGAACCCTTCAACGCCGATGGGTTTAGCATCAAAAGGACATTCTGTTGCAAAAGCAGGCGAATTCAAGTCCCCTCAGGGTACTGAGGTTTGAGTAGGCGTTGTGTCTGAGCTTTTTGACTTACTCTTTGCTTCAGTATAGACTGCATTCCACGATGAAAACGAAGGCTGTTGTGGTTCCGCTTGTTCTTCTCTTGTTGTTCAGTCCCTTAATCTCTACTTCTGCACAACCAGTAGACATAGACAATCCGGTTTTGCACTGGACTTCGATTGGAACCGGGGTAGCGATTGGTCTTGCATTGGATACCTACATCGGGTTCATTGCGTTCAGTGATTCGGAGGCACCTCTACTGCAACAGCTCGCGGTGTTTGTCCCT
The DNA here is from genome assembly GCA_965370555.1 of uncultured bacterium. Lineage (GTDB taxonomy): Bacteria > Bipolaricaulota > Bipolaricaulia > UBA7950 > UBA9294 > JAJOKK01. The sequence goes on from CBDUVB010000065.1 coordinate 5,948, forward strand.
ACGGCTGTTGTGGGCATGGCTTCATCGATGCTGACTACAAGTGGATTCTTTCAGATCATGAGTGTAGAAAGCGACAAATGGCTTTCCCTGTTTCTCGGCGCGCTTGGCGGGATGGTGGAAGGAGCCATTATCGGTGGTCTGACTATTGGAACCTTAATGGGTGCAAACTATGCCGTGAATCCGAACTTCATCAATGTAAGTGGCGAGTGGAAGAACGCCTGGGATGTTGTGGGTCTGGGCATCTTTGGAGGTGGACTATTCGGAGCCCTTACCGGGATTCTTCCCGGCGCAATAGCGGGGCTTATCTTGCAGATAAGCCTTCATAAGGCTGAATAGCTACAAAATCAAGGACCCTGTAATTTTGCCACAGGGTTCTTGATTCCTGCCTCCTCCTGAAACAGGTTCTTGGCGCGCGATGAAACCGTCTTCCCGGCTGCGGGTAGGTTAGGCTGAGGTGATAACGATGAATGGAAGAATCCTTCGTGGGGTGATCATGGTGTTGTTGGTGTTGCCGATCATTGGAACGGGAGTTGTCGCTGAGAGTAGCAGCGCGTCGGCGTCGTCTTCCTCGGATGGACCGGTGCGAGCGACGGTCGGGACGTTTGTATTCGAACAGGGGGCTTCCCTGGCTCTGGAAATCAACCGCGAGGAGCCGTGCTCGTGTCTGTGCGGGCCGGTGATGATTACTGGGCTGCGCGTGCTCGATGCTGACGGAGATCCCGTCTCCTTGGGAATCGGAGACCAGATGCCCCTTCCCATCATGTATGACGAGTGGGTTGGGCGAGTGGACCTCGTTCACCCTTCTGGCGAACTGGCCGAGGTGGGGGCTTATACTGTGGTGATCGATACCAGCATCGGCGAGTTTCGCGCGAAGATCGAGGTCGTTTCACCGGGGATGGCGAGCGAATCGGGGCGTGTCTCCTCTCGTGCATCGATCTGCGGTATCGAGCTTCTTGTCTACCGGCTGTTCGACGAGGAGAGTGACGGTCAAACAATCGCCCTAAGAGAAGGAGACTTCTTGCTGATCGCGCTTCACGGAAATCCGACGACCGGCTATGAATGGGAGATCGAGGAGGAGCCTGCCAGCGGCCTCTTAGAACGGATCCAAGGCCTCGATTACCACCCCGATTCCGATCTCATGGGCGCGGGAGGGATGTTCTACTTCCGTTACAGAGCAGTCACAGCAGGGCATGGAATCCTGACCTTTTCCTATCGCCGCCCCTGGGAGGCCGGACCTGCGGAGAAGACGATCGTCCTGACGATCTTCGTGTACTAAGAACGCAGGGCAAGTCTGGAGAAGGGGCTCTTTGTCGTTTCGAGTGGGTAACGAACTCCTGACCGCAAATGATAGAATGCCGTTCTCTCGCCCGTTCGTTGCACTCACTCAAGACGCCAAGATCGCTAAGGAAGCCATGAATCCAGGAAAGGGTCTGATTTCCTGCAGTTTCCACTTGTGAGTCCTCCTGGGTTCCTGCATTCCTCATAGGTTTTTAATAATGACCCACTGCAGGCGTTCGACAGTGAATGCTACATATTGCGTGGTTGAGTGACGTAATCACG
>CBDUVB010000066.1:0-7474 GCA_965370555.1 uncultured bacterium
CTCGACCAGGCCCCCGATATCCTCTTCCTTCCGCTGGACCTACGCACAGTAGGAAGCGGAGCATCGGGGTTCTACTCCAACAGGCTCTTCGACCGCCCTCTCCTCCGCGCGACCCACCGCATGGAGGGGATCCTCATCGCCGTCGGTGAGCCCTTCAAGCGCAATCACATTCTGCGTGGCGCAACCCTCACCGACCTCGCCGCAAATCTCCTTTACCTCATGGATTGCCCGATCCCTACCTACATGGACGGGAGGATTTGGGAGGAGGCATTCACCGAACAGTGGGCAAGACAAACCCCACGATGGATCGAGCGGGAACCATCCCGGAGCGACCCAGCCAATCGAGAGGGGAACGAAGCCGAGGATGAGGAACTGCGGCAACGCCTGAAGCAACTCGGATATCTCAGCTAAACTTGAATCATCTATGAATCCCATGCTAGTATTCCTTCATGAATAGACCAGGCAGGAAGAGGCTGAGCTATGCACTCTCCATCGCAGCCGGACTCGTTCTTCTCGGTGTTGTTCTCTACTACGTGGGCTGGCGCAGCATCCTTGCGCAGGTCCACGCCCTGGGGGCCGTAGGGATCATTGCAGTAATAGGGAACGTGGTTCTCACCGCGGTCACCTGGATCGTAAGTTGGTGGATCATCCTCATCTCTTACGGGATCAAGCTTCCTTTTCGGCGCATCGTTGGGGCACGATTGAGCGGGTTCGCAGTGAGCTACGTCACTCCCACTCTCTACTTCGGCGGGGAGCCGGTGCGCGCGCTGATGGTGGCTAGCCAAACCTCGGCTCCTACCACTCGCGTCTTTGCTACCGTTGTGGTTGACCGGTTCCTAGGGGCCTTAAGCCTGATCGCGTTCATCTTTATTGGGGTTTTCTATGCTCTTGTATCCCCGCAAGTCGCAATGGGAGAGAGGCGTGTCGTCGTTATCGGAGTCGCCTTTATCGCGTTCTGGATCGTCATCGGCCTCATAAACTTCGCCGGCAACTACAAGTGGATAAGCCGATTGATCCGCCTACTGAAGCATCCTTTCCGCCGGTGGCACAACGGGATCGAACGTGCTGCGACTCATGTCGCTGAGACAGAGGATGAGATCTACGAGGCGTTCACCCGTCACTGGAAGGGGACACTCCTTGCCTTCTTGGTCCAGCTTCTGTCAAACTTCCTCGTATACATGCGGCCGCAGGTCTTCTTTCACTTCTCATCCAATCAGACGTTCGACTTCACCCAACTCTCACTCCTATTCACTCTCAACATCATGCTCTCCTTCTTCCTGTGGATCACCCCCGGTGGATTGGGAACCGGCGAGGCCGGCTTGATCGGTATCTTCAAGTTAGTAGGGGTGAGGAAAGAGGGGGCAGTCGCCTTCTCACTTATGTTCAAACTCGTTGAGTTCATCATCGTAGGGATTGGCCTGGTCTACCTATTCAATAAGGGGATCAGCCGAATGGCCCACCGCTTTAAGGAGCGAACCCATCGGCATTGACGTCGGGGTAAGACATAAGATGAATTTGCTCGGAGACAGACCGTAGATTACCCACTGCCAGATCGTAAAAGAGCTCAGTATCTCACTCATTGCATCACTATCAGTGCATCCCTTCTATCCCTCCCCCAATCACGGTATAATCCTGAGACTATGGCCGTTGTGAACGAGATAGGTAAGGTGATGAAGCGGAACCATGCCCTGGTGACGTTCGATCAAGAACGGATCGTGAGGGCAATACGGCGTGCAGCTGACTCCAACGGTGGATTCGAACAGGACTACCAGAAGGATATCAATGAGCGAATCTTCGCTGCTGGGGAAACGGATGAGGGAATCGCTCGTTTCCTCTCCGATCTGGTGGTGGTCGTCTTGAATGGGGATCCCCATCACGGTGTCTCAAACTTCCCCCCCACAGTAGAGGATGTTCAAGATGCCGTCCTTCACGTACTGCGGAGCACGGGGTTCACCCGCACGGCCGATGCTTATACCTGCTTTCGCTGGGGGCACCACTGGGTGCGCCAGGGAGCGATTACCGAGGAACAGTTCGTACGCAACGGCTACCCACCTAAGCAGATGGACCCTCTGATCGAATGGAACCGCACCCACGGGTGCGATACGGTCGAGGGACTGAACGAGGTCGTGCGCCGTGGCAAGATCAAGCAGCTTATCGATGATGCGCTCTCCGCTTATGAAGGATCTCTCGACGAGGCTGCTGCGAAGGTAATAGCCCGTATTGAAGCAGGGGACGAAATCAAGATGATCTGGGTGAGTGGGCCGTCATCCTCGGGAAAGACGACCTCCACGGTTAAGTTGACACAGCGACTGCAAAAACAAGGGTTGCGTTTCCTCATGCTCAACCTCGATGACTACTTCTGGCCGCTGATCGAGCACCCGACTGACTGGATCAACGATCGGAACTACGAGACGCCAGAGGCGCTCGATATCCAGCTGCTGAACACACACCTGCGCACCCTCCTTGCCGGAGAGACGATCGACAAACCGATCTATAGCTTCAAGGAGGGACGGCGGGCTGGGACAAAGAGAGTGCACCGCGATCCTGATCAGATCCTGCTCCTCGACTGCTTGCACGGATTCTATCCGCCGATGATAGAGGGGATCGATTCTTCTGCGATCTTCCGCTTGTACATCGAGGCGATGAATCCACTCTACGAGATCGAGGTGATGGAACCACTCTACGATATGGTGTGGACTGGGCGGCACCTGACCAGATTCGAGGACGTTCGTCTCCTGCGCCGGATGCTGCGGGATGTTAAGCACCGCAACCACCCGCCGCTGTCGACCCTACTTCACTGGCGCTATGTCCGTGCCGGCGAACTGTTTTCGATCATCCCCTTAAAAGGGCTTGCCGATCACGTCTTGAACGGGGGGATGCCGTTCGACCTCCCCGCGTTGAAACCGTTCTTCTCTGACGAGGAGAGAATCTGGCCGAAGCGCAACGACCTCGATCAGTACGCGACATTCATCGATGCCCGCATCCGCTACCAACGGATCGAGAAACTGTTCGTAGCGGTAGAGGGACTCTCGCTTGAGCAGGTGAACGACCTCACCTTCATCCCGGGCGATGCGGTGGTGCGAGAGTTCATCGGCGGGAGCACGGTCAAGATTCCACACAACGAGTGAGCTACCTCAGGCCGGGCGTTGCGATGTCGCACGCCTCCAGCTACCCTAATACCTGAAAGGAGGAAGGATGCCAGCTAACCTGACAGCCGATTTCTTGAAGGCACGCAAGGAGCTACAAGCAGCGCAGACCACGCAGGAGAAGCTTGCCGCCCTGGAGAAGATGCTCTCTACGATCCCTAAGCATAAGGGGACCGACAAGATGCAGGGGGACATCAAGCGGCGGATCGCGAAGCTGCGGGACCCCCAGTCGCACACGAGGCACGGTAAGGGTTCGCGGCTGGATCACATCGACTGCGAAGGGGCAGGCCAAGTCGTCCTCCTCGGTCCGCCAAACTGTGGTAAATCGAGCCTTCTTTCTGCACTGACCAACGCCCACCCCGAGATCGCTGACTATCCTTATTCGACGACGCTCCCCATGCCCGGGATGATGGCTTTTGAAGACGTTCCAATCCAACTTATCGACCTTCCACCTCTCACGGGGGAGTACTCGGAGTCCTGGATGTACAGCCTGATCCGTCAATCGGACCTCTCCCTTCTCATCCTCGATGGAAGCCACGCCATGGAGGAGCTCTCCGAAGCAGTAGAGGAGATCGTCCTCCTCCTGGAGGAGCGGCATATCAAGCTCGTGGTGCAACGGACGCGTCTGGAAGAAGAGGAGCGGATCATGGAGGTTCCATGCCGCATCGTCCTTACCAAGGAAGACCTTAGCGATCATCGCACGTCTCACGATGAACTCTCCTCATTCTTCCCAGTGCTCTCCATCTCCGTGGCGCAAGAAACAGGGTTGGCTGCGTTGAGAGAAGAGGTTTTCACCGCTCTCGACGTAATCCGTATCTACACTAAGCTTCCGGGGAAATCACCCGATATGGGCGAGCCGTACGTGCTCCCCGTGGGGAGCACTGCACTCGATGCGGTCAGAGCGGTGCACCGTGATTTTGTAGATCGGGTCCGCTACATCCGCGTCTGGGGATCGGGCCGATTCGAGGGCCAACAGGTCCCCTCAACGCATCCCCTCGCCGACAAGGATATCATCGAGATTCACCTAAGCTAGATTCTCTCGGGATCAATATCGATCTCGATCCGAGGAAAGCCTTGCTGCGCGGCGGCGCAAGCCTCACGCACTGCTCCTCGCGTCCGCCCCTTCAGAAGGAGAACCTGGCACACGCGCCGGGTCGGATGGGGTGCCGGGCCAAGGATCTCTACCTCAAATTGATGAAGAAGGGAGAGCAAGCGTTCTTCCCCGTCCTTTTGCCCCCTTCTTCCACGTGTGGGGAGAGTCAGCCGGGCAAGGTGCGAGAACGGCGGGTAGAAGAGTTCCTTTCGTTCGGAAATCTCGGCCGCGTAGAAACGATCATAATCCCCATCCAGTGCGCTGAGAATGGCAACATGATCGGGATAATGAGTCTGCACGATCGCTTCCCCTTTCAGGGACTCCTGCCCCAGGGACCCCTGTTCTGGAGAGAGCCTTCCGAGAAGTCCGGTGAGGTATTGATAGGTTCGCTCCGCGGCGCGGAAGTCGGGGAAGGCCAGTAGCGCGTCCACCCCGATAGCTCCCACAAGGCCCAATCGTGGCAGGGGCGGCCCCTTGGCAACCATCGGGGTGGCGACCAGGATCTCGCCCTCCCCCTTCAACGCTCGTTCTGCCACATGTTCCTGCTCACGGGTACGCAACGTGTCCATATCGATGCGGACGACACGAGCAGAAGGGAAACGCTCTTTCATCTCGCCCTCTACCCGCGCGCTCCCCACTCCTACGAAACGGAGCGCACGCGATCCACAGTGAGGACAGACCATCCGCGATTGCGCCGTCCCACAAATACGGCAGACGAGCTGTGCGGAGCGCACGCCGTAGGTCAGGTTCCCCCCGCAGTGCGGACACCGCAAAGGCTGGCCACACTGTTTGCACAGGATCGCCTGGAAGGACCCCCGTCGGTTCACGGCGAGGAGGACTCGCCTCCCCTGTTCGAGCGTCCGCGCAACCGCGGCGAGGAGCTCAGCACTAAAGAGTTCCTTCTCCTTGTTCATCGACACGATCCGCACCTCCCTCTCCTTAGGTGAGACAGGAGGCCGAATAAGGGTGATTGCGCCGCGCTCTGCCTTATGAAAGGTCTCAAGCGAAGGAGCGGCCGATCCGAAGAGGAGGAACGCTCCCTCCCCACGGGCCGCAGCCACGGTGCGGGCATGATAGTGAGGGATCATCTCATCCTGTTTGTAGGAGCGGTCCTGTTCCTCATCGACGATCAGAAGTCCTAAATCATCCAAAGGGAGAAAGAGGGCAGAGCGTGTGCCGACGATTAGGCACGCCTGCGACAGGTGCACCTGAGACAGGCGTGCCGGAGGCAGACCTGCCTCTCCACCCCGCGCCGATTCCCAGATTCTCCCGCGTTCTCCCTCCGGGAGACCGCTGTGGTAGAGTTCCACACGCATCTCCAATCGTCCTTGCAGGTAAGAGTGAAGCTGTCGCGCAAGGAGGATCTCCGGAGCGAGGACGAGGACGCTCTTCCCTGATTCGAGGACCGCTTTGGCAAGGTAGGCGTACCCCTCCCAGCGGACATCGGAAAAGAGGAGGGCCTGTCCAGCGCATGGAAGAACCTGTAGCAGTCCCTTCACCCAAGGCGGAGGATCTCCTAACTTTTGGGGTACGATGCCAAGGGGAGGTGTCTCCTCGATGAGACCCTTCTCGACAAGACGGTCGAGTGTTCCTCGGATTGAGCCGAGGTCGCCCCGCAGGGTCTTCTCAGAACACGGCCCCTCTGATACGAGGAGCGAGCGTAGCACTGCGGCCTGGCGTGGTGCGCGCCGGGAGAGCGTCTCCAGGTGCGAGATGAGATTGCCCACTACTCCAATGGGAGCAAAGAAGCGCTCTTGCACGCCACTCACACATTTGGGAAGGAGCCGGTTCAGGAAGATCCCTGGTGGGGAGAGATTGTCGCTTGCGATGCGCGAGCAGAAGTCGAGCGCCTCCCTTGAGAATGACGGACCAACACCCACCGCAAGAACTGACTCCAACGGCCCTTCGAGCTCACTCTTTTTCTCGATCGCAGTGACGATCCCGAAGCGTTCCACCCCTTGAAACCTGACCGTGGCCCGCTTACCGACCGCGATCTTCGCTTCCAGTTCATCCGGGACAAGAAAATCGAACGCCCGGTCTAGCGGAAGAGGCAGTATTACTTTGGCAATCATCTTTTCTCCAGACCGAATCGAGAAAGGCCGTGCCCTATTCCCCAAGCAGGACGAGCATATGGGGGCTCATTGTTAAACAGATTCTACAGTAGTCCAAGCTGGATCGCGAGGAGGAGGGCCGCGCTTCCAACCACGCACGTTGCGAAGGCAATCGTGGATCCGTTTCTAAGCCATTCTTTGAACGTGAGAGATTCTCCCACACTGTCTGCAAGGGAGACGACGAACACATTTGACGCAGCTCCAATCGGCGTCATATTAGCTCCAAAGCCTACTCCGAGAGCGAGGGCCCACCACAGTGGACCGATAGAGATCCCTTGGCTTGCCAGCCCCTTCAAGATGGGCAACATGGCGATGGTGAACGGAACATTGCTGAGCACCCCCGATGCGAAGGCACTCACCCACAGAATCACGAGTGCGGCGACGGCCATCCCATGCCCTGTCAGCAGGAGAATTCCTCTTCCAGCCAAGGTGAGGATCCCTCCCGCCTCCAATCCACCGACGATAACGAACAACGACATAAAGAATAGCAGGACATCCCAATGGACATTGCTTAGGAGCTGATCGAGTTTTGGTCTTATCCATAGGAGGCCGAGACAGGCGCCGATCAGCGCGACCAACCCCGGTTCGAGGCCGATCTTGTCATGAATAAGGTAGAGGAAGACGGTTATCCCTAACACCTTTAGCATTCGGGACGTAGTGAGGGGATCGGTGATTGCCTGGCGTTCGTTCATTCCCATAAGACGATCGACGTTCTTTGGCTTGCGCTTGAGGAAGGAACGGAAGAGGAAGAGGAGGATCAGTTGAGCGATGCCCCAAGCCACAATGACAATCGGCGCTAGGTGCGTCAGGAAGTCGGTGAAACTGAATCCGGCTGCGGAGCCGATAAGGATATTAGGAGGGTCTCCGATCAGCGTTGCCACGCCACCGATGTTGGAGAGGAGGACCGCGCTTATCAGGAATGGCATGGGGGATATCCCCAGGATATCGGCCATGGACAAGGTCACCGGGATCATGATGATGATCGTAGTAACGTTGTCGAGGACCATCGATACGAGGCTGGTAACGAGCCCCAGGTAGACCAACAGGAGCCACGGCTTGCCCCCAGCAAGTTTGGCCGCTCGTATTGCCAAGTACTGAAAAAAACCGGTCTCCGTGAATAGACC
>CBDUVB010000067.1:0-7255 GCA_965370555.1 uncultured bacterium
TCTATCTATGCACACTTGCGCGATCCGTGTGCCAACGCACTGTCGAACGCCTGCCGTGGATCGCCCCGCACCTCGCGTTGGGGGAGCACGTGATCATCCGGGTCGGTGAGGTGTACGTTCAGATTGGGGATACCGGTCTGGAACAGTTACCCAAGGAGATCATCGATCTCTTGAATTAAGGACGAGCACGCAGAAAGGCAGGAGGGGGAGACGTATCTCCGTGTCTCCCTCTCCCCGCGTCTGCGGTACAATGATTGAAAGGGGAGGCTGGCCACAATGATTCCGGATATTCCGAGCTCCGACGAAGATCTTCTTACCGAGTGTGTGGTGGAGACGTTCCGCTCCAGTGGACCGGGTGGTCAGAACGTCAACAAGCGCGAGACAGCGGTCAGGATTCGCCATTCCCCCACAGGGATTGTCGTGACCTGTCAACGCGAGCGCAGTCAGTATCGGAATAAGCAGATCGCACTGGAAGAGCTGAGGAGAAGACTGGAGACTCTTTCACAACCACCGCAACCACGTATCCCGACCGTCATCCCCCGGAGCGTACGAAATAAGATCCTCGCCTACAAGAAGCGACGGGCAACGAAGAAACGCCTGCGGAGGAAACCTGACATCGAGGAATAGACCGGCACTCATCTTACCAACGTGCTGTCCAGCCGAAGGTGAGCTCCAGCGTTGGCTCGTTGAACGTTCCCGAGCGGATCGCGATCTCTGTGGATGCGCTGAACTCGTTGGTGAGCCCCATGTCGAGCTTGAACAGCGTCATCCCCCAGTCGAATAGCTCTGCCGATGAACATGCGAAGTACGTTGCCACACTCCACGTCCCAGGAGTACCACAGCAAGACGTCGTCGTCCCCGAGAGGAGGAACAGCTCGAAGTAGTCGCTCTGCCCGGTTACAGAGGAGTTCTTCGCGCTGTCGAACGAGGTCGCCATCTGGATCGTGATCCCATCCCCCAATGCGTGCTTGAGCTTGATCCCGTAGATGCTGAACCCATTTATCGATGTGTCAGGGTCTCCACTCGTCTCCAGTGTCGTCAGCAGCTTTATGCAGTCGATCCATGCTGTCTTCAGTCTGAACGTCGGGGTGAGTATCTTGCTCGTCGGGGTGAACAACAGCGAAAGATCCAAATAGAGGCCGAAGTGCGGTACCACAAGGCTGGGTATCGGGTAATCGCTCGCACTGAGGGTGATGCTTTGGAACCCCCCGTCAGTGATGCTCAACGTCGAATTCACCTGTAAGTCGCACCACATCCAGGAGAGACTAAGGTTCTCACGGCTGAAGCAGAAGCCGTATTCTTCATTCATGTCGAAGGTTACCGTGTTGCTGTAGCGCACATCGCCCACGCTCCCCCGCACAACGATCGTCTGGTAGGAATCCGTCTGCGGTTTTGTGAGGTAGAAGGTGTGATTGAAGGATATGTCGAAAAGGCTGAAGCTCGTCGTCGTACGCCAGTAGTCGAACAGTGAGCTTCCGTTTGGATCGAAGGCAAGCGTAGAACTGACCTTGAGCATGTCTCCCAACGGAAAGTCGGCCTGGAATCGCAAGGAGTCGAAGATCAGGCCAGCCGTACCGTACTTCCAGTTAGCAATCCCCTGAGCCACAAACTGCCCGATCCTGTACACCGCGGTCAACTTCGTGCGAAACGCGGTGACGCCGAACGTCTGCACGTTGAAGGTGAGTGACGTATCCCAGCTACCCGAGAACGATCCTATCCGCCGCGCTCTCTCGACGTCGATCCGGATCGTTGTCGTCCCTGATGCGGTCTCATCGAACGGATCGATCACGGTGATCGTCACGTAATCGATCCCTACAAACCCAGTAGCAGGCACATACGTCACTTCGACGAGCGCATCATGTGGACCGACGTACCGAATCTCAGCTAGATCGCCGATGAGCACCCCGTGTGTCGGCCCGTCCAGGATCACGAACCTCATTGGGTGCCCCCCCGGATCGAGCGGGTCGATGTCCTCATCCTGAGCGCGCAGGGTGAACGTCACCGCGGTATCCTGCACGGTGGTGACGTATTGATCCTCCATCGTCGGGGCAACGTTTCCGAACGCTACACACCCCAACAGCATCACCAACAATCCAACACCCGATATCCCCCGCAGCCTCATTCAGCTTCACCCACTTGGATCATCAACGTGACTGTCTCGCCGTTGCCGAGCGGGATCGTCATCTGATACAGCCCTGGTGGTAGCGCTGCCGTGTCCAACTTGAGGACGTACCTGCCAATTGACTCCTCCCACGTTGCGGAAAGCGTGCCTTGGTACACTGCGCCGTCGGTCTCCGCAATCAGCGTGACCGTTTCCCACGCCGCTTCGTAGACCACAGCAAACGTCAGCGGCACAATCAGCGGGAAGATCTCTCCCTGCTGAAGGATGAACAGCGGTGGCGCCCCTGGTTGCTCTGCACACTCGATCACCGCGATATCCACCATTGCGGTAGAAGACCCGCCAAACGGATCGGCGAACCGCAGGGTGAGTACATCACGCCCGACGAAACCGGCCGCAGGTGTGTAGATGAGGGTGATCGTCGCTGACTCGATCCCACCGTGGGTCGCGTAGGTCACAGCGCCCAGATCCCCACTGATCACCCCGTGCATCGGCGGCGTGACGATGCTGAATACAAACGGGATCTCGCCGGGGCTGTCGGGATCGATCCACAGGTCCGTCGCCGTGACATCGAACGACACCGCTGTATCGACGCAAGTCGTAAGGCAGAGATCTTCCATCACGGTCTGGGCAATTACCTCTATGAACACTGACGCCTCTTGCGAGACATTCCCGCATGCATCAACGATCCGGTAGGTGAATTCATCTTTTCCGTAGTAGCCGTGATACGGGGCATAACGGATTGCCGTACCGGGGTCTGAAACGCTGCTCTCAGAATCCTCGATCGTTGCCGTTCCGTACCCAGACGGCGTGACGATATCGTCAATCCAAAGGTGCTTCTCACAGGTACATGTCGAGCAGTTATCGGAATCGTTGTAGACGACATCGATACGCACCGGTGTGTCCTGACGAATCATCAGCCGGTGCTGTCCGTAGTCATCCGACCGCACTTCGAGATTGTCGCTTGCGCTGCGGTCCTCATCGCCGTTCGGATCGTCTTTCGGTTCGGGCGCCGTCTCGTCGTAGACTCGACCTTCGGTCGCTGTTGAGGTCACCGGGATTGCGTTGTTGCCGCAGCAGTCGGTCGCCTCGATATAAACTTCCACCCGCGCCGGGCAATTCGTCAGGCAGCGAACATCCGCACTTCCCGTGATATCGACCCGTCCTTGCCCGTTCTGTACCCGGTTGACAACGATGTTCTCCAGGATTGCGTTGTCCGTCGGCAGCGTTACTGTGACCGCAACGTTGTCTGGGACGATACAGCATTGATCCGTAACGTTGGCCGTGAAGGTGACCGTCGTCTCGCAACAATCTGCACTCACCAGCACATGATCATCGACCACGAGAGCGTTGATCACCGGTTTCGTCGTGTCCTCACTCGTGAACGTCGCCTCGGTTCTCGAGAAGTTACCACAAGCATCGGTCGCGGTGAACGTCACCGTTGCGGAACCCGTCTCTCCACAATCATCGGACAGGGTTGTGAAGTCGTTGCCCCAGGTGACGTCGGTGCCACAGCAGGTCTCGCTCGCCACCGCATCACCGTGGTTCGCCAACCACGCATTCAACTCCGTGGTGTTCCCGGCTCCGTCACACTCCACCGTCTCGTCACTCGCCGGTGTTGTGATGCTCGGCGGGGTCGTATCCTCAATCGTGAATGTCGCTTGGATCGTCGAGCTGAGGCCACAGCAGTCGGTGGCGGTGAATGTCACCAGCGCCGACCCTATCTCTCCACAATCATCGGACAGGTCCGTGAAGTCGTTGCTCCAGATGACGTCGGTGCCACAGCAAGTGTCGCTCGCCATCGCACCACCGTGGTTCGCCAACCACGCGTTTAACTCCGTGGTGTTCCCGGCTCCGTCACACTCCACCGTCTCGTTACTCGCTGGTGTTGTGATGCTCGGCGGGGTCGTGTCCTCAATCGTGAACGTCGCTTGGGTCGTTGAGCTGAGACCGCAGTCGTCCGTTGCGGTGAATGTCACCAGCGCCGAACCTGTCTCACCACAGTCGTCGGACAGGCCCGTGAAATCGTTCGTCCACGTCACCCCACTACAATTATCCGTTGCGTTCGCCCCGCCATGACTGTTGAGCCACGTGTTGAGATAGGTAACGTTCCCCTCTCCATCGCACTCAACGGTCTCAGCGCTCGCTATGGGATTGATCACCGGGGCGGTCGTGTCGACCGTGATATTTGAGCCGTTGGCGATCGATGTCGGTGGGGAAGGCACTAGGTCCACATCGTTGCCAGCGGCGTCCTTCAGCGTCGCAACTCCTGCAAGCGATGGGATGCCGGAATCGAGATCGCAGCTGTTGTCCTCGGAACCGACGCCATACGTACCTGAGATCGTGTCGGTCAAGGCGAAGGCTCCCCACTGAATGACGTCCCCAGTGTCGAGGGGCACCTGGAAGAAGTCCCCGCTACACGTCACGTTCTCGGAGAAGGCGACCGTCACGTTGACGTCGTCTCCAACGTTGTAACAGCCATCCGGCGTCGACGATGTGATCGAGGTGATCGTTGGGTTCTCGGTGTCGACATCAACTGCATTGGTGTTGTCTGGATCCATCGTGTTGCCGGCCAAGTCTTGTGCTCCAGAGATGTGATACTGACCGATAGTGTCATCGTTGTCATCGACGAACTCAAACCGGCATGCGAAATGCGTTGCGTCTGTCCAGGCGGGATTGCTGGTGGCATACGACGAGGAAAAGAGATCCTCAACTGTCACTGTTGGATTCACCGTTTGATTCATATCTTCGTCGAATATGATCGTAATGGTAACTGGCCCTGCATCCACATCAGCCAGGCTCGACGGCGTAACACTCAACACCGATGGCTTCGTCGTGTCGATAACGAGCGTCCAATTGGAGGCACCAACGTCACCGTTGTTCCCCGCAACGTCGATCGCATAGAGACGCCAGGTGAAGGTTCCGGTAGCCAAGGTCGGAGTGTAGGACGTGCCGGTGGTATAGTAGTTCCTGTCCGGTGGACCCCAAATCTGAACTCGGTAGTTGTAGATCCCGCTACCCCCTGGATCAGCCGGCTCAGTCCATGAGAAGGTAGGGGAGGTATCATTGGTCCTCGAATTGTCCGCTGGGCTTCGATTGCCGGGAGTATCGGGATCCTGTGTATCAATTACAACGTTCGGCAACGGATCCGATGCCGTACTCGTATTCCCCGCCGCATCCGTCGCGGTGATCGTGATGTTATACGTGCCATCAGGGATCACCGTACTCGTGATGCTCCAAGACCCATCTCCAGCGGCCGTGGTCGTCCCCAGGAAGGTACCCCCGTCTCGATACAGGTCCACCGTGCTATTTCCCTCAGCCGCACTTGCCGCTCCGCTGAATGTCGGTGTGTTGTCGTTCGTGATAGCATCGTCGTCCCAGTGCCCGTTATCGCTCGCCGCATCCAAATTCGGCGCAGCCGGCTGGGTCGGCCGATTCGCGTCGATCGGATCGTTGGCTTGCAAGATGGGTGTGGTCCAGGTATTGGTCAGCCCGCCGTCCGCCAGTTCAACACTCACCGCGATGTCGGCCGCAGCAGCATAGTCCGTTCCGCCTTCTGTGACCGTGAATGTCGTTGTGTACGTGATGTCATTCTGCTTGCTCAGGGAGTCGAGGGCATAGCCGCCGATATTGCTTGCATTCAGCGTGTACACCGTTTCCGAGTCGGACTCGACGGAAATTGTCGCCGTGACGACATCATTGATCTTCATCGACACATCAGGGATCGAAACACCAGTGATCACGGGTTGCCCCGCAAGGGCTGCCATTGATACGAACCAAAGAAGCAGAAGAGGAACGAGTAACTTAGAGGGGCGCATCCCGGTCATCACGAATCAACCTCCTTGTAGATCCATGCATAGCACGAGGTAAAGATATCATAGATTAAATAATTTGTTTGGAATGCCGCCTTTAAGAGATCTGAAACGTGTGGGGAAACAGACCAAAATGCCCTAGTTGCGAAGCCAACGCGTCGTTTCATCTACCTACCCACGATTTGATACCATTCAACTCTTATTCGAACACAAGCAGGAGCCGCCATTTGCCCTCTACTCTCCATAAATAGAGGAATGCAGCACCAACGCACTCCTGCCTCGCCCCCACTGCTTCTAAATCGTTACAACCACTATAGCGTAAACCAGGTGTTTTGTAAAGCTACTCATGCGAAACGCGGCTCTACTTAGGCTGTTGCACAAACCTCTTCTCCGCACGGGTTGCGGAGCAAGACCGGAGGCCTAACATAAGCTTTCATCACCGAGAACGCTCGGGGGGGTGTAGTAAATTCCAAATCGGCTACTACACCCCCCAAGCACGCAGAAAGTGGGAACAGGGTTAAGTGATTGAGTGATTGAACCTCCCAATCTCCCGATCATTCAATCTTCCGATCTCTCAATTTCTCGGCGCCCTCTGCGGCCAAATGTTTGAAACTACGGGTTGAACTTGAAGGCGAGCAGTAGAAAAGTTGAGTAAACCTCAGAAGCTCTCGTACGTGTCGAGGGCGGCGGGGTCCTGTTTGTAGTAGCGGCTCAACTCGTCGTAGAGCTGAGGGAGTTTCTGTTTTAACTGCCTTGGCTTCTCGAAGAAGAACTCGGTCGCTACAGCGAAGAACTCGGCGGGGTTGGTCGCCCCGTACCGATCGAGCAGGGTTTTCTGGCCGTGCTCGATATCCCGTTGCAATCGCGCATACTCCTCTCCAAAGACCCGTGCCCAGGCGAGGTACATGGAGCGATGCGGGAGGATAGGTGCGCCATCGGCCTCCCCGTCCTCGGCGTCGAGCTGATGAGCGAACTCGTGGAAGACGACGTTATGGCCGTCGTGGATGTCCGCCGCACCGAATCGGACATCGTCCCACGACAGGACGATGGCTCCCTGTTTCCAGGATTCCCCGAGACGGGGTTGCATCCCTTCGGTGACGATCCCTGTGGTGTCCTGTTCGCGACGGTGGGCGAGATACGCGTGCGGGTAGACGACGATCGAGTAGAGACCGGGATAGCAATCGGTCTTGCGGTGCAGAAGGAGGATGCACGCCTGCGCGGCGATGGTGACCCGGATCTCGTCGGTCATCGTCAGGCCGCCTGCCCCCTCGAAGCGTTTCTCCGCCAGGAAGACCCGGATACGTCGCTCAAGCTCCTCGCGATC
>CBDUVB010000068.1:0-6613 GCA_965370555.1 uncultured bacterium
ATCCCGCCTGCATTAAAGGCAACTCTTCACGTTCGTTAGTCCACGGATTCAGGTATAAGCCAGAGTCCCCGGATTCGCCAACTGGAGAGTTGTCGCATACAAGATGAGCATGAAGCGAGGGTGTGCTTCTCGGGGGAGCCTGACGGCAGATCTTCATTCTCGGTGTTTATCTACATGCTGTTGAAAGTAGAATACAGCTTGCGGGACGAGTTTTAAACTCGCGAGGTCACTCTCCGAATCGGATAGAACTTGGCGTTACGCCTGATGCAATTCCAAAGGAGAGGGGCAGGTATAGGAAGAGGTCATGATCAACCTGCGAGTATCAGTCCCCAGCGAAGAAACACCAAGAATAAAGGTCTGACCCCGGCGTCCTCACGGCGTTCACTCCATCTACTCGTTTGAACTCCCTTCATCATGCGAGCTCGTGCTTTAGGGAGAGGTTAGTTTTGTGTACGAAAGACCAAGCAAGTATCAGCATCTTCAGGAGGCAGTGTCGCCTAGCCGCAGAGAGCATTGGCCAGTATTGCGAATCCCTAGCACGAAAGAGGAATTCCGGATTATACCTGACTACAGAGGACATGTGGAAGAACAACAGGAAGATAGGCAGCTCCTCTGGCATGAGCAGGTGTTTGGAGCAGGCAGGCGTCGTGAACGTATCGTTATCCGACAGGTTGTCGTAAATCATAACCGGGTTGAACTGCGCTCTAACGTTCGGAGCGTTATAGTCGGTGCCTTCCGGGAACACGCCACCTACGAATACGTCTGGATTAGCTCTGTCACGTTTGAATTGCAGGAATGCCTTGAAATCGCGTGGCTCGTATTCCCTGCTGCCGCTAGTCCGCCGGTCCAATTGGAGGATACAATTCAAGTGCCCTTTCTTCTTCTTGTTCGGTCGCCAGCCTACCTTAAATGTCTGGATGCAATTCTCTTTGCCTGTCGCAAGCTTGTACTCAGCCCCGATGTTGCTTACGAACGGGTATACCTCCCACATTGCTATTCTCTTACGGTCAGGAAATTGTTTCCCCGTGAGGGTTTCATAGAAAAGGGGAAAAGCGCCGCCCCTCCTTAGTTCCAGTTGCTCGGTGAGTATGCTTTGACTGTCCTTCTTGTTTACCGGGTAGACCACGCCGTGCCATCTGTGCGAAGGCAGATCTGCGTGTCTCGGCCCGAGCAGGATGTAAACTTTTGACAGATTAAGGATTCCATAGTAAGCTGAAAGGAATGAAAACAGAGGCTCACTGGTGAGTGACCCCCTAATGAAACTGATAGCAGTTCTCATGTGCGGGATGATTTGGCGAGCCCTATCCTTCGCGGGTCTACCATTGAGTCTGTAGGTTCTATTCAGTACGTCAAGCAGGTATTTCTCAGAGGTCAGGTACTCCAAGAAGCCCAAGAGATCTGTGATCGGATCGAGTGAAGACACTATGTCTTGATTCTCAGGATACCTGAACATCGGGTTCTCCATTTCTAACACTGATTAGTGTGCTTGCAGGTAACATGGTACTGTAGCCTACCTCGCCCGCCAACATTTCTTCCCTTCCAGAATCGTCTCGACTACCATGTAATTGATCGAGCGGTCCTTCTTATTCCCCAATCTGATCAAGCGTTCGACCGGCTTCTCTGCCATCTTTTTCTGTGGGATGTAGATCGACAGTTCATCGAGAATCTCTTTCTTTGCTATGTTTCTCACCCCATCATCTTTTTTACGCTATATATCCTAGCATTTATGGTCTTGTTTATCAAGACGAAAAACATTACCCTGTGAAGGGGTGATAGCGGTGAGATTCATGAGACGAATGACAGTGGTGTTCCTGGTCACGATGGTCTTAGCTCTGGTAGTCGGATGTAATTTATTTAACAGTCCCCCTGCAGCTGTTTTCACAGCATCGCCCAGCGTAGGTACCGCACCTCTCACAGTAAACTTCAACGCAAGCGGATCATCCGACGCAGATGGGGAAATCGTCGGTTATGATTGGGATTTTGGAGACGGCAGGGCGGGGACTAGCACACCAGCAAGTCATGTCTATCAAGCCACAGGCATCTATACAGTGAGATTGACTGTTCACGATGATGCTGGCGCAAGTGGTCATGCAACCCAGGATATCTATATTGCTACGGAAGTTGCTTATGACGATCTTTTTCGCAACAACGAATCTTACATAGGAGGTATTATCTACTTCCGTGGTAAGATAATCCAGGTTCAAGAACAGCTGTTTGGCGGCTATGTATGGCGAGTAGCGACCGAACGAAACACATACATTGGTTACATAGGCGACATTCTTTGGGTGAATTACGATGGTCCTCGTTTTCTGGAAGGGGATATCATTGACCTGTGCGGCAAAGTCAAAGGCCTTAGGACATATACTGCCATATTCGGCCAACAAGTGACCATCCCAGAGATCGACGCCTTGGGCGTAAGCTTGTATTCCGAATAAGCGAAGTACGTTGTGTGTCGGTCATTACAGGAGGAGATAACACTTTATGAGATTATGGACAATCAGTATTATGACGATGCTCCTAGTTGTAGTAGCATTGCCCGGTATTGCAACAGCTACGGTCCAACCTGAGCATGTATTCGGTTTTGGAGTCCCCGCATTCGGAACTTTGCACTATGACGAAGCAAATCAGCTTACCGATGTTAGCGGTTTCAATCTTGCATTGGGTTTTAGCACACGGCATTTCACAGCCAATGGGGGTTTACAGCCAGGTAGATTCAATAGCTACACGGGATAGGGAACCTTGCTACTTATCATACCATACATAGAGATTGGAACTTGTTACCCTGTTCTTGTAGGTGGAGGAGACCAGTACTTGGTTATTGATTTTGGTCTTCTGTACTACTTCATTCCGCGCATCGGAATATCACTGTATTATTAGTGATAGGTACCAAAAAGAGATCATGTTAAGATCTTCCTTCTTGGTGTTTATCGAACTACTGAGAAGAAATACACTTTGCGGAACGAGCTTAGACTCGAGGGTTCACCTTGATGAGCTCCAGGAGGCGGATGGCTCTTGAGAAGAGAGGCGCGCACGAAAGCTACTGGGTACAGCCATCCTGGTTGCTATGCAAATGTGCTTTCTGACTGCTCACCAGAACTCTCCAAAGAGCATTGGGTATCAAGATCGATTCTTGACCTTCTTGGCGATGTTCACGTGATCTCGAATGCCAGTTGGGTCCCGCCAGGAGCCCAAAGCAAGCCACTGCGCTCCAAGGCGCTTGGCTCCAGAATCCTGTGTAAGCGGCACAACGAGATGTTGTCCGACATTGATGCCAAAGCCAAGGCCTTCTTAGAGCAGGTTATATGGGCATTCTCTGAAAGCTCGGTTGCTCTTCCAGATCGTAGGGTAACAATAGACGGCGATGCTCTTGAACTTTGGGTATTGAAAGCGTGCTGTGGCCTCTTCGTTTCAGGCGAACTGTTCGTTCAGGGTAGGCAGACTAAGTACAGTCTTCCTGTTGAGTGGCTGCAAATCCTCTTCCAGGATGCTCCGTGGCCGCGCGATACAGGTCTTCACATCCTTTCTGTGAGGGCAATTCCGCAGCGAAGCTTTGCCATAGGACCGGTCTTCGTCAATGACGGTACGACACTTGCGGGCGGGGGGATCGAGCTATACGGGATCAATTTGTTCATACTGATGGATCTGGCCTGCGGTAGGCAACTAATGGAGACAGGGAAGAAAAAGGTGTCCCCTGCCACGTACCGTCCTGGCAGCATCGATATCGTGACCAGAACTCACAAGACTACGATCGAATTGCAGTGGAAGACCTGGCAGCCGACACAAAGCGTTAAGTACCATTACGAATAGCAAACGGGATACACGCTTTGCCCTTGCACTAAGATCAATAACGGTGAGGTTACCATGGCTCGAACTTCTGTTCGAAGGCTCTCGGTACGATTGCTTCGAATACACCTAACCGGACCCGAACTCCTCCTTCGCACTCTCCATCAGCTCGGGATCGGTGAACAGGTCGATCGTGGTCATCGCCATCGCTTTGGCGGCGATGAGGATCACCTCTTCCCCGCGCTTCGATGCCGAGGCTTCGGCGAATTCGCGCGAGTGGCCGGCGACTTCATCCCCACAAATCTGGATGTAGGCGTGAATCGAGGGAACGACTTGGCTGACG
Organism: uncultured bacterium; assembly: GCA_965370555.1. Classification (GTDB taxonomy): domain Bacteria; phylum Bipolaricaulota; class Bipolaricaulia; order UBA7950; family UBA9294; genus JAJOKK01. Next base: position 4,127 of record CBDUVB010000068.1, read on the forward strand.
TCCCCCATGTCGGTCGATCCCTGACCGCTTCCTACAGGGGGGGGATTTAGCGGCTCGCCCAAGCTTTCCAGGTTGCGTACAAATGCATCGCCGATGGCGCGATTCGGTTTCATCGCCTTGTACGAGTGGCCAACGCTATTAAACACCATCTTCGCACCGGTGGCGAGGGCCGCTCCTTCCGCGCAAGCTCGCAGCTTTTCCAGGAGTTCATCACGGTATGCGTTCCCCGGGGCGCGTACGTAGAAGCAGGCTGCAGCGTGCTCGGGGACGATGTTCGGCTTCGCTCCACCGTCGGTGATGATCCCGTGGATGCGTGCACCGTCCTCTATATGCTGGCGCAGGGCGTTGATCCCGTTGAACGTCTGAATCACCGCGTCGAGGGCGTTGATCCCTTTCTCCGGTGAACCTGAGGCGTGGGACGCCTTCCCGGTGAACTCGATCTCAACCTCGGTGATCGCTAGGCTCCCACGGTCGACCACGGTATGAGAAGAGGGGTGGAACATCATTGCAGCGTCGATTTCCCCGAACAGGCCGGCGTCGACCATCTTTACCTTCCCACCGCCGCCCTCTTCCCCGGGGGTGCCGAAGAAGATGAGCTTGCCAGGAAGATCCTTCTTGACTGCTCCCACGGCGAGGGCTGCTCCCAGACCGGCGGCGGCGATCAGGTTGTGTCCGCAGGCGTGCCCGAGCTCGGGCAGGGCGTCGTACTCCCCAAGGATCGCCACGGTCGGACCGTCGCTCTTTGCTGGGTGAACCGCAGAAATCGCTGTTTCGAGATCCGCTACCCCCAACTCGACTGTGAATCCCGCCGCCTCTAGCTTCCCGGCGAGAAGCTTCGATGCTCTGAACTCCTCGAATTTCAGTTCGGGATGGTTGTAGATCTCCCGACTCACCGCGATCAGTTGATCGGCGATCTCATCGACGCGCGCGCAAGCCTTCTCTTTCCATGTGTTCATCCGTACTCCTTAAGAAACCAAGCAATCCCGGTGCACTCTTAGCCCTTCTTCTGCCGCAAGTAACGATCGATCGCCGCGGCGGCGCGCTTGCCCGCCCCCATCGCTTGGATCACGGTCGCTGCGCCGGTGACGATGTCCCCACCGGCGAAGACGCCTTCTTTGCTCGTCTGACCGGTCTCGGGATCGGCGACGATGTTTCCCCGTCGTGTAAGTTCGAGTCCCGGTGTCGTGCGGGGAACAAGCGGGTGCGGCCCGTTTCCAACGGCGATCACGACTGTATCTGCCTCGATGATGAACTCCGAACCAGGGATAGGGATCGGCCGCCGGCGTCCGGATTCATCGGGCTCGCCGAGTTCCATCCGAATGCACTCCGCCCCGGCGATTGCTCCATCCTTCTCGATGAACCGGACCGGGTTTGTCAGTAGCTGGAAGTTTATTCCTTCCTCCTTGGCGTGCTCGACTTCCTCGGCTCGTGCGGGGAGTTCCTGCTCGCTCCGGCGGTAGACGATGATTGGCTCTTCTGCTCCCAGACGGAGCGCGGTGCGGGCGGAGTCCATGGCCACGTTTCCCCCACCCACAGTAATAACACGCTTACCAATCTTGATTGGGGTATCGTACTCCGGGAAGAGGAAGGCGCGCATCAGGTTGGTGCGTGTGAGAAACTCGTTCGCTGAGTAGACCCCGTTCAGGTTCTCCCCTGGAACGCCGAGGAAACGCGGGAGTCCGGCTCCGGTTCCGATGAATACTGCATCGTAGCCCTTTTCGAGCAGGTCGTCGACGGTGTAGATCTGGCCGACGACTTTGTTCACCTCGATCTTGACCCCCATTGCCTCCAGGGCGGAGATCTCCCTCTGTACGATGTCCTTGGGAAGACGGAACTCGGGGATACCGTACATGAGCACGCCACCGGCGACGTGGAACAACTCGAATATGGTTACATCGTAGCCGAGCTTGCGCAGGTCACCGGCTGCGGTGAGACCGGCCGGCCCTGCTCCGATCACCGCCACTCGATAGCCGCTAGTAAGGTCCATGGTCTTGGACGTTGGACTGACATGCTCGGCTTCCCAGTCGGCACAGAACCGCTCCAGCTTCCCAATCTCTACCGGCTCGAAGCGCTTCCCAAGGGTGCAGACCCCCTGGCATTGGCTCTCCTGCGGGCAGACCCGACCACAGACAGCGGGGAGGCTGTTCGATTCTTTGATCGTTGCAATTGCCTCGGCGAACTGTCGGTTCTTGACCTGCTCGATGAACCGCGGGATATCGATACTGACGGGGCAACCTGCGATGCATGGCGCGTTCTTGCACTGAAGACAGCGCTCGGCTTCGCGGACTGCTTCCTCCTCGCTGTAGCCGAGTGGCACCTCATCAAAGTTGTGAATTCTCACTTTGGGATCTTGCTGGCGCATCGGGGTTTTCTGGGGTTGAATCATGCCTTCTCTCCTTCGGATTCCAGGTAGCGGTCGATGGCACAGCGTTCTTCCTCGTGGTAGAACCGCTGTCGCGACATCAGCAGATCGAAGTTCACCTTGTG
>CBDUVB010000069.1:0-6591 GCA_965370555.1 uncultured bacterium
TTTGGTAAAGGCGCCCCCAGAGGATGAACACACCAAACCCGAGGATGAGGACGGCGCTGATTACGTGCGCAGCGCGGATCGGCCCCAACCAGAGGCTGTCCCCGCGGGTGAAGCTGATGATCGCGCGAGCGACCGAGTAGAGGATAAAGTAGATCGCGGTTGAAAACCCATCGCGGTAGCCCCTCTTTCGGATCGACCATAAAAAGGCGAAGATCATGAGGTTCAGGATCATCTCATAGATCATCGAAGGGTGGGTAGCGAGGCCAGGGTATCTTATCCCCGCCGGGGAGTCGGAAGGGAAGTGGATCCCCCAGGGGAGAGTCGTGGGGATTCCGTAGGCGTCACCGTTCATCAGGTTCCCGACCCTACCGATCGCCTGGCCGAGGATCAAACTCGGAACGAGGGCATCCGTAAGGGCCCAGAACCTGATCTTCTTCACCCTGGAAAAGAGGTAGACGGCAAGAGCCCCCGCAATCACCCCCCCGTGGATGGCGAGCCCTCCCTCCCAGACCTTTACGATATCCGCCAGGTGATGCCCGTAGTATCCCCACTGAAAGGCGACGTAGTAGATCCGCGCACCGAGGATCGCCACGGGGATCGTCCACAGGAGGAGGTCGAGGAGATTATCGACCGAAAGGGGGACAACCTCGGGTCCTCTCCTCGTTGTCAATCCCTTGCGGCGTACCTCTTTCACCAGGAGGTAGAACCCGAGCGTGATGGCTATCACATACATCAACCCGTAGTAACGGATGGTAATCGGCCCTAGTTGTAGCAAGATCGGATGCATGACTTTCCCCCGTTTATCGATATGATACGAAGTATATGGCCGGCCACCGTGGGAGAAAAGTCGTGTGCGCACTCTTAGCCGGCGGGGGGATCGCCCTCGCCATGCCGGGGTTCCCATTCGGCCTTCTCGTCTTCGTCGTCCTCGTCCCGTTTCTCGCCCTCCTCGCAGAAGGGAACGGCTTTCTCACCGGAATTATGGTCGGGATCGCCTTCTTCCTCGTCGACCTGCGCTGGCTCTTCACCCTCTACCGGTTCAACCCTCTCATCATCCCCGGTGTTCTCCTTTTCATCGTCTACCTCTCCCTTTACTTCGCCCTCTTCGGGGGGCTGATCCGGTGGAGCAGACGCAGGTGGGGTCACGTTTGGGGGTTTCTGATCCTCTCCCCGATCGTGTTCACCCTCCTTGAGATCCTACGGAGCCACGGCCCTCTAGGAATGGGATTCTCCTCCCTTTACCAGAGCCTCTACAAATACCCTTTGCTGATTCAGATAGTCTCAGTCGCTGGGCCGTGGGCCCTCACCGCAGCGATCGTCTTTACGAATACCGCGTTCTATCTCGCACTGCAAAAGAAGAAGGCCCTCTACCTGGCAATGGGATTGGGGATGATCGGATTTCTTCTCTCGTTCTCGCTCGTTCCCCTTCCGCCTGCAAAGGATCCTCTCACCGTCGCTATCATCTCCTCGGACGTCCCCCAGGAGATTAAGCTCGACGGGAGGAACCTCCTCCCATTGCTCGAAGACTACATCGCCCTCGGGAAGGAGGCTGTTGCCGGCGCGCCCGATCTCATAATCTTTCCCGAGTCGATCCTTCCGGGTTACATCCTGCGCGACGAGCGGCTCCTCCCGGAGTTCACCCACCTCGCGCAAGAGGCTCACGCCTCCGTCCTCTTCGGCACAGGAGATATCCGCAGCGGGAAGATATACAACAGCGTCGTTCTCCTCTCCTCAAGTGGGAAGATCATCGATATCTATGACATGGTCCGCCCTGTCCCGTTCGGAGAGACGATCCCTTGCCGCGACCTCCTCGAACGGATCGGGCTGAAGCGTTTCATCGCCTCGTTCCTCCCCCAGGAGCTCTCACGGGGGGAGGAGTTCTTCCCGATCGGTGGTATTATAGGGACCCCTATCTGCTTCGAGTCCACCTTCCCCGGGCCAACACGTGCGTTCGCCAAAGGAGGGGCCACCCTCATCATCACCGTGACGAACGACGCCTGGTTCATTAAGAGCTCGGAGATGAACGCACACTTCGCAAACGTGGTCTTCCGCGCAGTCGAGACGCGACGCTACGTGATCCAGGCGGCGAACGGCGGAATCTCCGGGGTGGTCGACCCTCTAGGGACGATCATCGCTGAAACGATCGGAGAGGGGATTCTAAGGACCGATGTATCACACGTAGAAGGACAATCTATCTACACCCAACTAGGGGACCTTCCACTATATCTATTCTTTGCAATCGTGGGATTTGCCACGGTGATGTGGCAGGAGATTCGCCGCCGAAACTGATAGGGGGCAGGAAAAGCCCCGCCCCCTTCAGTCGGTTCTACCTTCGTGCTGCTGGCATTATGTCGGTGTCGGTCGTATCGGTCAGCGAAGTGACACTACCATCATCGAACGAGACCTTGTAGATGTTGTAGCCAGTCGTCTCTTCTCGCACAAAGACGAGACCGGTCTCATCTTCTAGCCAGTACGGGGAGAATTCATCATCCGCCGAGGTTATGGAGCTTGCGGTGACAGAGCTGGAGAGGAGGCTGTTCACGTACGCTTCCAACGTCTGTGCGCCCGTACCATCGGCGTTCATCACGTAGATGTTGATCGCTGTGTTCTTGTCGGTGGAGAAGGCGATCTTCGTCCCATCCGGCGACCAGGCCGGTTTGGAGATCATCCCATCTGGAAGATCGAGCGCGGTGGCGAAAGCAGCGCTCATGTCAGGGGACGCATCGCCATAATGGTACGTGTGATCCGTTGTTGCCGGATAAAGCTGAGTTGCTGTCGTCCCATGCAACTTCCAAATGGCGGTGCCGGTTGTAGTGTTGTTCTTGTCAGAGACGAACAAGAGATCATCAGAGACGGGCGAGTACGCCGGCGCGATTGCCCACGATGGGCTTTGCGTCGTCAGCTTCGCTTGGCTCCCGCCATTTGCGGTCATCGTCCAGATTTCCCACGTGGAGGCGGACGGGGTCTGCGCCGAATTTGATGCGTAGGCGACTTTCGTCGCGTTGTATGACCAGCTCGGTTGGATCTGGTTGGAGACAGTCTGCGTAGTCAGCTGGGCCAGCGAGTCTCCCTCCACCGTCATTCTCCAGATATTCCAGACGCTTCCTTCTGCGGCGTAAGCAATCTTGTCGCGAGTCCCCCTAACTAAATCGGGGAACAGTTCATCACTCGCGGTGTTGCGAACCTCGGTCTCTCCCGTTCCATCTGCCAGCATGCGGTAGATCCCGTAGTTTCCGCCTCTGTCACTGGCAAAGGTTACCATCGCCGGGCCGATTATGACAGTCGCTGTGTCCATCCCGATCCTGCCGTCACCGTCCGTCACCGTCAGCGTCACCGTGAACGTCCCAGCCACCGTGTAGGGGTGTGACAGGGCATCCGTGACGTCGGTCCCTGTTGCATGAGTTGATCCGTCACCGTAGTCGACCTCATAGGTTGCAATGTTACCATCCGGGTCGTTTGACCCGCTGATGTCGAAGTCAACCGTTACTGGGACCTCTTCATCGGTTATCGGCGTGTACGTGAGCAGTGCGATCGGCGCCTGTCCGAAGAATCCCCGGCAGGCAGCGAGACCCACCATCAGGCCGACCAGCAAAAAAGCAGTGATGAGGAGTTTCCCCTTTCCTCGTGCAGCCGTGTCTCTCGTTGCAGGCATCTTTACCCAACCTCCTTAATAGAGCATCTTTATCTCATGAGCAAGGCAATAACCCTGCCTTGCTGTCCAGTCTACCCTGCGGTCCCTTTCTCCTTACAGGAACGAGGGGTGGTAAAAAGGGGGTGGTTCGTCACGGGGGGAGGTGACCGGTGTCGAAAATGAAACTTTCACCCCCAAAACCGTGTATATTGAGACTGAGGAGGAAGATAAGAAGCGTGTATCGTGGACAAGACGAGGTGAGTCTATTGAGAGCGTCATTGGCAGGCGAAACCGAGGCCTGGGGTGAGATCATCACCCGCTACAAGGAAGCCGTCTTCGGTCTGTGCTTGGGTTTTCTGCGAAATCGGGCCGATGCCGAGGATCTCACCCACGATGCGTTCATCCGCGCCTACGTCAACCTGCGGCGTTACCGGTTGGATAAAAGATTCTCCACATGGATTTTCACCATCGCATCCAACCTGTGCCGCAACCGCCTCCGCTACCGGCGATACCACCCGGTTGTCTCCCTCCCCGCTCAACTGAACGGAGGGACCGATCCCGCAAGGATCGTGGCCAGAGAGGACCGCGGAATACAGATCCGCCAGCGACTCGATCGCTTGCCGTACAACTACCGAGCGCCGCTCGTCCTCCGTTACTACAACGAGCTCTCCTACAAGGAGATCGCGGAGGTCCTCTCTCTCCCTGAGGGGACTGTGAAGACAAGGATTCATCGAGGGAAAATGGCGTTAAAAGAAGCACTGGAAAAAGATGGGGTGACCCAATATGAGAATCGATAACCTAGACGAATCGTTGCGGGACGCGTTGCGAGCGGAAGTGACCACTGAGGCGTTCTGCCTGGACGGCCTCGAGGGCCGGATTGTCACCGAGATCGCCGACCGACTCCCGAAGAGAGGCCCGCTCGACCTCCTAAGAGGGTTGTTCGCTCCGACGCGCGGGGTGCGTATCGGACAGTTTGCCGTGCTCGGGGCGACCGCGGCCATCTTCCTCATGATGGGGATCTTCCTCGCCGACCACGTCCCGGGATTCGATCGGACTCCGAGCGCGCCAGAAAGGACGATTGCCGCCGGTCATATGGGGAACGAGATCCTCTTCGTTATGCCCGCTACCGGCGCACACGATGTCAGTGTCGTCGGGAACTTCAATGATTGGGAGGCGACCCCGCTCGCCGATGATAACGGGGATGGTATATGGACAGTGAGCATCCCCCTTTCCCCAGGCCGGTACGAGTACGCGTTCGTAGTCGACGGTCGCTGGTGGGGACAGGACCCGCTCGCCGATGGATACGTCCGTAGTTTCGGGGAGTACAACTCCGTCCGTTACGTGGGACAGGTAGGAGATGACGCATGAGAGATCCGAGAAGGGCCTTCGCCCTCATCCTTATTCTGGGATTCTTTATCAGCGGAGTGTCCACCCTCGCCTTAGCTACCTCACACGCCGAAGTAAATCAGGCCCTTAGCGTTCTCTGTCCGACGAGTGCCCCGGAGATCATGGCGGCCCTTGAGGTCGGGTTCGCTCAAGAACGCATCGAGCCCGACGAGGTGCTCCATCTGATCAGACGGCTCTCGACGGTACAAGGGGTTCCAGCAGAGAAGGAGGCGATCCTCCTCACCATCGCCCACGCACTGCAGGATGACCTCCCCGTAAAGATCCTCGTCGATAAGGTGGAAGAAGGATTGGCACGGAACATCCCGTTGACCGTAATCCTCAACGGATCGGGTGGTCAACCCCGGATCCTCGGGCTTATTCAGCGCGCATTACTCCTCGAAGCGGTGCGGGATCTCCTCTATTCGAAGAGGATCTTCAGCGCTCCAGAGGGGACGAAGGCGGTCTCAACCTGCCTTCCCAACGCACATTTCGATTGTTTAGTGAGCGAGATTGCCGGTTCCCTGGCCGATTACTTGGAAGGAGGAGGGAGTCCGCTCGAAGGGTACCTAATGTTCCAGCAGGTGAGTCTCCGACTGCAGACCCTCGCTGGGCTCAGGGAACCTCCTCTCCTCGCAGAGGACGTCGATCTGGTCCTTGAACGGCTCACCCCAACTGATTTGACAAATATCGTACTAGCAATACTCTAAGGAATAAGGGAACAAAAGGAGGAACGATGACGAAGAAACGACTAGTTAGTACCGTGATCATTCTTGGTCTGGTTGCCGTGTTGAGCCTGCTCAGCCTTGCCCAGCCGGTCGCCCCGAAGGGGATCATTCCCATGCCACCCGAGAGCCAGGAGTTAGAGGTACGAATCTGGGTTGACAAAGGAGCTTACACAGTAGGTGACCCGATCTCCATTCACTACAGTGTGAATAAGCAAGTGTACGTCTACATTTGGGACATCACACCCGACGGGAAGGCCAATCAGATCTTTCCGAACCGCTACTCGCAGAACAACTACGTTGCCGCAGGGGAACACACGGTCCCAGGCAGCTTTACAATTGTACCCCCTCTGGGGACAGAGTACCTTCAGATTCTGGCAACGACCACGCCGGTAAATCCCTTTTCTTTCATGACAGGAGATCCCGAGGCGTTCCGGCTTGAGATCGAGGTCAAGATCTTGGGAATTATACCTGTCAGCGAGCGAAGTTGGAACTTTACGAGCTTTGAAATCGTCTCAGGAACAGTTCCGTCTTACGGGGCACTGATCATCAACTCGGTCCCGAGCGGCGCGTGGATCACTGTTGACGGGTACTACACCGGGTATACCCCGCGGACCCTCTACATCACGCAGGGCTACCACCAGATTTCTTTGAGCAAGACGGGTTACCAGGACTGGAACCGTGGACTGTTCGTGATCGGCGGGCAAACGCGCACGATCAACGCGACCCTCACCCCGATCGCTCAGGTAAACCAACCACCAATCGCCGCGTTCAACTTCTCCCCGACCAACCCGCTCGTTGGAGGTTGGGTCCAGTTCAATGGCTCCGCTTCCTCCGATCCGGATGGAACGA
>CBDUVB010000070.1:0-6550 GCA_965370555.1 uncultured bacterium
CGGTCGCGCTTGAGCGGTGCGTGATAATTCCTGCAAAACCGTCTCCAAGCGATGATTCACCTCATCAAAAGGGATGGTTTTGCCAGATGATGCGGTCAGAGTAACGACAGAGAAGCTCAAGATAGAACTGACAATTACCAGCCACACAGCAATAGTTCTACGTGTCATCTCCATCTCCTCCTCTCCATCCGATTATACCCACAGCAGCGGAAAAGGTTACATTATCCAGTTCGAAGTTCGTGGTTCGAAATGCGTAGTTCGGGGGAGGAGTGAGGGTGTATGGATTACGGATTAGGGGATAAAGGAAGAAGGAGTGATGAGGAAATCCAGGATTACTGGATTATGGGGTGAGAGCGGTTCGTAGGGTTCGTTGGGTTCATGGGGTTGGGGACCAGTCCTGAAACAGGAGTCGATGGTCCAAAGTCCAAGGACAGCAATGGGAGACAGAGAATCAGCCGATGGTTGACAGTCGTGGTGAGCCAGATACCATCAGCCAACTGCCGGCTCCCCCCCTACCAGCAACCCCTCATTTTACTAGCTCCTTGAACTTTTCCACAGTGAGGTCTGCATCCCTCAGAATGCTTGACAGAAGATTGTGAACAACTTACCGTCTGGGCGATCCGCGGATATGCGGTGGAAATCTTGTGCCGGCTTACCGACTTTTTTCGATGACATAACCGCTGGTCCTGTCAAGTTTCGCTAGATTGAGCGACGTCTTCCAAGAAATCGGCAAAGGCCAACAGCTCGGCTCGCAACCGCGACCACGACTCAGGTAGAGAAGAAACTAACGGTTCCATCTTCCCAGGGATCAGATTGAATGTGTAAATGTTGCGCACCAGGTGGCGAAATCGCCGTAATTCATCAAGCGCCGATGCGCTCTCATCACTTATGAGCGCTGGCCGCGTTTCTTGTATGTCCTTGGTCATCCGTTGAAGCAAATCCTGATGCCAGCTTTCGCCGGTTGCTAGTTCACGATCACGATCTATGTGTCTGGCAATTAGATCAAACAAACGTTCGACCCCGGACTAGAAACCATGGAGGTTCAGAGCTACGGAATCCAGGTATACATCCTGTTGATCGGTTGAACGTTGACCACCCTGCCAAGCGTGGAGTACACGCACGATCAGTCGATCTAGATCAGGCACTTCGCCTCGAATACGTTCGGACAGCTCCCGATAGACTGTGGTCATAGGTCTATTCCGTCTCGTTCAATAGCCTGCCGCAGAGATTCCCCGACTGCTTCAATCTCAACTAAATCTACTGGCCGATCGCTGATGATTTCCTCTACCATTTTCCACGCTTGCCAGTAATCCTTGGGAGCTAACCCCTCGACGGCCAAGTCTACGTCGGAGTCAGGTATAAACCAGGCTGCGTGGGCCAACGAACCAAATACTACCACTCTCCGGACCGCAAAGCGGGATTTCAGCGCCGCCGCTGCCTTATGCACACGCGTCAGTAGCTGCTTACGCGCCTCTTCAGCTTCAGGCCTAACCGCAACGGGTTCTAAGCGACGTGAGGCTGCCTCCACATAATGTTCCCATTCCTCACGAGATAATTGTAGCGCAGTTGGCATGCTTTCCCCTCCCTCGCCATTCAATTATACCCACAGCAGCGGAAAAGGTTACATTGCTTAGTTCGTAGGGTTCATGGGGTTCGTTGAGTTCGTAGGGTTCGTAGGGTTCGTGGGGTTCATTGCCTCATAGGAATAGAATGCCATGGGGCAGGGGTTTGTAGAGTTGAAAAGGCAGTTGGGAGTCGAGAGAACAGGCTGTGCTCCAGTTGGTAGTAAGTAGTGAGCAGGTAATGGCGACTATCTCATGGCTGATGGTTCTATACTGCGTGCATCAGGTCGCTCGGGAAAGACCTGTTAAGATATGACCACGCCTGTTGACGGGCAGTAGTATAATGTTGGGAGGAGGATAACGATGCGCTTCGCGGTAATCATGGCAGGTGGGCGCGGCGAACGGCTGTGGCCCTTAAGCAGAAAGGAAACGCCAAAGCAGTTTCTGAAGTTGCTTGGTGAGCAGACAATGCTTCAGGAAACGGTAGAACGAATTGCTCCGCTGATACCGCATGAGAAGATCTACGTTGTGGTCGGAGAGGAATACGTAGGGATTGTGCATGAGCAACTCCCGATGTTGCCCGCTCGGAATATCATCGTTGAGCCGTGGGGACGGGGAACGGCCCCCTGTGTGGGTCTGGCGGCGTTGCGACTCTCACGGATAGACCCTGAAGGGGTAATGATTGTCCTGCCGGCAGACCACGTGGTTCAAGACAAGAAGCGCTTCCTGAAGCTCCTTGAGGATGCAATGACAGTCGCGGCAGCGGGGTCACACCTGGTAACTCTCGGAATCACCCCGGACCGTCCGGCCACTGGGTACGGATATATCCAGGCAGTCAACTCATTTACAGCAGGCGATCTCAGCACAGGCTCCGAGGTGCTGAAAGTAGAACGATTCACCGAGAAGCCCGACAAAGAGACGGCCGAGCAGTTCCTGGATGAAGGAGGCTACTTCTGGAATAGCGGGATGTTTATCTGGCGGGTCGATACGATCCTGTACGAGATGAAGGCACATATGCCAAAGCTTCATGCTGGTTTGATGGCAATCGAGAACCGGATTGGGGCACCTGACTACGAAGAAGCACTGGAGCGGATCTACCGTCGGCAGGACGTGACCTCGATCGACTGCGGCGTGATGGAGAAGAGTAATCGTGTCCTGGTACTCCCCACAGGCGAGATCGGGTGGAGCGACATCGGCGACTGGAGCGCGTTAAACGAGGTCCTAAAGACAGATGAAGAGGGAAACGTCATCCAGGCTTCCCATATCGGGATCGATACGTCAAACAGCATCATCCTTTCGAAACATACATCCGACAGAGACCGCTTGGTGGCCACCCTTGGCTTGTCGGATCTTGTCATTATTGACACTGACGACATCCTGTTAGTGATGGACAAGACCCGTGCGCAGGAAGTAAAAAGGATCATCCAGATTCAAATCGCCGAGAAGGACAAAGAGGCGCACTGAGTTGCTGCCTCCCAGGAAGAACCCCCCGACTGGCATGGCAAGCCACTAGAAAATCCGGATCTTGGATCGTGTATTTACGAGAACCGCGAAGAATGCCCCGCTTTGTAGGTGGGGATGAATTCGTGCGGTTCCAACTGGACTCGATGTCCAGTTCGGATTGTGAGCTTCTTAGAGGGGGTGTTCAACTTGGGATTCCCTGTGGTCTTGCCACAGGGTTTCCTTATAACCCTCTCCTTGATAGGAGAGGGTTGGGGTGAGGTGAAATAATGAAATCCCGGTTTTGACCTTCAGGTCAAAATGAAATTGGCGGAATACCCCGTAGTCTTGCTACGGGGATAGTCAATTTCAAGGGATTTCTTTATTGAGAAGTTTCCTGAGCTTCAGAACCGGATTGGGAACATGTCCTACCCTCAACGTCGGAGACAAGCTCCTTGGGGGGTGTAATACTCCATTTGGTGTTTATTACACCCCCCGGGGCTACGAAAAGCCGGATGTAGCGTCGTACCTTGTGTGCGACGTTGCTTTCGATGCGACAACGAGGTACATCAAACTGCAGTATGCAAATCAACCCCGCTTAAATCTGTGGGTTTCGCCTCTTGATGCCCTGCCCGGAAGGGCGGGGAGGGGCACTCAGGAGTCCATCGGCACCAAACAGAGACGACTGCTCCTTCCAGTAGTAGAAGACGATGCATGAGATCCCCGCTTCACGACACGCCGACATCACTCGGCTCCTCGGCTTGACGCAAGACGTAGAGACGAAAACATGTGTCTGCCTCGAGGGTCATCGGGAAACCTCCTAGGTTACTTGATCGTGCTCTGGTGATCTTTCTTCGGCGACTCTCTCTTTTCTCCCAACACGCAACCGTCCACCGACGGTAAATGCTACTGTGAAACGGGACAAACTAGTGCCGTCCGGTTCTAAGATACCGAAGATAGCCTTCGGGGTCTGCAATCAGAGCTTCTTTGACGGTCGAATAAGCGCGTCGATGAGCCGGTGATTCCGGAAATAGGAGCCGTTGCGGAATCAGAACCTTGAAGAATCTCCTTATTCCTCGGGGAAGCAGAACTGCCGCTTTCTGTCGTATCTGTCTCACCCACGGGTATTCCCGCATACCGGGGAATCCTCGCGACTCAGAAGCTGCCGATCCGAGGTGGAAGATTAGATCTTCGTGGATGCTCCCAAAGTAGTAGTGATCTTCTCCAACGTTAGTTCGCCGCAACGGGTACCATTGTAGGTGCTCCTTGAATGCCAGAAACCCGTAGCCGGTCCCGGATTCCATGGGATTCGTAAGGGTGCGAACGTAGTTACGTCCCGCAGGTGAACGCATTGCCGCCACTGAAAGGAGGAGTTTCGGCTGATAGCGAAGGTAGAACTCACGCGAGAAGAAAAGGCCTGCCGTCATGGGCTTTGGATCGACCAACTCGTCCCGCATGATGCCAGCAAAGGCGTAGCCGCGAGAGAGCGCTGCTCCGAGGTCGGTTGCCCAGCCGGCGCGGATCGGGAACGAATCCACGTGTAGGATCGCCACATGGGTCACGCCGTCCTCGATCGCCGTGGCGATCAATTGCTCCAAGTAGTATGCGTGTTCAAGGCTCGACCGAAAATCGGTCGCCGGGATAGAGCACACTCGAACGTAAGGCTTCGCGGCGAGACGATCCCGCAGGTCGGTGCGTAGGCGATTGGCTGCGGCGTATAGCGTGAACGGCACTCGCGTGCAACGCTCGATGTAACGGAGATGCAAGTCGACGAGCTCCTCATCGCCGGGAAGCACCATGTACACAACAGCAATCCCAAGCTTCATTCCGGAACTGCTCCCCCGTGGCGCAAAGCAAGATTGTAGAGCCTCCACGCATCGCCACTGCGAGAGATCTCCACGTCCTCAAGGAGAATTTTCTCGTCTCTCGGGATGCGGCGTTGAAGCAATGAACCGTCGGCGAGACAAATCGGGATCCCGCTGTTCGGAGCGGATTCCCTCGCGTTCTCGACCAATCCGTAGCACATATACCCACCGATACCGTCGAGCCGCTCTCCTTCATGGAGGTCGCGTTTGGCGTAGGCATACACGTTGGCCTGAAAACCGAAATCGGGCTTGAGGAGAGAGATCCCGTCGAGGCATGCCTCCGCAATCGAGCGCATCGCCTCGATGTGGCAGAGATGGTACGGACGATAGAATAAGTAGAAGGGCCCACTCCCCATCTTGTAGTAGGCAAGCATCCGCCTCTGGGATGCTTCTTCGCAGCGGCCGATCACAAATACACCGCCACCGGGTTCGGCGCCGAGGAGGTAGTCCACCACACCACCTCTGTTAGTGCAGGCTTCGAGATCGAAAAGGGTGAGAGCTTCACTCACCCGTGCGGCCCTCGGACCGTGCATTCCCGGAACATCCACCCGCAGGCCGAGCGCGTTGGCGACAAGGGCCATCTCGACAGCGAGCTTGGTTCCATCGGTGAACGCGGCGGCCATCCGATAGTCAAGATGCCGCTTGTCCGCTTCGGGAATGATCGTCGTTGGGTTTGCGTAGCGATCCAGGAATCCCTTGATGTTCCCCGCCAGCACCGGTTCGATACCCCACAACGTGGCTTCGTCCCATACGCGCTTAATCACGCCGTGCTGATCCCCGTCGCAGCTGGTGTACGTCACGCTATTCTCCTCTGCCAGCGTGGCAAGGTACGGGCCGAAGATCAGGTCAATTTCGGAGTTCATCAGTACGAGATGCTTGTGATGGAAGAGCGCCTGCTCCGCAACTCCACCGGCTGCCTCGATCGCGCTTGATGCTTCAACGACTACATCCACGCCCGGAGAAGCAGCGATCAATGCACCGTCTGAACAGACACATACGGCCTGGTGTTCAATTGCGCGGGCAACCTGCTCCGGGGTCTCCGCAACCTCGAAGCGCTGGCCCGCTACCTTCACGCAGGAAACTGCTCGTTGCAGGTCAATGTCCGCGAGTGCCACACAGACCATTCCTGGGGTGAGGGTAGTCTGATAGTACAGCCCCCGCCCCATCGCGCCGGCGCCAATGATTCCCACGGCAATCGGTTCTTGCAGGCACGACAACCTAGAGAGAAGATCGGTCAAGAAAGACTCCTTTCCCCGTTCTTGAATTCAACTTCTAAGAGCAACTGTCAATGGTGTCCTTTATGCAGAAGAGTACTTTCGCCGTGGTCTCGAGTGCAAGTATCGTCTTCGGTCGATGGTTGGGCTAGCCCGCTGTGTGGTGATTGCCTCTCATCGATCGATACGCGGTTAGGAATCCTACCCCAACGATCGAAGGTCTCGTGACATTGTGTCTTTTCTTCTTGCAGCGAGGATAGCGATGCAACTCCCGCTCCGTTTGCTTGTCAGCGTAGATGTACCGGTAGGTGTTCATGGGATTGCAACACGAGAACTCCCAGCTCTTCCGCTCCTTCTCCAAATCAGGTATATTGACCTAGCGACTCACGCGCTGATGCTCATCTTTCAACTTGGGATTCCCTGTGGTCTTGCCACAGGGTTTCCTTATACCCCTCTCCTTGATAGGAGA
>CBDUVB010000071.1:0-6289 GCA_965370555.1 uncultured bacterium
TTCTTCTCCACAAATATACCCTTGACAGTTGCACTTGAGAGTTGAATCCAAGAAGATCGCGAGAAAGAAAGGTGAAGAGCAAGCAGAAGATTTTCTATTCTGGCTTCGTGGCCTGCGGCATATCCCCGAACTACACAACAAGGTACGGTGGGTTATCGGAGGATCAATCGGTATAGAGAAGGTTCTCCAACACGTGGGAACAGGAACGAAGGTGATCAATGACCTGTCTACTATCAGAATCTGCGAGTTTTCAGACGAAGTACCTGGTGCATTCATAATGGCCCTTTTGAAGAATGAAGGGGCAATTAAGAAGACATCCCCTCAGGTCTTGGAGGTATTTCGTCAAGTAATTGGCGTTCCCATTCCTTATTTCCTCCAGATTCTCGTTCGTGAGAGTATTAACGAGATGGAAAGAAGGGGAGAAAAGAACCTATCGGAAGGTATTATCAAACACGCCTATCAAAATAGGGTTTTTGCTTCCTATAACCGGACATATTTTGAACATTATTATGAGCGTATTGGAGATTATTACGGAGATTTGGCTGAGACCGCCAAGGAGTTTCTTTGGCGACTGGCGCAACGGGACAATCTTTCGAGGAAGGAACTATGGGACCTGTACATGCATATGACTCAAGGAACTGGAAACGAAGCGGATTTTAGCTATCTTCTCTCCGATTTAGAGAACGATTTTTACATTGTGTACGCCGCGGAAGGGTATACATTCGCCACGAAGGTCCTCAGGGACTGGTGGCGTAGGTATCACGCCATCCTTTAAGGGAGGATGATCATGCCGAAAGAACTTTTCAGATACACTCCTGCTTTGGAGGACCCGCAAATCCTCAAAGACCTATCAGTAAGTAGGGATAAGGAGCTAAAGAGGATCCTTCGAGCCCTGAAAGAGGGCGCTGACAAGAAAGGGAATCAACACTTCTTGCTCGTTGGGCAAAGGGGGATCGGTAAGACTCATCTGCTTCTTCTCATCTATCACGGCACGACGGGGAATATCACGTGGAATGAACTTTGTCAGCATTTAAATGATTCCTGGGAACCGATTCTGTTTGCTGAGGAAGAGTATCGAATGATATCTCTTCCAGATCTTTTGCTCGAAATCGTGGCTAGACTAAGACAGGAAGCCCCCGATGAGAAACTCGCCCAGCTAACACAGAGGATTGATAGTGTCCCTCTTCCAGGTGACGCAGAACAAGAAGCGGTTTTGGAGTATCTCTCCAATAGAAGGCGCGAGACGGGAAAGAAATTTCTTCTGTTTCTTGACAATCTACAAGACATTCTGCCGCATTTTACGGAAGAAGATCAAGGCCGGCTGCGCGGCATCTTGATGAGCAAGGACACCTTTATGCTCATCGGGACTGCTCCTACCCTGTTTGGGGCAGTGATGAACTACGAGGCACCTTTTTATAACTTTTTTGAAACGATCTGGCTGCAGGAAATAGAAGTGGAGCAGGTAAAAGAGCTCATTGAAAAGCGGTTAAAGTTAGATGGTCGAGATGACCTTTTGGGAAAGCTGGATGACTACGAAGGTCGCCTAAGAGCAATTGTTCACTTGACCGGAGGAAACCCTCGTCTTATTCTGAGCCTCTATCGAATCTTCACCGAATCCGAGATCCTGGAGGTGGAGAGAGACTTCATCAAGCTGCTCGATG
Source organism: uncultured bacterium (assembly GCA_965370555.1). Lineage (GTDB taxonomy): Bacteria > Bipolaricaulota > Bipolaricaulia > UBA7950 > UBA9294 > JAJOKK01. Next base: position 1,662 of record CBDUVB010000071.1, read on the forward strand.
AGATGACACCTTACTTCCAGGATCGGATGAAATCCCTTTCTCCTCAGCAAAGGAAGGTTCTTGATGCTGTTTCCTTGATGGATGGACCATCATCGCCTACAGAGATCGCTCGGTTTGCCCGCCTGCCGGTAAATGTGACTAATACACAATTGAAACGTTTACGCGAAGCCGGGTTTGTAAGGACGCTCAAGGAGAAGAAAAGAAAGACACTTTACGATGCTAGCGAACGCCTGTTCCGAATGTGGCGGCAGATGCGTGTTGAGGCAGGTCGCAAGAGAGTGCATTTCATCACCAAATTCATCGAGATATGGTTCTCTCAGAAAGAGTTGGCGGAGCAACTTAGAGAATTGCTTGGGGAGCTAGATACCTCGTTAGTTAAAGGGTCGGTCGAAGAGGCAAGAGGAATCATAGACAAGATCTATTACATTCAAGAAGCTACTCCAGCACCATTGCGCATGGCGGCTCATCTTAGCCGGATTGATGGGCTCGTAAAGGTAGGGGATCTTACAATAGCGGACCGAGAAGCAAGCGCGTTTCTTGCTGAAGCACAAGAAAAGGAAGATAAGGAGTTTCTTGCTCAAGCCCTCTGGGGGGTGGCTTTCGTCCAACAGAAACAAGGGGAAACGGACAAAGAAATCGGAACCCTCAAAGACTACTTAGAGCTAGAACCAGAGGATCCTGATGCCTGGCATATCTTGGCCAGTGCCTATCGCAAGATTGGGGAATACGACGAAGCAATTCGTTGCTACCGCAAGGCACTGGAGATTAAGCCTGATACGTCTGATGCCTGGTTCAGTATGGGCAATGCCTATCACGAAAAAAGGGACTACGACGAAGCAATTCGTTGCTACCGCAAGGCATTGGAGATCGAGCCAGAGATGCATGAGACATGGTACAATATGGCTAACACCTATCATGAGAAGAGCGAGTATGGAGAGGCAATCTGCTGTTATCGTAAGGTGCTAGAGATCGAGCCTGATTATCATCTCGCCTGGTATAATCTTGGTGTCAGTTATCTCATGGAAGATGACTATGACGAGGCCGTTGCAGCGTATACAAAAGCTCTCGAGTTTGCTAAAGAAGAGACGGACATCGTTTCCAACCTTCTAGGTAGAAGCCAGACATTTGGCCTCCGCGGCAGTAACTCTTCCGCTCTCAAGGACGCGGAAAAGGCGTACAGATTAGCCAAGAAAGCAACTGCTGAACTTCCAAGAACAAGAGCAGCTTTGTTCATCACTCTTGCTTCTTTGACTCTTTCCTCAAAAAACGCGGATAAGGGTAGATACGAAAGGGCGATCAAGCAGCTGCAGAAAGCTTCGCAATACTTCTCCGTTTTGCTTTCTGATGAGGGACAAGAGATTGTTGGCATTTACTTTAAGAGCCTATTAAGAACGAAAAACCAAAATCTCTTAAATAGGGCCCTCCAGGTCATTGAACAGACTGATCAGCCCGATCTGATCGAATTCCTAAAGCCCTATCGCGCTGCCCTGCGGTATCTAGAGACAAAGGACAAGAGTGTTCTAAACCGTCTAATCCCTGAGCTCAAAGGGGTTACGGAGGAGATGGTGAAGAAGCTTGAAGAGGATGATTGATCTTTCAGGCTATCTAAGTAGTGCCAAGCCTTGTATGTGCTTTGGCGCCTTCAATGGGGAATGGCACCTGCCATTCCCCACGACAGGGCAACATAGGCATATGACTCTATTCCTGCTTCTTTTGAATCTTCGCCCAGGTGTCGCGTAGGGTTACGGTGCGGTTGAAGACCGGTTTTCCCGGGGTTGAATCGGAATCTACACAGAAGTAGCCCTTGCGTTCAAATTGAAACCGCTCACCAGGTTTCGCCGTAGCGAGGCTCGGTTCGAGTTTGCATCCGGTCAAGATCTGGAGGGAATCCGGGTTCAGGGTATCGAGCCAGTCTTCTCCTTCCTCGACCTCTAGTGGATTCTCCTTCGTGAACAGGTGATCGTAGAGTCTGACCTCGGCGTCGATCGCGTGCTGTGCCGAGACCCAGTGTAGGGTCGCCTTCACCCTGCGGCCATCAGGTGCATCCCCGCCGCGGGTGGCAGGGTCGTAGGTGCAGTGAAGCTCCACAATATTGCCAGCATCGTCCTTGATCACATCGGTACAGGTAATGAAGTAACCGTAACGCAACCGCACTTCGCGCCCTGGCGAAAGGCGGTAGAACTTCTTCGGCGGGTCTTCCATGAAGTCCTCACGTTCGATGTAGAGTACCTTCGAGAACGGGATCTGGCGCGTGCCAGCGCGTTCATCCTCCGGATTATTGATCGCAGGGAGCTCCTCGACACCGTCATCGGGATAGTTCGTGATGACCACTTTCAGCGGGTTGAGAACGCCCATCACACGCGGGGTACGTTTGTTCAGGTCCTGGCGGAGGCAGTATTCGAGGTAAGAGGCTTCGACAATGCTCTCGGACTTTGTAACGCCGATTCCCTTGACAAACTCCTGGATCGCCTCCCGCGTGTAGCCGCGTCGCCGCATCGCGGCGATCGTCGGCATCCTCGGGTCGTCCCAGCCGTTTACGCAGTGCTCCTCGACCAGCTGGCGAAGCTTCCGCTTGTGCATCACGGTGTAAGTCAGGTTGAGTCGAGCGAGCTCGATCTGCTGCGGGTGGTTCTGAACCGGGAGGTTGTCGAGGAACCAGTCGTAGAGCGGTCGGTGGTTCTCAAACTCGAGGGTGCATATAGAATGCGTGATCCCCTCGATCGCGTCTGACTGACCGTGTGTCCAATCGTAGGTCGGATAGATGCACCATTCGTCCCCTGTCCGATGGTGTGTAGCCCGCAGGATACGGTACATGACCGGGTCGCGCATGTTGAGGTTTGGGTGCGCCATATCGATCTTGGCGCGCAGCGTCCTCGATCCGTCTGGGAACTCGCCGGCACGCATGCGGCGGAAGAGATCCAGGTTCTCCTCCACAGGGCGTTCACGGTAGGGGCTCTCCTTCCCTGGGGGGGTAACGACCTTGTCTCCATCGCGGATTGCTCTTCCCCTATACTCGCTGATCTCCTTGGGACTCAGATCACAGACGTACGCCTTGCCGTCTTTGATAAGCTGTTCGGCCCAGTCGTAGAGCTGCTCGTAGTAGTCCGAGGCGAAGAAGAGGCGGTCCTCCCAGTCGGCACCGAGCCAACGCACATCCTCCATGATCGCTTCGACGAACTCGGTCTCTTCCTTGGTGGGGTTTGTGTCATCGAAGCGTAAATTGAACTTGCCGCCGAACTCCTGGGCGATCCAGTAGTTTAACAGGACGGTCTTTGCATGACCGATGTGGATATAACCGTTAGGTTCTGGCGGCCACCTGGTCTGGACACGTCCTTCGTGCTTCCCCTCTTTCAGGTCCGCGATGACGATCTGGCGGATGAAATCGATAGGTGCTGTTTCACCGGCCTTCCTAATCGGAGGAATTACCTCGCCATCTGTATTGCCAGGATACGGTTTGTCCTTAGCCATATCTTCCTCTCTTCTTGAGTTCTGCAGATTTCCTTCCTTACAACCCGACCTACATCTATCGTTACTAGTCTACCGTGAGAACTCGTGCTGTGCCAGAAAAGAACCCTGCCGTTCTTCAACCAAGGGTTCGCGGTAGGGGCACAACCAGCGAGAGACTGCTGAGATCACCATGGTGTGATCTCCGTTACAGACGAGGCTCCACTCTTTTCGGTAGACTATAAAACTATCAAGGCTCGCTACGCCGGAGCCGACTGAAGGAGTGGACCAGCATTGAACAGGGAGCTAATTCATCGCGGACTGTATGTACTGGTATTTGTATCGCTGTGTCTCTTTTTGTGGGGAGCATCGCTCGTTGGGCAGGGCGTCAATACGGACGGTCTCCGCGTGACGCGTTCTATTTCCACGGCCTATGCGCTTCCCCAGAGTCACTTCATGGTGACGTTACACCTCGAAACGGATCAGGATCTAGTAGGGTTGGGAGTTCAGGAGCTGCTCCCCTTTGGCTGGGAGATCCATCCATTGGAGAACGCTGGCGCAGCGTTCAAACGAGCGGAGGCGCGGTGGGTATTCGAGGAGACTATCCGAGCTGGAAAACATTGGGAAATTATCTATGAAGTCACAGTTCCCGAGGCGAACAGATTGATGACGGGCCCCCTGCCAAGGTGTTTTTCCATCACGGGAACACTGCAGACCAGGCTGCCAGCATTGGGAATGCCAGTGATGGGTGATTCCGAGATACAAGTAGTATCTGCACTCCCTATCATGAGCGCAATCGCCCACTTGGTCCCCCAGAAGACACCGGAAAAACCGGATACGATCGATCTGCGGCTTGCACAGACGATAACACGCGAACAGTACACCCGTGCTCTGGAACTATGGCAAGGGGACATCGCCGTTCCGTGGACACACGGGGAAAGGCTCGATCTGGCACTTATTGAACGTGTTACGGCCTACTACATTACGTGCACACCCGTGGATGAACCGCTGCCGCTGAGCCTTGATCCCGAGTTGGATGCGAGAAGAACGATCAGCACTTTCCTACCGTATGACACTGTATTGCTCGCAAACGGATGCCTCGATCCGGGCATTCAGGCCCGTAGGTTTGTGGTATCCGTCGAGATCACGGGGGGCAATGATGCGTACGGAGTGGGACTTAAGGA
>CBDUVB010000072.1:0-6189 GCA_965370555.1 uncultured bacterium
ACGAGCGCCTGTAGCTTGAAGGCGAAGGTGTTCTTGCCGGACATCGCAACGGCATCCTCGTCCTCGCGGATCGCTTTTAACACACGCCCCCAAGGGGAGTGCACGAGTCGTTCTACAATAAGATAGAGGACAAAAAGAATAGCAAGGACCAAAAAGAGATAAAACCAGTTATATGCCTTGGAAAACAGGCCGTGTATCCATCCCGGTAAATCAGGGTTATCGCTTAAGAATGCCTTGACCCCTCCGTGGATTGGCTCATAGATCGGCGAAGGGATCTGCTGAAGCCCCCACACGCCGTTTGTAAGCCAGGACTCGTTCTTTAGCACTAATCTGATCGTCTCCGCGATCCCAATCGTGGCGATCGCGAGATAATCCGATCTGAGGCGCAGAGTGGGAATGCCTATTAGGAAAGCGACGATCCCACAAACGATGGCTGCTGCCAGCAAACCAACGATGAATGGGAGCTCAAAACCTCCGAATATTCGCCCGTCCCACGCGCTTGGTGGTGGACCGGAGACCAGGGCCGCGGCATAGGCCCCTACTGCGTAAAAGCCGGCAATTCCAATATTGAACAGGCCGGTATACCCCCACTGAATGTTAAGCCCGAGCGCAAGAACTCCATAAGTACCTGCGGTAATGGCAAAGAAGACAACGTAATTGATAATTCCAACGAGTGTATCCATTATCGCCTCTTCCCCAGTAATCCGGTTGGCTTCACTAACAGCATGAGGATCATGATGATGAAGGCCACCGCCGGTTTATACCCCGTCGGGATGAACGCGGTCGAAACTTCTTCGGTGATTCCTATCACCATCCCTCCGACGATCGCCCCGTACGGGTTGCCGATTCCGCCCAGGACGACCGCTGCGAAGATCGATAGGAGCATCTGCCACCCCAATTCCGGGGTGATGAACTTGTTTTCGATCCCCGCCAAGATGCCGGCTGTCGCTGCCAGAGCTCCCCCGATCACCCAGGTCCACACGACTACCCGATCAGTATTGATCCCTGTAACGCGAGCAAGCGCGTTGTTATCCGCAGTTGCCCGCATCGCCTTCCCTATCTTGGTATATTTGAGAAAGGCATGCACCAGCACGACGAGCACAATGGTGACGAGAACGATGAACACCTGATCGGGTTTGATCCTTATCCCCAGCCCCGGAATTACAGTCGCTATTTGAATCTTTTCGATGTAGTAGTGTGGCTGGGGTCCCCAGAAGAACTGGAGGGTGTTCCTTAATACCAAGGCGACCCCGATCGAAGACATCATCAGGATGACCGATGAGGACCCGCGCAACCGCTTGAAGAGTATGCGGTCGATCAAGACTACCGCCACGGCCGTCAGCCCTATTGCCAAGATAGCGGCGAGGATGAACCCAAAGCCGAACGAGAGAGGTCCTATGGGTGTGTTGGGTATACTCCAAGAGACGAATAGGGTGAATACGCCGAGAGCGATGTAGGCTCCGAGTGCCATCATGTCGCCGTAGGCAAAGTTGGAGAAGCCAAGGATGCTGTAGGTGAGAGAGACACCGATCCCGCCCAGGGAAAGGATGCTCCCCGAGATGACGCCGTATACGAGCAACTGTGGAATTCTTGATAGTGCGTCCATTTATTCTCCCTATCCGCCGAGATAGAGCTGCCCCACCTCCTCGTTGGCTAATAGGTTTTCACCTGTATCTTCGAAGCGGTTTCGACCACTGGCTAAGACGTAGCCACGGTTGGACAGCTTCAAGGACTCTTTGGCGTTCTGCTCCACTATGAGGATAGCTACGCCGCTCGCGTTGATGGCGACAATCCGCTCGAAGATCATCGTTGCCAAATTCGGAGCCAGGGCGGCGGAGGGCTCGTCCAGCATCAGGAGCTTCGGATCGAGCATCAGAGCCCGTCCCATCGCCACCATCTGCCGTTCGCCTCCACTCATCTTCCCCACGCGCTGCTTTCGACGGTCCTTTAAGATCGGGAAGAGATCATAGATTTCCTCCAGTCGTCCGCTGAAGTCATCGGTGAGGATGAACGCCCCCATCTCCAGGTTCTCATGTACGGTGAGCGAGGGGAAGATATTCTCCACCTGGGGCACGTATCCCATCCCCCGCCGCACGACCCGGTCGGGTGAAAGACCTGTGATCTCCTCTTCCGCGAAGGTGATCTGTCCCGCGGTCGGTGTGAGCAGGCCGAAGATCGTCTTCATCAGGGTCGATTTGCCGGCTCCGTTAGGGCCGATCACCGTGACGATCTCGCCAGCCCCCACTTCGATGGAGACTCCATGGAGAATCTCCATGTCTCCGTACCCGCTTGTGACAGCGTTAACCGTCAACAGAGACATATTGACCCCCAAGGTAGGCGTCGAGCACCTCTTGCTTCTTCTGCACCTCCGCTGGCGTCCCCTCAGCGAGTTTATGCCCTTCGCTCATCACGATCACTGGGTTACAGAGTTTCATCACGAAATCCATGTCGTGTTCGATCAACAAGAAGGTCGTCTTCTTCTCCGTGCACAGGCGATAGATCGAGTCGGCCAGACGTTTCAATAGAGTGCGGTTCACCCCGGCACCAGGTTCATCGAGCAAGACTAGTTTAGGTTCGCTCATCATCGTCTTGGCTAATTCGAGTAGCTTCTTCTGCCCGCCGGAGAGCTTCCCCGCGTACTCATCTTTAAGCTCTGTCAGTTCCAGAAATTCCAGGACCTCGTGTGCCCTCTCCCGGATCACGTGCTCCTGCTTGCGCACCAGTCCGCAGCGCAGTAAGGGATTCCACATCCGTTCGCCGATCTGTTCGGTCGGTACGAGCATCAGGTTCTCCAATACCGTCATCTCCTTCCACTCGCGAGGGATCTGAAAAGTCCTTGCGATCCCCTTTTGGAAGACGCGATGTGGAGAGAGACCTGTGATCTCCTCATCACAGAGACGGACTGCCCCTTTGTCGGGTTTGGAGAACCCGGTGAGGAGATTGAATACCGTCGTCTTTCCAGCCCCGTTCGGTCCGATCAATCCGGTGATCGTGCCTTCACTAACCTCGAATGAGCAGTCGTTTACAGCGCGCAATCCACCAAACCGTTTCGCAAGATTCTCTACGGCAAGCACTTCTCTGCACCTCACTTATAAAGAAAAAAACCGACAAGCCTTTCGGCCTTCGGTTTTCCGGGTTTTAGTAGCACACGCCCGGGGCTACTAAATAACCCACGCCAGCATAAAGTAACTAAAGAAACTGCTACTACTAGTTTTCACCTCCAAGATAGTTATCCGAGCCATTCTTTCCTCCATGCTTGCGATCCTAACAGAGTCGGAGCAAATTGTCAAGACCATTTCGAATTCCGATATGCCAAGGACCCTCGTCTTAACCGAGCGCGGAGAGGAGGAAGACGAGGAAAAAACCGGCAAGGATGACGAGTACCCCTTCTTCGAGATGGAAGATCCGTTGTGGCAAGGGAAGTTGGCGTTTGGGGAGGATGCGGTAGATCAGGTAGCCAACGCCGACCACGAGCAGGCTCTCAAGAACGTGAAACGTAGTGAAGGTCTCCTTCCACATCTCCATAGGGAGAAAGAGGCGAGATAATGGAAGAAAGAGAAGTATGGGAAAGGCGAGGGTTGCGTAGGTAAGGTTCTTAGGCCACGGTGAGGACGGGCCACGTTCAAAGCGGAAGAGTGGGATTAACTTAGAAAAGGAGATCACAGTCCCAATGGATAGCACGAGGAGGACCCCTTGTACCACAGGCGATCTTACCCCACTTACGAGAAGGCTTTTCCCGCAGAACCCGGCCAATGGTGGAAGACCCATGATCCCCATCGTTCCCACAAGGAGCCCCATTCGGGTCGCAAGAGGAATCTGCGCACGCTCAACAATGAGCCCGGGAATTGTCCTTCTCTTGGTAACCTTTACGGCAGTCCCAGCGGCGAGGAAGAGAAGCCCCTTGAACAGGCCGTGGCCAACTGCGTAGGCGATGCTCCCGTCGATCGTGATCGGCAAACCGATTCCAATCCCAAGGAGAATGTACCCAATCTGGGATAGGGTATGAAAAGCGAGCATCCGCTTCAGATCGTAAGTGAAGATCGCGTAGACAACCCCGAACAGGCCGGTGAGAGATCCAAGGACGAGGAGGGGCAGGGAGAGATCGACAACGGCCGCTAGCCTGAGAAGTACCACAACCCCCATCTTGATCACCAGGCCGGAGAGGAGGGCGGAGATTGCGGGAGAAGCGCTGGCATGCGCGGCAGGAAGCCACAACGAGAAGATGAAGATCCCCGACTTGATAGCGATCCCCGTGACGAGAAGGGAGGAGGCGAGGAGTAGCCACGGCGTGCCCTGCTCCGCAGCGAGCCGCGAAGCGAGCAGCCCGAGGTTAAGGGTCCCTGTATGATGATAAATTATTGCAACGCCGAACAGGTACATCCCCATCCCGAGGGAGGCGAGGAGCAGGTACTTGAGGCTTGCCCAGATCTGATAGGCTCGCCTCTCGTAGGCAACGAGGAGGCAGCTCGTCAGGGTGAGGAGCTCCACGATCACATAGATATTGAACAGATCCCGCGCAAACAGAAGGGCGAACACGGACCCAAATAGGAGGTGGAGCAGCATATAGAAATAGGGATGGAGTCGGTCCTTCCACAGGTAAGCGATCACCCCCCCAACGAGGAAAAGCACAAGAAGACAGAAGACGAGGCTGTAACTATCGGCAGCGAGTTCAACACCCATCCCTCTGCTCCACCCACCGAGGACGAGCGAGATCGTCTCCCCGTGGGCAAAGCGCACGAACAGCCCGCCCACAAGCGTGGCGTCAAGCAGGAGGGAGAAGAGAAGCAGTCCCCGTATTCCTCTCTTCCAGGCGAGGCTCACCGCGGCGAACAGGAAATGGCTAAGGGGTAGCAGGGCGATCATTGTTCCTTCTCCTCGCGGCTGATCTCGTGTTCGATCCGTTGCGAATCGGTGGTGTGGTAACGCTCGACAAGGAGCATGACGAAGACGAGAGCCAGGGCAAGGACCGCGAAGTTGATCACGATGGCAGAGAGGACGAGGGCCTGCGGAAGAGGGTCAACGTAAGGAGCGTGGGCCAGGGAATGGACGATCGGTGGAACGCCGTTTCGCCTCGCGTTCAAGGAGACGAGGCAGAGGATCGCGCTCCCGTTCACCAGCCCCAGTGCGAGGAGTTTGACCACGAGGTCGCGGCGGAGGATCAACCCAAGGAGGCCAATCCCGAACAGGAGGATAGCGATCGTCACCCCATTTACCACTTCCATCAGATCTCCCCCCGGTGTCGGACGAAGGCGTAGATAACGACCCACGTGCCTATGAATACGTTCACACCTATCAACACGTTGTAGATCAGGATCGAACCACCACTTACAAGGCTTCCCAGTCTCCCACGGGGAAGGAGATCGGTGAGGGGGAGCCGACCGAAGAGAACCGGGATAAGCGCTAGGAGGAGGATGGCGAGGAGGACCTGCCATTGGAATCGTTCGAGGGCTGCCTCATGGAATCGCCGTGCCACGACATCTGCCCCGAGGGCGATCGCGCAGAGAAGGAGGCCCGTCCCGGCAACGGCCCCTCCGCTGAACCCGCCCCCCGAAGAAGGGTGTCCAAAGAGGACGAGGTAGATCCCGAGGAGGAGGATCGGCGGGAAGAGGATGTCGGCGGAGATGCGGATGACCTGTGATTCGGGGATATGCGTGACCTCTTCCGCGCTTCCCTTCTGTTGGACAAGGTAGAAGTGAACCCCGAGAACGGCAACCGAGAAGATGAGAATCTCGAACAGGGTATCGTACAGTCGGTAGTTGAGATAGATGGCAGAGACGAGATTCGCCGCGCCTGTATCGCTCACTCCTTTCTCGATGTAAGCCGCACCGGCCTCCTCCTGCGCGCCGCGATAGTCGAACGTCATCATGAGAACCGTACAGAAGGAGAAGACGAGGAGCGCGGCAATGATGATCATACTGCGTGCTGATCGTCTCATGGGAAATGCCTCCTTATCATCTCGCCCAATTCGCCGCTCTCCCGCAAACGATCGAGATGGATGTCGAGGCGACGGTGGAGATCCTCCCTGTCGGAGGGGAGGGAGAAGGTATATGAGAAGGAACCAGGGAGTCGTTCGACCGCGTATCCGGAGAGGTCGAGTCGGGAAGCGGCGATGAATCGTGCTAAGTCAAGGGTGGAGGACCCCTTCTCTTGGGCGCGGATCGCTTCCAGCACATCCGAGAAATAGATCCA
>CBDUVB010000073.1:0-6049 GCA_965370555.1 uncultured bacterium
GGATCTCCTCTGCCAGGGTGTGCAGGTCGATCCCGCGTTCGTGCGCGATCTCGAGAAGCTTCACCGCGGTGAGGATTCCATCGCCGGTCGGGCTATGATCGGAGAAGATGATGTGTCCCGACTGTTCCCCCCCGATCTTCGCTCCGTGGGCGAGCATTGCCTGGGCCACGTTCCGGTCTCCGACCGGGGTACGCACCATCTCGATCCCCGCTTTCTTAAGTGCTTCTTCTAAACCGAGGTTACTCATCACTGTTGCCACCACGATCGCCGGGTCGAGGGAGCCCTTCTGTTGCAGGTGAATCGCCGCGATTCCCATCATACGGTCCCCGTCGATTGTCTCCCCTGTTGGCGAGACGAGGAGGACACGGTCCCCGTCCCCATCGAAGGCGATCCCTAGATTGGCGTGGTGCTCCAGGACCGCGGCTCGAAGTGGCGCAAGGTGGGTCGATCCGCATTCCTGGTTGATCCGCATGCCATCGGGGAGTGTATGAAGCTCGATCACCCGCGCATTGAAGTGCCGCAGGACACGAGGCGCAATCGCGCCAGTCGCTCCGTAGGCACAGTCGACAACTACCGTCCGCCCAGCGAGATCGATCTCCTCGATCTCGATCGTCCCTGCGAGAAAGGCGGCGTACCGGCTCGCTGCCGCCTCGAGTGGAACGATCCTTCCCACGGGGCCAGGTTGTGGAGAGATCTTAGAGAAGGAGTTCTCGATCGCCTCTTCTTGAGAGAGCGTGAGCTTTCTCCCCTGGCGATCGAAGAACTTGATCCCGTTATCCTCCGGTTGGTTGTGCGAGGCGGAGATCACCGCTCCCAGGTCAGCGTGTTCATCCTTAATCAGGAAGGCGATAGCTGGGGTCGGGATCACCCCAGCGAGGAAGACATCGGCTCCACAGGCGGAGAACCCGGCTGCGAGCGTTCCTTCGAGCATCGGCCCGCTAGTTCGCGTGTCCCGCCCGATGATGACCCGTCCTCGTTCGGGAAGAAGGTGTTCCGCGGCGGCTCGGGCTAGGGCAAGGGAGAGTTCCGGGGTGAGGTCCTGATTCGCGCATCCCCGCACCCCATCCGTTCCGAATAGATTCCTCATCGCGGGGACCATCCTCCTCCCAAGGTGAGAAACGGTGGGCCGAGGGCCCGCGGGCCGGAGGCCAGCGGGTAGAGGATCTCCCCGCCGAGCCCGATCTGGAATCCCGCTTCGGAAGAGAGTCGATAGGCGATCCCTCCTCCGAGAACTGGGGAGGGGAAGGTCGCGTTAAGATCGAAGTATGAGATGCCAGCGGTCGCGCGGATCAGACTCATCCCAACATTACCCTCGCCGGTCAACGCTACTTCCACACTCCCTAGTATGAGTGTCTTCCCCTCGGGGTTGATGAGGAGCGAGGCGATCCCCCAACCGAAAGGGAGTCTCATTCCGAGGTCAATCCCGACCAGGAATAGGATCTTTCCCAAAGGCAGGGTTATGCGCAGGCCTACGTAATCGATCCCCCCCGCACTTACAGAAAGAGAACCGATCAAAATAAGGAGAGATATCAACAAGAACCCGATGTGGAACGATCGTGGTGTCATCCTTGCGGGAGTCTACTAGATTCTCATCCTGGTCGCCAATCGTTATCGGGCTTCCGAGCGCACTATATCCCCGATGAGCGGGTCAAAATCGGTCGTTCGCACCCCATAGGAAACCTGATCACGCACCTCGGTGATGACAATATCTCCCTTTGTACCCAGGACATCGTAGTCGAGAATTTCGCCGGTGTTCGGGTCGGTGATGAGGTTCGTTGTGGAGAGGACCTGGAAAAAGTCGCCCTTACTCACCCCGTGGGAGGCTCCGATATTGATCGCTACCCGACCGTCGGGGAGGATCGCGGCGATCTGCCCCGTGCGTGGGCTCCAGCTTGGCATGGTAGCGGGAAGGGCTTCGCGCATGGTGATTACGGCCGGAGCTATGGCGCCCATACTGTTAATCAAGTGTGAGACGAGCTGATCGAGCGCGCTGTTCGTCGCCTGCCCAACGATCGTCTCATCGAACTGACCGCTCCCAACCGTGATCTCGTCGATCAGAGGGATCCCAAATACACCCCCGGGTTTGATCTGGAAGGTTGTGCTGGCGATGTAGGAGGTCCCGTCCCATAACTTGGCGATGTACGTCCCTGGGCCCATCTGCATACCTGTTGTGTCCCGCTGATTCCAGAACCACTTTCCACAATCCCCAGCACCGATGAACTGCCAGTCGAGCCACTTGAGGAAGGCCCCACCACCGGTGTGGATCTCGATCCCATACCAGCCCGATCCCCATGGGTTCCTATACCCGATGTGGACGGTCTCCCCTGTAGAGTAGTACGGCTTATCCGTACGCAAGTCGCCGGTGCAGATATCCGTCGAAGCTGGCTGGCCCAAAGAGGCGATCTTTCCGATATCGACGGAGAAACCGGTCGTTCCTTCGGCCGATCCTGCCACCGAGACCGCGCTCATGATCTCCGAGGTGTAGGCGTTCACCAACCGTGCCGACATAGCCACCTCTACCGATGCGCTGCTGACACTGAAGAAGCCGAGGCTCATCGATACTTGTTGGACGTTGACCTTAGTGACCGAGCCCACGATCAACAGGTCCGCACCGAGGATATGACCTGCGGTCGTCAGGTCCTCGGTGATCGCCGGGTTGAGACCGCGCTCCTGCATCACCGCCTCAAGCTCGCTCCGTTCCAGGACGCGCACACCACTTCGCACCAATCGCTCGATCAGTTCGTCGGCCACCCCACCGCCTACGTTGACGAATCCGGATCCACTCCGATCATCGAACCGTGCTACCGCCACCTTGAGGCTCGTAACATGGGGCATCGTATCCGGGTTAATGGGGACCGCGAGGGTGATAACCAGGGAGTTGTTTGCCTCATTCGACTCGTCGATCCGGTTGAACGGCTGATCCGCCTCTACACTGATCGTGTGCATCCCGACCTCCGCCATCCAATCGAAAGACACGATCTTTGATCGTCCGGCATCGAGGCCAAACGGGATCGAAGGGGTATCAATCGGGAAACCGTCCATGAGGAAGCGCACGTTGAACCGTCCGTCGGCGTCGCTCGTGCCCACATTCTCCACCGTAACCGTGACCGTGACTTGATCGCCCACGACCGGATCCTGCGGGGTGAGCATGATATCGGTGACGACGAGATCCGGTTTAGCAAGGGCGGTCACCATGACAAAAAGGACGATCAGTAGGCTGACTAACGGCACGAAGCGCTTCACCATTCCCTCCTTTGGAACTGAACCTTGTTGCACCTTGTATCTACACAGGGATCCACGCAGAGTTTCACTCGCCTTCCTCCTGATGATGCCGGGAGATTCTCGCCCCTTCGCTATGCACGCGCAACACCGGTAGAAGAAACGCGGCAGCGACCGCGAGGATCGCGAGCGCTCCGCCCACCCCGATCCGATCTGCTAAGAGGCCGACGAGAGGAGCGAGCCCTGCCATTAGCAGGGTGCGCAGCTGAGACTCCACCGAGAGGCCGGTAGCCATGGTACGGTGAGGGATGAGGTCAGCGAGGTAGCCGATCATGATCGGACGGCGGACGTTCTGCAGCAGGTAGAATCCGAGGAAAGCAACGACGGCGAGGGGATAGACCCGAAACCATGTGGCAATCCCGGCCATAATGAGGAGGCTAACTCCAAGGAGGTAGGTGAGGTTTACCGCGAAGGAAAGAGAGCGAGCCCATTTCGTCACCCGATGGGCGTTCGCTGAGGCGGCACTCGTCCCCAAGTAGATGACGAAATAGATGGCTCCAACGACGATTGCCACTCGTTGATCGGCATGAACGGAAAGGAGAATGGGAAGGGCGAGGGCCTGGGTCTTCAAGATCGGCTGTAGGTAGTCCTTGGTCGCCTTGAATATTGCATCGAAAGAAGCGCTGCTAGACAATCCGCGCAGCAGACGCGGCTGGCGAAAGGTGGTCAAGAAATCCCGTATCGTCACGCTGACCCGCCCGGCGAGCTTCTTCTTCCATCCCCCTTCCACAGGGATGAGAGCCCCGTCGAGTTCTTTGGGATATGAAGCCATGAGGAAGAGTTCCATGATGTAGGGAACTATCGAGGCAAGAAAGACGATCCGATAGCTTCCAGTGTGGAAGACAAGTCCAGCGGCGATGAGCGCGGCAAGCGCGGAACCAAACTGTGATGCAGCACGTGTATGGCCGTAGTACTCGACCTTTTGATCCTCGATTCCCTTGATCCGCAAGTACTCGAGGATCATCGCCTTATGTGTCCCAGAGCGGAACGTCTCCCCGAACGCGAAGAGTATCATCGCCAAGACGTAGATCGAGAAACGGGGAACGAGGTAGAAGAGGGCAAAGGAAAGGAGGTAGAAGGAGAACGATGCGATCATCGCCTTGCGACGTCCATAAGCATCGGCGATCACCCCCGTCGGGATCTCAAGGAGGTTCGTCGCGATCTCACGGATCGAGAAGAGCCCTCCGATCTCCAGGAACGAGAGCCCCATCTCACGGAAGAAGAGGATTAGGAACGGGTCGAAGAAACGTAGGTTCTTCAAGAACCCGTACGCGCGAAACTTATGGTACATCAGGTCTTTTGGGGTCGTCATAAGGTCAACTCCAGCAATCTCGAATCTAGTTCCCGGTGCGCCTCAATCGTACAGCCAATCACCAGCTTCGGCAGCGCATCGAATTCCATTCTTCGTGCTCTTCACGGTGAATTCCCTTCGACCTCCGGTCTTGCTTCGCAACCGGCATCTGTCCCCTCCGAGCTCAACCCACCTAATAATGAACTACTCCGTCCGCGTGCGGCGTGGTAGTTCAATCTCTGCGGGTTGGACTCCCCACAGCTTGCTACGACTGTAGCTTGCTGCGAATGTCGTCATTCCGGCGCATGCCGGAATCCAGTGGTTCGTTCGTGGACACCGGCCTTCGCCGGTGTGACGTGATGCTATTAATACTCCGTCCGCGTGCGGCGTGGTAGTTTAATCTGATGAGATTGCAAGGAGGGTCTCTTCCACCATCGGATAGAGTTCGTCGATTGCGGCTTGGATCTCGATCGTCTTAGCAAGTGCTGTCACGATCTGGCAATAGGTCTTGATCTCATCGAGGCTGAGGTGCCGATCTTTACGATCCTTGAGCCACTTGTGGCAGACCTGATAGCCGCCGATTTGATACTCCCAAACCTGGGGCGGGATCCCTTCGAAGTGCTGCGTTTCGTTTATGAAGACGCGCTGTGTTTTTGGTTCGTAACGAAGGCCGTTCTTTCCGGTCTGCACGATTCCATCGCCATCTCCCTCGAATTTGGCTATCGGCGGGTCGAGCTCATCCGAACGCAGGAGGTGGAGATCGACCAGGCGCTTTCCGAGCGCGGCCAGCTCATCTAACAGCTCGTGATCGCTGGTGAACGGAATTCGCGGGAAGTCGCTGCGGAGGAACTCGGCGTACTTCTCCCGGTAGCTCGGGGCGTAGAGAATCGTGTAGACGTAATGGAAGATGTCCTTGGGCGATGGCTCTTTGCCGTACGCCTTCGTCAGCGCCGCAACGAGCTTGGGATTCAGGTTGGGCTGCCGCTCCTCTGGCTCATGGTGGGCGAAGAGGTCCGCGCGGTCGGCCGTGGGGTAGAGGTAGAGGGGAAAGTAGTAGTTGATATCGTAAGCGGCAACTGATTTATGTGCACCAATGGAGTGCGTGGTGAACGCTCCGAATTCATCTTTGTGCTGTTTTGGCGTTATCAGCGCCAGATTCTCCCCGGCTAGCATGTGGCGCATGACTTCGGGCCGCCCCCAATCGACCATGTAAGGATGGTAGTAAAGGGACCGCGTATCGAATGGCCGGTAGAGACAGGGAACGACATAATCGCGCCAATTCTCCATCTCGGCGAGGTCTTTGCGCCTTTGTGAAAGTTTCCACCCACGGGTATCCTTCACATGATAAGCCTCGCGAATGAAATCGTCAGTCAAGCTGCGATCCCGGAACTGATTGATACGCCGCAAAAGGGCATTACTGTCGAAGTCGAAGACAAAACGATCCCGTGCCGTAACGATTCCCGTAACTTTCACGGGGAA
>CBDUVB010000074.1:0-6034 GCA_965370555.1 uncultured bacterium
GTCGAGACCACTCCCCGCGGCCCCAAGCCGCCGACGATCACCGGCTTCCCGCGGTAGGAGGGCTCGTCGAGTTGTTCCACGGCGGCGAAGAAGGCATCCATGTCCAGGTGGGCAATCTTGCGTGCTTGTTCGTTCATGACTGGCCCAGGTTCTCTCGAAGGAAGGTCGCCACCTCGGGAGCGGTGAGGTCGTTCACCACCCGGTAGGAGGCGTTTCCGTACCCTGAGCTGTGATGAGGGGGCGTTTCCGGAAAGGGAAGGGCAGCGAAGGATTCCTTAGAAAAGGGGATCGCTCCTTCTTGCGCGATCTCACCAGCGAGCGACCATAATCGCGCGAAGCGCTCTTCTGTCCCGCCAACAAGCTCTTGATCAACGAGAAGGCGTGTTAGTCCATCGATCTTCACCCCGCGGGCCTTACAAGCGCGTAGGTGAATGCGTCCCCTTTGTTTTGACGGGTCGATCACCTGCAAACCTTCCTCTTCAGCCCTTGCCAGAGGATCGAGCGCTCCCCACTCGCGCGATAACTCGTTTGCAAAACAAACTCGATCCGCGAGAAGATGGTCGATCCCAAAGACCGCCTGGTAGACCAGCTTCTGCAGATCGATCAGCTCCATCCTTGGATGGAGTGCGACCTCTTCTTGTAAAATCCTCCGCAAGTTCTCCTTCTCGTTCACGTCCAAGAGAGGATAGGATGAGACGCGAGGTGGATCAAGGTGCGGAATACCGGGGACACATACCTTGATCTAGCCGAATGGCCATCCCTGCAAGGCGACGACAAATTCTGAAACTTGTACGAGTGGTTGGGTGTAGATTGCGCGAGGTGATAGAGATGAAGATTCGACTTAGCTTAATCCTAACCATCCTCCTCATCGGACTTATCGGAGGATCGATACTGGTCAGTGCACAAGGAACGCCAACCCCACTCGGGATTATCCCCTCGCCAAATCCGGGGTCGCTTACGGTGAACGTGTGGACGAATAAATCGACCTACATGGTCGGCGAGACCGCGCAGATCTACTTTACGGTGAACCAGCAAGCGTACATCTACCTGTACGATCTGCAACCGGACGGGATTGTGCGCCTGGTCTTCCCAAATGCCTACTCGCAAAACAATTTTGTTACCGCGGGAACGCACGTCCTCCCAGATGCAAACTACCGGTTCGTGATCGCTCCCCCTATCGGGTTGGAGCAGCTGCAGATCTTTGCCAGCTTAACCCCGCTCAACCTCACGCCTACTGCATACGGTGAGCCATATCCCCAGGTCGCCCCGCAGGGTATCCAGGGGCAGATCATGGGGATCACTCCCCAGTCGACATGGGTGACCGCATGGACCTCGTTCACCATCGTCGCGAGCTACGGGTACACTCCACCGACCGGTTACACCCCGCCTCCACCAAGCTACACTCCTCCCCCACCAAGCTACGCCCCTCCCTCTTGGTGCTGCCCGTACCCGCCGTTCTTCGGTTGGGGTTCGGGAGGAACATGGTACTGGGCGAATGGGCAATGGCAGTGCGGGATACCGTCGAACGGATGTTACTGGTACTTTGGGCCAGACCTGCAGTGGCACTTCAGGATCCATATTCAGATCGGCGGAAGTTAATACCAGCACTACCTCCCGCATAGCGAGGGCCCGGATTACCGCCGGGCCCTTCCTCTATTTCTTTCTTCGAACTTACAAAGGCAGCCTTCCCCTCCAAACTTTGGTAGAATATGGCACCTTCATGTTGAAAAGGACGGCGCGTGGCACTTCAGTGGACGATCGAACAGGCACGGATATATCAGCTCTGGTCGGTGGGATTGCACGGATCATCATACGAAAAAGGGGAAGCCGGGATTCGCACATGCTTCCGGGACCTCGGAGGAATTCAGCTCGACCCCCTTCCCATTCTTGGTCGTAACCACGATCTCGTGATCCAGGCCCGTGTAGATGGTACACACCCCGGGGACACGCTCACCCTGATTCACGAGGAACGGCTCGGATTCGAATACTGGGACAAAGTCCTCTGTGTGCTCCCGATCGAGACGTTTCCCTGGTTCCGCTCTCTGATGGCTGCCGGTGGCAATGAGTGGGAACGGTCCCGTGAACAGAGACTGAACCAGGAACATCCAGGGGCGATAGATGCCGTCTACACGAGCATCAAGAGGCACGGCCCCCTCTCCAGCCGCGAGCTGAAGGAGCTTGATATCGCCCAAGGGGATCACCGTGGTTGGAAGTCAACCAAGGCGGCAAATTCCGCTCTGGAGGTGTTGTGGAATCGAGGGGAGTTATCCGTCTGCAGCCGCAACAACTATCGGCGCTACTTCGACCTCAGCGAACGGGTGATCCCAAAAGGATCCTACGATGGTTCCGCCCCGTCGAGCGAAGCCTTCTTCGAGTACCTCCTCATGAAGCGCGTACGCGCGGTCGGCCTTCTCCCAGTGCGTGGGGATGCCGAAGCGTGGGCCTCCCTGCGCACAGCGCGCGCCGAGAAGATCCCCGAAGGGCTCGTCGCCGCGGGGAAGCTTACTGTCGTAGAGGTGGGTGGAATCAAGACCCCGTTTTATGCTTCTGCACGCGCAGAAGAGGAACTCGCCTTTGCTGAGAAGGAATCCCTCAATACTACCGCCCGATTCATCGCTCCACTCGATCAACTACTCTGGGCGAGGCGTGCCCTCTCCCACCTGTGGAGTTTTGATTATGTGTGGGAAGTTTACAAGCCCGTGGTCAAACGCATCTTCGGGTACTACGTCCTCCCCATACTCTATGGGGACCGCTTCGTCGCTCGTTTCGACGGGCGCTACAACCGCAAAGAGAAGACTCTGCAAGTTCTGGCTTACTACGAGGAGCCAAACGGATTACCACTGTCGCACCCGGTGATCCACACTGCGTTCCAATGCTTCCTCTCCTACCTCGACGGGGAACAGATCACCCTTCCGAGTGGTGAGGTGTGGGATAGAGCGGGATTGAGCGAGTGAACAGCCAAATTCCTCAATCTTCCAGCGCCATCTCGTAGATGCGCCACGTCTTGTATCGCCGTCCTCCCATCGCCCCTGCGGCCCGCAGAATGAGATCGTTATCCTCGAGGAGCATCGAGGGCTCGCAGGAACGATAGCCGTGTTTGAGCGCGTAGGCGAGAATCTCGTAGAATAGGACGGCGTCGACCCCCAGCCTGCGGAACTTGGGACGGATCCCGAAGAACATCAGACGGGTGCGTGGGATGTGGCGCCGGGTACGCAACAACCGCGCGACACGAACGATATCTTTATCGCGGAGGCGGTTCCAGTGGGGTTGAAACGGGACATTGGGGTCGGGAAGCATTCCCAGGACCGCGGCGAGTTCACCATCCACGTACGCGAAACGCATAAGTCCAGGATCGGCGACTAGCTTCAGGCTGTCCGCCATCGTCTCTGCCTCGACATCGGTGAGAGGGAGGAACCCCCAGTTCTTCGCCCACGCCTCGTTGTAGATCGCGACGATCCGATCGACTTCTTCACGCGTGTGCGAGAGGTCGATCTTCCGGGTCTCGATCCGCCGCCGTGCCCGGATACCGGTGACGAGCCGCTCCAGCCTTTCGTTCGGCTTGTTCGAGATATCGATCCAGTAAGCGTGATAGTCCTTCGCCTTCGTCAGCCCGTAGCGCGTGAGGAACTCCCCATAGTAAGGGGGATTATGCGTAAGCTCCACCGTTGGAGGGGAGTCGAATCCGTCGACGAGGATCCCTTGGTGCGACTCGTGGGTCGCGGTGGAGTAGCCACCCGGTCCACGCAACAGATCCATCCCCTTCTCCTTCAACCAATCGCGGGCGTGGTCGAGGAGATCCTTCGCCACCGCGAAGTCCTCGATCGTCTCGAAGAACCCAAAGAACCCGATATTGGCGTTGTAGTAATCGTTGTAGCGATGGTTGACCGCGGCGGAGACGCGCCCGAGGAGCCGCTTCCCATCGTGTGCGAGGAAGTGCGTTACCTCGGCCTCCTGGTGATAGGGATGAGCCGAGGTGAGAAGACCGGTGATCCGCAAGGTGCGGCTCCCGAGGAGATCGGCACGAAGTGGCGGGGTCCAGTTTGGGTCCCCCCGATAGAGTTGCCACGGAACCGCGACGAACGCGCGTAATCGTCTGTCTCCTAAAGAAATCTGGTCGATCAAAAAACGCATCTCTCCCCTTCCTGACAAAAGGTTTTCCTATTATGCGCGAGGAGACGGAGAATTGAAACATTTCGCTCGATCGAGGCCGCAAACGAGGCCGTTCGGGTTGACCCCGCCTCCAAATACGTGTATTCCTTATCGACATGGAGAGAGAAGGAATAGTGAAACTATGGCGCGTGGTGCAGGAGCAGGCCGGCCTCTCGCGGCGCAAGGCGCAGGAGGTGATCGCCGCTGGCGAGGTCGAGGTGAACGGCCGCCTCGTCGAGGATCCTTTCTTCGCGATCGAGAAGAGAACCCTTGAAGATCTCCGTTTGCGCGGACACCCGTTGAGTCTACTGGAGTCGGAGCACCGAGTCTATCGGTACTACAAACCGATCGGCGTCTTGTGCAGCCACGACGATCCGCACTGCGGGAACACTGTCGGTCGTATCCTCCGCAGCGAGGGGTTCATCGGATATTCCTGGGCCGGCCGCCTCGATCAAGATTCCGAAGGGCTCGTCCTCTTGACGAATAATGGAAATCTGGTCGAACACCTAACCCATCCTCGCTACCAGGTGAAGAAGGTCTACCACGTCTTTGTTCGGCGCTTCCCCCCGTCGCGCGAGATGAAGAGGATCTTCCACGAGATGCAGCGCGGGGTGGAGGAAGGCGGGGAGACCCTGCGCATCAGTAACGGGGAGATGAGTAACAGTCGTGCGTATGCAGTCCTCGCGCTGGCGGAGGGGAAGAAGCACGAAGTCAAACGCCTCTTTGCCCATTTTGATCTTAAGGTCGTCCGGCTGCGCCGAGTGGCGATCGGTCCGGTGAAGCTCGCTGGGCTTGCGCCAGGGGAGATTGCACGCCTCGATCCCAAGGGGATGGAGAATCTCGGACGGCTCATCGAAAGCCATCCCCGCGATCGGGAAAGTGGAACCGCAATCAGGAGCGATCTATAATCCAGCCATGCACCTTGGACTCGTTCAGATCAACCCTCACCTCGGAGCGATCGACCGGAACCTGCGGATGATTCTCCCCCATATCGAGGCGGCTCGCCAGGCGGGCTGCGACCTCGTTGTCTTCCCCGAATTCGCCATCTGCGGGTATCCCCCGCTCGACCTCCTCTGGCGATCAGGATTCGTCGAGAAGATGGAAGGCGCACTTAGCGAGATCGCACGTGCCTCAGAAGGGATAGGCGTCATTGTTGGTGGCGTTTCCTCCCGGGCGAAGAAAGGGCGAGCAAACCTAGCCGATCGTTCCTCCCTGAGCGACGGTGCTGAAATCGACCTCTTCAACAGTGCGTTCCTCTTCGTCGATGGAGTCCTGGTTGGGGAGGAAGCGAAGCTCATGCTCCCCACGTTCGACGTGTACAGCGAGGAGCGCTACTTCACCCCCGCCCCCGGCGCGCAAGTCTTCGAGTTCCGAGGGATGCGCCTCGGGATCAATGTGTGCGAGGATCTGTGGATCGATGATGGCCCGACCGACACCCAGGCGAGCCTGGGCGCGGACTGGGTGATCAACATCTCCGCCTCGCCCTTCTTCGTTGGAAAAGGGGCCATCCGTCGCCGATTAGCTTCCCGTCGCGCGGTGGAGAACGGAGTAACGCTTGTCTATGTCAACCTCGTCGGTGCACAGGACGAGCTCGTTTACGACGGAGGGAGCTTCATCATGGGGTCCAGCGGAGACCTTCTCTATCAAGCCCCATACTTTGACGAGGGCTTATTCATCCTCGATACGGAAAAGCTTGCCCCTATCGGGCTCCAACCCCAGCCCGAGATCGAGTCGATCCGGCGTGCTATCGTCGTTGGGATCCACAACTATCTTGATAAGAATGGATTTTCGCGTGTCATCATCGGCCTTTCCGGCGGGATCGACTCCGCCCTGGTCGCTGCTCTGGCTGTCGAGGCACTTGGAAAGGAGAAGGTAACCGCGGTCT
>CBDUVB010000075.1:0-5865 GCA_965370555.1 uncultured bacterium
ATCTTCTCCTCGTAGGCGGGGATGATCTCCAACGTATCCCCGCGGGCGCGGAAGGTTCCCCTCTCGAACCCGATCTCGTTCCGCGCGTACTGAAGAGCCACAAGGCCGCGCATCACCTCATCGCGCTCCTGTTCCCCTCCACGAGAAAGGGTGATCGACATATCGTGGTAGTTCTCCGGCGACCCTAGGCCGTAGATACACGAGACAGAAGCAACGATGATCACATCGCGACGCTCGAAGAGGGCACAAGTCGCGGCGTGGCGCATGCGGTCGATCTCGTCGTTGATCGAAGAATCCTTCTCGATATAGGTGTCGGTCTGCGGAAGGTACGCCTCGGGCTGGTAGTAATCGTAGTAGGAGACGAAGTAGTGGACCGCGTTATCCGGGAAGAGCTCGCGAAACTCGCTGCACAACTGCGCAACAAGGGTCTTGTTGTGGGCAATGATGAGTGTCGGCCGCTGCACGTTCTGGATCACGTGCGCGATCGTGAACGTCTTCCCGGTCCCCGTCGCTCCGAATAACG
Source organism: uncultured bacterium (assembly GCA_965370555.1). Lineage (GTDB taxonomy): Bacteria > Bipolaricaulota > Bipolaricaulia > UBA7950 > UBA9294 > JAJOKK01. Next base: position 524 of record CBDUVB010000075.1, read on the forward strand.
TCTGAAACTTGAATCCGGAGAGGATCCCCTCGGTCAGTTCCGCAATCGCCTGCGGTTGATCTCCCTGCGGCGTTAACTGCCCAGAGATTTGAAATCCCGCTTTCTCTCCCACCTTTGGCAAACTCATCTTGAGTATAATGCTACCCGCCCCCGCAGAGAGGATCAATAGACAGGGAGAAGTATGAGGTCGTGTCTTGATTCTTGCATCCGAAGGATGTGACCGGGCCGGGTCAAATCGCTCAGAGAGAAAGAGGGAGAGTTGCAAACGCAAAAACAAGACACGTCCCCTGCGACATAACAGTCCAAAGGCCCCGTCAGATTTGCGGAGCGTCCAGAGAGGGGTTAGACTTATTTTCGCCATGAAAACTACACGTTTTTGCATCTACTCGATTTTGTTGGGGATCGGCTCCGCGCTCATCGGTCTTGTGATCGGCTTTTTGATCGAGACTCCTTCCGCGGCGATTACCGCGATCCTGATCGTCATCGGGCTCCTCTTCGTCGCCGCAGCGATCCTCCTCGCACGACGGTACAGGAAGCACAGCGTAGACAAGTGATAATCAACAAACCAATAGAGTTCTCATGGAGGATAGATACACAGACCGATGACCACACTTAAAGATTGGATTCGTCAGGAAGGGGAGGTCATAAGCCCTGAGTACCTTCGGGTCGACGGGTTTCTCAACCACCGGATCGCCCCGGCTTTTGTAGAAGAGGCGGGGAGAGAGCTTGCAAATGCGTTTAAAGTGGCTGGGGTTACCTGTGTTCTCACAGCTGAGGCCGCGGGGAACGTGGTCGCCTACGAAATAGCACGCAAGCTCAATACTCGCGCTCTCTACGCCAAGAAAGGGCGTGCAGCCACCATGGCGCATCCTCTTGTGCGAGCTGTACGCTCGCCCACAAAAGGGACCGTGACGGAACTCGCCATCTCGCGTGACTACCTCGGGCCGCACGAGCGCGTCCTCATCGTAGACGACTTCCTCTACCAGGGACTGACGAGCACCGCACTTGCGGAGATGGTTGAAGAGAGCGGCGCCTGCCTTGTGGGGTTCGGGTTTCTGATCGAAAAACAGTTCGGTAATGCCCGAAAGGTGCTCGCACGATTCGGCGTCCCAGTCGTTTCCTTAGTCACGGTAGCACAGATGGACCCAGAGAGTGGTAACATCATGTTCGCCGACTAGGTGTCCTGTAAGATCGGGCCTCTAAGGAGCCTTATTCGAAGATGAGCATAGTCGTCCTTGATTTCGGATCTCAATATACCCCGCTGATCGCCCGGCGATTCCGGGAGCTGCACGCCTACTCGGTCATCCTCCCTGGTACGGCATCGCTCGAAACCATCCATACCCAAAAGCCACACGCCCTTATCCTCTCCGGGGGACCGGCCTCAGTGTCCGCGAAGAACGCACCAACACCCGACCCAAGGATCTTCGAGTCGGGGCTCCCCATCCTTGGAATCTGCTACGGTATGCAACTGCTCGCGCGGCACTTCGGCGGACGGGTCGAGCAGGTTGGCCGACGGGAGTACGGCAAGGCCTTTCTCACCCGTTTTGATGGGCCGCTATTCGCCGGATTTGACGATGAGAGACAGGTTTGGATGAGCCACTCCGACGCGGTGACCGACACTCCTCCAGAGTGGCGGGTCGTGGCCACAACGAAGGAAAACCCAATAGCTGCAATGGAGTCTCCCGATCACCGTTCCTTTGGGGTCCAATTTCACCCCGAAGTAGTTCACACACCGGGGGGAAGAACGATCTTCGAGAACTTCCTCAAGCTTTCAGGTGTGCCTCGGGACTGGACCCCGGAGCACACGGTAGAACTGTTGGTTCAGGGGGTACAGAAAGAGGTCGGCGAAGAACGGGTACTTCTCGCTGTCTCTGGAGGGGTGGATTCGAGCGCTCTTGCCATGTTGCTCGCGCGTGCCGGGCTGGAACACACCGCCATATTTGTAGACCATGGGCTCTTGCGACTTGGAGAGAGGGCCGAGGTGGAGGAAGCACTGCGTTCTCTTGGAGTCAACCTGGTAACCGTAGACGCGAAACACAGGTTCATCGAGGCCCTTAAAGGAATTTCAGACCCCGAGGAGAAGCGCAAGGTGATCGGCCGGGAGTTCATCGCAGTCTTTCGAGAAAGGGCTCAGGAGCTCGGGCCGTTCCGCTTTCTCGCGCAAGGGACCCTCTATCCGGATGTGATCGAATCAGCCGGAACACCGGGTGGAGCGAACATAAAGAGCCACCACAACGTGGGAGGACTCCCCAAGGAACTCGGGTTTGAACTCCTCGAACCATTCAGGCACCTATTCAAAGATGAGGTGCGTGAAGTGGCCCGCCTGTTGGGACTCCCTGACAGTATCCGCTTGCGCCACCCCTTCCCCGGGCCGGGGCTGGGAATCCGCATACTGGGAGAGGTCACGCCCAAAAGGCTGGAGGTGCTCCGCAATGCTGACGCCATCTTCATCCAAGCCCTCAAGGATTGGGATCTTTACACCGCGGTCTGGCAGGCGCTTGCAACCTTAATCCCGCTTCGCAGCGTTGGGGTTGCCGGGGACGAACGACGCTACGGGTACGTCCTCGCCCTGCGCGCGGTAAGTAGTGTAGACGGGATGACGGCAGATTGGTCCCGGCTCCCGGCAGAGTTTATGGATGAAGTCGCCCAACAGATTACGCGACAGGTACCGGAGGTGGGCCGTGTCGTCTACGACATCACCAGTAAACCCCCCGCAACCATTGAGTGGGAGTAGCAAATGAATCCAACGGAAGTCAGTGTAAAGCCGACGCCCCGCTGGTGGGTAAGGCAGCTAGAGGTGATGATGATGAATTCGCCGAAGTTACCGCAATGTTTCTTGTTTCGTAATCCCTGAAGAGAGGGACGGTGAACTTCTCACTCGCGATCTCGTACGCCTGCCGAATCCATCCGCCGTAGTAGGGACAGACACATGCGCAGTGGAAATCAAGTAGTCGTGAAAGGTGTCCATTAGGTAAGATCTCATTATGATCCGTCTATCGGATAATAACAGCCCAGCATGCCTACTCCCACAAGATCGTCGCCTGAAACCCTCAAGAACACAATATCCTTGAAACTACACGCCGAACGGGCTAGTATCGGTGTGCGCCCTAATAGTGGTTAAAAGGGACTGTTGGGCAGACCCGAATGACGGAGGCCAAACCGTCTGAACCGAACTTTGGAGGAAACACGTGAAACTCGTCTCAGCACGCATACGCGATTACAAATGCATTGAGGACTCAGATCAATTCACCATTGGGTCCGTCACATGCTTGGTTGGCAAGAACGAAGCTGGCAAGACTGCGATCTTGGAGGCCCTCCACAAGCTCAAGCCCGATGATGGATCAAAGTTCTCAGATCTCGATTACCCGCGTAGGAAATGGCAGCCGAAGATGGACACTTCGCTACTGCCGAAGAACGTGGTTCAGACCGAGTGGGAGGTGGAGGATGCGGATAGAGAGGCGCTTGTCAGTGCCTTGGGCATCGACCCTCTGAAGGACGAGAGTGTGCTCGTCAAGTGTAGCTACGAGAACAAAACCTCCTGGACCGTCCGCCTCGATGAGAAGCAACTCGTACGGCACATCCTTGGGCGAGCGAATCTCTCAGCTCCAGAATCAAACAAGATTCGGAATGCTAGCTCCGTAGAGGACCTCATTACAGGCTTAGAGGGCATATCTGAACCAAATGAAAAACAGCAGGGACTCTTAGCAACTCTCAAGGAGCAGTACACTCGAGGGACTGCCGCCCTTGCTGTGACCGACCTTCTAAGCAACCGACTTCCGCACTTTCTCTACTTCAACGAGTATTACATTCTACCCGGTCAGGTGGCTCTACTAGACTTTGAAGAGCGCCGTGCACGCTCACAACTCGGACACAAGGACCAGGTCTTCGAAGCGTTGCTCGCACTCGCCGGAACCAGTACGGAGGCGATCAAGGACATTTCTACATTCGAACGAATGAGAGCTTCCCTCGAAGCAGTATCCAATCGACTGAGTGACGCGATCTTCGAGTACTGGAGTCAGAACTCTTATCTCGAGGTCAGTTTCTCGTTTGACAACGCGAGACCTAATGACCCGACACCCTTCAACAGTGGGTATGTCTTCCGAACCTCGATCAGGAATACTCGCCACAAGGCAACGGTCAGCTTTGACGATAGGAGTTCTGGGTTCGTTTGGTTCTTCTCGTTTCTTGTCTGGTTCTCGCAGGTTCGCGAGAAATACGGTGAGCGCCTTGTAATCCTTCTCGATGAGCCGGCACTCAATCTCCACGCACGTGCTCAGGCAGATCTTCTTCGCTACATCGCCGAGCGTCTCGCTCCACACCACCAAGTGATCTATACTACGCACTCACCGTTTATGATTGACCCCGATAAGCTCGAATGGACTCGCACAGTTGAGGATGTCGTCAAGTTTGAAACGACCGACGGGCGGAGAAAAGAGCGCCTGCTTGGAACAAAGGTCAGTGACGATGTCCTGGCTGTTGACCCGGATACAATCTCGCCACTTCAAGGGGCACTCGGCTACGACATCACGCAGACACTCTTCGTGGGCAAGAACACTCTTCTCGTGGAGGGCCCGTCGGACCTTGTCTTCATGAAGTGGCTGTCGCACTTACTGATCCAACGTAACCGTCACGGCCTCAGCACTAAATGGACGATTTGCCCCGTGGGAGGTATAGACAAGATCAGCAGCTTTGCCGCCTTGTTCGGTGCTAATGCTCTGCGAATCGCTGTGGTTACTGACTACCACCACGGAGAAAAATCGAAGATACGCTCACTCAAGGAAGGACAACTCCTCAAAGCGGGCCACGTGTTCACCGCAGACCAATACGTAGAGGCCGACGAAGCTGATATCGAAGACATGCTCGGTCGCGATAACTACTTCGCACTGGTCGATGCTGCTTATGGTCTTGAGGACGATCTGGCCATGAGGAACTTCACCGGTGGTTCCTCCGCGCGCGTTGTAGTAGATGTCGCTGCCCACTTCGCTTGCTTACCGCCTGATGTTCCAGAGTACGACCACTACTATCCGGCCAGTCACGCGGTACAGAACAGTGATGCGGTTGAGAGTATTCTTCCTAACCTGGACGAGGCTCTGAACAACTTTGAGCAGCTCTTTCAGGACATTGATGCGATTCTGGAGGACGCCGGATAACAAGGCGATGCAGCGGACGGGCTTCGCCCTCCGCTGATCGCCAAAGCGTTAGGCAAACCAAAATAGATTCCAAAAAGGAGGTGAAAAAATGGGTAGATGTGTTGCTGGCAATCCTCATTGCCCTGGAGTTGGTACGTGGTCAAACTCATCTTCTACAGTTGCAAATTTAAAGCTACCTTCAGAAGGGCATTA
>CBDUVB010000076.1:0-5784 GCA_965370555.1 uncultured bacterium
AAGCGTCCCTCCTCGACCCAATCAGCGAGGAGGAGATAGTGATTCCTCTCAACCCGCGGTTGAACCCGATCGAGAATGCACAGGCCCTGTACGAACGCGCAAAGCGGCTCCGTCGTGGACGCCCGATCGTCACCCGCCGCCTGCGCCGGTTGGAAGGGGAGCTTGCGCGGCTACGTGAAGGTGTTGCTGCCATCGAGAGAGGAGAGGGTATAGGCGATGATCTGCTCTCTCTCATCTCAACCCCGAGGACAAAAAAGAAGCCTTCACCCCCAACAGCGCACCGTACCTTCTCCATCCTCGGCTACAGCATGCAGGTGGGGAAGGACGCTGTGCAGAACGAGACGCTCTTGCGGGGCGCGAATCCGGCGGACCTATGGCTGCACGCGAAAGGGGTCCCCGGCTCGCACGTCTTCGTCCGCCATCGCGGGGGAACTGGGTACTCGCAGGAGGTGATTCGTGAGGCGGCACTCCTCGCCGCGCGCTTCTCCAAGGCGCGGGAGGAACGGTGGGTCGAGGTGAGTTATACTACGGTGAATCACGTACGTAAACCAAAGGGTTCCCCACCGGGACTAGTCATCCTCAGCAGGGAGGAGACACTCACCGTGGATCTGCGTGCCGATGAGGAGGGAAAATGGACATCACACGAATCCTAGAGATTGCTCTGTCGCTCATTGCGGTCTTCACCGCCATCATCTTGCATGAGGTGGCGCATGGTTACGTTGCCTTCCGCCTCGGTGATCCAACGGCGAAGGCCCGCGGCCGGCTCACCTTGAACCCGCTCGCGCACATCGATCCGATCGGGACTATCCTTGTGCCGATCTTTCTTCTGATCATCAACTCTCCGTTCCTGTTCGGGTGGGCGAAGCCGGTTCCGATCAACCCCAGCTACTTCCGCAATCCGTTCAAGGGGATGCTCTATGTGGCTGTTGCCGGTCCAGCGACGAACGTTGCCTTGGCCCTCGCGGCGACCGTAATCGGGCGGGTCGTCCTCCTCGCTGTTCCAAATTCACTTCTTGGTCTAGTTGAAAGGAATGGGGTCTTTTATCGCAATTCTATTATCAACCAGAGCTTTGCCGGGAACCTGGTCCACGCCCTTGTTTATCTGCTGGGGATCTTCGTGGTCTACAACGTCATCCTGGCCGCGTTTAACATGATCCCCATCCCTCCGCTTGACGGATCGCGTGTCCTTACCTATTTTCTCCCTCCTGAGGGACGGCGGGTGATGATCATGTTGGAGCGCTACGGATTCATCATCTTGATCGCTCTCATCTACCTTGGAGGGCTCCAGGTTCTGTTCAATCTGATGGGGGGGCTCTGGCAAGGGCTCCTGGGAAGTCGTTGGCTCATTGCACTCAGCGTCTTTTAAGGCTCCTTCTCGTTTAGAGTGGACAGTGACTTCAGGTCCAAGAGAATTCACCACGAAGAGCACGAAGGATGCAAAGAACCTATGAGGAACCCAGGAATCCAGGAAGACTTACAAGCATAAACTACAGGAAACTGGACTCTTTCCTGGCTTCATGGCTTCCTTAGATGATTGCGCTTGGGGTATTTACAGGTAACAGCAAGAGATGGCTCTTGCTGAGGCGGTAGAAATCATCCCCTAGAAACGACAAAGAGCCTCTTTTAATCACCGCTTGCTGGAAGAGCGGCCCGTTTGTATAATCACGCCACTACAAGGACGATATGGAGTGGTTTCCCGTGACACAGAATGATGCCAACTACGAGATAAAGGAACGATCCGCCACCGAGGTGACCGTGCAGGTCACGGTCGCGACACCAGCTATCAAGAACGAGATCGACAGCGTCTACCGCCGCTACGGCCGGGAGGCCCAGATCCCTGGTTTTCGAAAGGGGCACGTGCCGCGAAGCTTCCTCAACTCGCGTTTCGGGCGCACCCTCTTTCTTGACGAGGCAAAAAAGGACCTGGAAGAGAATCACTTACAGGAAGCTATTTCTTCCCTCAAACTTATCCCGGTGACCGTGCCAGAGGTGGAGTCCGACTCCTTCGCTGAGGAAGAGGAGTTCATCTTTACAGCGCAGTTCTCCGTCTTTCCAGAGGTGAACCTTCCGGAGTATCGTGGGATAGAGCTTTCTGTCACTCCGGAGACGGAAGTCTCCGAGGATGACATCGACACTATGCTCGATCAGCTTCGCAATCGGTTCGCCACCCTCTCACCCAAGGACGGAGAGACTGTCAGCGACGGGGATATTGTCCGGGTTGCGGAAGGAGAGAAAGAGTGGGATCTGCGTGCCGATGCAGAGAACAAGGCGAGCGCGAAACTAATCGGGACCAAGGTTGGCGAGACGGTCGAGATCGACTTCGATCTCCCGGATGAGAAGTCCAGGCACACGTCGCTCTCCATACTCGGGTTGAAAGAGATCACCCTCCCCGAGCTCGATGACGCTTTTGGCAAGGATACGGGTTTCGATAGCCTGGCCGCTTTGCGAGAGAACATCAAGGAGAACCTCACTCAGACGAACACGAGGGAACGTGAGCGCAAGATCAAGACCGACCTCCTTGACCACCTGGTAGAGCAGGTCGAGCTTCCCCTCCCCGAAGCCTTCGTGGATGAGAGAGTAAACGAGGATCTGGAGGCGCTGAAGAAGGAACTTGCAGACCCCCGTTCTCCACTCACCTTTGAGGAGTACTTGAAGAGGGAGGAGAAGAGCGAAGAGGAATTGCAGGCCGATTACAACAAAGCGGTGGTGCGGCGCCTGAAGCGCGAACTTGTCCTCAACAAGCTCGTCGAGCAGGAGAAGATTGCGATCGATGATGCCGAGCTGGAGGAGATCGTTGGGGAAGAGGCGACTCAAAACGGCGAGGATCCATTACGGTTTGTTGCCCAGCTCAAGGCTAACGAGCGCTGGGAAGACTACCGGCAGGAGAAGGTGAACGCACGCGCTCTCGACATCCTGTACAACGAGGCAAAACTCACCGAGGAGCCGAAATGAGCCCGCTAATCCCGTTTGTGATCGATCAAGCCGGGCACAACGAGCGTACGTATGACATATACTCGCGCCTGTTGGAGGATCGAATCGTCTTCCTTCGTGACCCGATCGACGATGAGGTGGCGAACGTCGTCATCGCGCAGGTGCTGTTCCTCGCGGCGAAGGACCCGTCAAAGGACATCAAGCTCTACATCAATTCCCCCGGAGGGTCGGTCACGGCCGGGTTTGCAGTCTACGATACGATCCAGTATGTGAAGTGCGACGTGGTAACGATCTGTATCGGACAAGCCGCGAGCATGGCGGCTGTCCTCCTCGCCGCAGGGACGCTGGGGAAGCGTTCCGCTCTTCCCAACGCCCGCATCCTCATCCATCAGGTCTTTGGGGGGGCGCAAGGACAGGCGACCGACGTCAAGATCCAGACGGAAGAACTCCTACGGATGCGCGATCAGATCGATCGGATTCTCGCTCGGCATACCGGAAAGACGGTGAAGAAGATCGCCAAAGATACCGATCGCGACTACTTCATGTCCGCCAAGGAGGCGGTCGAATACGGCCTTATCGATCGGATCATCCCCCCGAAAGCGGGAGTGAAAACTTAATCGAGAAGCTCTTAAATCCGTCCTCATCGAGCTTAAAGACGATGTCGAGTGTGACATCGGCGAGCTTTGCGTCCGCGCTTGCGGTAAGATCGTAGTCCCCAAGCGCAAGAGCACCCCCAGCGGGACAGAAATCCCCCTTCCAAGAGAAGGTGAAGGAAGGCCGGTCGAGCTTTATTGTGGGGACGAGTTTTACAAGCTCGATCCTGCTTTTGGAGAAGGTGTGATCACAGACGACCTTCAGCGAAAGCTCGTTTGAGAGGTCGTGATCCACGGTCAGTGTCCCATTCTTTGGCACGAAAAATGTTGTTGGATCGAGCGTGAGCGCCTCTTTGACCGACCACCTCCCTCCATCGTGGTCGATCGTGACCTTGCGTTCATATAAGCTCTCGTCCTTCCATGTGTCTTGCAGGGTCAGGGTGTCATCCTCGCGATCGAGGACGAGCTTTACGCGAAGGTATCCCTGTCGTAAAACAAGATCGAGGGATGATGGAAGGCGTGCGATCGTCAGGTCATCGAAGCCGCACGAGACTTGGTAGAGGTAGAACTCATCGCTCTTCTTGAAGTAGCTCTCAATATCGAGAACAGGCGGCGTTCCCTCACTTTCCTGTTCACCCCAAAGGCGTTGAACAGGGAAGTCGCTCATCTTCAGCTTAAGAGTCGTCAGCCGCTCCTCATCAAACAGAATCTCGCCCCGCCCGTCGATCTCATTGGGGAAGGCATGCTCGACAACGACCTTGAGGGAAGAGAACCCATCCTCATTGGCTTTCCAAGTAGAGGTGAGTTCCGAGCTGTCCGCGCTCAAGGAGAACTTGACGGTCGTGTCGATATCGATTGTGTCGGGCTCGATCGTGGTCTTGCAGGAAAAGTCTCCGGTGAATGAGATCGCTGCCGAACAGGAAAGAGCGATCGGCAAGAAGGAAAAAACCAGTATGGAAAATACTCTACCAGTCATGTTCATCTTTTCTTTCATCTTACAGGATCAGATCGCTTACGGCAACAGGTGTCGTGAAGTGAAAGGATTACGGTGCGGGTTGGGGAACGCTGCTCACTATCGATATACTCAGGGCTGGCCACCAAGAGGTGCCTCAGAGGAGAACGATGAAACCGATCCGAAATTCCGTGAAGGCAATCCTTATCGCAGAAGGGAAGCTCCTTGTGACCCGTAATAAGGATGCGGACGGCGAGTTCTATCTCCTCCCGGGCGGAGGGCAACGTCCTGGGGAGACGTTCCTACAGGCCCTCGAACGAGAGTGTTTGGAGGAGCTCGGAGCAAGAATCGTTGTCGAGGAGATCCTCCTAATCCGGGAATACATCAGCGCGCACCACGAGTTCGCCGACACCGATGGTGATGTACACCAGATCGAGTTCATGTTCCGCTGCGCTCTCAGTGATGGTGAGAGACCGAGGATCGGTCCTGTCCCAGATATTTGGCAGACTGGGATCGTCTGGCTCCCGATTGACAGATTGGGGGAATACCGCCTCTATCCTGCGGCAATCGTAGAGCCACTGCAACGCCTCGCCCGGGGAGAGGAAGTGGGCCCCTGCTACCTTGGCGACGTCAACTAGGAAGTGAGAGATTTAGTGAAATAAAGAAATCCCTTGAAATTGACTATCCCCATAGCAAGACTACGGGGTATTCCGCCAATTTCATTTTGACCTGAAGGTCAAAACCGGGATTTCATTATTTCACCTCACCCCGACCCTCTCCTATCAAGGAGAGGGGGATAAGGAAACCCTGTGGCAAGACCACAGGGAATCCCAAGTTGAATGATCGGATGATTGAGAGATTAGGTAGCCAAATCACTCGATTTTCCACTTCCTCATACGAGCAGCTTTACCGCCAGAATTACAGCGATCACGATCAGGATTATCCAGGAGCACGCAACGGACCTGGTACAACTCCTTTCATGACCCCGCATTTGAAGACCAACTCCGGTTAGATCTTTGGCTCCTGCCCTTCAATGCCCCGCAGCTTGCTGGGGTGATGGACCCGCGCCTCTCCCCTATAATTGTGAGACTATGACGACTAAAGATCATCCTGCGAAGGACCTACCTGGAGCCGTAATCACTGGAAGCTCGCGTGGAATCGGTGCGGCAATCGCCCGTCACTTGGCACGTGCGGGATATGGAGTTAGCGTCAACTACCTAGAGCGGGCCGACCGGGCGAACGCCCTGGTCCAAGAGATAGAACAGGCTGGTGGTCGCGCAATCGCAATCCGTGCCGACGTCGGTGATT
>CBDUVB010000077.1:0-5578 GCA_965370555.1 uncultured bacterium
GCAGTCTCTTCTATCGCTCTATCTACAGGAGACTCATCCCAATCGTAAACTTGACGTCCTGACTCCACTCTAGGAAATAGGGCTCATGTCCAAATTGGAATCCCAAGGTAATGTTCGCCCCCTCGACCGGAGTCAGAACGAGATCGAACTTCAGGTTGTGCTTGTCTGTCGCGGTGCCGTTCCAGGTCTCCCGTGAGAAGGAGTATTTAGACGAGAGGCTCACAACATTACTGATAAAATAATCGTAACACGCGGTGATCTCAATCTGATTTGTACGGAGAAAATCGTAGGTTCCAGAGAAGACTCCTTTGATGAGGAACTGTGCCTGCGGAGTGGTGGTGAACGCATAGTTGAACGCGGCAGTAGCCAAAAGGTCGTTCGACCTTCCCATCGGATCCAGGATCTCATACCCGATACCCACGTTGATACTCCCCCCACAGTAGCGAGTGTAATCTTTGTCCTCGACGATCTGCGCCATCTCGTACACATCGAGCGCGTCGAGTTGATCGAGCTCACTCGTACTCGGCCCCTCGATGATCTGCTGAAGAGATCTCAGAAGGGCGGTCATCGAATCATAGGTGTCGATGTTATCGATCTCGTAGGCGAGAGATTTCAGGACGGTTTGATCCAGGTGCGCGGAGATGCTCCCCTTTTCATAAAGATGCGCATCGATCTTGATCGCCTTGGCGAGAGGAGTAACATCGGTGAACCGACCGTACCCAATTCCAAGCTTCACGAACAGACCGATCGTCTCATAGGAGGAGGCGCTCCTCGCGCTGACACCGGCGATCCCAAAGTAGGGGGCATCTGTGGTGAAATACCTCCTAAGGTTCCCCCCCCCGGTGACGAGAAAGGACGAGAGGGTCAAGGTGGAGATATTCATGTCGTTGCTCATGGTAATATCGAACCCAAAGTCTGGGGAATCGTAGAGCCGGTCATAGCCGATGTGAAGTTCCCCTTCGCTGACATCCTGTTCGCTAAGGCCATAGGGATCGTTGTAATAATGGTAGGAGAAGCCGATATCAAGGTCGGAGATATTCGTATTAAAGGACTGATAATCACAGAGCGGGACCGTCCCCATTCCCACTAGCGCTACCACGAGAAGAAGAACGCCAAAAAGAAAAGACGATTTAATCAGACGCACCATCGATCACCTCTATCCAAACGATACGCCGCTCTGGAGGAAAGAACAACCGAATCCTTCCCCTGTTCGAGTGCGCGATGTCCGTCTTAACGGAAGCTGTTGCGCAACCCCCTTTTTCTGACTCTTTGTCGTTTCGCCTGGGTAACTAAAGAGAAAGGGTGAAGTGATAAGACTCTCGCCGAAGAGCAAAAAGGGGGAGACTCGGGGACACGGAGACGCGAAGAGTGAAAACTAATATTCCTGAGCGATCTTGGTGTCGCGACACCTTGGCATCTTGAGTGAGTGCAATGAACGGGCGAGAGGAAAAGCTTGTGCCTCTCGCGAAGTCGCGAAACAGTAATGCGTAATGAGTGAAGGGTGATGAGAAAGAGCAAGAGCATTTTCTCGCAAAGACGCAGAGACGCAGAGAACAGCAGGAAGAGGGGAAAAGAACAAGGATCAAAGGCATGTCTTAGCGATCTTGGCGTCTTGAGTGAGTGTAACGAACGGGCGAGAGGAAAAGCTTGTGCCTCTCGCAGAGGTACAGAATTGTTTCACCACGAAAGACACGAAGAGCACGAAGGAGGAGGATGAAGCGCTTGATCCCGCTCTTAAGATTAGTAACAGTGAAGTTCATCAGGAGTCTGGGTCTAAGTGTATTTGTCGGCGACCGACGAGGCGGCGTAGGCCTGTGGTTTGATACGAACGGCGAACCCACTTCCGATGATCATCCCCACTACCTCATCGATCAGCGTCTTAGTGGGTCCGTTCTTCCCGATGTCGACGTGGATCTCCAGGTTGAACTGGAGGAGAGAATCGGCGGAGAGCCCCTTCATCACACGCTGGGCGAGCTCGAAGGAGAGCCATGCTTCGCGCCAGATCCGCTGTCGCAATGAGGGGATCTTCTTCTCTATACGGCGTGTCCAGAAGTAGCGCCCCCCCTTCCCAATCTTGTGGAGGACGATCGCACTGACGAGGTCGACCTTCTCCCCGCTCACAGAAGAATCGGTCCCGATGAGGATTGCGTAACGCGCCTTCTGATCCTCTTTCATCTCCTTGATGAGGTTCTCAATGACCTCATCGAAGGAGAGCGCACCGATATGTGGATTGTAGAATCGCTCGCTCATTGCTGTTATTTTATAGGGGAAGGAAGCCTTGTTCAAGAGATCGGCAGGAGAATCGTAAATCGTGCTCCGCCGCCCTCGGCGTTCTCCGCTCGAATCATTCCTCCGTGCGCCTCTACCCACTGCTTGGCAATCGCCAGGCCGAGACCGCTCCCCCCGGAGGCACGAGTCCTCGCCCGATCTCCGCGATAGAATCTCTCAAAGAGGTGGGGAAGGTCCTTTGGTGGAATTCCTGGACCGGTGTCGGTAACTCGCACCTCGACCATCTTGTCCCCGTGCACGACTTCGACGTGGACTTCCCCTTCCTCCGGAGTGAAACGGACCGCGTTGCTTAACAGGTTCGCCAGGACCTGCCGAATCCTTTTAGGGTCGAGAGTCACTGCGGGGAGTTCCTTTGCAGATGTAAACGATAACTGTGGCCCGCCCTCCAAGGAGGAATTCACCGTTTCCACTACCTGGCTCACCAAGGCAACGAGATCGGTCGATTCTTTGTCCAGCCGAAGCTCTCCTGCCTCGGCCAGTGCCAGATCGCGCAGGTCGTCGATCAGGTGTCCCAGGTGGAGCGTCTCCTCGTAGATCGGGGCGATCGTCTTTGCGTTGGGGGTATAGATCCCGTCGAGGATCGCCTCGATGTTTCCCTGGATGATTGTCACCGGTGTACGCAACTCATGGGCGATGTCTGCGGTCATCGTCTGGCGGATCGTCTCCGAGCGCTGCAGGTTCTCGATCATACGGTTGAACGATTCTCCCAGGCGGCCAAACTCATCCCGCGCCCTGAGCGCCACCCGCTGGGAGAGATCGCCATGCGCGATCCGATCCGTGGCACGAGTGAGGAGGCGGAGAGGGGAGAGCACCTGGGAGATGAGGAAGCTGGCCAGTAGGAGGGCCACTCCAGAGGCAATTCCCCCTCCGAGGAGGGCCGATCGTTTCGCCGAGGCGAGGAAGGCCTCCTCTTCCGGCCCGAGAAGAGGATCCTCGACAGCGAGGAAGAGGGTCCCAATCCGGCGCTGCTCATCATCCACAATCTTGATTCCTGCCGCGATCTCCTCCGCTGAAAGGGTCGTTCCCACCCGATCCTCTCCCCTGCAGACTATGACCCGCCCGTTCTCATCGGCGAGGGAGAAGCATCCCCCGATGAGTGACGTGTGGCGCACGATCATCTGGTTGTTGATCAGAACCGTGTACTGGGTGGCGAGTAACTTCTCGACCCCTGCCCAGGCTCCTGTACGGATGCGATACTCGGCGAGCAACCCGCACACCTGTTCCGCCGTCTGTTCAGTGTTCTGTTTGCGATAGGCCGAGAAGCCAGAGGTGATGGTCCGCGCCGTCAGGAAGTATACGAGAGCTACGGCGATGAGGATAACGATGAAAAACGAGAGCCCCAGCTTGAGGGCAAACGGAAATTGCCGCTTCATATCAGCGTTCCCTGGTAAAGCGGTACCCCACACCGTGCACAGTAAGAAGATAATGTGGCTCCTTGGGGTCCTCCTCTATCTTCCGACGCAGGTTCTTGACGTGGGTATCGATCGTCCGTGCGAATGCGTCGTAGGTGTAGCCCTGCACCTCCCGCAAGAGCTGCAACCGGGTGAAGACCTGTCCAGGATGGTGTGCCAGAAAGGCAAGAAGATCGAATTCGGTTGGGGTCAATTCGATCTCCACCCCGTTCACCTTGACCTCACGCGTCTTCAGGTCGATATCGAGCCCTCCACTCACGATCCGTTCTGCCGTTCCTGTGTCCCCATCGATTCGTCGGAGTACCGCGCGAACTCGCGCAACGAGCTCCCGCGGGCTGAACGGTTTGACCACGTAATCATCGGCACCTAGTTCCAAACCCACGACCCGGTCTGCCTCCGATGCCTTGGCGGTGAGCATGATGATCGGTACGTTGGAGGTGGCTCTGATCTTCTTTGTCACCTCTATCCCGCTCAAGCGGGGGAGCATCAGGTCGAGCACGATCAGGTCGGGCCCCTTCTCCTCGAATGCACGCAGGGCCTCCTCTCCGTCGCTCGCGGTGTAGGTCTTGAATCCCTCTTGATCGAGGTAGGCCTTCACCGTCTGCACGATCATTTTTTCATCGTCGACGATCAGAATCCGTTTCATCGCACCTCATTATAGGGAAAAGTCGCTCTTCGATCAGCAGGAAGCCCAAGGCAGCCGTCAACCAGATCCTGTGCGTCTCTTACTCCACCGGTATACCTGAGTTCACCTTTAGGAAAGCCAAGGCGGCAAACGTGTTTTCACTACTTCCTTCTGGGGAAAGAGTGTAGTTCGCCCTTGTGGAGAGGATGTGAGGAAACCGTGAATATCCTGTGGAAGGAAGGCTGGGGGGAACATAAATCCCCGTGTCTTCGCGCACCTGTGGTGAAAGCTTCTGTTGGGCCTCCGGCCTTGCTCCGCAACGCGTAAGGAGAACGGGGGTTATGCGACCCTCTAAGCGGGTCTTTTCAGAGGCTCGACGAGGATCCTGCGTGCTACCCCGCGGCCGAGGGCGAGCCGGATTCCATGCACCTCGATCAGGAACGGGCCACGGAATGCTCCCGATCCGGCTACGACGACGGTATCCCCAGAGTGAATTCCCATCTGCGCTAAGTTGCTTTGGAGACGCCTTCCTCCGTGTACTGTGATAATGCGTGCACGTTCGCCGAGGTTCAACTGATCCAGGGTCATTGGTCGTCCTTTGTAGCCGGTGTGGAGCGGCCCCTCTTTCTTGCAATCTATTCGCAATTACGCGCAAGACTATACCCCTCGATCCCTTCCTTGTCAAGAGGAAAAACTGCGAGAGATCTTCATTTTTCGGGAGTTACGTCCTGCTCGCTGGCGAGACCAGAGAGTGGTGAACCCGTTTTCCTGGTTGTAGTATACTTAGAAAAGGAACGATCCAAAATCAAGGTGGGGTGAAAAGAATGACTCAATCTGTTGCGGAGGTTGCACGTGCAGCGATGACGTCCTATGAGGCGCTTGAGAGCTTCACGGCGACGGAGATCATCACAGCCGGATCGATCCGCGTCGAGGCGAGGGTGCGGTACAGGAAGCCGGGGATGATCACGGTGGAGTATCGGCATTACGAGGACCCGTTGACCGCGTTCGAGGAGCGCTACGCCGGCGGCGCGGAGTTCATCGCCGCTGAACTGACAGGGATGCAGTTCGTCCACGACGGGCACGTTACGTGGATCTACGATGCCAAGAACAACGTCGTGATCCGCAAGCCAGGTCAAACCCTTTACTCTCCGCTCCGTGGGGCGAGTGCCATCGCCGAGATCGGCTTTCTGCATGATCTCACGCGTGACTTTCTATTGCGGGATGGGGGCGCAGAGACGATTCATGGTCGCTC
>CBDUVB010000078.1:0-5438 GCA_965370555.1 uncultured bacterium
GTCCCGGCGGTCTTCCTGCTCGGTTTCTGGTTCGTCCTCCAGGTGATCAGCGGGGCAGGCTCGCTGGGGAGCGCGAACGGGGTCGCCTGGTTCGCTCACATCGGGGGGTTCGTCGCAGGTGGACTCCTTGTCTTCGTCTTCAAACGACGCGGGGTCCCGGTCACCCTTCTGCGCGCGTTCCACCGGAGGGGATAGGAGGGCTGACCGACAAGCGCTGTCGTAGCGAAATGGGAAAAGAGGCGTAAGCGCTTCACATCCGCGTTGGAAACTGGTATGATAGAACGTACGGTTTTAGACTGACTGAATAAAGGGGTGATGAGTAATGCGTAGAGGTGCGTTTTTGACGGGTATCGTCGTCATGTTTCTATTGATCGGGGTCATCGTAGTCGCTGTGAACGGGGACACGATCGAACGAGATCCCATCGTCATTACGAGTAACTACGAGTTTACAACCGAAAATGGCGTGGTAGGTGGTTCGGGGACGCTCGACGACCCATACATCATCGCGGGGTGGAAGATCGATGCTGGCTATAGCGACTATGGAATCCGCGTCCATCGGACGGATCGGGCGTTCATCATCCGAAACGTCACGATCAGCGGGGCCACCAAGGCCGCCATCTCCCTGAGCTATGTGAGGAACGCTCAGATTGAGACCTGCGATCTCACCGGAAACTGGATCGGGATTACGCTGAGTTTCTCCTCGCTGACCCGCATCAGCCGGTGCCGGATCGCGAGTAACACCGACGGAATCCACTTTTACTTCTCGCACGATAACTGGATCCTACAGAATATGATCGAGAAGAACGATACCGCTATCTGGCTCGACGCCTCGAACGAGAACGAGATTATCGGGAACACCCTTGCCGAGAACTACATGGGAATCTACCTCGACTTGGGGTCGGAGGGGAACCTTGTCTACCGTAATACCTTCCTCGATAACATCCACAACGCGCACAGCGTGGATGTAAATCGGTGGGATGAGGCCGGCGAGGGGAACTACTGGGCCGGTTACTGCGTTGTTGACGCTGACGAAAACGGTATTTGGGACTTTCCTTACGTTGTCCGGAGCGACGGCGATCAGGATAACTTCCCTCTTGTCAACCGTCCGAAGCTGGAGAGTGGTCTGAAGCGCAAGTAGATCTGCAAGAAGATTGTAGGAGCGGTCCGCCCCTTTACGCGGGCCGCTCCATTTCTCTTCGATCCAGGGAGAGAGGAAGGGGATGCGATGGTCGCCGAGAAGTTCTCACAGCACGTGAAAGGAGAGATCCCTTACCCATTGATGCACGTTCTCATAGAGAACATGCGAACCGGGCAACGGGTCTCGCAGTGTTTCCTCGTTCGTTTGAAGGCTCAACGGGCAACCCGTGCTGGTGACCCCTACCTAGAGATTATCCTTGCCGATCGCTCGGGGACGCTCCCTGCGCGTGCGTGGGCAGAGGCGACGCAGCGGTATGCGTCTGAGTTCGATGAAGGGGATTTTGTCTACGTTGAGGGGCGGGCCGAGACGTATCGAAACACGCTTCAGATCATCGTGGAGTCGATCCGCCGCCTGGAGACGTACGAACACGATGCTGGGAAGCTCCCGGGGTTCGATCGCAGCCTCCTCGTGCCGACGAGCGAACGCCCGATCGATGAGATGTGGGGCGAGCTCCAGGATCTGGTTACCAGCATCGAGCCAGCTTCCCTCCAGCGGCTGACCCGCACGATCCTCGCCGACTACGAGACGGAGTTCAAGGAGTTTCCAGCGGCGGTTCAGTATCACCACGCCTACGTCGGCGGCCTCCTGGAGCACACCCTGGAGGTGGCGAGTGGGGTCTCCTGCTTTGCCACTGGCCAGCCCGGCCTCAGGCTCGACCACGGCCTGGTCACTGCGGGAGCGCTCCTGCACGACATCGGAAAGATCGAGGAGTTCAAGAACCCCATCGCCCCATCCTACAGTTTCGACGGACAGTTGATAGGTCACCTCTTACTCGGGCGCGACATGCTTCGTTCAGGGGCGAGGAAGATTTCCTGGGAGGACGAGCACCTCCTGCGACTACTGGAGCACATCATCGTCTCCCATCATGGGGAACTCGAGTTCGGGGCGGCGATCCTCCCCAAGACGGCCGAGGCTATCGCGGTCTACTACTTCGATAACCTGTCGGCCAAGCTGAACATGGTGCGAATGCACATCTCCAAGGACGGCGAGCCAGGGGAGTTCACCGATTGGCACAAGCTCCTCGGGCGAAAGTTCTTCAAGGGGACGGTAAGCGACGCGGCAGGGGAAAATTCTTAAAGTTGGTTCCTTATCGTTTCGAGTGGGCAGCTGAAGACACAGTACGTAACAGAGTACCTCTCGCGAAGCAGTGATGCGTGACGAGTGATGAGATGGAGCGAGTGAATCTTGTGCTTTAAGCTGATTGCTGAAGGCTGATTGCTGAGATCGCGTCTTGAGTGAGTGCAACGAACGGGCGAGAGAACGGCATTCCATCATTTGCGGTCAGGAGTTCTCTATCCACTCCAAACAACGGAGTTCCTAAAGTTGTTCTGTGGAATCTTGCAGCCCGGGGATCACCATATTCAGCGCTGTCTCCGCGATATTGAAGGCGTAGTCACGGATACGGAGAAGACTGTCGAAGATGGTCCCTAACGGTTGCGTGTTCTCCTTTCCCTTGGCGAGGCGGACTCGCTCTTCCCACTCTGGGGTGTGGTCACGCGCGCTCAAAACCCGATCCGCCATAGCCAGATCGGCGTTCAAGAACGCCTGCACGCTCTCTTCGACCGCGGTACGCGCTGCGAGGGCTAGGGCGTTGATCTCAGCGATCGCCGAGGGGGAGAGCGGCGTAGTGAGAGACGGGACCGTGCGCGAGACCTTGCCTGCGTGATCCCCGATCCGTTCGAGAATCTTAGCGACACCGTGGTACTCGTGGAAGAGGATGCGACTCATCCCGATCTCCTTTTCGAGCAAGAGGTCGCGCAACAGCAGACCTAGCTCGCGCGACATGACACGCGTCAGTCGGTCGGCCTCGGCATCGCGCTCGATAACGTCCTTTGCGAGGTCGGTGTCCCCATTGATGAACGCGCTTACTGCATCGCAGAGCATCTCCTGCGTGATGGCAAAGATCCGCTTGAGGGTCGTCGCGGCGGCGAAATCACGCATCCGCACCAAGCAGTGGAGGACGATCCTATCCTTAGCCTCGTCCATGATCTCAAGTCCCACGAGCGACTGGGCAGCCTGACGCACCGCGCGACGCTGCGTGGGGGTGATCCGCGCCCCGTTCACATCGATCACATCGAACCCGGTGATGTAGCAGGAGATGATCGCCCGCTCGATCCACAGGGGATCCTTATCCTCAAGGGCGAGGGAGACTCTATTCTCCCCCGCAAGCGTCGGGGGCACGAGGAGGAGACTCCCGGTCGCGTTCTCCTCGAGGGAGATCTCCGCACCGCGCCCGACTTTCATCCGGGTTGCCCATTGCTTGGGAAGGGTAACGAAGTACGTTCCCCCTCCGGTCAGTTGAACCTTTCGTTTATTCATAGCACCATCCGTTTCAGTATAGACGAAGGGGGAAGTTTATACAAAAAGGCCGCGGAGGCGCGTTGCGTCCCCTGCACAGCTCCCTATAATTTAGCGGCAGCACAGACTATCAGACCGGAGGAACGTTCCATGACCCGAACCGATTACTGTACACGCCTTTCAGCCAAGGATCTTGACCGCAGGGTGACCCTCTGCGGCTGGGTGAAACGCCGTCGCGACCTGGGCGCGCTCACGTTCGTCGATCTGCGCGACAGCTCGGGCGTGATCCAACTCCTCTTTCCCGGGGAGGATTCAAACCTCGCCGAGGCGCACACCCTGAACCGAGAGGACGTGATCACGGTGATCGGCACGATCGCTCCTCGCAGCACGGGGAACATTAATCCGGAGATGGTGACAGGCGAGATCGAGGTTCAGGTGGAACACTTGGAAATCCTCAATCGCTCGCTCACCCCTCCGTTCCTCACCGAGGGGGACGGATCGGACACGACCGAGGATACTCGTCTGCGGTACCGCTACGTCGACCTGCGGCGAGAGAGGATGCAGCGGAACCTGATCTTGCGCCACCGTGTCCTCCACGGGACCCGCAACTACTTCTCCGACCAGAGGTTCATCGAGATCGAGACTCCGTTTCTCACCAAGTCGACCCCGGAGGGCGCGCGCGATTTCCTCGTACCGAGTCGCTTCTCACCCGGATCGTTCTATGCCCTCCCCCAGTCGCCGCAACTCTTCAAGCAGCTGTTTATGATCGGGGGGATCGACCGCTACTTCCAGATCGTCAAGTGCTTCCGCGACGAGAACCTTCGCGCCGATAGGCAACCCGAGTTCACCCAGCTCGACCTGGAGGTCTCCTTCCCACGGGGGAAAGAAGAGATACTGGACCTCGTAGAGGGGATGTTGAGAACGGTCTTCAGTGAGGTCTTCTCGATTGCTCTCCCTAAGCCATTCCCGCGACTGTCCCACGCGGAGGCGCTTGCACGCTACGGATCCGATAAGCCGGACCTACGCTTCGGAATGGAGATCCACGACCTATCTCACCTCGTTAGAGAGAGTGATTTCCGCGTCTTCACCGAGGCGATCGAACGTGGGGGGAGGGTCGCTGGGATCGTCGCCTCTGGGTGCGCAGGCTACTCACGGTCGCGGATCGACCGTCTGCAAGAGGTCGTACGTAATGCCGGAGCCAAGGGCCTCTCCTTCATCAAGATTGGGGACGAGATCGTCTCCCCTCTCTCCAAGTTCCTCGCTCCACCGACGCTGGAGGCTATCGTGCAGGCTTTCCACGCAAAGGAAGGGGATCTCATCCTCATCCTCGCTGGGGAGGGGATCGATGGAGCGTTGGGATCGCTCAGGGTGGCCGTCGCGCGCGAGGAGGGGCTGATGCAGGAGGGATGGAATTTCCTGTGGGTGACGGACTTCCCTCTCTTCGGGCTTGATGAAGAAGGGAATATCACGAGCGAGCATCACCCGTTCACCTCCCCACGTGAGGATGAACTGGATCGTATCGAGACGTCGCCGCTCGATATCCTGTCGGACGCGTACGATCTTGTACTGAACGGGGTCGAACTCGGGAGCGGGAGCATAAGAATCCATTCGCGAGCGCTTCAGGAGAGGATCTTCCGTGTCATCGGGATCTCCGAGGAAGAGGCGGACGCACGGTTCGGGTTCTTCCTCAAGGCGCTCGAGTACGGGGCCCCCCCGCACGGTGGATTTGCCCTCGGCATCGATCGATTGGTGATGATGATGGCGCATGAGGAATCATTGCGTGACGTGATCGCATTCCCCAAGACCACGACCGGACTCTGCCCGTTGACCGAGGCGCCGATGCCGGTCGATAGCGTCCAGCTGGAGGACCTGGGGATACGCCTGCGTGAGGGCGCGTGAGCGCGGTGCAACGGCGGCGGATCCTTCTTGGTGGGGTCTTCGT
>CBDUVB010000079.1:0-5347 GCA_965370555.1 uncultured bacterium
TCTATGCACACTTGCGCGATCCGTGTGCCAACGCACTGTCGAACGCCTGCACTGGGAGAGGAGAAGCTGACCACGCTTCTTCACAAGGCCAGTGGAGGTAAATTGGGGACAGTACGGGCCAAGGAGATCATGAACAAAGCAGCAGTCTCTGTTGGGGTTACCTCGCAAGCGCCGGAGGAAGTAATTGCTCTCCTGCTGGAACAAATCAACTTGATCGACTCCCAGCTAAGAACGTTGAACCATCGCATCACCGAGTTGTACGAGCAAGCGGGTCTTTACTTCACCAGCATCTCTGGGGTAGGGACCCTCACCGCTGCCACCATTCTGGGAGAGTTCGGGAGTGTAAAGTTGGTTTACCCAGGCAAAGCAGATGGTTGCCTTTGCCGGTATCGATCCCAAGTTACGCTCTTCAGGCCAGCATCAAGGCCAGGTACACATATCCAAACGTGGTTCTCCTTACCTGCGCCGGGCATTGTACTTGTCCTGTCAAAGTGTTGTTCGCAATGATGCTTACTTCAACTCCATCTATCAACGCCATCGAGACAATGGCAAGTCTTACAAGGAGGCGATCGTCGCTGTCATGAATCGGTTTATTCACGTTCTCTACGCCATTTGGAGGGATAACCGCCCTTACTCCCCCTTGACACCAGCATAGCTTGTTACACGGCAGACTGTATTTTATCTAGGGGCATTTCGTGGAGAATATAAGCAGGCCGTCGTGGTGGTAGCGGACGCATCGGAGGGGCATGTGTTTGTCGAGGGAGTTCGCCGAATGAACCCAAATATTTTAGAGCGTTTCGGAGAAGCAACAAGCATCTTCCTTTCTATAATACCCTTGTCTTAATAGTACGTTTTACAGATCCCGCCTCATAGGATGTCCTCAAAAGAGCTCAGAAGATCTTGGGTCATTCAGATCTCTCCACCACGATGATCTACACCCACATCTTCGACGAGGAGGTGGAGATAGCTCTAAAGTCCTTTCGCACAGCGACGTCGGTAGCGACAGCATAAGAAGCACAACAAGCAAGGTCAGTTCTGGAACGACTGTGAGTCTTAGCTGATCCTCCTAATGTCGCCTGGAGTCACCACTGACCCCTGTGTGATGCCCAGCTTGGCCAGGAGTCCTTCTTTAGCGGCTAGAATCCATTGGTGTTTCTCGGTGACAGAGATCGAACTTGTGGTTATGCTGGCTTTCTTGATCGCGACGACGCTTCCTGATTCATCAATGACCGCAAGCTCAAGGGGAGCACGAATACCAGTCATAGCATACCAGACACGTGCAGTCTGAACCTTCGGATAAGCGTAAAGAAGCACCGTTGTGTCAAGGGCTTTAGCGCCTACATTGCTTAGGCCCGCTTTCCTTGCCTCGGTGGTCTCTGCAATCTTCACCAAGAGAGTAACTGCGTTTCCGTTAGTATCCGTTGCGGGGAGAATCCCGCTAGGCATCTCAAGTACCGCCGTAGAAATAACGCCCTCTCCGGCCTTGACACTACCTGGCCCGACCCAAAACGCCCCGATCACGTAGGCCACCCCGATCGCCACGATGACCGCCAGGGCTATAGTGATCGACCTTTTCCAATTTCTCGGCTGCCGCTTCTCTTCCATCTTTTCCTCCTTACCTAATCTCACAGCTTGCTATTTAGACGCTTGGCTACTTTTCTCTTTCGCGATTCTGTGGCTGGACACGTGCCTGTTTGACGCGTTACTCCTTCTTCTCTTCGCGCTTCAGATACTCCAGGATCGCTTCCACAACCAGGTAGTTAATCGAACGGTCTTTCTTATTCGCAAGCTTGATCAAGCGCTCGCCTGGCTTTTCTTCCATCTTCTTCTGTGGAATGTAGATACTAAGCTTATCGAGTATCTCCTTTTTAGCCCTCTCTGCCACCCCCTTTTTCACCGTTCATTCTATCCGATAACGCAAGCGATGAGAAGGGCTTACCTGCCTCTGTAAATAGTGATGGAAAGCGAAGAGCCTTATGTCCTCCCCTACAAGAGGCCGAAGTTCCTTTGTGCGCTCAAGGATCCTTAGTATGATTGGGGTCTTGACTCTTGGTGTTTCTGGCTACGAGAGGCGTCTAATCAAGGATGAATCCGAGTGCCTTCGAGGAGTTCGATTTTAGTAAGTCACTTGATTGGAATCCAGGGAGAGAGTTATCTCATACAAGATGAGCATGAGATGGTAACGCAAGCGTGTGTGTCGAATCATCGAAGGCATGATCTTGATGATGACAGACGCACGCGTGATGAGTATCGACGAACTGACGGCATTCCTCTCTTCGAGCATTCTTCGTGTCCTTCGTGCTCTTCGTGGTATGATGGTGAGCCCGCTGGACGAAAACGGGGCCTGCGGACGTAGAGATTGTGGACTATCATTAGGAGGCGGGAAATGGTACGTGTACCGACCCATCGAGAGCCGACGCACCCAGGCGAGATGCTTCTGGAGGAGTTTCTCAAGCCGATGGGGATTACGCAGCGGGAACTGGCAGATCGTATCCACGTTCCCTATCAGCGTGTGAACGAGCTGGTCAACAAGCGGCGCGGCATCACCCCTAGTACGGCGCTGCGCTTGGCCCGAGCCTTTGGAAACTCGCCCTCGTTCTGGATGAATCTCCAGCTTCGGTGGGACCTTTTTCGGGCTCAGCAGACCGAGGCCGCCGAGCTCCAGCGCATTCGGCCTGTGCGTGTCACCGGCTAATGTAAGGGGATCGCTTCCCCTTGTCACCTTATCCGACCTGATAAGCGCGAGAAATCACCCTGTTCGAATATCGGCAACGATCGCATCGGTGAGTTCGATCAGATCCTTGAGAGCGAGGCGAACCAGGGTACCACGTGCACCGGCGTTGATGATCACTTCGGGGTACGCCGTGATCGCGCTGTCGAGAAAGACGGGAAGCGGCTTCTTCGCTCCCAGAGGGCTGATCCCCCCAACCTGGTAGCCGGTGACCCGCTCCGCATCGTGGGGGCTTGCCGGGGTGACCCGTTTGTGATCACTCGCCCGTGCGAGCTTCTTCTCGCTCACGTTCCCGTCCCCACTCATAAGGGCGAAGATGAACGACCCATCGTTCGCCTGAAAGATGAGGCTCTTGATAACGATCTCATCCGGTAGCCCGAGCGTCTGCGCTGCGTAGCGCACCCCCTTCTCCTCGTGCCGGTATGTCAACACCTCGTGGGGAACACCGTCTTCCTTTAAGTACTCGATCCCTCGTGTGGTCATCTCCTTCACCACCCTCTTGGGACTAGAAGGTCTTCAACCCTTCCCTTCCCGTTTCGAGTCGTCTCCCCAGTTGAGCTTCTCCTCCAGGACCTTGAAGAACGAGGGGGCGTCGGTCATACGGATGAGCCGTGTAGGGAGTGCGGCCTTCTCTACGGTGATTTGGGCTCCCGCCGGGAGATCCGTAAGGAAGTCGCCGTCCACAAAGAGGCTCGCCTCGGTGTTCGTGTGCACGCGCAACACCTCATCGGCGGGGAAGACGACTGGAAGCACCCCGAGTTTATGCACGGCAAGGGGGCTTGCCAGGATACACGCTGCCGGGGGGACTATCACGGGGCCTCCGGCCGAAAGATTGTAGGCGGTCGATCCGGTCGCTGTTGCAAGGATCAAACCATCACCGGGATAGGACGCTACAGCACCGTCACTCCAAAAGAGTTCGAGTTCGCAGAAGCGGACTTTGAAGGTCCCAGTGATCACGATGTCGTTCAGCACGGTCCCTTGCTCATGCTGAGTGGAGAAGGAGAGCCGCATCCTCTCTTCGAGTGTGAAACGATCGCGCAGGACTCCCTCCAGGGCGATGGTCAACGACTGCGCTCCCACCTGGGTGAGGAAGCCGAGACTCCCCAGGTTTGCCCCAAGGATGGGGATCGTGGAATCGGCGAAGATCGAGGCGGCACGCAGCACTGTTCCATCCCCACCCAGCGCGACGACCAACGTTCCTTCCGTCTCGATGAACACGGGTCTATCGCGGTCGATGATGATCGTCTCGATATCCTTTAACTGCGCCCACGCCTTGAGGACGGCCAGGGCTCGCAGGGACCCTTCCTTGGTCGTGTTGGCGACGATGTAGATCCTACGAAGTTTCATGTTCCTTACCTTTGCGCAGGCTCATCTTCTGCGAATTCCGCTTGACGTACTTCCACCGGCAGACGAGGTGCTCCAATAGGTCGAGCACGACGTACAACACGAGTCCGAGGATCGCCATCGCCACGATTCCCGCGAACGCGCGATCCCGGCGAAAGAGCATGTACTTCTTGATAAAAGCGCCCAAGCCGGTTCCCAGAGCCGCGTGTGTCTCGGCTATGTACAGGAAGGCGACCCCGAGCCCGATACTCACCCGCACGCTCGTCAGGACCTCGGGGAGGGTGGCAGGTAGGATGACGTGCCAGTATACCTGAGCGTGGCTCGCCCCAGCGGAGAGGACGCTCGTCAGGTACTCCTCGTCGAGGTTCTTTGCAGCACCCCGCGCGGAGACGAGAATCTGAAAGAAGAGGGCGAGGGCAACCATAGCAACCTTTGTCGCGCTCCCCGTGCCGAAGACGATGAAGAAGAAGAGGATCAGCGCTACCTGTGGTATCGGGTAGGTGATGTAAATCATCGGGGAGATGAGCCGGTCGAGGATGTGCTCGCGCCCGATGAGAAGGCCGATGGGGACTGCCGTGGCAAGGGCGATCAACATGGCGAGGATCAACCTCCAGGCGCTCGCAAAGAAGTGCCGCTGCAGTTCGGCCGCGTTCTTCACCACCTGGGAGAGCGCGTCGAACGGACCGGGAAGGAGAGGGGCCTGATTGATCGCGTTGACCACCACACTAGCTATCTCCCAGGCAAGCAGAAGAATCACAACGCTGACGACATATGTCATTACCCGTTTCATCGTTCTAGCGCCTCCCGTAGTGCGTGCACCGTTCGCTGGAACGCCCCGGCATCCCGGTAGTCGAGGGATCCCACCTCTGGATTCTCTACTACCTGCTTGATCGTCGCCGGCTGTTCGGTTAGGACGATGATCTCCTGCCCAAGGAAGGCGGCCTCTTCGATGTCATGGGTGACCAGGACCATGGAGAACCGGTGCTCTTGCCACAGGGTAAGGAAGAGGTCCTGGATTCGCTCACGGGTAAGGGTGTCGAGCGAAGCGAGCGGCTCGTCCATCAGCAGGACCGATGGAGAGGTGGAGAGAGCGCGTGCGATCCCCACGCGGCGCTTCATCCCCTCCGAGAGCTCGGCGGGGAAACGCGCCTTGACGGTTGAAAGTCCCAAATTATCGAGGATCTCCCCGGCGTTCTGCTCCGGGTACTCCCCGGCGAGGAGGAGTGAGAGGTTCGCGTTTTTCCAGACCGTCTTCCAGGGGAGGAGGCCGGC
>CBDUVB010000080.1:0-5286 GCA_965370555.1 uncultured bacterium
GAAGACCTCGTTCACCCAGTTGTTGGCGTCAGGATAGTCCGCGCACCAACCCATGCGGTAGATCTGCGGTGCGTCTTCGCGGCACGTCGCAAGATAAACCTTCCACTCCTGGTTGACGATGTTCACCTTGACGTTCAGGGTGTCCATGAAGGACTGACCGATGAACTGCGCGATCTTCGAGTGCCCTTCCGAGGTGTTGTGCATAAGCGTCACCTCAGGGAAGCCCTCGCCGTTCGGGTAGCCGGCGTCGGCCAAGAACTGCTTCGCAGCTTCAGGGTTGTACGGGTAGCCGATCCCTTCGGCCACACCGTCGACGTGTCCGAAGATTCCCGGGCAGGTGAAGGTCTGCGCGGGCTTCTGCCCGCCCTTGAGGACGTAGTCGATCAGCGACTGCCGGTCGATCGCCGAGGCGAACGCCTTGCGCACGAGAGGATTGTCAAATGGTGGCTTCTCGTTGTTGAACCCGTAGTAGTACGTGCACAGATCAGGAGCGATGTACAGTTCCGCACTCAGCACGGGGTCGGCCTTGACGCGGTCCATGTCCTCGAGTGGAGGACCGGTAACGTCGAGATCGCCGGCTTCGTACATCGTCATCGCTGTCGACGCTTCCTCGATCATGTAGCAGTAGACCACATGGATCTTGGTTTTGGCTGCGTCGTAGAAGGTCTCGCTCTTGTAGAGGATCATGTGGCTTTCGTGGACCCACTCACCGAGCTCGTACGCACCGTTGGTGACGATGTTCTCAGCATTGACCCAGGCATCGCCGTGCTCCTCAACTACTTCGACAGGAAGCGGGCGGCAGATCCACATTCCAGCGATGGAGGGGAAGTACCCCGCTGGCTGGTTGAGGGTGAACCGTACCCTGTAGTCGCCGAGCGCCTTGACGCCGACTCCGTCGGACGTTTCTACCTCGCCGGTGTTGAATGCCTCTGCGCCCTCGATGATCCACAGGACGTAAGAGTAGGAAGAACCGGTCGCCGGGTCGAGTGTTCGCTTGACGCTGTACTCCACCTGTTGAGCAGTAACCGGGGTTCCGTCAGTCCAGATGACGTCGTCACGTAGATAGAACGTCCAGGTCAGTCCGTCTTCGGAGTTCTCCCAATGCGTGGCAAGCTCCGGCACGACTTCCATGGTCGCGTCATCGAAATCTGTCAGACCGAGGAAGAGGGCTTGAATAACCTGAATCGACGTCGTGTCAGTTGCGATGTTCGGGTCGAGCGCGGGGGGTTCCGTTCCCAAGTTCCAATAAAGCGTCTTTACCTGTCCAACAGCGAGGACGCTGATAACCAGGGTAAAGATAAGGCCAAGCACCCAAATTTTTTTCACAGTTTTCCTCCTTGACCGATAGCGCGACCATGAAGGAGGAACTCAAACCTCTTAAGCTTCTGGTCACGCACACTCGGTAACCTTTTGCTCCGCGGCACCCGCCCTTGTGGAGAGGTGCCATCTCTTTCTCCGACCTAGTGGATAGGCAAGATCAAGTATAGTCTTTTGGGGCGAGGGATGTCAAGAATAACAATATCTCTCGCCTGGAACAGGCTGATCCGGGTGCGCTACGGAATCGAGAGATCCGGGTTAAACACAGCCGTGGGTATTCTCGTGCTTCTACTCGGTGAGATGAGCATTGTCCTATCCTCTCCGGTCAAATGAGTCTGTTCCTTGACAGTTGTTGCGCTGCTTCTTAAACTTCTTATCGACATACGCCGGAGTGGCGGAATTGGCAGACGCGCAGGATTCAGGATCCTGTGGGGATTATACCTCGTGTGGGTTCAAGTCCCACCTCCGGCAGAACGTCTTGCCCCATTGAGCGATCCGGAGATTGAGTGATTTGCTCAATACCTCACTTAGATATTCGGTCTCTCGCTCATTCACTCAATCCATTCCCGATTCTTCTCTTAGCGATAAACAGCGAGGATGCCAAGTCCGATAAAGACTGCCTGCACGATCCACAACCGTATGACAATCTTTGGTTCCGGCCATTCCACTGTGGGAAGGAGGTAGGTGTAGTCGATGCCTTCTGCGTGCTCGAAGTGGTGGTGGAAAGGACTGATCTTGAAGATTCTCTTCCCAGTGAGGCGATAGTAGCCGACCTGGAGGATCACCGAGCTCGATTCGAGGACGAGTAGTCCGGCAATGAGCGGGAGGATGAGTGCAGTTCCGCTCGTGAGGGCAAGTCCCGCGACGATCCCTCCCAGGGCAAATGACCCGACGTCTCCGAGGAAGATCTGGGCGGGGTGGGTGTTCATCCACAGGAAGCCGACCAGGATACCCACGAGGGGAAGGGTGATACCAGAGAGAGCCGGAGCGATCGTGAGGTAGGCGATAAGGATCAAGATTGAAACGCCGGTCGCCAGTCCATCGAGCCCATCGGTCAGGTTCATGCTGTTCGTCGTCGCGAGGAAGACCCCCCCGAGAAGGAGCAGTGAGAGGGGCGCCGGAAGGGAGAGGGTGAGGGAGGAGAAGGGGATCTGGATGGGGACTTCCCTCAGTTGAGGAAACGCGAGGAAGAGAACTAGGGAGAGGCCCGTGGCGAGGAGGATCTTCTGCCAGGGAGAAAGGCCTAACGAGCGCTTGTACAGGAGGGAGAGAAGGTCGTCTATGAAGCCGATCGCTCCGAACGCAAGGCCGCACAAGAAGACGAAGATTTCTTTCCAGGAGGGATGGCGGAACTGACTCAGGAGGAGGAAGGAGAGCCCCCACATAAGGAGGATCACCACCCCGCCCATCGTCGGAGTTCCACCCTTCTTCTCGTGGAGGCGAGGGCCGTAGTCGCGGATCCGTTGACCGAGTGAGGCGTTGCGCATCTCGTTCGCAAATAGATGAGTGACCACAGCGGTTGTTGGAATGAGGAGAAGAGTAAGCCCTGCGAGGAGGCTCATGTTTGAGAGGTGCCGCGGAACTCCCCACTGCACTCGAGGAGGCTCCGCCGCAGATCGGCAAGCGCCTTCTTCTCCTTTTGTTGTAGAGCATTGATCACCAGTTTGTACAGCTTGTACGTGGTGAGAAGGCAGAATCCTTGCGAGGTGCATCCGAGTAGAACCTCGGGTGTGAACTGCGTTGGGCGCCGCTTAGGATCGAGTTCACACGAGCCGCTGACTACGAGGATCCCCTTGTTCGGACCCTCCCCGCTCGTGCGTGTACGATCGACTCGGTCGAGGAGACGGCGGTAGGGAAGGAGATCGACCTTTGCTTTTTCGGTTGCGGCGATCGTGGCGAGGGCGTCTCCCTCGTCGCTCCGAAGGAGGAGTTCCCCGTATGCGTCCTCGACCGTGAACCCGAGTACGCGGAAGGAATCGGCAACTGCGGGAAGGAGGGTGAATCGGCCCTTGGTGTAGAGGATTTTCTTAGAGCGCGTTACCTCCTCCACCTTGGCGGAGACCTCTTCCACTTTTTGGATGAGCTTATCGCGTCGCTCGATCAGGCTCGCTAGCTCGTCGGTCAGGCCGTCCTCTCCGGGAACCGGGTAGGCGGGAAGCCAGTCCGGAGGGGAGAAGAAGGCGGGTCGGGTGGTGGAGCGGGAGATCGCGTGGGTCAAGGCGGCCGCCTCCCGAGTTGGCGAGGCCCCCTCGATCGGTGGGAGGAGGATGAGTCGCCCCTCGTCGAATGGGATCGAAAGCGCGATGATGTCCCCAACTCTATTACGGGCGAGGACCCGCGCAAAGCGATCGATCGGGGTGGAGAGGAGGTCCTGATAGACGGCGTGGTAAACGATCTTCCCCTCGAACTCTCGCAGGTACTCCTCGAACGGATCCCCGGTCTCGGCGAAGACGACGTCCTCTCCGCGACGGGGGAGGAAGCGTGAGTTCGAGGGGAAGGTCAACTGGTGTTGACGGTCGACGAGCGTGGTCGTGGGAAGCCAGCTGTAGCGGTCGATTCGCTCGTTGAGTCTCCCCTGTGTTATCACCTCGATCGGTTCTCCACGGGGGTACAAACGGCAGATTATCAGACCGCCACGCTTGTAGAGAAGGTCTGCTGCCTCGTTGCGCCGCTTGGCCATCGACTGAGAGATGGTCTGTCCGAACCCATGGTCGCTCTCGATGTAGGTGCGACGGGTTCCATCCTTCTCTTGAGGAACCTCGTAGGTCCATCGCTCGCTCAGCGAACACGGATCGATAAATAGCGCGTCGACCGAGGAGAAAGCCGGCCCCTCGAAGAAATCTCCTTCTTTCACGTCAGGGCGATCTGCTCGCCAACCTATTGTTAGGAAGTGATGGTCCATCTCAGGGCTATCATACCCTGTTACGAATCATAAGGGCAACTCGAACGCTCGTAGAAGAAAAAGAGCGGGGCCGCGCGCGAAGCGACCCCGCATGAAAAGGCCTACTTTAGCTCTAATAGCCTTCTAGCGTGGCGATATCGGTCGACCACATGATGAATCGCACACTTGTGGTGTAGGTGAGTGCCGTACCGATGCGGAAGTTGATGCTCGGGACGAGCGGTCCGCTATCCCCTTTCTGCAACCCAACGACGAATGGAACCTGCAGCGGATGGACCATGAACGTGCGCAGGTAGACGAAGCTCGGTGATTCGTCCAGGGTTCCGTTCCCGTCGATATCGAGCTTGAGGCTCATCCAGATGCTCCCCGACTCCGGCGCGGTGAACGTGTAGTCTACGCTCCCGTTCTGCAAGCTCCCCTCGAAGACAAGGGTCTTACCGCCGTCGGTCGGGGTGGGGATTACTCCCAAGGGGACGACCCCACCGCTCGTTGCTTGGTTGACCCCGGAGAACGACTTGTCTGTGCGGAACTCGAGGCGATAGCTGTGCGCACTCGTCCAGTGGGCTCCCGCGTTGACGGTGACGTGCCAGGTGTTCGTTCCCCACACGAAGATCCCGGGAGTTCCGCCCATCGGGGGCTCGCCAGGGACCCCTCCTCCGGCGACGTTAATCATTTGTACAGTCGTTCCGGAGAGGCCGTCGTTGTCCACGACAGTAAGGCGGACAGTGTGCGGGCCGACGTTGTAGTAACTGAACGACACGATTGGCCCGGTTATATCGGTGATCCCATCGGCATCGCGATCCCAGGAGTAGGAGACGATTACCCCGTCTGGGTCGTAAGAGGAGGTTGCGTTCAGCACGATAGTATCTCCAACCCCTGGAGAGAGGGGGGCGTAGGTGAACGCGGCGACCGGCGGCTGGTTGATCGATCCGACCTGTACGGTGTGTATCTCGGTATCGGTTGCGCCATCATCGTCGGTGACGGTGAGGGTGACCGTGTACGTTCCTGGGGCGGTGAACTGATGGTAGCGGGTCACACCCGAGCCGGTGCCACCATCCCCGAAGTTCCAG
>CBDUVB010000081.1:0-5082 GCA_965370555.1 uncultured bacterium
CGCTGATCGGTTTCTTCCCGCACCTGTTTTGTGTTCCTCCTCTTAAGAGTTGGTGGTGTTTCTCCTTTTAGGTTTCGTCGTTACCTTCAAAAACAAACCATTAATAAGGAGAACACCAGATGAAAACCATCTTTAATTTGGACCAGAAGGACCTTCCAAAACGTTGGTACAATATCCAGGCGGACCTCGACCGGCCGCTCCCGCCGCCACTCGATCCAAGGACGCAGGAACCACTCGATCCGGCAGCCCTACGTGCTCTATTTGCTGGAACCTGCATCGATCAGGAAATGTCGACCGATCGCTACATCGATATCCCCGCCGAGGTTCTAGATGTCTATCGGCTGTGGCGGCCGACTCCGCTCCATAGGGCGCTGAACCTCGAACGGGCGCTCGACACCCCGGCCAAGATCTACTTCAAATACGAGGGAGCAAGCCCGACTGGCTCCCATAAAACGAATACCGCCGTGGCTCAGGCCTACTACAACAAGATCGAGGGAACAAAGAGGCTGATCACGGAGACCGGCGCCGGTCAATGGGGGAGCGCTCTGTCATTCTCCTGCCAGATATTCGGGCTCGAGTGCACGGTGTTCATGGTCCGCATCTCCTACGATCAGAAACCCTATCGCAAGACGATGATGGGCGTCTTCCAGGCGGAGGTCATCCCGTCACCATCGGAACGGACAGAGGTTGGACGAGCGATCCTCGCCCAGGATCCTGACACACCCGGGTCACTCGGGATCGCTATCTCCGAGGCGATTGAGGAAACCGTAAACGGGGAAGGGACTAAGTACACATTGGGAAGCGTTTTGAACCACGTGCTCCTTCATCAGACGGTGATTGGCCAGGAGACGCTCTCCCAGATGGAGATCGCCGGGGACTACCCGGATCTGGTTGTGGGGTGCGTTGGCGGGGGGTCGAACTTTGCTGGCTTGGCCCTTCCCTTAATACACGATTCCCAGCAACGCGGTAGGAAGGTGGAGTTCATCGCAACCGAGCCAGTTGCTTGTCCCACCCTCACGAGGGGGGAGATCCGGTACGACTTTGGCGATGCTGCCGAGATGACCCCACTCCTTCACATGCACACGCTGGGACACAAATTCGTGCCCCCTCCTATCCATGCCGGAGGGCTCCGTTACCATGGTGTGGCCCCGATCATCACTCACTTGATCGAGGACCGGGTGATGCGGTCGGTTGCTTTCGACCAGGTGGATGCGTTCGCAAGCGCGGTCCTTTTCGCCCAAGCGGAGGGGATCATCCCCGCGCCGGAGACGGCCCATGCCGTACACGCTGCGATCGAGCTCGCTCGGGAGTGCGCTGTCAAGGACGAAAAAAAGGTTATCCTGATCGGCTTCTCCGGGCACGGACACTTCGACATGTCCGCCTACGGAGCGTATCTCTCCGATCAGTTGGTACGAACCGCGGTTCACTCCTAGTAGGGCAGCAGCGCCTGCCCTAAACGAGTTTGCTCCCGGGGGCCGAGGCACTGGAGCGCATCAAACGTGCCGCGGCCCCATCTCTTAGCTCATTTGGGCAGTTAAGGTCTCCCTAAGAGCCAGTTGTTCGAAGGTGTGGCCGATGCGGGATACGGGTAATCCAGGTTATTGATGTGGATACGGATCTGGTCGTACCCGCGCCCTCCGAAGCCGTCGTGGATGGTGAGTGTGATCGCAGCGTCTTCTCCTCCGGGGCGATCAGACATCGGGGCGTGATAGATCGGAGAAAGGGTATCAGCATCTTCGAACCACCCCTTGCTTGCTGTCCAAGCGAAGCAGACCGAGGTGCACGCCGGGTTCTTCACCCTCCCATTCAGTGAGATCGCACCTCCCTCGTCCATGGAGACTGGATACTGCCGCTCTATCAGAGGAGTCGGTCGATCCGCAGGACGAGCGGTCCGTTGTTCAGGGGGCCAGAAGAGCTCCATCGGCCAACCGCACGGAGAATCGCAGCATGGGACCGGAGCCCGACTACAACGCGATTCGGGCATCACATGACGGATACAGGGCGACTCACATGGGGGTAGGTCAGGCTGGCACCGGTCGCGTTGCTCTACAGGCTCCCGACATGGGGCCCCACAAGGAATCGGTCCGCATGGTCTCCCCGTCGGAGAGGAGAGGCAGGTGATCTCATCCCCGCGAACACGCACGTATAGTCGATCGCTCACGCTTATTCCACTGTTATTGGTCACGGTCAGGGTCAGCGTGACGCACCCCTCGCAAGCACAGAGCGACGGAGCCGTGTAGATGGGATCCTGCAGGTAGGCGTTGTTGAAGTAGCCCTGCCCTCCCTCGGCTATCCAGTGATAGGTCAACATTTCGCCGCTCGGGTCACGCCCCTCACCGTGCAGACGCACGCTCCCTCGTTCACCCATGGTGAAGTTCATTCCGGCATCGACCATCGGGGGGAACAGCGGCCGCGGAGCCTGAACCATCCGTGGCGTTGAAACTACTGGCAGGACGGTTGAAGCTGTTGGCTCTGGCATGGCCTGTTCCGGACTTGTTCCTGCGAAGAGGAAGAGTGCAGCACTAAGGGCCACCAAGGTAAGCAGGATCAACCACGTTGCATTGTTGCCGTCCATTGTGGATACCTCCTTTGTAACCCGCAACAAGACGGATTAACTCCTGTTCCCCCTCATGTCACTCCCCGGCCAGCGGGTTCTTATTACCCTACACCGAATGACCACCCCTTGTCAATACCCATGCCGGGAGTGGTCGATCGCCGGGGCTCTCTTTTCCGTCCTCCACGGCCAAATGGTGTAAAGTAGGGGTTGGATTTAAAGCTGAACGGCGAAAACCGTTACGCATCAGGCTGCGCAGTAACCTTAGGAAGGAGGGAAGGATGGCCGATGTTCTGATCCTGGTCGAAGAGGGGTACGAGGAGTTTGAGCTGTGGGTCCCTTACTACCGTTTCCTCGAAGATGGTCTGTCGGTAGAGATCGTGGGGAAGGAGAAGGGGAAGGCTTATGCAGGGAAACACGGGATCGCGATCAAAGCAGGAAACTCGTTCTCTAACGCTGATGTAAGCGAAGCGAAGTGTGTCGTCATCCCCGGTGGGTTGGCTCCGGATCGTCTGCGGACCCACGAGGATGCCCTCGATCTCGTCCGCCGTGCCGATAAGCGAGGTGCGGTCATCGCGGCGATCTGCCATGCCGGGTCGGTCCTCATCTCGGCGGGGATCGTCGCAGGGCGGCGTTTGACCTCCTACCGTTCGATCCGCGACGATCTTCTCGCTGCCGATGCTACCTGGATCGATGCAGCGGTTGTCGTCGATGAGAACCTCATAACCTCGCGCACGCCGCAGGATCTACCGGAGTTTCTCCCCGCGATCCTCGCTGCGATAAAAGGATAAAATGGCAGGCTCCCTCTATATCGTATCGCTTCCAATAGGGAACATGGAGGATATCACCCTGCGGGCGATCAAGACCCTGCGGGCGGTCGACTTTATCGTTGCCGAGGACACACGCAACACGCGCCGAGTCCTCGACCGTTACCGCATTACGACGCCGTTTCGCAGGAGCTACTACCAAGGGGTGGAGAGGGAACGCGTCGATTCGCTCCTCTCTTTGTTCGAGGAGGAGAAAGACCTCGCGCTGGTGAGCGACGCCGGGACCCCACTCATCAGCGACCCCGGTTACCCCCTCGTGCGTGCAGCGATCAAAGCCGGCGTTGTCGTCATCCCGATTCCCGGACCGACCGCGGCGATCACTGCCTTGGTCTCCTCCGGTCTAGCGACCGATCACTTTGCCTTTGACGGGGCCATCCCCCGCAAGGAGGGAGAGCGTCGCGCCTACTTCGAGATGGTCCGTTCCGAACGGCGGACCATCATCGTCCATGAATCCCCGCACCGCCTTCTCCCTACCCTGGAGACGATCGCGGAGGTCCTTCCCGATCGAACGATCGTCCTCGCCCGCGAACTGACCAAGGTGCACGAGGAGTTCCTGCGTGGGAGACCCGGAGAGATCCTGGAGATCCTGCGGGCACGAGGTGAGATCAAAGGGGAATGTGTTCTCCTGATCGCGGGGAACCGAGAATCGACCTCATCCCATGATTATGAGGCAGCGAAGAGACTCGCCGTGCTCCTCAAGGAAGAGGGCATCTCGAATAAGGTGGCAGTCAAGATCCTGATAGAGGCACTAGATCTTCCGCGCAACGAAGCCTATCGGGTGGTTCATCCATCCCCTTAAGTCCGAAGATCGGACCGAGAAAGAAGGACTCTTTCTCATTTCGAGTGGGTAACTAAAGAGGAGGGGTCAGGCACCAAGACTCCCGTAGAGGTACAAAACTGTTTCACCACGAAGGACACGAAGGGATCAAAGGCATTGCTCATGGGTCTACTCCAACAATCCTGGACCCAGTTTCCGGTGCGTTTCAATCTCTGCGGGGTGGATTCCCCGCAGCTTGCTACGACTATAGCTTGCTGCGAATGTCGTCATTCCGGCGCATGCCGGAATCCAGTGGTTCGTTCGTGGACACCGGCTTTCGCCGGTGTGACGTGATGCTATTAATACCCCGACCGCTTGCGGCGGAGTAGTTTATTCACTCAACCCTGCTCCCACTCTCTGCGTGCTCCGCGTCCTCGGCGGTGCAA
This sequence comes from uncultured bacterium, assembly GCA_965370555.1. Lineage (GTDB taxonomy): Bacteria > Bipolaricaulota > Bipolaricaulia > UBA7950 > UBA9294 > JAJOKK01. The sequence goes on from CBDUVB010000081.1 coordinate 4,585, forward strand.
GTTTGTGTTTCAAGGGGAAGAAGTTTACATAACAGCCCGTGGGTTCTTGATGAATACCGGACCCTAACTGGATATTTAGCCTCTGCTCACAATTCCAGTTCCGTACTGGGCGGAGAGGTGGTCGATGGTTCGATCGAGGGCGGTATCCTCCTCGTCGAATAGAGAAAGTTGACGGGCCGTCGCCTCGCTCAGTCGGCCGACTCCTACCCCAATGAGACGCACCCCACGCCCCTCGAAGGACACGCACCTATTATGCAGGAGGTCAAGGGCGAACGCCTCGATCAGATGAGTGGAATCGGTACGTACCCCGAGGCTGACCTGGCGGGTGACCGTCTGAAAATCGGGGAAACGAACCTTGATGCGCACCGTCTTGCCGAGCAGGTTCTCCCGGCGTAGTTGTGCGGCCACCTCGTGTGCCAGGCGCCGAATGACCCCTTCGATCTCCTCTATTTGGTGGATGTCCTGTGAAAAGGTTACCTCGCGTGAGATCGATTTCGC
>CBDUVB010000082.1:0-5035 GCA_965370555.1 uncultured bacterium
GATTCCCTGTGGTCTTGCCACAGGGTTTCCTTATACCCCTCTCCTTGATAGGAGAGGGTCGGGGTGAGGTGAAATAATGAAATCCCGGTTTTGACCTTCAGGTCAAAATGAAATTGGCGGAATACCCCGTAGTCTTGCTACGGGGATAGTCAATTTCAAGGGATTTCTTTATTGAGAAAAGACTGGGCCCAAACACCCGGTTCCCTTCTTTCCAAACACGGAATTAGCCCTGCGATCCGTAGACCTTCTCGTAGTAGTCCTGATATTCCCCTGTAATAACCTTTTCAACCCAGTCTTGGTTCTCTATGTACCATTCCACGATTCGCTCTAGTCCCTCCGTGAAATCATACGTAGGCTCCCAGCCAAGGTCTTCCTTGATTTTGGAGCAATCGAGGGCATAGCGAAAGTCGTGGGCTGTGCCGCGGGGGTCGGCAATGAACTCTATGAGTTTATTGAGTTCTTTGTGTTCGTAGGGTTTATTGAGTTTTCGGGAAAGAATATCGCAGATTAGGTTAACGACGTCGATGTTTTTCTTCTCGCAGTTGCCGCCGATGTTGTACGCTTCCCCAGGGCGGCCATTCCGCAGCACGAGGTCGATCGCGCGGCAGTTGTCCTTCACATAGAGCCAGTAGCGTACTTGTTTTCCTTCTCCGTACACGGGCAGCTTCTTCCCGGCAAGTGCGTTTCGGATCATCAGCGGGATCAGCTTCTCCGGAAATTGGTACGGACCGTAGTTATTGGAGCTACGCGTAATGATGATTGGGAGGTTATGAGTCTTATGATACGCACGACAGAGAAGCTCGGCAGCAGCCTTGCTGGCAGCATAGGGGCTGTTGGGCTGCAAGCAGCTCTCCTCGGTGAACTTGCCGGTATTGCCTAAGGCGCCGTAGACTTCGTCGGTGCTTATCTGGATGAAGCGTCGAGAGTCGGGAGTCGAAAGTCGGGAGTCAGAAGCAGAACCCCAGTGGGCGCGGGCGGCGTCTAACAGGACTTGGGTGCCTTTGATGTTGGTTTCGATGAACGGTGAGACGTCGAGGATGCTGCGGTCGACGTGGGATTCGGCAGCGAAATTGATAACAACATTGGGGATTAGGGATTCAGGATTAGGTAAATTAGGATTAAGGATTATGGATTCAGGGTTAGAACCCAGACGTGAGAAGTAGTCGCCGGAGAAGAGGGAGTCAACGAGGTCTCGGTCGCAGATGTTGCCTTTTACAAAGAAATATCGGGGGATTAAGGATTCAGGATTACGGGTTAAGCTAGAAAGGCCGTAGTTGGCTTCGATATCAGTGAGGTTGGCTAGGTTGCCGGCATACGTGAGTTTATCGAGGTTGATAACGGTCCAGTTGGGGTGCTCCCGAAGTATATAACGGATGAAGTTAGAGCCGATGAAGCCGCATCCTCCTGTCACGAGGATGGTGAGTGGTGTGTTGTAAGTAGTAGATGGTAAATGGTGAGGAGTAGGTGGATGGCTCATGAGCGAGCCTCCTGATAGTGAATGAAGCTGGACGTTCGTTTAGCCAAAGAGGTAAGTCGTTCACGAAAGGAGGCAAACATATTATTCGAACTGTACCCCAACTCGGCTGACAATCAAGCCAGCGTGTGCAACTCATACAACGAGCCCAGAGCAATCTGGGCGAACCGAGCCGTCTCTTCTGGTATTTCTCGCCCTAGTCCTTCAGCTAGATTGGCTGGTATTGACACCTCCGCCCGCCGAGCTTGGTGCGTCAGATCGCAGAGTTCTTCTTTAGGCCAGCTTCGCGTAAGCATATACACAGCTTTCACCACCTCCACGAACTCATGCCAGATTTTCAGGTTCCGAACACAGTCAAGGCCACTTCCCATCCTGCTTGTCATCTACTATCCCCTACTTACTACCCACCACTCACCACCCACGACTTACCGCAATTCCCTGAGGAATGGGAGTCCTGCATCCTTGGCAGAGAGAATGGGGTGTTCAATTGGCCACTGAATGCCAATCTCGGGGTCGTTCCAACGAATTCCTGCATCGTGCTCCAGAGAGTATTCTTCGGTTGTCTTGTAGAGGACTTCCGCTAGCTCGTTCAACACACAGAAGCCATGCGCAAATCCCGGTGGGATATAGAGCATCCGTTTGTTCTCTGCGGATAGCCTCTCACCTACCCACTTCCCATAGGTCGGTGAGCCCTGGCGTATATCCACCCCCACATCGAAGATTTTCCCCACCACAACCCGCACTAACTTTCCCTGAGCCTTGGGGGGTCTCTGGTAATGAAGCCCGCGCAGGACGCCTTTCACCGAGCGAGAATGGTTGTGTTGGACAAAGTGTTCTTTGATCCCGAAGGCAGAAAGCTCAGAATACTTATAGCTTTCTATGAAGAAGCCGCGGTCATCGGGGAAGACCGTGGGTTCGATGAGAACGACATCGGGGATTGCTAAGCGCGTGAAGTTGAATGACATTATGAGGATACCTCCCTAGGAGTAAGGATTGGTGGTGTTCTAGTTCGTAGTTCAAAGTTCGGGGTTCGTAAAACCGGGTTCGAAGTTCGTAGTTCAAAGTTCAAAGTTCGCAAGACAAGTCACCTTGCGGCCTTTCTTAGGTAGCGGATGAAGCCGTTAATCAGTTTTTTGGTCTCAACAGCCTGCTGATACAGGTTGTCAAACTCATTCTTCATAAGATACTCTTGATCGAGTGCAACGTATAGATGAGACTGAACTTCTGTTGCAGAGCGAAAGGCATAACCAAGAAAACGGATAAACTCCCGCGTGGATCAACCATCAAAGCCCTCTGCAATGTTAGCCATCACAGAAACCGAAGCCCTCTGGACCTGATCGCGTAATCCGAAGTCGTTCGAAAACGGTTGCTACCGAGTGAGAGCATAGATTTCTCGTGTAAGTTCTCGTGCCGCTTTCCATGCCTCTATCTCTTCGAATCGCTCTATCTTCATGTCGCCTTCTTTTAACTACGAACCGTGAACTACGCACTTCGAACCATTCTTTCCTTCCAGCTCTCCAACTCTATCCCCTTAATTCTTGATCTTGGAACCGTACTCCATAATCCCTAATCCTTAATCCTAAAACCTCATCTTCGCACAACGCTCTGCCATAGGCACACAGCCATCATTCCTCCAGTATCTTACTCAGATAAGCACCATAACTGCTGCTGGAAAGTGAGGTTGCCAATGCCCTTAACTGATCCTTATCGATGTAACCCAATCTATAGGCGATCTCCTCGATGCAGCCGATCTTGAGTGCCTGACGTTTTTCGATCGTTGCGACGAACTTCCCGGCATCTAATAAGCTTTCATGGGTGCCGGTGTCAAGCCAGGCGAAGCCTCTTCCAAGAAGTTCCACGCGCAGCCTCTGCCGTTTGAGGTAGGCTTGGTTCACGCTGGTGATCTCCAGCTCTCCTCTTGCCGAAGGCGTTAATCCTCTTGCAATCTCTGCTACCCTTTGATCATAGAAGTAGAGCCCGGTAACAGCATAGTTTGACTTTGGGTGTGTTGGTTTCTCCTCAATGGATAGTACCGCCCCTGAATCATCGAATTCGACAACCCCATAACGCTCAGGGTCGCTTACGTAATACCCGAAGACTACCGCTCCACCCTTTGTTTGCACCGTAGTTGCGGCACTCTTTAGGATTTCCGGCAGGCCGTGTCCGTAGAAGATATTATCTCCCAGCGCAAGGCTGACGCAGTCATTTCCAATAAAGTCTTCACCGATGATGAAAGCTTCAGCAATTCCTCGGGGAGAGAGCTCCGGAGCGTAGTGAATCTCTAGTCCCAATTGTGATCCATCAGAAAAGAGCTCCTTGAATCGTGGCAACTCCTGTGGGGTAGAGATGATGAGGATGTTGCGGATTCCGGCAAGCATCAGGATAGAGAGCGGATAATAGATCATCGGTTTGTCATAGACGGGCAGCAGCGGCTTTGCGATCGATCGAGTCACCGGGTAAAGCCGTGTAGCTCTCCCTCCAGCGAGAATGATGCCTTTCAATGGGGACCCCCTTTCAGTCGGTAGTCAGTAGTCGATGGTTGATAGTCAATGGTCACAATATCAGATCCTCGCAGGGCGCTTTCTTAAGGTAGTTTATGAAAGCTCTCCGATAATACTCCTAATACTCCCTGGCGATCAATTACTCGGAGGACGGGGATCAGTAATGCGTTATAAGGGATGAATCAAAGAACGGTAACCGATGATGGGAAATTGAGCACCAATCGAGAAAATTAATAGTCGGTAGTCTTTACGCCCTTGACAACGAATAGATCTGCGCGCACAATATGAATGAACATTCATTCATGCGGGGAGGGGGAGGAAATGGCTCGGAATAACAAGGACGAACTGATTCGGCAGGCGGCGATCCGTGTCTTTGCTCGTGAAGGGTTTCACCGGGCACGGATGGAGACGATCGCTCACGAGGCCGGGGTGGCGGTGGGGACGATCTACAACTACTTCGAGAGCAAAAGGGACGTTCTTCTCGCCGTCTTTGAGGCCGAATTTGAGGAGCAGATCTCCTTTTTCGAGGGGCTTCAAGAGAGCGGATTATCGGTTCCCGAGCAGATCGCGCAGATCCTTCAGGATCACTTCTCTCTTCTGCGGGAGAAGACCGAGCTTGCCCAGGTTCTTCTGCAAGAACGATTCAACCCGGGGGAGGGGTTCAAGGAGAAGCTTTCCAATTTTCATCGCAAGGTAGTGGAGCGGATCGAAGCCCTGATCCAGGAAGGGATCGACCAGGGTTGGGTAAGGCCCTGCGATCCTCGCATCATCGCTCCTGCGCTGTTCGCGATCGTGCAGTCGATCGGCTCGTGGGAGATGATCCATTCGGGAACGGTCGTGGGAGAGCTTTTCCAAACGGCTCCTACCGAACTTGCCGATTTTATCTGGAACGGGCTGAAGAAAGGAGATGAGAGATGAAGAAGAAGATGTTAGTGATTATGACAGGGATACTTGTCGCCTTGCTCCCTTTTGTTGCAATGGGGCAGACGACAGGGACTTCAGATACGGCGGGCGGGGCGCGCCTGCTCCTCGTGGATGAGACGAAGACCTTTGCCTCCAC
>CBDUVB010000083.1:0-4758 GCA_965370555.1 uncultured bacterium
CGATACATACCTCGATCCCGTTTGTATTCAGGATGCCGATTGCCCGGCGGCCAAGGCCACTGCACAGAAGAACGTCGATCCCTAAGTTGGCCAGGATCTCTCCTGGAAGCCCTGTTCCTCCCATGTGCTCGGAGTCGTTCTGTACAATCTCTACCTGATCTGTCTCCGTGTTGTAGATCGTGTATGCGGGAACACGGCCAAAGTGCTCGCCGACCAGGTCATCGAGTCCCCCGCGTCCAGCGGTCGGTACGCAAACCTTTGTCATCTCATTCCACCCCCATGTCGCGCGCCGGTCGCTCCTGTTGCGTTGGTGAGACGGCCGGCTCGATAGTCCTCTAACGCTTCCTTAATCGTTCCTTTTGCCCCGGTGTAGATCTTGATCCCGGCAGCGGAGAGCCCTTGGTACGCGTTTGGCCCGACACTCCCGGTGATGACCGCGCTTGCTTTCTTAGCGGCGACAGTCTGCGCTGCTTGGACACCGGCACCGTGTGCGCCAGGGACGTTTCTCACCGTTTCTGTGATAAGCGTCTCCGGCGTGGGCGCTTCCGGGTCGATGAACAGAAAGTATGCTGCTCGGCCAAAAGCCGGATCGACCTCAGAGTTAAGTTCTTCTCCTCTTGCTGTGATGCAGATGGTCATTTTAGCTCCTCGTTCCTTCTTAAAGCACGATTGCGGTAAGCCGTGCTGCTAAAGCGTAAGAGAGCGAGGCGATGCAATCAAGCGACCGTTCTCCCCTCTACTTCAAGGACTCTCTTAACCCTCTTATTATAAGCATACGCACAAAATAGATCAAATCGTGGCTGCCGTCATATTCTGACAGGCAGGCGCGGAGCACGCAGAGAATGGGGGCAGGGTTTGAACCCCCCAATCTCCCGATCATTCAATCTTCCGATCACTCAATTCCTACGCCGCTGCCGGTAGAGGGATGAATCGACGACCTGCGACATCTTCTCCACATTGAGATCTATATCTACAAACTCGGCAACACGACGCGCCTGTGTAAGCGGATCCTTCAGGATTTCGTTGTAGTTTACGTAGAGGACGTCGATATTTGGCTGATCGTCGATCCAGGTGGCGACCCGCTGTAGGTGCTCATTAGACAGCTCCGCAATCCGTTCGTCGCTGACGGTATCGGTTAGTTCTCCTCTTCTTATGAGCATCTGCTGCTGAGATGCAAGGATCTCCTCCATCTCGCGCCGCATAAAGATAATGCGATAGGCGTAGTTCTGCGGGAGGTATTTTAGGAGGGCCGAAATCATCTTGACCGCTTTTCCATCCGCTTCCTTCAGCCAAGCCTGATCACGCTCGATCGCTTTGACCCGTTCGAACTCATAATACCCCTTGGGGTTATCTGGATCGGCCGTTCGTATGTGATCGGTCAACACAGGCATTCCCCCGGCTTCGAGCATCATCATCATGAGAGATGTGCCGGAACGAGGCAGCCCAGACACAATCGTGATCGTATTTCGTTTCATCGTTCCTCCCGCCTAATATTACACGAGAACGGCTGTGAGGATCTGAGAAGCAGCTGTCGTCGCTGTTTCCACCTATGCCTTTTGAGGATGCCGCAGTGACGCAGGGTGGCGGATTCATTAAACTGATATACAATTGAGAGCGGCTAGACTTGGTATTTGGTTATGTCAGTCCGGGGGGACTGAACAAGAGGTTAAATCGATTCGGAGGCATGTATCAGTTTCGGTTTCAACGTGTCCGGTTTGAGGGGTGCACTCCAAGGGGCAAGGAAACTTCAGGGGACTGTCGAAGAACAAGAGGTAGATCAATGATCAAAGAGAATACCAAGAGGATCCTGAGTGAGCTTCCTGCAAATGTCACGCTCGTTGCCGCAGCAAAGACACGCGCCCCGGACGAGATCCTGCAGGTAATCGCAGCCGGAATCGGTGTGATAGGAGAGAACTACGTGCAAGAGGCACAAGACGCGTTCGCCTCTATCGGTCAGCGAGCGCGGTGGCACTTCATCGGCCGCCTGCAGAAAAACAAGGTGAAGAAGGCCGTTGAGATCTTCGATATGATCGAGACCGTCGACTCTATAAGCCTTGCAGAGAAGATCGAACACCACTGTAGTAAGATCAAGAGAACGATGTCAGTGCTGATCGAGATAAACTCCGGACGCGAGCCACAGAAGGCAGGGGTTCTCCCTGAGAACGCCGAAGAGCTAATACGAGAGATCTCTTCTCTGCAGCACCTCAACGTGCAGGGACTGATGACGATGGGACCTCGTTTTGGCGACCCGGAACAGGCACGCCCCTACTTCAGAGAGACGAGGCAGCTGTTCGACCGACTGAAGATGCAGCAATTGCCGCGTGTTGAGATGAAGATCTTATCTATGGGGATGAGCAATACGTACAAGATCGCGATCGAAGAGGGAGCAACAATGGTTCGTATCGGAACAAAGATCTTTGGAGAGAGGGAGTACAAGTAATGAGCGACCAAAAAGAGCGACCGACAGTGCACGTACAGAATCCTATGCAAGGGATTGAAAAAGCGATGGAGCGTATCACGCACCGTTTGGTCGTATTCAGTGGGAAAGGCGGCGTGGGAAAGACGACGGTGGCGGTGAATTTGGCGTACGCATTTGCCGAAAGCGGGCTGCGCGTCGGCCTCCTCGACGCGGACATCACCGGACCGAACGTCCCTCAGATGACGGGGCTCAGCGGTGGTTTGGAGGTGGAAGCAGGGATGATCGTTCCCCGCGATGCTCGTGGGGTAAAAGTGGTCTCGATTGCATCGATGATCGAAGGAGGCACACCGATCATCTGGCGAGGCCCGCTACGATCGAAAATAATAGATCAGTTCCTCGGCGAGGCTGACTGGGGTGAGCTCGACATCCTCATCGCCGATCTTCCACCGGGAACAGGAGACGAGGTCCTAACGATCACTCAACACACCTCGCCGGAGATGGCGATCATCGTAACTACTCCGCAAGAGGTCGCGCTTATCGACGCGCGTCGAGCGACGAACATGGCAAAGAAGCTGGAGATCAAGAAGATCGGGATCGTGGAGAACATGTCCGGTCTGATCTGCCCGCACTGCGGAGAACGAATCGACCTATTCGGTGCAGGTGGAGGCGAGGAAGAGGCGCATAAACTCGACGTATCATTCCTGGGCAAGATTCCGATCGATCCGCAGGCACGCACCGAAGCGGACAAAGGACGCCCTGTTGTGTTAGAAAGGCCTGATGCCACGATTTCCCTTGCCTTTGCGGCGATGGCCGAGAAGATTCGGGAAATGCTACAATGAAGCTAGGGATCATATCAGACACCCACGACAACATGCCGAAGATCGCCCGCGCGGTCGAACTGTTCAACGAGGAGAAGGTCGATCTTGTCCTCCACGCTGGCGACTTTATCTCCCCGATCACGGCAAGCAAATTTACCCACCTTGAGGCACCACTGATCGGCGTCTTTGGAAACAACGATGGGGATAGGCTCTACCTTACCGAGCGGTTTAAAGAGATCGGAAAGCTCTACCCCGATTATCATGAGTTCACGGTCGATGGGAAGCATGGCGTGCTGATGCACGAACCGAAGTTCATCGATTCCCTCGTTAAAAGCGGCATCTACGACCTTGTCATCTATGGGCATACACACGAAATCGACATTCGAGAGGGCAAGACCACTGTCATAAATCCCGGCGAGGCGTGCGGCTGGCTCACCGGTCGGGCGACCGTAGTGATCCTGAACACTGAGACCATGCAACCTCAACTTATCGATCTCTAAAGGAGAAACAAAATAAATATCGTTTACGGCCCTGTTCCCTCGCGACGCCTGGGCATGAGCCTAGGAATAGATCCGATTCCTAGACTTACTTGTACCTTCGACTGTATCTACTGTCAGCTTGGCAAGAAGCGTTACATAGTATCCGGGCCAGAAGACGTGAAGGAGCAATTCCCCACACCAGAGAAGATCGCAACAGCAGTGGAAGAGGCGCTTAGTAAGCGTACACATATTGACTACATTACCTTTTCCGGCTCCGGCGAGCCGACACTGAACCTACGGATTGGAGAGGCTGTTGCTGCCATACGCAGGTTCACCGACATCCCGATTGCCCTGATCACAAATTCATCCCTCCTCACCCGCCCAGAGGTCCTCGATACAGCGGCTCTCTTTGACCTTGTCCTTCCCTCACTCGACGCAGGCGATCAGGAGGCGTTTCTAAGGGTGAATCGACCGGCAAAGGGATTTGAGATCGAGGCGGTTGCCAACGCGATCGGCCACCTCGCACGGAGGGTTCCGATCTGGCTTGAGGTGATGCTCGTCGAATCAGAAAAAGAACGGATGAACACCGATTCTGACTCGATAGGCCATCTTATCGAAAAGATCAGACTCATTCGCCCGCACGAGGTAAACCTGAACACCTGCGTCCGTCCACCGGAAGAAGAGGTCGACCCCGTCTCCGAGGAGAGGCTCGATGAGATCCGCGAACGGATGGAGGGTGAGCTTCCCGAGGTTCCGATCGTCATCGTTCCCAAACGGACTCGCTCGCGGTCGAAGCTCCTGCACGAGAAAGAGATCGCAAGAGAAATCCTACGTCTTCTAGCAGTCCGCCCGTGTACCTCAACCGACCTATCCGATTCATTGGGGATCAATCCCGCAGAGGTGGGCAAGTATCTAGCGCGCCTCGCCGAGGAGAAGGGAATCGGTCGCCGCGTACAGAACGGACGAATGTACTATACCGCAGAGAGCGCTGAGGAATTGAGAGATCGGAAGAATAAAGAAATCCCTTGAAATTGACTATCCC
>CBDUVB010000084.1:0-4594 GCA_965370555.1 uncultured bacterium
AATGCGAGACCACCTTGAACCACGAACAGCGCCACTTCGACCTGAACGAGGTCTATCGGCGCAAGCTCGACCTATCCCTTTCCCGGTTGACCGCCACCGGAGCGAGCGCAGAGATCACAAAGAAGCTCCTGAAAGAGAGGATCGACGCCACCGCCAACCAGATCCTCGGTGCACTACAGGAGATGCAGGCCCGCTACGATCGCGAGACCGCACACGGGATGAATTCGGCCGAACAGACCCGCTGGGACGGGATGATCGACGCCTGGCTCGCCGATCCCAATCAAGCACCGTAGAACGAACTCGGAACGCGGAGTGCAGAACGCGGAATTCCAAGCGACGAACTCGAAACACAAAGAACTCGTCCAGCGCTGTTTGATTCCGATTCATTCGAGCCGATCGAACACTCCTTGAGGAGCAATCTATCACGAATGGCCCAAATGGCACGAATAGGGCTTGATTAACCGCGGATGGTATAGAGGAATGCTTTCGCCCTTTGGCGCCGTTTATCTCCGTGCACCAGTGTCATTCGTGTTTCATCCTTCCCATTCGTGTTATTCCCTGGATTCGCGCCATTCGTGATACTTAGTTGACGATACGAACATACTCTACTCGTGAAGCACCGAAATTGATGAGAATCCCCAGTTTCAAGCCCGTGGCCTTGAGATACGATAATGTTTGCTGCTTGAAAGCATCTGTCAGTGCTGACACCGCTTTCAATTCAAGAACGATCCTACTGTCAATGATAAGATCAAGGCGCTGTGCTCCGACAACTCTCCCCTTATACCGCACTTCGACGTTTTTTTGCCGCTCAAAGGCGATTTGTCTTATCTCCAACTCGAAGACTAATGCTTCTTCATAGACGCTCTCGATGAACCCGGGGCCCAAGGTGTTATGCACCTCAAATACTGCTTGCATGACCTGGTAAGACAATATTGGATAGATTACCCTGTCATCCGTGTTCATCATGCCTCATTCAGGCTTTCGCGTTTGCCTTCGCTAAAAGCATACATCATTCACGTGATTCCTACCATTCGATATCCCTCAGTGTTCATAAACATCCTCGCATGAAAACTGCAATCACGAATGACACAAATACGTCGAATGCCACTAATGCTGTCCGCTCATTGCTTGCGGTACAATCGACAAGTTCCCCCCATTATTTCATTCGAGTGATTCGTTCCATTCGTGATACCTGGTGTATTCGTGTCATTTGCGATTTCCCGCTTTTCAGGCAAAGAGAACTGTCTTGCGCAGGAACCGCTCCACGTCACGGTAGAACGCCTCGATAGTTTCTGTCTTGCGCCAGCCGTGCCCCTCTCCGGCGTAGACGTGATACTCGTGCGGAACACCACGGCTGCGTAACGATGCGACGATCCTTTCCGACTGATCCTTGGGTACCACCTTGTCATCCTCACCCTGGAAGATCGCGATTGGATCGGTAATCCGCTCCGCAGAGAAGATGGGAGACCGTTCACGGTAGATCGCACTTGCCTCTGGTAGCTTTCCGATGAGTCCGTCGAGGTAGTGCGCTTCCAGCTTGTGCGTCTCCTGGGCGAGGGCAAAGAGGTCGGAGACTCCGTACATACAGATGGCAGCGCGAAAGACCCCCGGATACTCGGTGAGAACACGCAGGACAGTGTATCCCCCAGCGCTCCCGCCCATGACGACCAGTCGATCGGGATCGGCACGCCCGCTCTCGCTAAGGAGCCGCGCTCCAGAGACGGTGTCCTCCACATCCAGAATTCCCCAACTTCCCTGAAGCGCGTCGCGGTACTCCCGGCCGTAGCCGGTGCTCCCGCGGTAGTTCACCTCGAGGACGGCGTAGCCGCGCGACGTAAAGAACTGAGTCGCCCCGTGGTACCCGATCGTGTATTGCGAGGTCGGGCCACCGTGGACCTGCACGATCGCCGGCGGGAGTCCACTCCCGACAAACGCTCCGTTGCATGGGGGATAGTAGAGGCCGTGCACCTCCTTCCCGTCAGATGTCTCCCAGGAAAGAGTCTCCGGTTGCGAGAGGTCCTCGTGCGGGATGGTCTCGGTCAATGAGTAGCGATGGATCCGCGGAGAGGGCTGCCCGGTAAGGGCGCAGGTGACCACGCGGGCGGGGATCTGCGCCGATTGAGCGATCAGCGCGACAGCTTGCTCGGTCGGCGAGGGAGCGATCTGCTGCAGTAGGGTGTACTCCTCAATCGGCACGGCACACGGTTCACCGAGCGGTGCACCGAGCGGCGCGCCGACTGGCACGACGTGGCCCGTCGCGAGATCGATCCTCAGCAATCGATCGATCCCTTCCTTGCGTGCCCGATAGAGGATCGAACTTCCATCCCAGTCGAACCCGTAGGTGTGCAACCCTTGCACCCAGGCCGGGGTCGAGAGATCCTCCTCACCAGTGGTGAGTCGACGGTGCGTCTTCTCTGTTAGGTCGTAGAGGAAGAGGTTCCCATACTCCGACTCGTCACTGACGTAGGCGAGGGAATGCCCGTCGGGGGAGAACTCCGGCTGGAAAACCGCTACCTCGTCGCCCCCCGCTATCCGCTCGCTTTCGCGTACGCGTGGGAGGCCGTCGCCGGGGAGGGTCAGGCTTGCCAGGGTGAGGTCGGCACCTTCCCATGGCATACGCGGGTGATCCCACGCGATCCACGCAACCTGTTCCCCAGAAGGGTGCCAGCAGGGTTGCATGTAGAAGTCACGCCCGCTGGCAAGTCGCTGCGGCCAAAAGTGCCCCGTTGTATCGACGATCGCTAGAACGTCCTCTACGCCGTCGCTGTGCACGAACAAAAGCCACTTCCCGTCGGGGGAGACCCGCGGAGAAGCGGCATCGCCGTAAGGAGGAGTGATCGGTCGTGCCTCCCCCTCTCGGAGAGACTGGCGGTAGAGACGTCCTTCGGAGACGAAGTATACGGTTCCATCAAAGACCGTGAAGTCCCCTCCGCCGTAGCCGACCCGCGCCCGCACCGATCGCTCGGCGGTCAGGTCGCGGGGAGCCTCGCCCCGACGCTTAGCAACAAGAACCCCTTGGCCGGAGCGACCTTCCAGCCAGACGAGCGTCTCCCCATCCGTATCCCAGGCAACATCCGAGAGCCGCACCCCAAGCGCCAACTGCCGCGGAGTGATCGGGCTCTCCCACAGTCCGTATGCCCTTGCTCGCTTACCCATCTAGAGCCCGACCTCGGCGGTGAGACGGAAAGTTTGTTCGCCATCCCCCATGCTCTCCACTGCGATGTAGTAGACTCCCCCTTCTACGAGGAACGCGCCGCTGAGCACGATCTTCTCGCTGCTCGGCGAGATCGAGGAAAGGTCGGCGACCACAGCACGATCGACAACGGACACCGGTGAGCCCTGACGGAGGTATAGGTTTACATCCCCGCTGCCTGTCCCAATGAGCTCGACACAGAGGGAGACGGCTCCTTCAGGGAGCTCAATCCGATACTGTGTAAGCCCGATCAGCCCTCTCTCTGTCTCCAGGTAGTCCCCGAGAAGCGGAATCAACCCACTGCGATCTCCTGCCACTCCAGCGATCGCCTCTCCGCTCACCAGAGTAACCAACTCCGGGAGCGAAGTCGCAGTGATCGTGAACGAGCGCTTCGTATCGGTGGGATTCCCCACGACGATCCACGTCCCTCCCGCTGTTGGCTCCTCAATGATCAGGAGGTGATCATTCCCCGCCGTGTGAAGGTGGTAGTCGGCGGCCACTCGTCCTCCTGTGGTCGATGAGATCGGATCCTCCCCGATATAGGTGTCGAGGTTTCCTTCCTCGCTCATTACTTGGACGGCGAGTAGCTCTGCCGCATCTGGGACGAGTAGAGAGAACTGTCTTTCGAGTCCGCCAAAGAGGGAATGGGGTTTGACCTCCTCCGAAAAGGGGGCGTTCGAGACGAGCGCAATCTCATCAGGGAGAATCTCCTCGGCGTAGGCAGCGGCGCGCAGCTCGAACCCTGCACCCGGACCGATCAGGCTAATAATCCCGATGTAGTACTCGCCCGGACTGAGAGGCGAATCTCCCTCCTCGGGGAGGTTCAACCGCTCCTCCCCTCCTGCTTCGTAGGTGCGGTAGGTGTAATAGTAGGTATCTGTATCCTCGCTCACCGCTTCCCCCTCGCGGATGGCAAGATCGAGGTCCCCTTCCGGGTCGCTCGTGTTGGAGAGCTCGATTACCAGGCGAACTGCTCCCTGGGGAACGGTCACCTTGTACTGGACCGTGTGCAGGTAACAGTAGTCGCAGGTGGTTGAGAGGGTGATCTCACCCTGCGCAAGAACCGGGAGTGGGTCTTCATCCCCCACGAGGAGGAGCGGAAGCTCGATCGGGATCACCTGTTCCGGCCCGACCTCCTGCGCCCACAAGCCCAATCCGCCAACACCGACAAGCAACAATCCCAATAGGTACACGCTCATTCTCTTCATCGTTCTTCTCCTTATCGACCGAGGTTCCCGCGATTGAACCACAAAGTACCCTCAGAGGCAACTCGATCCGATGAAACATTTTTCCACCTTGAGAGTATGTTAGATGAAAAAAAGAACCGACACCTCCTTACCGCAAGAAGTAAAAAGATTCCCCGCCCTTCCGGACGGGGCTTTTCAAAGCAAATGCAACTGC
>CBDUVB010000085.1:0-4503 GCA_965370555.1 uncultured bacterium
TGGTTCACAATGCAAGAGGTGGGCAAGCTCCTGCCCAGTGGGAAATCGAGAGAAAACGCCCTTCCTCGGCTCCTCTCTTTTGGGGTTCCTTGTAGTTTCGAGTTGGCAGTTACTCCTAATTTTGGTTCGCACGAAACGGATGCCAAAGAGAATTCATCGCCCGAGAACGCGGAGCACGCAGAGAGTGAGAGCAGGGTTGAATGATTAAGCGAGTGAGTGATTGAGTGATTGAACTTTACAATCTCCCGATCATTCAATCTTCCGATCTCTCAATTCCTCAGCGCTCTCTGCGTAAAATGCTTGAAACTAGAAGCCAAGCTTGAAGGTAAGCATTATAACAGGTTTACGCAACAGGTCCTATTGAACAGGCGATCTCCTTGGCGAGGTCGGTACAAGTGGCTAAAATAAGCTGCTGCTCATAGAGAAGGAGGAAAGGCATGGCAAAGAGAGTCCGTGAAATCATTATTGGTATGGTCTTCATTGTGGTATTCGCGATTCCTGGCTGCATCGGAATCGATCCGATCGACGTTTCCGGAGGTTGGACGGGCTTCATGACGTGGGCGGAAGGGGATCCGAATGCGGGGTTTACGACTCCGATCACGTTGGATCTCGCTCAAGAAGGGCAGACTGTCAGTGGAGCTGTTGGTCTGATGGGGCCGGGATCTAATCCGTTCTCCCTCTCGATCACGAGTGGGAACGTGCGCGGACACTCCGTCTCGATCGAGGCCGCGGGGACACTCGACCTAATCCCTCAACCGGCTAACATCACCATCAGCCTCACGGGCGACAGCGACGGGGAGAGCATGTCCGGGTCGGGAACTCAGACGATCGATGGAGTTCCACATCCCTTCACCTGGGAGGTCATGCTCACCTCTCCCCCAATCGAGCCTTCCTAAAGAAACGCAACAGGATATCCGTGACTCAAGGAACGATCTTCGATATCAAGCGCTACGCGATCCACGATGGCCCTGGGATCCGCACGACTATTTTTTTCAAGGGGTGTCCGCTTACGTGTATGTGGTGTCACAACCCCGAGAGCCACGTGTTAAAACCGGAGATCCTCTATTGGGAAGAGCGTTGCATCCAATGCAGGGCATGCGTTGAGGCCTGCCCCGAAGAAGCGCTCACGTGGAAAGATAGAGGTCTTGACACGGATAGGTCCCGTTGCAACGGGTGCGGAACGTGTGTAAGCGTTTGTCCTGCTGGCGCGCGCGAGCTCGCAGGCCGCACGGTCACGGTGGACAATGTCATGCGCGAGGTCGAGAAGGATACGCTCTTCTACGAGGAATCAGGAGGAGGGATCACCCTCTCCGGCGGGGAGCCGCTCGTGCAGCCCGAGTTCTGTCTTACCCTGTTGCAACGTTGTCGTAGTCTCGGTATCAAGACGGCGCTCGATACCTCGGGTTACGCGCCCGAAGAGACTCTCCTCGCTATAGCGGAGTTCGTCGACCTCTTCCTCTACGACCTCAAGAGCATGGACGAGGAGCGTCACCGCGCCTACACCGGGGTCTCCAACACCGAGATCCTGCGCAACCTAAAGCAACTCGATAAGCTGGGAAAGCGGATTTGGATCCGGTTTCCACTGATCCCGGGGATCAACGACGATCTCGATCACGTCACCCAGTTGGGTAAATCTGTTGCCACTCTATCATCGGTCGAGGCGATCCACGTCTTGCCTTATCACCGTGGGGGAGCGGCGAAGCGCAGCCGTCTGGGATGGACCGATCCCCCCTCGTCTCTCACGCCTCCCACGGGTAAGATGAAAGACGCGGTCCTCGCGAGGTTACGGGAGATCGTTCGGATACCGGTGCGGTTGGGAGGGTGATGCGATGAACGAACGCGTCAGCAGATTATGGAAAGAGAGCGTAGAGACGAAACCGTATGTGAGTGCCGAGCGTGCTCTTCTCCTTACGGAGTTCTACGGAAACGATGCGGAGCCCGGATCTTCCACCCCAGTGAAGCGTGCATTGGCATTCAAGTACCTCTTGGAGAACCAGACGATCTGCATCAATCCGGGAGAGCTGATCGTCGGCGAACGGGGTCCCGCTACCAAGGCGACGCCGACCTACCCCGAACTCTGCTGCCACAGCCTCGCGGATCTGGAGACACTCAACTCCCGCGAGAAGACCCCGTTTCGCGTGAGCGCGGAGGTGAAGAGGGTCTATAGGGAGATGATCATCCCTTTCTGGCAAGGGAGGAGCATGCGAGAGAAGGTCTTCGGAGCGATGTCCGCGGAGTGGCACGCGGCATTCGAGGCCGGTCTGTTCACGGAGTTCATGGAACAGCGCTCACCGGGACACGCGATTCTCGATGACAAGATATATCACCACGGTCTGCTCGACTTCAAAGAGCGGGTTCGAACGGCGCGTGCGACCCTCGATCGGAACACTCTCCATAACAAGGATAAGGATCAGGAACTTCAGGCGATGGAGATCGCCTGTGATGCGCTGATCCTCTTTGCCGAGCGGCACGCGGAGAGGGCGCGCGATCTCGCCGCACAGGAGGCCGACCCGAGACGCAAAGCAAAGTTGAACCAGATTGCCGAGATCTGCTCCCGGGTCCCGGCGCACGCCCCGCAGACCTTTTGGGAGGCGCTCCAGATTTACTGGTTCGTCCACCTTGGGGTAATCATCGAGTGTAACGAGTGGGACTCGTTCAATCCCGGTCGCCTCGATCAACACCTTATTCCTTTCTATGAAGAGGACATCGCCGCAGGAAGGCTCACCCCAGAAACGGCGAAGGAACTCCTGGAGTGCCTGTGGATCAAGTTCAGCAATCAGCCAGCCCCGCCAAAGGTGGGTGTGACCGAGGAGCAGAGTTCCACGTATAACGACTTTGTCCTGATCAACGTCGGCGGACTCACCACTCATGGGGCCGATGCGGTGAACGAGCTCTCCTACCTCATCCTGGATGTGATCGAGGAGATGCGTCTCCCGTATACAGGGACGTGCATTCAGCTGAGCAAGAAAAACTCCGATCGCTTCCTCAAGCAGGCCCTGAAGATCGCGAAGACCGGGCTCGGTCAACCCTCGATCTTCAACACCGACGCCATCATGCAGGAACTCCTGCGAACGGGAAAGTCGATCGAGGATGCGCGCGACGGTGGCCCGAGCGGGTGCGTGACGATCAGCGCCTTCGGAAAAGAGAGCTGCACCCTCACCGGGTACATGAACTGGCCGAAGATCCTCGAGATCACGCTGCATAACGGGATCGACCCCTTGACCGGAAATCGTATCGGGTTGAGGACCGGGGATCCGCGGCGATTCCCGGACTTCGATCGGCTCTTCCAGGCCTACACCGAGCAGCTGCGCTACCTCGTCGATCTAAAGATTGAAGGGAATAATGCCATCGAACACCTCTTCGCTGAGCAGGTGCCGGTTCCATTCCTCTCCCTACTGATCGATGACTGCATCGAAGAAGGGACGGACTACAACGCCGGTGGGGCGCGCTACCCGACGACGTACATCCAGGGAGTAGGATTAGGAACGACGACTGATGCCCTCGCCGCGATCAAGACGCACGTCTTCGATAAGGAGACCCTCTCGTTGGGAGACCTGCTCGACGCACTCTCCCGGAACTTCGAAGGGGACGATTTGCTGCGAAGGCGTCTTGTCCATGGCTCACCTGCGTTCGGAAACGACGACGATCGAGCGGACACAATCGCCACGGCCCTTGTCGAGGTGTATCTCTCTTCGATCGACGGTCGGCCGAACGCGAACGGCGGCTCCTATAGAGTGAACCTCCTCCCGACCACGGTCCACGTTTACTTCGGGAAGGTAGTGGGGGCGACCCCAAACGGGCGGTTCGCCGGGGAGCCTCTCTCCGATGGGATCTCTCCGAGTCAAGGAGCGGACATCAACGGACCGACCGCGGTGATCAAGTCAGCGGGGAAGATCGATCATGTGCGCACCGGCGGGACACTCCTGAATCAGAAGTTCCTCCCCAAGCTCCTTTCAGATGAAGGTGGGATCGCGAAGCTCGCCGCCCTGGTACGGACATATTTCCGTTACGACGGGCACCATATCCAGTTCAACGTTGTCGATGCAAAGACCCTGCGAGATGCGCAAGCCCACCCAGAGGAACACCGCGACCTGATCGTCCGTGTCGCCGGATACAGCGACTACTTCTGCAACCTCGGCATCGATCTGCAGGAAGAAGTAATCGCACGCACCGCACACGGCGACCTATAGATCCCTGCAAGAGAACCCGGTAAAATAGGGGCTCAATTTAATCACAGAGGGAGAGAGCATGGTCAGAGTGAGATTTGCCCCCAGTCCGACCGGGTACCTGCACGTGGGTGGGGCGCGCACGGCACTCTTCAATTGGCTGTACGCGCGGCATCACAACGGGATGTTCATCCTGCGGATCGAGGATACCGACCAGGAGCGGTCGACAGAGGAGTCGATCGAGCAGATCGTCGAGGCGATGAACTGGTTGGGTCTCGATTGGGATGAGTACTACCGCCAGACCGAACGGACAGCCGCACATCAAAAAGCGGCTCAG
>CBDUVB010000086.1:0-4390 GCA_965370555.1 uncultured bacterium
AGGGGTATAAGGAAACCCTGTGGCAAGACCACAGGGAATCTCAAGTTGAATGATCAGGAGATCTTATAATTTATAGATTTAATCATCGGGGGATTAAGAGATTTAGGAGCTAAGATTTAATCAATCACTCAATCACTCACTTGCTTAATCACTAAATCTTGCCCCACTCTCTGCATGCTCCGCGTCCTCTGCAGTGCAAGCTCCTGCTCGGCCTCCGGTTTTGCTCCGCAACCCGCACGGAGAAGAGTTTCTACTTCCCACAGCTTACAGCTCGATCCGTCCTTGGAGAGCCCGTCCCAGGGTCACTTCATCGGCAAATTCCAGGTCGCGACCGACCGGAATCCCCTGTGCGATCTGCGAGATCTTTACACCGAGAGGTTTGACAAGGGAAACGATGTGCATCCCGGTCAGTTCTCCCTCGAGTTTCGGCTCCAGGGCAAGGATGATCTCCTTCGTCCCCTCCCTCTCGATCCGCTCGATGAGGGGAGCGATCGTCAGGTCGTCCAGACCTACCTCATCCATCGGTGAGATCAATCCACCGAGCACATGATAAAGACCTCGGTAGGTCCCGGTCCGTTCGATCTTAAGGATCTCCCACGGCCGCCCAACCACACAGATCGTCTCCTGGTCACGCTTCGGGTTTGAACAGACCTCACACAGGTCTCCCGTGGCAAAGTTGTAGCAGCGCGTGCAGCGATGGACCTTGGTCTTGATCCCGTTGATCGCCTCTGAAAGCCGCGATACTTCCTCTTGCGGTGCGTTCAACAGGTAAAAAGCCACCCGTTCCGCACTCTTGCGTCCGATCCCTGGGAGTGATTTCAGCCGCTCGATCAGCTCCTCCAGCGGGACGATCATATGCCGGGCATCCCAGGGAGGTTCATCCCCTGCGCCAGCGGCCCCAGCTTCTCCTGTGCGGCCTCCTGAGCCTTTTTCTGCGCCTCTTGTACCGCGGCAACGATCAGATCGACGAGCATCTCTACATCCTCAGGATCGACAACCTCTTTCTCGATTCTCAGATTGAGAAGCCCTCCTTGACCGTTCACCATCGCGGTGACCATCCCGCCCCCGGAGCTGGCATCGATCTTCATCTCAGCGATTTCGGCCTGTTTCTTGGCAAACTCCTCCTGCAGCTTCTTCGCCTGTTTCATCAGATTTCCCATGTTACCTAACCCCTTCATCATTCCTCCTTTACGATCGTTCCATCGAACACCTGGCATACGAGCTTCGCCTTCTCCCGTAAGCTCTCCCGTGGCGAGGGCGCGCGCACCACTCCATCATCCAGCCTAATCTCCACGTAGAACTGGTCTCCCAAGTGACGATGCACCATCCCTGCGAGGTACTGTAGGTTTGCGGATTTATCCAAGCTCTCCTTATGAAAGGAGTACTCCGGGCGGAAGGCGATCGTCACTCGATCTCCGGAAAGGCGCGGGGTCGCCTCGGCGAGGAAAGCTCCAATCGCAATTCGTTCCTGCTCGATCGCACGCAGCATCGCTTGCCACTTGTGAGAGAACTCTCCCTCGTCTCCGTGATCGACCGGTATGCCCACAGGCGGCTTTGCCTCGCCCTTCTTCGGTGCAACGGACGGGGGAAGCCCCTCTTTCTGCTCTGTCGGTAGTTTCTCCTCCTGCGGTATTGCCTGCGATGAGACGAGGGGGGCGGATGGTTTCTCGACAAGGTCGTTCATCAGCGAGAGAAGGCCGATCTCGAGGAGGATTCTCCGGTCGAGAGAGCGGAACAGATCCTGCTTGATGTCGAGAAGCCCCCGGCAGAGATCGATGTCGCGCCTTTCCGTCTCACTCCCTTGGCTCAAGCGGTCGCGCACGGTTCCCACCAAGTCCGCAAGGAATATCTCCAGATCCTTACCCCGTTCGACGAGTGAATCGATCGTCGTAAGGACTGCCTTTCGATCCCCATCCTTGATTGCGTGCAAGAACTTCGCGTTCACCTCGCGCCCGACGAGCCCCAGCATATCGAGGAGGGGTTCGATTGTGATCTCCCCGCCGGAATAACTGATCGCCTGTTCGAGCATCACGATCGCGTCGCGCATCCCCCCGTTTGCTCGGCACGCCATAAGGGCAAGGGCGTCAGGAGCAATCGCAACCCCTTCTTCCTTCGCGATCTCAGCGAGGCGAGAGACTATCTTCTCCTCTGGAATCTTTCTGAAGTCGAACGCCTGACAGCGAGAGACAATCGTCCGGGGGACCTTGTGTGGCTCGGTGGTAGCGAAGATGAAGACGACGTGACGCGGAGGCTCCTCCAGCGTCTTCAGAAGGGCGTTGAACGCCTCGTTGGTCAGCATGTGGACCTCGTCGATGATGTACACCTTTGTCCTGAGGTCGGTAGGGGCAAAGGCCACCTCCTCACGCAGGCGGCGGATGTGATCGATCCCGCGGTTGGAGGCCCCATCGATCTCCAGGATGTCGAGCGACCGATTCGCGAGGATCGTTGTGCAGTTCTCGCAAGCGTTGCACGGCTCCCCACCTTCCGGAGAGAGGCAGTTGACGGCACGGGCGAGGATGCGTGCGATCGACGTCTTCCCGATCCCTCTCTCACCAGAGAAGAGGTATGCATGGGCGACCTCCCCCGCGACCACGGCGTTTCTAAGGGTGCGGACCACCTCTTCCTGCCCGACCACATCCGCGAAACGTTGCGGTCGGAAGCGGCGGTAAAGGGAGATATGATAGGCTTGTTCACTCACAGAAAGATCACCATTCCTGGTCGGGGAGACTGGATTTGAACCAGCGACTTCCTGCTCCCAAAGCAGGCGCGCTACCAGGCTGCGCCACTCCCCGTGCTGATAACATGATTATAGACTCAGGATATCCCTTGATCAATCGGGGCGGCCCCCTATCAGTCGAGAATTGAGTGATTTAGCGATTGAAAGATCGGGCGATTGGGAAGTTAAAGCACTCAATATTCGCGAGATTCATCTTTTGACGATGGTGAACGAATCGAACGGTCGGCCGCTCGGGACGAGGTGCACCTCGTCGTTATACACGCTGGCGACAGGAATCGCCTCCACCCGCAGCGTATCTCCTGACACAGTGATCCGGAGGTAGTGAAGTGTATTGTAGCGACGGCAGACCGTGCCGTCCGCGACCTCATCGACCGGATCTTGCAGCGGCGCCCCTCCCCCTCCGGTGACCACGTGATGGATCCCATAGATGTAGAAATGCTCGTAGCAGTGCATGTGCCCGTTCAACACGAGATCGACCCCGGTCTCAAGGAAAATCGGCTCCGCTAGAGTCTGCATGAACGTCTCTACCCCGCCATCCCACGTGGAGCTATAGATCGGGTGATGAAAGAGGACAATCTTGAACTTCGCCTCGGAATTGGCGAGATCTTCCCGCACCCATTCCATCTGCTCCCGCATGCGGGTGACTGCATCAGAAGCGGTGGCCGCGCTGGAATTGATCCCCACAAAGTGGACGTCACCATAGTCGAACGACCACCACTCCTCCCCAGCCTTTCCCCCGCCGCTAGGGAGAGCGAAGAACTCGTAGTAGCGAGAGTGGCCCTTTTCGTGGTTTCCGATCACGGCGAGGTAAGGGTGCGATAGGGCGAGGTTCGCGATCGCCGCGAAGAAACTCCTGAACCGCCCGATAGTCGGAGATTCGACGACATCGCCGGTATTGATGACAAACGCGGCATCTGGCTCGTTCTTGGCCATTGTGTCCGCGACGAGTTTGTGGCGGTCGGGGTAAGTACGCGTGTCACCGTAGATGAGGAACGAGAACGGCCGCGTCTCCGCACTCACCGTAGTGAAGTACCCAATAGGGCTCGGGTAGACGGCATCCCCTTCGTAGATTACCACCTGATAGCGGTAGGTGCTCCCCGGGGCTAGGTCGCGAAGTTGGATCTCGGCGACTCCCTCGTGGGGCTCAAAGGACAAGGTTTCCTCCCATATTTCAGTCGTATCGTAGACCGCAGCAGTGGAGTAGTGAAGATCTGCGCCAACGGCCCGCAGCGTATTCCACGAGATCGCAATCGAGGTCTCGCCGACCACCCCGAGGACCGGCCCCCAGATTACAGGGCTCTCTACCTGAGAAGATGCTGCAACGCCGATAGCTACCACCAAGAAGAGACCGCTCAAAACAACGCGATAAAGGATGTTCTTCAAGTTGTACCCCTCCTCGGCCACCTCACTGTCACGCACAAATTCCAGCCGTTGTGCGCGGCAAACTGAGCCGTGGCCTCTCTCATTCTCTCACGTATACCTCCCCAGGTCAACTTGAGATTCCCTGTGATCTTGCCACAGGGTTTCCTTATACCCCTCTCCTTGATAGGAGAGGGTCGGGGTGAGGTGAAATAATGAAATCCCGGTTTTGACCTTCAGGTCAAACTCATCTTCTACAGTTGCAAATTTAAAGCTACCTTCAGAAGGGCATTA
>CBDUVB010000087.1:0-4251 GCA_965370555.1 uncultured bacterium
CCCGCTTGCATGGTGTAAACTTACAGATCGCCGATGATCTACCCACAGTAAAAGGGAGCAGGAGCCGCATCTATCGGCTTTTCAGTAACCTGATCGTCAATGCGGTTAAGTATAACGATAAAGCCCTCCCCACCCTGCATGTCGGCTGGTTGAAGGAACTTAGGCAGGACGGTATGCATACGTTCTACGTCAAGGATAACGGGATTGGAATCGAACTACGCCATCAGGAGCGTATCTTCGGAATATTCGAAAAGCTGAACAAAAAAAAGGATTCTGAAGGGACTGGAGCTGGTCTCGCGATCTGCAAAAGAATCGTCGAGGAGCACAAAGGGAAGATCTGGGTCGAGTCGGAAGTTGGAAAAGGGAGTACGTTCTACTTTACAATACCTAGAGAAGATGCCAGGAGCGAGGTGGAGATCAATGGTTAACACAGATAAGATGAAGGTCCTCGTCGTCGAAGACGACCCTAATGACGTCACGATCATCAAACGAGCGATGCTCAAGAGCGATGTGAAGTGCGAGCTTTCTTTCGCCTACGACGGGGAGGAAGCTCTCGATTTCCTTTATCGTAAAGGGAAATTCGAGGACGCTCCCCGACCCGATTTGATTCTCCTCGACCTACGCCTCCCTGGGATGGATGGGTTGGAAGTCCTGGCAGAGATCAAGCAGGACGACAAGCTGCGGCGTATCCCGGTGATCGTCCTCACCGGATCCTT
The DNA here is from genome assembly GCA_965370555.1 of uncultured bacterium. Taxonomy (GTDB): domain Bacteria; phylum Bipolaricaulota; class Bipolaricaulia; order UBA7950; family UBA9294; genus JAJOKK01. The sequence continues at coordinate 717 of CBDUVB010000087.1, forward strand.
ACGCGAGGAGGACATGGTTCGAGCCTACGACAGCGGGGCCGCAAGCTACATGACCAAACCCGTCGATTCCAAGGATTTCGAGCGCCTGATACAGACCGTGCAGGATTACTGGAAGATCGCGCGGATCCCAGCGGAGTAACGAACGGACATTGGGCACCCTCTCCCTGGACCAGTGAGGTTTACCCCTGTCATCAACGCCCGTTATATCTCTCCCCCATGCCCTCCTCCTATTCCTCTCTAACCGTTATCCTGAGTTCAACTTAGACAAGGAGCGAGAGATGGACAAAAGCGGTGTGTTGGTACGCAAGCAGGGAAAGACCTGCGACACGTCTTCCGCCGTTACCTCCTTACAGGTTCCTCACCGTCTTACGAGAGCACGGTGGTCTCCCGTTTGTCCCTCACTCGTGAGAAATACACACAATCGCAGGCTGTTAAGCGATGAGAAAGATACCGTAGAACAGCCAACGGTTCTTACCCAGGGAAGGTGGGCAGCAGCAGGCCCGCCTTCCCTAGCCCCTTTCCTTAAATATCTTAAGAGCTTGCTGAGCTAGCGTTTCCTCTTTCAGGGTAGCCGGTCACAAGGAGATCTTCGCCGATCCGTTCGATCTCGACCCGTTTGAGGTGAAGCGCTTCGCTCACCTGCTCTGCCCCGGCTCCTCCAATCGTCGGGATGGCATCGCGACCGCCAATGAGGATCGGCGCGATGAAGAACGCGACCTTGTCGACAAGATCGGCTTCGAGGAACGCGGCTGCGGTCTCCCCTCCTCCTTCCACGAGGAGCGAATCGATATTCTCTTCACCGAGGCGCTGAAGGAAGGCTGATAGGTCGATATTGCCCTCATTCCCAGGAGGGCGCCACACTTCTGTCCCAAGGGAGAGGAGCGCTTCCTCCTTCTCCCTTGCCATCGTCGCGGTGACGACGATCGTGCGCCCTTCCTCGCGCAGGAGCGTTGCTGCAAGCGGGATCCTCCCGCGACCATCGAGGACGATCCGGAGCGGATCCGTCCCTGCGACGTGGCGCACGGTGAGGCGCGGATCATCCGATACCACCGTCCCTACACCAACGAGAACCGCGGCGAACCTTCGGCGCAGGCGATGCACCTCAACGCGCGAATCCGCACCGCTGATCCACTTAGCATCTCCTGTTCTTGTGGCGATCTTCCCATCGAGGCTCTCCGCGAGTTTCAACTGCACGAACGGCCTGCCGGTGGTGATGAACTTGAAGAAGATCTCGTTGACGCGCCGCGCCTCTTCTTCCAGCACACCTTCTGTCACTTTAATGTCGGCGGCACGCATCCTTTCGATCCCATGGCCGTTCACGAGCGGATTTGGATCACGGCAGGCAATGATTACCCGCGCGATCTTCGCCGCGATTATCCGTTCGGTACACGGTGGGGTCTTCCCATGATGGGAGCAGGGTTCAAGGGTGACGTATAGAGTGGCGCCGCGGGCCTCATCACCGGCCTCGTCGAGGGCAAAGACCTCGGCGTGCGGGCCGCCGAAGCGATGATGATAACCCTCACCTACGATGCGCCCGTCCTTGACCACGACCGCCCCGACGATCGGGTTGGGGTTCGTCTCTCCTTCTCCCTTCCGCGCCAGACCGAGCGCGATGCGCATGAAGCGCTCATCATTCGCTCGGTTCGTTGGGTCCGTTGAGTTCTTAGAGTTCGTTGGGTTCATTGGGTTCGTTGAGCGGCATCGAGGAGGGCGCGCATCGCAGCGATACGGTCACGTTCCTTAAAGATCGCCGAGCCAGCGACGATGAGTGTTGCCCCGGCCTCGACCACATCGCGGATGTTCTCCAAGTTTATCCCCCCATCGACCTCGATCGTGATCGTCCTATCCCCTACTTGTCGCCGAAGCGCGCGGATCCGCTCGATTGCCTTTGGTATGAACTCCTGCCCCCCAAATCCCGGCTCGACGCTCATCACGAGGACGAGATCGACCCGGTCGAGATAGGGGAAGATCGTCTCGATCGGGATCCCCGGGCGCAGCGAGATCCCCACCTTCGCTCCTGTCTCGTGGATCGTCTCGATCGTACGGGAGGGGTCGTCCTTCGCCTCCACATGAAAGGTGATGATATCACCTTCCATGATCTCGAAGCGTAGGGCGTAGGCGATCGGGTGGTCGATCATCAGGTGGATGTCGAATGGCTTTGTCAGTCCACGCCGTAGAGAGTTCACAACCGGCGGACCGATCGTCAGGTTGTCGACGAAGTGCCCGTCCATAACATCGATGTGGAAGTATGTGGCGAGCGACTCGACCTCTTTCGCTTCGGCGCGGAGGTTGCCGAAATCGGCGGAGAGAAGCGACGGGGAGAGGTTCATCGGCGTCGTTTGACGGAGAGAAGCATCAGGAGCTGCAATGCGGCCATCGCTGCAGCAGCGACATAGGTCAACGCGGCCGCGAACAGGACCTCCTTCACCGCGCCGAGTTCCTCTTCTGTCACCAGGGCCGTCTCCCGCAGTGCGACAACAGCACGACGGCTCGCATCGAACTCGACTGGCAGGGTGATCAGTGTGAAGAGGACAGCAAGAGAGAAGGCGAGGATCCCAAAGGTGACGAACGCCTGGTAGCGAAAGATCAACCCGATGAAGAAGAGGGGAAGGGCGATTTGGGAACCGAAATTCGCTATGGGAACGATAGCCGTGCGCAAGCTCAACGGCCTGTAGCCGTGCGCGTGCTGAATAGCATGGCCAGCCTCGTGTGCCGCCACCCCGACCGCCGCTACAGAGACGGATTCAGGATCGGAGAGGCGCAGGACCTTTCCCCGTGGATCGTAGTTATCGGAGAGGGGCCCCTTGATTCCCTTGATATCTACATCGCTGATCCCGGCCCCTTCGAGGATACTTTTCGCTGCCTGAGCAGCGGTGGTCCCATTCGCCGTTCCTACACGAGCGTAGCGGGTGTAGGTGGAACGCACCTTGTACTGCGCGTATATGGCGAGGATGACTGCTGGGAGCAGGATCAAGATACTCGGCCCCATCAGAAACGGAAGACCCCAGAACATCGCTACCCCTCCTTCTTATCACACCGTCCAAGTATACGTCGCCCCCAAGAGGTGAACAAGGGAGTTCGAACGAGAATGATGGTTAGGCCAGCGGTGGCCGCTCCTCCAGCGAAATCAGCGAGCCAATCAAGCAGGCTCGCCGTGCGCGTCGCCACGAAGATCTGGTGGATCTCGTCACTTCCAGCGTAGAGCGCTGTGATTAGCAGCGAACAGAGCACGCGCCGCCGCGCGGGAATCGCCTTCCAAGATAGGAAGAAGAAGAGAGAGAACTCCATGAAATGGAGGAGTTTATCCCCATTAGGAAGAGGGAGGAGTGGCTCTCTACCGGCCAGTGGGAAGCTCGATAGGGTGAAGATCGCACTGGCGTACAGGATGAGAAGAATAGACCAGACCACTCGTGTTTTTTTCACCGTACGCACTCGTTTCACTCTCCTCGCCGTTACTTATCACGAGTTGGAAGATTTAGCGAGTAAAAAGATTCCCCGCCCTTCCGGACGGGGCTTTTCAAAGCAAATGCAACTG
>CBDUVB010000088.1:0-4215 GCA_965370555.1 uncultured bacterium
CTCGGTTGGTACAACACCAACTTCTACGACGGGACAGGGACGGTCGCCGAGATCGCCAACCGCGCGATCGCGGGAGGGACCCTGTGGCTGAACGCGGCCGGGAACGAGGCGCAGAGCCACTGGGAAGGTACATTCTCTGACAGCAACTCCGATACATGGAACGATCAATCGCTCACCTTCTCCGCCACGAGCGGGTCGCAGGTGATCCTGTACATGACTTGGAATAACTGGCCGCAGGCGTCGAGCGACTACGACCTCTACCTCTACGATCCGTCGAGCAACCTCGTTGCCTCCTCGACCAAGCATCAGACCGGAACCGAGGAACCGACCGAATCGATCATGACGACGGTCTCCGCGAGTGGGACCTACACCGTACGGGTAAAAGGGGCGGGATCGAAGAAGATCGAGCTCTACAACCTATACCAGTACCTTGCCCCTGCGATCGCAGCAAGTTCAATCCTTGCCCCCGGAAATATGGCCGAGGTGGTCACGGTAGGGGCGATCGACTACGCGCACTACGCGAGTGGCCCGCTCGAACCGTACAGCTCGCAGGGACCGACGAACGACGGGCGGACGAAGCCCGATCTCTGCGCGCCGGATAATGTTACTACCGGGACAAGCCCCTACACGAGCTTCGCTGGGACCTCAGGAGCAACCCCGCACGCAACCGGGGCTGCCGCCCTCCTCCTTGCTCAGGATCCGTCTCTCTCCGAGTCCGCCCTGCGGGCGCGACTCCTTTCGCAGACCGTAGCGATGGGAAGCGCGTATCTCTATGGACACGGACGGCTCGTCCTCTCCCCGCCATCGGTAGCGAACCAGCCACCGACAGCAGCGTTCAACGCCAATCCGAGTTCGACGACCGTCGGATCTGCGATCTCGTTCAACGGGTCCGCATCGAGCGATCCCGATGGGACGATCATCTCCTATGCATGGCAGTATGGAAATGGAACAACCGGTTCCGGCGTATCGGTTCAGCATACCTACGCTGCGGCAGGGACGTACACCGTCCGGCTGACCGTCACGGATAATGACGGAGCAACCGGCACGACAACGCATCAGGTGGTTATCTCGTCCCAACCGAACCAGCCACCGACAGCAGCGTTCAACGCCAATCCGAGTTCGACGACCGTCGGATCTGCGATCTCGTTCAACGGGTCCGCATCGAGCGATCCCGATGGGACGATCATCTCCTATGCATGGCAGTATGGAAATGGAACAACCGGTTCCGGCGTATCGGTTCAGCATACCTACGCTGCGGCAGGGACGTACACCGTCCGGCTGACCGTCACGGATAATGCTGGCGCGACCGATACAACGACTCGTCAAGTCACAGTCGGGCAGGCGACACCGCCACTCGCGATCCAGCTCTCCCTTCCTAAGGTATCCTACCAGGTGGGCGAGCCGATCGTCATCAATTACAGCACGAACCGCGAAGCGTATGTCTACATCTGTGATGCCGATCCGAGCGGGAAGGTGATACTTCTCTTCCCTAACTACCTCGAATCTAATAACCGCGTCACTGCTGGCGCACACTCCGTTCCCGGTGGAGGGTACACCCTGCGTGTCAGCGCCCCGGCGGGAAGCGAGACCTTGTACGCCTTCGCGGCGACGAGTCCGATTTCCAGTTTCCCGACGAGCTTTGGGAGCGAGTTCCGCATCTTGGGCTATAACCCATCCTCGTTCCTGAGCGGCGTGCGTCAGACCATGCAGGCCCAGCTTCCTGCTGGAGAAGGGGCCGAAGACATCTTGAGCTTCACGGTTGTTTCTTCTGCGCCGCAGACCGGGACCTTGTGGGTGACCTCCTCCCCGCAGGTGGCAACCGTCACCATCGATGGAGCCCCCGCGGGAACGACGCCCATCCAGATCTCGGTCACGGCTGGGACACATACGGTGACCCTCTCTCTTGCTGGATACCAGACAGTAACCGAGCAGGTGACTGTCTCTGCTGGCCAGACAGCGTACGTGCAGGTGCCTATGACTCCGCAGATGCAGAACCAGCCCCCTGTGGCCGTGATAAACCTCTCTTCGGCCACTCCCTCAATTGGGGAGACGACCTTCTTCGACGGGTCGGGATCGACGGACCCTGATGGGTGGATCGTCTCCTACACCTGGAACTTCGGGGACGGGACAACCGGCTCTGGTGTCACCGTGCAGCATGCCTATGCCGCAGTAGGGACGTACACCGTCCGACTTACCGTCACCGACAATGGTGGCGCAACCGATACAACGACTCGTCAAGCCACAGTCGGGCAGGCGACACCGCCGCTAGCGATCCAGCTCTCCCTTCCTAAGATGTCTTACCAGGTGGGCGAGCCGATCGTCATCAGTTATAGCACGAATCGCGAGGCGTACGTCTACATCTGCGACGCCGATCCGAGCGGAAAGGTGATACTTCTCTTCCCTAACTACCTCGAACCGAACAACCGCGTCCCCGCTGGCACACACTCCGTTCCCGGTGGAGGGTACACCCTGCGTGTCAGCGCCCCGGCGGGAAGCGAGACCTTGTACGCCTTCGCGGCGACGAGTCCGATTTCCAGTTTCCCGACGAGCTTTGGGAGCGAGTTCCGCATCTTGGGCTATAACCCATCCTCGTTCCTGAGCGGCGTGCGTCAGACCATGCAGGCCCAGCTTCCTGCTGGAGAAGGGGCCGAAGACATCTTGAGCTTCACGGTTGTTTCTTCTGCGCCGCAGACCGGGACCTTGTGGGTGACCTCCTCCCCGCAGGTGGCAACCGTCACCATCGATGGAGCCCCCGCGGGAACGACGCCCATCCAGATCTCGGTCACGGCTGGGACACATACGGTGACCCTCTCTCTTGCTGGATACCAGACAGTAACCGAGCAGGTGACTGTCTCTGCTGGCCAGACAGCGTACGTGCAGGTGCCTATGACTCCGCAGATGCAGAACCAGCCCCCTGTGGCCGTGATAAACCTCTCTTCGGCCACTCCCTCAATTGGGGAGACGATCTTCTTTGACGGGTCGGGATCGACAGACCCTGATGGGTGGATCGTCTCCTATCTGTGGGATTTTGGGGATGGTACGGGTGCATCTGGGGTGCAGGCCACGCACGCCTACGCGGCGAGCGGGACCTACCTCGTCCACCTGATGGTCTCCGATAACCAGGGGTTGACTCACACGACGAGTAGAACCGTCGTCATCTCTTCGTTCGCTCCACCACCCCCATGGGGAGGTGCGACTGGTGGAGAGCCCCCGATGGGTGGAACTCCCGGGGTCTTCGTGTGGGGAACGAACACCTGGCACATCACCGTCAACGCAGGAGCTCACTGGACGAGTGCGCACAGCTATCGCCTCGAGTTCCGCACAGACAAGTCGTTCTCCGGGGTCAACCAAGCAACGAGCGGTGGGGTCGTCCCCTTGGGAGTAATCCCCACCCCGACCGACGGCGGTAAGACCCTTGTCTTCGAGGGGAGCTTGCAGAACGGGAGCGTAGACTACACGTTCACCGCGCCGGAGTCGGGGAGCATCTGGATGAGCCTCAAGCTCGATATCGACGGGAACGGAACCCTGGACGAATCACCGAGCTTCGTCTACCTGCGCACGTTCATGGTCCATCCGCTGCAGGTTCCATTCGTCGTTGGGTTGCAGAAAGGGGATAGCGGACCGCTCGTCCCGAGCATCAACTTCCGCATCGGTACGGCACTCACCTACACCACAAGTGTGCGATTCATCATGTGGTTGACCGATATTGCTACCCTGGAAGGCTCGTAAAGACACCTCTATTTGTGCGGGGTCGCTTCGTGCGGCCCCGCGCCTTTCATTGCCAGAGGCAGATCTACCAAAGACATACTTTCAGCCGAAGGAATAAAGAAATCCCTTGAAATTAACTATCCCCGTAGCAAGACTACGGGGTATTCCGCCAATTTCATAAAGAGCCTCCGCTGGATACCCCCCAGCTTGCTGGGGGGAGGAAAGCGGAGATTCGCCGCAGGCGAATCAGCTTGTTGTTCGTACTGGCTACATGAGTTCTCGCAAGGATAAACCCCTCAACGTCGGAGACAAGCTCCGACGCTACGAAAAGATGGATGTAGCGTCGTACCTTGTGTGCGACGTTGCTTTCGATGCAACAAAGCTCTACATGAAATTGTAGCATGAAGACCAACTCCGGTTAGATCTTTGGCTTCTGCCTTTCAATGCCCCGCAGCTTGCTGCGGGGTTCTTTACGTGTGCCTGGCATGACGCACAGGCCGCAGTTCC
>CBDUVB010000089.1:0-4203 GCA_965370555.1 uncultured bacterium
ACTTCATCACCCCGCGGGAACGGACGCGCCGTGCCATCGTGGCGATCGAGGAGGAATTGGAGGAGCGCCTGGACCAACTCCGACGAGAGGAGAAGCTTCTCGAAGCACAGCGACTCGAACAACGGACGCGCTACGACCTGGAGATGATGCAGGAGATGGGATACTGCTCGGGGATCGAGAACTACTCGCGCCACCTGGATGGGCGTCTTCCCGGCCAGCCACCGTCGGTCCTCCTCGACTACTTCCCGGCGGACTTCCTTCTGATGATCGACGAGTCGCACCAGACTGTCCCCCAGATCCGAGGGATGTATCACGGGGACCGCTCGCGCAAGGGGACCCTCGTTGACTACGGGTTCCGTCTCCCATCGGCCCTCGACAACCGACCGCTCATGTTCCCGGAGTTCGAGGCGCGCGTGAACCAGGCGATCTTCACCTCGGCTACACCCGGTCCTTACGAAGAGCGCCACTCGAAGCGCGTGGTAGAGCAGATCATCCGTCCCACCGGGCTCATCGATCCCGAGGTGCAGATCCATCCGGTCACCGGGCAGGTCGATCATCTCCTTGGCGAGATCCGCGTGGTCGTGGAGAGGGGCGAGCGGGTCCTCGTCACGACCCTTACCAAGCGAATGTCCGAGGACCTCACCGAGTACCTGGTCGATCTGGGGGTTAAAGCGCGCTACCTCCACTCGGAGATCGATACCCTCGAACGGGTGGAGATCCTGCGTGACCTTCGCTTGGGGAAGTTCGATGTCCTGGTGGGGATCAACCTCCTGCGCGAGGGGCTCGACCTCCCCGAAGTGTCGCTCGTGGGAATCCTCGACGCGGACAAGGAAGGGTTCCTCCGCTCGGGGACCTCGCTCATCCAGACGATCGGACGGGCCGCACGGAACGTGCGCGGGAAGGTCCTCTTGTACGCCGATACGATCACCAATTCGATCCGTTACGCCGTTGACGAGACGAACCGTCGGCGTGCGATCCAGACTGCGTATAACGAGGAGCACGGGATCATCCCCAAGACGATCGAACGTGCGGTCACCGACATCGTTCAGGCGATGCGCGCCTCCGAGGTGCGGGAGCCCACTCCGAAGCTGGACGGTGGTCGCCTCTCGCGGGAAGAGCTCCTGCGGGCGGTTGTCGAGCTTGAAGATGCGATGCACGATGCGGCGGACCGCTTGGAGTTCGAGCAGGCAGCGGCGCTGCGCGATGAGATACGAGAATTGAGGAAGAAACTATGAGCATGCTACGCGTGAAGGGAGCGCGCGAGCACAACCTGAAGAATATCGACATAGAGATCCCACGCGACCGATTGGTTGTTATCACCGGGATTTCCGGATCGGGTAAGAGCTCGCTCGCCTTCGATACGATCTACGCCGAGGGACAGCGCCGCTACGTCGAGTCGCTCTCGGCGTACGCGCGTCAGTTCCTCGGGCAGATGGCGAAACCGGATGTGGACTTCATCGAGGGGCTCTCCCCCGCGATCTCGATCGATCAGAAGACGCGCAGCCATAACCCGCGTTCGACTGTAGGGACGGTGACCGAGATCTACGACTACCTGCGGCTCCTCTATGCACGGATCGGTCACCCGCACTGTCCTGAGTGCGGCCGCCCGATCACCCAGCAGTCGGCCGAGCAGGTGATCGACGCGATCATGACCCTATCACGGGGATCGAAGGTGCAGATCCTCTCTCCCATCGTGCGCGGCCGCAAGGGAGAGTACAAGAAGACGTTTGTGGAGATCCGTCAGGAGGGGTTCACCCGCGTGCGGGTAGATGGGGTCGTGCGCACCCTGTACGAGGAGATCGAACTCGTTAAGCAGAAGAAGCACACGATCGAGATTGTGGTCGACCGCGTCGTGGTCGAGCCGCGCAAGCGTGCCCGCATCGCTGACTCGGTAGAGACGGCCCTCAAACATGGGGGAGGTATCGTCAACATCCTCACCGAGGATGGAGAGGAACACCTCTACAGCGAGCACTACGCCTGCATCCACTGCGGGGTGAGCTACGAGGAGCTCTCCCCGCGGATGTTCTCGTTCAACAACCCGTACGGGGCCTGTCCCGAGTGCAGCGGGCTCGGCTACCGGAAGAAGATCGACCCAGAGCTGATCATCGATCCAAGGCTAGGGCTCCTCAATGGAGGACTCCTCCCGTGGGCGAACTCGAAGAGCCGCTGGTTTGAAGCCGAGATGGAGGCCCTCTGCCGTGTCTTCGAGATCGATCCGTACGAGCCGCTCGGCGACCTTCCCGAAGAGAAGTTCGATCTGATTCTCTATGGGACGCAGGGGAAGAAGATAAAGTTCGACTACACCTCAACAAGCGGGCGGAAACGCACCTACACCCGCGCCTTCCGAGGGGTGATTCCCACCCTCGAACGTTGGTACAAGGAGACGACCTCGGATGAGTGGCGGCAGGAGATGGAGCAGTTTATCGCCACCCTCCCCTGTCCGGTCTGCCAAGGGGCGCGGTTGAAGCCGGAGATCCTGGCGGTGACCGTGAACGGGTTAAACATCCACCAGGTAACGTCCCTCTCGATTCGTAGCACCCTCACCTTCTTCGACAGCCTCACCCTCTCCTCGCGCGAGGAGATGATCTCCGTTCAGATTCTCAAGGAGATCAGGGCGCGGCTCGGGTTCATGGTTGCGGTTGGCCTCGACTACCTCACCCTCGACCGGCAGGCCGGGACACTCGCCGGCGGGGAGGCGCAACGGATACGGCTTGCCACCCAGATCGGGAGCCAGTTAACCGGCGTACTATACGTCCTCGACGAGCCGTCGATCGGCCTACACCAGCGCGATAACCGCCGTCTACTAGCGACGTTGAAGGGGCTGCGCGACCTGGGGAACACGGTGATTGTGGTCGAGCACGATGAGGAGACGATGCGTGAGTCAGACTACATCATCGACCTCGGCCCCGGTGCTGGAGCGCACGGCGGGGAGGTCGTGGTGGCGGGGGCACCGGAGGAGGTCGCGGCGTGTTCACGCTCGATCACCGGCCAATACCTCTCCGGTGCGTTGTCGATCCCCATTCCGGAAAAGCGGCGGAACGGGAACGGAAAGTCCATCAAGGTGATCGGTGCGGCGGAGCATAACCTGAAGGGGATCGATGTGGAGATCCCGCTTGCTCGGTTCGTCTGCGTGACCGGGGTCTCAGGATCGGGGAAGAGTTCCCTCATCGAGGATGTTCTCTACCGTGGGATCGCACACCGACTTCACCAGGCGGCCCGTCGCTCCGGAGCGCACGAGGAGATCCTTGGCATCGATAGTATCGACAAGGTGATCGAGATCGACCAGTCTCCGATCGGTCGTACCCCGCGCTCCAACGCCGCGACCTACACCAAGCTCTTCGACGATATCCGCGCCCTGTTCGCCCGTACCCCTGACGCCCGCCTGCGCGGTTACACAACAGGGAGATTCAGTTTCAACGTCAAGGGCGGCCGGTGTGAGTCCTGCCAAGGACAAGGGAAAGAGAAGATCGAGATGCACTTCCTCCCCGATGTCTACGTGCCGTGCGAGATCTGCCGTGGCACCCGATACAATCGCGAGACCCTGCAGATCCGCTACAAGGGAAAGTCGATCGCCGATGTGCTTTCCATGCCGGTCGACGAGGCGCTCACCTTCTTCGCCAACATCCCGCGCGTACGTAGAAAGCTTCAGACCCTCTACGACGTTGGCCTCTCATACATCAAGCTCGGTCAGCCCGCCCCTGAGCTCTCCGGAGGGGAAGCGCAGCGGATTAAGCTCGCCAAGGAGCTCTCCCGTCGATCGACTGGTACGACTCTCTACATCCTCGATGAGCCGACGACCGGTTTGCACGCGGCCGATGTGGAGAAGCTCCTTCAGGTCCTGCATCGGTTGGTCGAGGCAGGTAATACGGTGATCGTGATCGAGCACAACCTGGACGTGATCAAGACCGCCGACTGGATCATCGACCTCGGCCCTGAGGGTGGGGACGGAGGAGGAAGGGTGATCGCCGCGGGAACCCCGGAGGAGGTCGCCCAGACACCCGGATCCTACACCGGCGAGTACCTCACGGATATCCTGCGGGAGAGAGGAGGACCCGGGGATGCGGAGACGCGGGGACGGCATGAACCTCGCATCTCGCCCTCCTAGTGAGTGCGGCGCCCTATGCGGTGAATGATGCAAAACAAGAATTGAGAATAAAGAAATCCCTTGAAATTGACTATCCCCGTAGCAAGACTACGGGGTAT
>CBDUVB010000090.1:0-4024 GCA_965370555.1 uncultured bacterium
TCGATCGAAGTGGTGTAATCAAATTACTATGTTAATTTGGAATCGCTATACTAGGTAGGCGAGAAACCCGGCCTGACAAACGAGATGAAAGAGAAGGCCATTCGCAGGCCGCAGGCGGCAGAAGGCAGAAGAGACGTAGATTCTTTTTCTAGTGATTGCTATCGCACCTCTGGTCGGTCTGACCGTAGAAATCAGAAGTGTTCCCCCCGGCACCTTGACGGCGCCGCGCACGGACGACTTCTCCTTCCCCGCAACGTCGTAGCTCTTGGACACGACGTCGATATCGCCGATTTCGACATACCCAAGCTCGCCACCGGCAGTGACGACTCCAGCCTCATTCTCAGACAGAGAACTGATTTTCGCAGGGCTCCACTCTTCGCTGAAGCCAGGAAGGCGGGTCTTGCCAGTGAGGAGTTCCTGCATCGCGCCCTGCTTGATCTGGCGCTTCTTGGCGATCAGCTCCTCCAGAGATTCGATCAGGGCATCCGCATCGCTCAGAACGCCGGCAATCGCCTCTTGCTCAGCCCTGTTCGAAGGAAGAGCGATCAATGTGTTCCTGATGGTCCCTAGCCCCAAGTTATTGATGGTCGACCCAGTCATTCCATCTGAGAATTGTCGTTTGACTGGCTCCGTTTGAAGGGCATGATAGATGAAGCGTCTGGAGACGCTATTCCTGATGTTTAAATAGGCCGCGCTCTTGCCAAGCATTACGCTCTCACCAGCAAACAACGCAAGGTTGCCGATAGTTCCATTGATAGACAGAAGTATGGATCTCTCGTCAAGATTGTTCCTGTGCTTTCTGAACTCTGAGTACGCAACTGCCTTTGTGCTTTCTGCGACGACGATATGTCCGTTGGATAGATTATTCCCGTTGATGAAGTAGTAGTCGCCGTTCGAAGAATAGACAGGAGTCGCATGGATTCCATCCCCGATGTCTGAGGATGCTGTGCCCAAAGCGACAACCCTCCATCCCTCTGGAATTACCCCCACCTCAGTTTGCTTGTACGCCGGCCTTACCATGCGAACCCCATCTTCTCCAGATGCTGGTTCACCTTGTCTTCAAGCTCGGTGACACGATCGGCCATCTGCGGCAGAGGCGAAGCGTACCGCTCGGCCAGCTCCTGTACGCGCTGAGTGAGCTGCTGGCTCACACGATCGAGCTCACCGAGAAGAGCTGCCTCCAGTGCCGCCATCCACTTGTCGTCCACCACCAACGGCTTGATCTCGGTCTCGCTGAGCTCGGCATATCGCGAGGCCATGGCCATGTGAAGGGCAGCCGTTCTGTCCTTCATTTTTTTCTTCAGTTCAGTTTGACGCTGAAGTATCTCGCCATAATTGCTGATCGCTGCGAATTCCTCAGCGAAGTCGCCATCAGCTTCATTCTGCCTGAGCCAAGCTTTCACGGATCTTGCGACAATCTTTAGTTTGCCCCCGTCGGCATCCGTTACGTCTTCCAGTAATCCTCCTTCTGCACCTTGATCTTCTCGCAATGACTCCAACTCCTGTTCAACCGTTGCCAGCTGAGCCTCAATGCTATAGATAGCAGATTGCTCTTGCTCGAAGAATCGCCCAATCAGGACTCGTCCTGGCACAAGGTCTGATTTGAACCGACGTTTCCCGAGCAGGTAAGCGTAGGCCTCCGGCCAAACAAGCTTCCCGTTCTTGTTCTTGACCTTCTGAAGCTCTCTAGTCTTAGCTCCTTCCGTCCACCCTTCGACTGAGATCATGTAGGCGTCGTCTTGCATGGTCTCATCCCAGTAGTCCGTCAGATGCTGATAGATGTCGTAGGCATCGATCAACGGCAATTCCTCGTAGTGTGCGAGCAGACCTTCGGCCAACGTCTTGATCAATGCCTTGGGCTGGAATCCCGGCTGCAGGCTCTTGAGCGATGTTGCCGTAGTCTGCCGCCACGCGGCGAAGTGATCGTTCATGCCGCTGATGAAGGTGGCAAACTCGGGATGCTCATAGATGTATTCCTTAAGCGGAGAATGAAGAGTGGAGAGTTGAGAGTACCCGGCGCGGCAGGGTGAGAAGAGCGCGGACTTCAAGCCAGGGAATACGGCCCAGTATGGCTCCAAGGCGTCGATATCGCGATTGGGAATGCCTCCTTGCAGGTGCCCGGCAATGTCTTGCAGGTCCTCGGGCACTTGACTGTCGATGTAGCGCGGTAGGTTGAGGTTGAATTCGTTGCGCTCGATTTCCTCAGTGGGCACCATGCGTGCGTACTTGGGCACATCGAGGTGCTTGTTGAAGACATCGACGATCTTGTGGATGTCCTGAGCACGCAAGCGATTCTTGGGACCGTCCTTCATGAATCCGCCGCTGGCGTCGATCATGAAGATGCCCTTGCGAGCCTGAGCACCTTCCTTGTCAATCACGACGATGCCGGCCGGGATGCCGGTGCCGTAGAACAGGTTGGCAGGCAGGCCGATGATGCCCTTGATGTAGCCCCTCCGCACGAGGGCGCGCCGGATGGCTGCCTCGGCATTGCCGCGGAACAGCACACCGTGTGGCAGAATGCACGCACCCTTGCCCGTGCTCTTGAGCGAACGCACGATGTGCAACAAATAAGCGTAGTCGCCCTGCTTAGCGGGCGGCACGCCGAAGGGCTTAAAGCGTTCGTGCGGATCGTTCAGCGGATCGAGGCCTGTAGCCCAGCGTTTGTCGGAGAACGGAGGATTGGCGACCACATAGTCGAACGTCTTCAGTACGTCGCCATCCTTGAACCTGGGATCGGTCAACGTATTGCCCTGCATAATCGACGCGGTGGGATAGTTGTGCAGGATCATGTTCATCCGCGCCAGGCCGCTTGTGGCAGCGTCCTTCTCCTGACCATACAGCGTGACCGGCGGCGTGCCTGCTTCATCTCCCACCTTGAGAAGAAGTGAGCCCGAGCCGCAGGTAGGATCGTAGACGGTGGTGGCCGCACTCGTCTTCGCATCGTGAATGCCAAGGATTTGTGCCATGATGCGGCTGACCTCAGCCGGGGTGTAGAACTGGCCCTTGCTCTTGCCGGACTCCGTGGCGAAATGCCTCATAAGGAACTCGTAGGCATCGCCCAGGATATCGTCGTTCTCGGCACGATTCTTCGAGAAATCGAGGCCCGGGTTCTCGAAGATGGCGACCAGATTCGTCAGACGATCCACCATCTCCTTACCACTGCCGAGCTTGGTCGGTTCGTTGAAGTCAGGGAAATCGGCCTGGGAGAGTTGCGGATTGGCATTGGCCAATGGAGCGATGATCGTCTTGTTGATCTGATCGCCAATATCGGTCTTGCCCTTGAGCACAACCATGTCCGCGAAGCTCGCGCCTGCGGGAATCTTGATCGCCGCATACCGTTGCCCCGCGTACTTGTCGCTGATGTACTTGATGAACAACAGCACAAGAACGTAGTCCTTGTACTGACTGGCATCCATTCCGCCGCGCAACTCGTCGCAACTTTGCCAGAGAGAGCTATACAGTTCCGATTTCTTTATTGCCACTTACGATCACCTTTGCGTGTTTAGTGCTTCCCGCCGGGAGGATGGTCGCATTGCCCGCAGCTTGGCGCGTTCCTGAAGGAACGACCGGGCGCCTCCTTGGGAACCCAGAAGACGGTCTTCATTGTGTAGGCATCACGGTCCTCCGCATCTTCGTAGCGGAACTTGGGCTCGGCCACATACCACTCGGATTTAGGATTGGTGAGCTCCTTCTCGATCTCTTACCGCTGCTTCTCAAAAGCATCCGAGATGTACTTGAGGAAGATGAGGCCCAGGACCACATGTTTGTACTCCGACGGGTCCATGTGTCCGCGCATCTTGTCTGCCGCCTGCCAGAGGGTCTGCTCAAAACCGAGTGTCGCTCCGTTGTTGGTTCTCCTTCCTGCCATCTCTCCCTGCTTTTTCGCTACCTACGAATGAAAATAGACCGCTCTGTGGGCACTTAATCCCAGGGTGGAAACTACACATGACAACCCGTACACAAACGCCATTTTCACATTCTCGCCATTCCTCGTTGATGCGTGATTTCGTATCAACTACATAAT
>CBDUVB010000091.1:0-3800 GCA_965370555.1 uncultured bacterium
CGAAGCGTTTCTCCGCCAGGAAGACCCGGATACGTCGCTCAAGCTCCTCGCGATCAGCCGGTGAAAGATAACGAACGAAGGGGACGTTCTTCTCGATGATCCTTTGCCACGCGCTGGAGAACTCACGCCTGCTGATCTTCTTTCGCCGTCGCGCCTTGAACCAGCTCAAGCTGCTCGCTCCATCATAAAAATCCCCTGCTGGGGACCCCCCGGCTCGTTGTTCGTACTGTCCACATGAGTTCCCGTAAGGATAAACCCCTCAACGTCGGAGGCAAGCCATGCATGGCAAGCTCCGACGCTACAAGAAGATTGATGTAGCGTTGCACCTTGTGTGCAACGTTTCTTCCGATGCAACAAAGCTCTACATGAAATTGCAGCATGAAGACCAACTCCGGCTAGATCTTTGGCTTCTGCTTTTCAATGCCCCGCAGCTTACTGAGGGATTCTTTACCGCCAAGGGCATGAGAAGAGGACGCGAGGAGACGGAGAAAGCGCGAATTTCTGTGTCTCCGCGTCCTCGTGTCTCCCGCTCCCATCTCGTGGCGGAGTCGGCGCGATCTAGCGCACGGGGTTTCGCAGGATGCCGATCCCGTCGATCTCTACCTCGACAACATCCCCGGCGGAGAGTGGGCCGACCCCAGCCGGGGTTCCGGTGGCGATCACATCACCTGGTTCCAGGGTCATGTAGGCGGAGATCTCCTCGATAAGAACGGGGATTGGGAAGATGAAGTCGCGCGTCGATCCGTCCTGCTTCGTCTCGCCGTTCACCCGGAGCATGACGTGGAACGGTCCGTCGATCTCGTCCTTGGTGACGATCATCGGGCCGATTGGAGCTGAAGTATCGAACCCCTTGGCCCGCACCCAGTTCTTCTCCCACTTCTGCGCCTCGCGGTCGGAGATGTCGTTCAGGCATGTGTAACCGAGTATGACGTCCATCGCCTTTGCAGCGGAAACGTTGCGGCAGCGCTTGCCGATGACAACGGCGAGTTCCGCCTCATGGTGCACCAGAGAACTTGTCGGGAGGATGATCTCCTCTTCGGGGCCGATCACGGAGGAGGGGGGCTTGAAGAAGAGCAAGGGTCGTGTTGGGACCTCGTTTCCCAACTCCTGCGCGTGCGCGGCGTAGTTTCGCCCTACGCAGAGGATCTTCGTCGGGGTGCACGGGGCGAGAAGCCTAACCTGGGAGAGAGGGACCTCCCCGCGAGGGGTGATGATCACCTCTCCACGCAACTCACCGTTCTCGGTTTTTTTGGTCTCTCGAGAGATAAAACGGACTAGGCGCATGAGCACTCCTTAGCTGCTAGAGATGTGGGTGAGACCGTATCCCATCGCCAGGTTCGTTGCAAGAGGGATCAGGCAATTGAGCGAGTGAGTAATTGAGAGATCGGAAGATTGAATGATCGGGAGATTTAATCACTCAATCACTCAATCGCTCAACCACTCAACCTTTGCTCCCTAATCCGCCTTCATCTTCTTCTTGGTCTACCCGGTCAAGCGGACCGGCATGCACACGTAGAGGAACCCCGCATCCAATAGGTTGATCGCCTCGCCGGAAGGCTCGATCAACCCAGCCTTCTCCGAATCGGTGAGCCAAAGAGTGATCTCCTCGGAGGCCATCCGTTTTAGGGCGTCGATCATGTATTCCGCTTTGAACGAGATCTCAACGGCCTTGGTAGGTACCTTCTTCACGCGGACGCGCTCCTCTGCCTCCCCTTTATCCCTGGAAGAGGAGTTGATGCGTGCCGCACTCTCGTCGGTCGTCACACGCAAGGTGATGGCATTGGACTCCTCCGCAGAGGTGATCTCTATCCGCTGTAGTGTGGCAAGGAGGGCCCGTCTGTCGAAGGCGAGGGCAAGCGGACTATCCTTGGGGACGACCCGGTCGAAATCGGGGAACTCCTCGGCGAGTGTCTTGGCGATAAACGTCACTCCGCCGGATTGGAAGAAGAGCTGTCCCTCCCCTTGATAAAGATCGACCGTCCCTTCCCCAGCCTGTGAGAGGACGCGGTCGAGGTCGGTCAGGACACTCCCTTCGACCAGGAACTCGCTCTCCGTGAATATCTCTTCGGCATCGATCGTCTTCATTGCCAGGCGGTAGCCGTTCGTCGAAACGAGTTTCACCCGTCCACTCTTCAGTACGATATCGACCCCGGTCAAGCTGAGACGCGTCGTCTCTCCGGCCTTCAGCGTAGCGAAGACAGTCTGATCGAGACCGCGGTGGAAGGAATCCACCTTGAGGACGGCGATCTTCGCCGACGGGAGAGCAGGGACCTCGGGGTAATCCTCTATTGGGAGGGTTGGGAGGTCGAACAGTGCCTCTCCACAGCGCAACTTGACGACCACCCCATCAGTCTCATCGGTCTTCAGGCTGATCTTGTCGTCCTCGGGGAGGTGAGCCGCGATCTGTGAGAGGACCACTCCGTTTAGCACAACCGCCTCATCATTGGCGCGGTTCTCAATCGGGATCTCGCAGTGGACCGCCCGTTCGAGATCGGTCGCGTAGAGGCGCAGTCGGTTCCCCTCGATCTCCATCTTTAATCCAGAGAGAATCGGCATGCTGCTGCGGGTTCCCAGGGCATAGCTTGCGAGTTTGACACCGAAGACCAGATCATCTTTGCTGCATACGAAATCCATCATCTTCCCCCTTATTTGTGAGAATGCTGGGCGGGATCATGATACACGATCAGCAAGCCATTCCACAAAAACTAGACCGCGAGATGCCGTGCCACCTGCTCTGCGATCTTCTCGATGGATAGAGTTCCATCGATAATTTGAACGTGTGGATCGGCGCGCGCCAGCTCCAGGTAGCCATCGCGGACTCGCCGGTAGAAGGCGAGATCCTCCTGTTCGATACGGTCGCCCTCTCCACGCTTGCGAGCAAGAGCAACTTCTGCAGGGAGGTCGATGAGGAAGGTGATATCCGGCTGTCTCCCCGCTGTCGCAATTTCGTTCAACCGCCGGATGAGGTCGAGATCGATCCCCCGTCCGTACCCCTGATAGGCAAGACTGGATAAACGGAACCGACTGGAGACGACGGTGTGGCCCGAAGCCAGCGCCGGCTCGATCACCTCGCTAGACAGTTGTGCACGGCAGGTGATGAACAGGAGTAGTTCGGAAAGCGGTAGGAGTTTGGTATTCTCGTTCGAGAGGATCACCTCGCGGACGCCCTCCCCGAGCGCTGTTCCCCCGGGCTCGCGCGTGGTGGTCACTCGGATATCCACCTTGTGCAGCCGGTCGGCGAGGAGACGCACCTGCGTCGTCTTGCCGGTAAAATCGAGCCCTTCAAAGACAATCAGCTGACCGTGAAGATCGATCTTCATCACCTCCAAAGAACGTATGGATAACGATCAACCCTACCCCTACAGTGACGCAAACATCGGCCAAGTTGTTGACGAAGAGACCTCTCACCTCGAGAAAGTCGAGGACATACCCGTAGAGGAGGCGATCGATCAGGTTTCCCACTGCTCCGCCGAGGACGAGTGCCAGCCCCATATTCAGCAAGCGGCTGTGGTAGCGGCCGCGGACAATGAGGAAGAGAACTATCAAAGCAACGATCGAGGAGACGACCACGAAAAGAGTGCCGTTCCCAGGGAAGAATCCCAATGCCCCCCCGTAATTGTGAACCCGCGTCAACCGGATCGTCTCCCCAATGAGGGGGCGCGACTCGGTAAGGGAGAGGTTCGCCACCGCCCACCATTTAAGGAGGCGATCGAGGCCGACAGCGAATCCGGCAAGAGTAAGATAGGGGAGTCTATTCATAGACCTACAGCCTATCCGCGTCGATCGATCCCGTCAAGGAC
>CBDUVB010000092.1:0-3748 GCA_965370555.1 uncultured bacterium
GGCAGGGCTCTCCCCCACCGAGCGGATCGTGATCCCGATCCGCGTCCGATAGAGGGTGTACCACAACAAGGGGACGAGAAGGATGGTCAGATAGACGAGCAGGTTCTGGCCCTCGAACAGGATCGGCCCCAGAATCGGAATCTTCGAAAGGCCGGGAACGGTGATTGCAGGGATCGGTTTAGGAAGCGGTTTCCCCTCCCAACCGCGTCCTAACACACCGGACAGGCCAAGGCCGAGCATGGTAAGAGAGAGCCCGGAGACGACCTGATTCGCCTTTAAGGTCACACTGGCAAAGGCGTGAATCAGGGAGAAGGCTCCACCGACGACCCCACCAACCAGGATACCCAACCAGGGATTCCCGGTGACATAGGCAGTGGTGAAGGCGGAATAGGCCCCCATGATCATCATCCCCTCGACACCAAGATTGAGCACTCCAGAGCGCTCCGTGTAGATCTCACCGAGCGTTCCCAGGAGGAGCGGAGTTCCGTAAGCAAGGGTGCGACTGAGCGTTGTGATAATCCACATTTCCCAACCCATCACTGCCTCCTAAGCGAGAAAGATACTTTGTAGCGAATGAAAACCTCGCTCCCGATCAGGAAGAATAAGATCAATCCATTGAACACGTTGATCAACTGGAACGGAAGCGACAACGACACCTTGATGGCGTCTCCACCGGATATGATGATTGCAAACAAGAACGAGGTGATGATGACGGCAAGAGGATTGCGCCGTGCCAACCAGGCGACGATGATCGCGGTGTACCCGTAACCCATCGAGATGTTGAGCGGACCCAGTAGTCTATGGTGGATGCCGGCCACCTCCCCCACACCGGCCAATCCTGCGAAGCCACCGGCAATGAGCATGACGAGCAGGGTCGTTTTAAGCTGGCTGATACCGGCGAACCTCGCCGCATCCGGATTTTCCCCGACAACCCGGATTTCAAACCCACTCCGCGTGCGGGTGACCAATATGTACATCACTAAAGCGAGAAGAAGACCGAGGATGAGCGTCGGCCAGTGGATACGTGTGCCGTAAAGGGTAGGGAGCCACGCCGCGCGCGCAAAGGTGTCGGTATAAGCAAACCCGCGTGCCGTTGGGCCCTTCCATGGACCGTGAATCAACCACTCCATTAAATAGATGGCTATATAATTCATCATCAAAGTCGTGATAACGTCGTTTATCCCTAGTTTCACCTTGAGAAAGGCCGGGATAAGACCCCATGCGGCCCCGCCCGCGAACCCAGCAATAAACATCACTGGCAGGAGTAACGGGTCCGGCAGTCCGGAGAAGAGGGCGACTCCAGCCGCGGCTATCGCCCCCATGAGGAGCTGCCCCTCGGCTCCGATGTTCCAGAAGAGGGCCCGGAAGGCGATCGTCAACCCCACCCCGATGAGCAACAACGGGATGGCCCGGCGCACAGTCTCGGCCAACCCAAGCTTACTTCCCAACGCTCCCTTCAAGATTAACTGGTAGGCACGAACAGGGGAGACCCCATAGATCTGAAAGAAGATCCCCATCACCACGAATGCCACCAGGATGGCAATGAGAGAGACAGCGAAGACCACGCGTCCAGAGGCGACCGGCCTTCTCTCGACGTTAAGCCACGCGGGTTTCTTCACCGACCGCTCCTTCGTGTCGTGTTCCGGCCATCATCAAGCCAATCTGCTCGACATCGGCGCCATCTGCATCGATGATCCCCATTACCTCACCCTTGAATAGAACCAGAATACGATCCGAGATCGTCATGATCTCTTCCAGGTCCTCGGATATCAATAGGACCGCCGCACCGCGCTCCCTCTGCGTGAGGAGGACCTGCCGCACCTGTTCGGTCGCGCCGACATCGAGGCCGTAGGTGGGATGCGCCGCGATGATCAATCGTGGATCGCCGGAGAGTTCGCGCGCTAGTACCACCCGTTGGATATTCCCTCCGGAGAGGAGTTTAGTCGCCGTCTCATCACTCGGAGCAGCGATCTGATAGTCCCCCATCGCACGGCGGGCGTTCGCGTCGGATTCCTTCCGGTTGAGGAAACAGAAACGAGAGAAAGGTGGATGCCGATAGCTCTTCAGTATCAGGTTCTCGCGAATGCTCAGGGCAGGGACGATTCCCATCCTGATCCGCTCTGCCGGAACGTGAGCGATCCCAAGGTCGGCGATCTCCCGTGCGGAACGGTTAGTGATCGCCTTCCCGGAGAGAATAACCCTTCCCTTCGTTGCTCGTCGCAACCCGGTGAGGATTTCCGCAAGCTCGGTCTGCCCATTTCCCGACACCCCAGCCACACCGAGGATCTTGCCTCCGTAGAGGTCTAACGACATCCCGCGTAGGGCCGGAAGTCCGCGATCGTTCAGCGCGTGCACAGAATCGACCTGCAAGAGCCTCTCTCCGCGCTTTACCACGCTCTTCTCCAGGCGAAAGACGACCTCACGGCCGACCATCGACTTCGCCAGCGATGGTTTATCCGTCTCCGAAGTGGGAAGGGTTGCAACGACCTTCCCCTGCCGCAGCACCGTAACCTGGTCACTGATCTCCATCACCTCGTCGAGCTTGTGAGTGATAAAGATGATCGTCAACCCATCGTCGACGAGCGTACGCAGGGTGGCAAACAACTGGTCGACTTCCTGCGGGGTAAGAACACTCGTCGGTTCGTCCATGATCAGGATAGAGGCATCACGGTAGAGAGCCTTGATGATCTCCACCCTCTGCTGCTGGCCAACTGTGAGCTGCCAAACCTTTGCTTGGGGGTCGATTGGGAGGCCGTACTCCTCGGAGATCTTTCCGATCTTCTTACGCGTCTTTCGCAAGTTCAGGAACGGACCGGTCCCCTCAGTCAACCCAAGAACAATGTTCTCCTCCACAGAGAGGGTAGGAACCAGGCGGAAGTGCTGGTGGACCATCCCGATATGATGAGTGAGAGCGGCCCGCGGTGAGGAGATCTGAATTGGCTTGCCGCCTAAGAGAATCTCTCCTTCGTCAGGTTGGTAGAGCCCATAGAGGATGCGCATCAACGTGGTCTTGCCCGCGCCGTTCTCCCCAAGGAGGCAATGGATTGCGCCGCGGCGGACCTTAAGATCGATGCCGTCGTTGGCGACCACACCGGGAAATCGTTTGATAATTCCGCGTAGCTCTATGGCATACTCTGCCGGAGTATCCAGGATCGCTCCTTATAGTGCCCTCGCAGCCTCTACTCTAATTCCGCTCCCCTATCGTTGTTCAGGATTCTTGCTTCATCATAATGAGGAACTGCAGGAACGTCAAGTGAAAACGCAAAGAAAGGAAACCAAGAACCAGGGGAAGCAGCCCGCTTCCTTGATGGATCAACGGCTGGCCGAAGAATTGAGAGATCGGAAGATTGAATGATCGGGAGATTGGGAGGTTCAATCACTAAATCTGATTACGCGTCTTGGTCTTTGCGGGGAAGTGCGCCTGATTCGGCGAACGTCCCTCTATAACGAAGACAGAGCGCAATGCTGATGCCGAGAAGCGTGAGGGAGGAGCCCACCGCCAACATGGGAGCGTTCCCCGAACGAATACCGCGATTGAGGAGAGCAAGCCCAAGGATCATCATGACCACACTTCCCCTGTACCCCCATTCTCGCATCGGTTAAGCACCTCCCCTCGATCACCTTTCTACAAGGAACCTCCTAAGTATGAAATGCCTTGCGGCATTGCCAGCGGAGCCATGTGTCTTCCCAGGAGGCGCTATTCATGTTAGCTGTTGGTGATCATGGATCAAGAGGCTCCTACTGCAGT
>CBDUVB010000093.1:0-3746 GCA_965370555.1 uncultured bacterium
ACCGGGATTTCATTATTTCACCTCACCCCGACCCTCTCCTATCAAGGAGAGGGGGATAAGGAAACCCTGTGGCAAGACCACAGGGAATCCCAAGTTGAAAAGATGGATTAGATATTGGTAGACACCCCGTGAAACGATCAGCGCCGTACCGTGATGCACGTATCAAGCCGTCCAATGATCTCCCCGTCCAAGCGAGCTGTCACGGTGATCGGCCATGTACCCGGCGGGGTGTGCAAGTGTACCTTCCATCGCCACCTAACGACTCCGCAAAACGCCGTTCGGGGGTTTAGGGCAAGGTCTGTGCTGAGGTATGAAGGGTAGCCAACGTCGATCTGGTACCACACCCCGGGAACGGCTTCGAGCTCGAGCTTGGCGTAGTCACCGTGCCGAACGCAGGATGTAAGATGAAGCAGGCTGAGCGGCTCTGGAACTGGGCAGGCACAGGCACACATATAACAGCAACACCCTCTCGGCCCCGCCAGAACGGTGGTGAGAGCGGTGGATTGGGCAGGTGTCCGCACGCTATTTGCCCCAGTGATTATGGTCGATGCCGCAGTTGATGCCTCGGCCATCGTTGTGCTAGAGGCTTCAGCTTGCACCTCGGATGTCGCTACGCTTGTCGCTTTGTGAGTATCCGTTGACGAAGTAACCGCTTCAGCAAACCCCATCGCAATGAGCATCGAATTCACCGGCGTCTTCCCCTCAGGATCGAGGTAGACATAGGCTGATAGAGGCTCGTCGCCGCTTTTCCACAAGATGTCGGAGGTGGACTCGACCGCCAAATACACTGTCCTGGCGATGGTCATATCTGCATTTGCTTCCCAGAACGCCTTGCCGCTTTTCGTAAGCTCGATCCCGATCAGGCGGATGTGCACGGTGTCTCCCACGAAGACCGGTGAGGCGTCGGACACGGCGAGGATGTTGACCACGATCGTATTGCCATCAACGACGTTGACCACCGACGCCGTGATGCTTGGAGTCGGAGAATTTGGCCCTCCAACCACCAGAGCGGATAGCAGCACAAGGGTTATCCCTATCCCAAAAAGGCACGTCACCATTCTGTTCATCGTTGCCCCTCCTTGTAGAAATAAGCTAACAACAGCGCATCGTGTTCCCGCGTCTCGGCTCTGCCTCTCTCTTAGAGATGCCTGCCAAACAGCGCCGAGGCCGCACACGTGGGGTAGCATCCCATCCGTATGGCTTTGCGAGTCGCGATTGACGGATTACCACAGCCCGTCACACCAAAAGCCAGCAAAGGAGAAGATCCAGAACGCCCAGAAGAACGACAGCAGTAACCAAGTCCCCAGCGCCATCATCTACCTCCTTCAAAGGTTACCTGGTGCTACATTAGCATAAACACGTCTGAATGTCTGTAATCCTTATCACAAGCGGCATACCATGGCGAGAGGGTGAAGTACTGTGTTGTGCATGCGGGACGTTCTTACGCCGCGGGACAGCAGCAATGAAGAGTGAATGGCGTCTCATCTGTACGGGGCACAACCTGCTCAAGCTATGGCGAACAGGATGTTGGGCAACAGGCTCCGTACTACTCCTTAATAGGCGCTAGGGGAACACCAATCTGTGGAAAACTCGCCAGTGGGCTTCTCCACCGCAGTTGCCAGATGGTTCCTTGTGCTCCACGGCTCTGGCCCTTACGATCGATCATGCTTCGCAACACATCGTGTCCTTCGTGGTGAAACAGTTTTGTACCGCTGCGAGCGCAGAACGTCTATTGGGACTTGTCCCTCTCGTTCCGCGCGCAGATAATGACCAAAAAAGGAGGGACCGTGATCCGGACTCAACTCAAAACCTACCGCCGCCCAGATGATCTCAAAGAGGCGTTAACCCTATTACAGCAGGGCGGAAAGACCGCCCGCTTGATCGGAGGGGGGATCGACCTAGCTCTCCACCTTCCGCCTGATGTGACGGCCTTGATCGATCTTTCCCGCCTCCCACTCTCCTCGATCGAGGCAAGCAGTGACGGGATAACGATCGGAGCCACGGCCACGATGACCGAGGTGCTGGAACACCCTGCGATCACATCTTACTTGAACGGTGTGATCGTAACGACGCTCCGCCAGGTCGCCTCACCTTTGCTGCGAAATCTGGCGACGATTGGGGGAACACTGGTGAGCACGCATCCCTGGTCGGATGTGATTCCTCTCTTCCTCGCCCTGGGGGCGGAAGTCACCCTGGTAGGAGAAACGAGCGAGCGCATTCCGCTCTCCGACCTCTACGACTCGCGCGAGCGGCTCAAGGGGAAGATCCTCACCGCTGTTCACCTGCCGAAACCTGCCGCAGGGACAGCGGCTGCGTTCCGCCAGTTCAGCCGAACAGGGTTCGACGTCGCGCTCCTCAACTGCGCCTGTTTCGTCCGAGTCGAGGACGGGCGTTGTATCGAGACGCGCATCATCGCCGGTGGAACCCCCCGGTTGGCATCATCCCTACCAAAAGCGGAGGAGAGCCTTATCGGCGCAAATCTCACTGAGGAGACGATCGAAAAGACCGCGCGGATCGCACAGGAGTCATCCAGCGTAGGCGACGATCGCCGTGCGAGTGCTGACTACCGAAGAGAACTGGTCTATGTCGGCGTGAAACGATCCCTCTCCGAGATCAAAGACCAACTTGAGGAGGCGAAACGATGAAGATCACGCTGACCGTGAACGAGATCCGCCACGAGATCGAGATCGATCCTGGAGAGACCCTCCTCGATCTGCTGCGTCGCACCGGGTACAAGAGCGTCAAGAAGGGGTGTGGCTCCGGCGACTGCGGGGCGTGCGCCGTCCTTCTCGACGGACGCGCAGTGAACTCCTGTCTCGTCTTCGCCGCCAAGGCGGATGGAAGCGCTATCGTCACCGCCGAGGGTCTGGAGAAGGGTGGGA
Source organism: uncultured bacterium (assembly GCA_965370555.1). GTDB lineage: Bacteria > Bipolaricaulota > Bipolaricaulia > UBA7950 > UBA9294 > JAJOKK01. The sequence continues at coordinate 2,883 of CBDUVB010000093.1, forward strand.
AGCTCCACCCAATCCAAGAGGCGTTCCTGGAAGAGGGGGCGGTGCAGTGCGGCTACTGCACGCCGGGGATGGAGATCGCCACACTCGACCTTCTGACACACAACCACGATCCGAGTGAGGAAGAGATCAAAGAGGGGCTCTCAGGGAACCTGTGCCGATGCACCGGTTATGTCAAGCAGATCGAGGCCGTTAAGACGGCTGCAAAGAAGATGAATAAGGGAGCGTCATGATGAACGGACAGAAGAGGACGTTCCATACCGTTGGCAAGAGCAAGCTGAAGGTCGATGGCCAAGGGCTGGTCACGGGAAAACCGATGTTCGTCAACGACATCGATCTTCCTGGTACCCTGCACGTGAAGATATTGCGGAGCCCACACGCACACGCGCGGATCCTTTCGATCGATTCCTCCAAGGCCGAAGCACTCCCCGGGGTCGTCTTGGTCCTCACCCATGAGAACACCCCCACGACGCGCTACACCACCGCTGGGCAGGGGTATCCCGAACCCTCTCCCTACGACTCACGCATCTTCGACCCCAAGGTTCGCTTCGTCGGGGATCGCGTCGCCGCTGTTGCCGCGGAGACGGAAGATATCGCGCTCGAAGCGCTGAAGTTGATCGAAGTCCAATATGAGGAGCTTCCCGCGGTCCTCTCGCTCGACGAGGCTCTTCGCTCCGATGCCCCGGTCATCCACGATGAAGAGGACTCGCCCGGGATCTACGACGCCGCACAGAACATTGTCGCCGATGTGGATATCGACGCCGGGGATGTCACCCGCGGATTCGCGGAATCGGAGATCATCGTCGAGACGACCTGCGAGACTCAATACGCGCAGCATACACCGATCGAGCCGCACGTTGTCCTGAG
>CBDUVB010000094.1:0-3714 GCA_965370555.1 uncultured bacterium
GAGGCTGTCCTGCGCGAGCAGGTAGCGACAAAGACGCTCGATCAGACACTGACCGAACAGCGAGACGTCATCGCGGCGAATACGATGGCCTCATTGCAGGCGCTGCTTGACAGCTATGGGATGGGGATCGTGGTGGGGAACGTTCAGCTTCAGGACGTAAAGCCACCGCGGGAGGTCATCTCCGCCTTCGACGACGTGAACAGTGCCCGCCAGGACAAGGAGAAGTTGATCAACCAGGCAGATCAGTACGCGCTCGACATCCTCCCGCGGGCCCGCGGGCAGGCGCAGGAGATCGCCAACCAGGCCGAGGGGTACAAACAGGAGCGGATCAAGCGAGCCGAAGGGGATGTAGCGCGTTTCATCGCGGTGCTCAAGAAGTACGAACTCGGTGAGGAGGTTACGCGTACGCGGATGTACATCGAGACCATGGAGGAGATCCTTCCGGAGATGAACAAGATCATCCTCTCGCAGGGGGCGGACGGGGTTCTCCAGCTGCTGGACCTCAAGAGTCTACTTGAAGAAGGGGGATCGCAATGAAAAAGGTAATAGTTTTCGCTGGTGTTATCGTCCTTCTTGTTATTGTCTACAACCTGTTTGCATTCACCGTCGATGAGACGAAGAAGGCGGCTGTCCTTCGATTTGGAGAGATCGTTCGGGTAATCGAGAAGCCCGGTCTTTACTTCAAGATACCGTTTATCAACAACGTGGTCTACCTTGAGGATCGCGTCTTGAACTACGACATCCAACCGCGCGACATCCTCACCTCCGATCAGAAGCGGCTGACCATCGATAACTACGCCATCTGGCGGGTGGGGGCGCCAAAGACGTTTATCGAGACGAATGCTGGAAGTCTCATCAATGCTCAGATCCGGATCGATGACATCGTCTATTCCGATCTACGTGATGTCCTGGCGAAACACACACTGGATGAGATCGTCTCGGCGAAGAGGCTGGAATACCTGAAAGAAGTGACCGCCCTCAGCTATGACAAGCTCGCGGTCTTCGGTATCGAGTTGATCGATGTCCGCATCAAACGGGCCGACCTTCCCACCGAGATCGAGCAGGCCGTCTTCTCGCGTATGCGTTCCGAACGCGAGCGGATCGCCGCGCAACTGCGCGCCGAAGGCGATGAGACGTCTAAGCAGATGACCTCCAGCGCCGATAAGGAGCGCGTGATCATCCTTGCCGAGGCGGACAAACAGGCGGAGATGGTGAAGGGAGATGGGGACGCGCAGGCACTCGAAATCTACGCCGACGCCTACAACCAGGATCCCGAGTTCTATCGGTTCTGGCGCACCCTGGAATCCTACAAGACAGCGCTTCAGGGTGGGACGAGCATCGTCCTCTCCACCGATTCTGATTACCTCCGCTTCCTGGAGAATATGGCGGGAGAACCCGCGGATTAAGGGGCTGTCGCAAAAGAGCACTCTGAGAAGGACGGGGGGGACGCGAAGACGCAGGGATCTCCGCGTTTCCCTCACCGTATCGTCTTGCTCTTATGCCCTTTTTTACCCACCCTGCGAAACTTTCTCCCTCCTCTCGTGTAGGTTCAAGCGACCTAATTCGGAAGATAAAGGGGGCTACAACATGGTAAGTCGAGGCGAAAGGACTACGTTGTTTGGTGTTCTTCTCCTAGCTATCCTCATCATTGGAAGCGGGATGGCGGTGAGCGGAGCGCAGTTGATGCAGACGGATTACTATTTGATCGCGATCGGAACGATCGATATCCCGATCGAATCGTTGATTCAGACGGGGCAAGGGAAAGGCTTTTCCGTCGCCGGCTCCTACGGAGGGGAACCCCTCACCGAGGAATCCGAAGAGGCTCTACAAGCGATGCCGTCGCTCCTCTACGTTGATGAAAGTTGGTTCCTCCTTCGTGTCAGCGGCGAGGACCTTGATTACACGGTCCGTCCGACAGGGGAGGGGTACGAACTCGTCCTCGTTCCTCACAAGGATCTGCCACAGGAAGAGACCATCTACTCGGTCATCTCCTCGCTGCAGGGGCTGGGAATTGTCGGTAACGAATTAGATATGGGTTTTCCTGAGCAGTACGCAAAGGAGTCTGAGAAGGGGCCGCTCCCTCCCGAAGGGGTCGCGATCGATTCAGCTCTCTACGGGCTGAGCGTGGCAGCGGATTGGTTCGCCGAGGCATCGCGCCTGGGGATTGACTGCGTCGGCCTCCGTGTCGAGGTCGTGGCGGAGAAGCTCCCTGAGGGAACGATTCCCGAGGCGTTCACGCCGTTCATCGAGAGCGAATCCGGAGATCTGGCTAAGCTTCTCCTCCCCATCTGGCAGTTGACTGAACTGGCACGATCGAGCTCCATCGGCAACGTCAGGCCACCCTACCACCCGCAGCCGTCCGTTCCGTAGCGTTTTAGAGAGAGGGGAGGATCATGAAACGAATCGGCCTGTTGTTGCTTCTTTGCGCCCTGGTTGTTGTTCCCGTTCTCGCCCAACCGGCGTTGACCGTGGGAATCGATCAGGCAACGCGCGAGCAGTGGAATAGTATTGTCAGTCAGTTTCAGGAAGAGATTGGAATCAAGACCCTTTTGCACCCTTATCCGGCCAACAATCTTGCCCAACAGGTGCTCCTTCAAGGGACTATCCGTTCGGGGAAGATGAACCTGGTGATGGTGCACAAGGACTGGGCATCGGGCCTACTGCGTTACCTCGTGGACCTGAGCGAGTACGAAGGGCACTTCCTGGAAGGGGGAATCTCCCTCGCGTATATGGAAGGGAGGCCGGTCGGCATCTGGATCCCGTTTGCACCAGACTGGTTTCTCTCTGTCCTCTCCTGGCCGGATGATGACGAAACGGCCGTGCTCTTCCTCGACAGCGTGGGAGGGAGTAAGGGAACAGTTTCAACCACAGAACCGTCCAAGGTGAGTCTGGAGGCGATGATCGCCTCGTTCGGAACCACTAAGATCGCCCGTTCCGAGCACAATCCGAAGCTCGACGGGTCGCTGGAGGCGCTCCTCGGCGCGGTGCAGACGACGGTTGGGGAAACGATAGGGGCGATGGCAGCCGACTTCATGACCAGGCTCCCCGCACCCGCGCAGGCAGCGCTAGGGAAACTTGCGAACCTCTACGGTGTTCCATTCGATACGTCCACCTCGACCGTGACCGTCGTCCTTGAACCGCAATCCGGACGGACGAGTTCGGCGAGCGTCGCTGCGCTCTCCGCCTTAGGGGTGAGCAGGACGGCGATCGAGGCCTCTACCAGCCTGATCAAGGTTAGCGTCCCTCTCTCGCAGCTCTCCACGATCGTGAGCCAGTTGGGAGGGATCTCGTTTATCCGGCCACCGTACACCCCCTACACCCTGGCGATCACCGGGGAAGGGATAGCGGCGATAGGCGCGGATGCGTTCCACGTCGCCGGGATCACCGGTAGTGGGGTGAAGGTGGCGATCATCGATCTAGGTTTCGCCGGCCTCTCTCAGGCTCAAGGAAGGGGTGACATCCCCTACTTTGTGCAGCAACACGATCTCACCGGGAGCGGGCTCACGAGCGGGATTACCCACGGGACCGCCATTGCGGAGATCGTGCACGAGATCGCGCCGGGTGCGCAGCTCTACCTGATCAAGATTGCCGATGAAGTCGACCTCGACCTCGCGGTCACCTACTGCTTAAACAACGGGATCGACATCATCAACCACTCTCTCGGTTGGTACAACACCAACTTCTACGACGGGACAGGGACGGTCGCCGAGATCG
>CBDUVB010000095.1:0-3571 GCA_965370555.1 uncultured bacterium
CAATGCATCATGCCTGAGCTCTTCCGCTTCGGCAGCTCCTCGCTCGATCCCGTACTGATAGAGAAGTTCTGCGTCCGTCTTATCAGTCTTCGATCGTCCACGACCCACTTACCGAAGGTGCGGGATCACCCGCAGATTGATTGGCTTCTTTTTGACGGAGTCTACCAGGCCGCTGCCAAGACTTGAGTTCTACATTCAGTCCCCTAGGCTCCAACAACGCTCTTTAGGACAAGCCCCTCGCGCTTGCCGCATCGCGAGATACCGAACATATCAGGGCTCACTGGTGCGGACGGGCAGGTCTCGTTCAGGTCTGACAAGGTGCGCAATCCGGAGGCGGGGACGCCATTCACGTTCTGCGTTGACGATGTAACCAAGCCAGAGTGGACCTACGACTCCAGTGTCAACGTCAGTACTTGCTCTTGATCGAAAGCCTTTGAAGCAGCGCCGCGAGCCACGTGATCGTAGATCGCTCTGAGGAATGTTAGGTTGGGGGCCTAAACATCGCTCGGTGACCGCCTGTCTCAGAGAGGAAGGGATCCTGAGCTGACTTCCGCCAGGCATCGGTCGATTGGCGATGTCATGATCCGCATCGACCGCGCTGGCCCGAGGTCCGAAGTGACCCAACCCGCTGAAACGGCTCCAGAAACAGAGCTAGTCCCCCCATGATGGAGAACCAACTCCGAACAAGCAGAGAATCGCTCATCGCTAGAGCACAACCGGCTTTCTGAACCTGCTGACACACTGGTCGCAGACACCGATCACCACGAAACACCCCGTAGTCTTGCTACGGGGATAGTCAATTTCAAGGGATTTCTTTATTCCAAGATTCGGTGCATTGCTCGAAGCTCATCATCAGAGAACTCGTATGCCTCTAGCTCCTGCATGGGTATCTGCGTTTGCCCTTTCAGGATGAGGTGTCCTAAGATACCTTGATGAGCGGACCGACTAGAGGGAGTCGTCAAGATGACCAAGCGTGTCCACTCTCGTCCGTAGCGACTGTACCATTGAGACTGCCACAGCAGCCAACTGGTAGCAGAAGGGGGTCAGCATGAGAGCTGCAGCAGATAGGAGACGATCGTGGGTGATGAAGCGAGCCTTGGTGGTAGCAAGTATCATGCTACTCACGGTGCTGCCATGCGTTTCGCAGAACGTGAGCGAAGCCATTGTCAAGGTATACACGGTCTTCAGTGAACCGGACTACTACAACCCGTGGCAGATGAAGGGACCACAGGCCGCCACTGGATCGGGGTGCATTATTGAAGGAAATCGAATTCTGACGAGTGCACATGTTGTGGCCGACCAGGTCTTCCTGCAGGTAAAGCGGGCTGGTCAGGCGAAACGATATACGGCCACAGTGGAGATCGTTGCCCATGACACGGATCTGGCCATCCTCACAGTTCAAGATCAGGCCTTCTTTCAGGGGAGCGAACCGCTCCAGGTTGGAGAGCTGCCTCAACTCCGGGATCGGGTGGTGGTCTACGGCTTTCCAAAGGGAGGAGAGGGACTGGCCATCACCGAAGGTGTCGTTTCGCGCGTCGAGCATCAGTACTATACACACAGCCAGGAGTACCTGCTGAGCTGTCAAATCGACGCGGCGATCAACCCTGGCAGTAGCGGTGGCCCCGTGATCAAGGACGGGATGATCGTCGGCGTGTCGTTTCAAGCCGGGCTGGGAGAGAACATTGGCTACATGGTTCCAGCTCCGCTGATCCGGCGTTTTCTCCAGGATGTTGAGGACGGTGCCTACCACGGGATTCCTGGCATCGGCATCTCCTGGCAGACAATGGAGAATCCAGACCTACGGTCTCGGTACGGGATGAGCGAAGGGCAAGCAGGAATCCTCGTCAATTCGATCTTTCCGCACTCACCAGCCCAGGGCATCCTTCAAGTGGGGGATGTCATCCTCGCTATCGATGGCATGGACCTGGAAAGCGACGGCACGATCGAGTTCCGGCCGGGTGAACGAACATCGTTCAGCCATCGGATTCAGAGCAAGCTCATCGGTGCCACGATCGACCTTCGAATTCTGCGTGATGGTGCACCAAGCCTTGTCTCACTGCCGTTGACCAAGACACTAAACGAGATGCGGCTCGTCCCGAACGCACAGTATGACACTCTTCCACGCTACTACATCTTCGGAGGTCTCGTCTTCAAGCCTCTTACTCTGAACCTCCTCAAGATCTGGGGGTCGAGCTGGTTTACCGACGCGCCGGATCATCTTCTTGGTTACTACTTCCGGGGAGAACCGACCGAAGATCGAACAGAAGTGATCGTGCTGGTCCGCGTCCTTGCTGACGAAGTCAACGTCGGCTACCAGGGATTCCTGTACGAGGTGCTTTCCGAGGTCAACAACGTCCGAATCAAGGACCTGTCCAGCCTAGTGCAGGCAATCGAGAGCAACACTGAGCCGTATCTTGTCTTCGTTACGGAGGCCGGCAAGAAGGTCGTCCTTGATCGTAAAAAGGCGGAGGAAAGCGAGGAACGGATCATCCAGAACTATAGGATTCCCAGTTCGTAGACGCGTGCCGGCACTGAGTATAGTTTTAGTGACGAAGAATAGCATCAAGGGGTTCCCAGTGATGCGAGAAGGGGAGTTCGAACCCCCCCCCCAGGCTCCACCAGGTGAGTCACAAAAGGATCGTCGTTGGGCGATCTTCGTTGTTATCGGTGATCATGGGGTCGCGAGAGTTGCGTTATGCCCTCTCAAGAGTGGATAATCTGAGCGAGGACTTCTGGGTCCACGGCTTGAAACTCAGCGGGAAAAGTTCGAAAGTAGTCCTCCAGAGGACACCCTATGATGATGAAGGAAAAACCAATAGAGGAACTGGCGAAGAAGCTTCGCCTGAAGATCGACCCCCAAGCGTTGGAAATGGCTCTGCTGCACAGCTCCTATGTCAACGAACGTAGCGATCCCCGTGGTTCGAACGAACGTCTCGAATTTCTAGGCGACGCGGTGATCGGTCTTGCAGTGACGAGCCACCTGTTCAAGGAGTACCCCGATGCAAATGAGGGGCGCCTGACTAAGGCAAAATCGGTTGTGGTCAGCAGGCCGATGCTTGCCGAGAAGGCAAAGAAGATCGGGCTTCACTCCTACCTTCGCCTGGGAAAAGGGGAGGAAGCGAACCACGGGCGTGATCGGCCGAACAACATGGGAAACGCCTTCGAGGCCTTGATAGGTGTGATCTTCCTCGAACGAGGTTTCTCGTATGCCGCAAAGTTTGTCATCCGCTATCTGAAGGATGAGATCGAACGGCTATTCCTCGAACAATCGGCGACTGGAGATTACAAGAGCCTGTTGCAAGAATCAGCGCAGCGCATGTTCGACTGCCGCCCGGCCTACTCTGTCGACAAGACCCGTGGCAAGGCCCATCTCAAGGAGTTCGCAGTAACCGTTGCCGTAGCCGGACACCGCGGCATCGGACGCGGCCGCAGCAAGAAGGACGCCGAACAAGCAGCGGCAAAACAGCTGTACTTGATGTTGGAAGAGTTCTAAAAGCGCCCCCGTAGCTCAGCCGGATAGAGCAACGGTTTCCTAAACCGTAGGTCGGAGGTTCGAATCCTCTCGGGGGTA
>CBDUVB010000096.1:0-3551 GCA_965370555.1 uncultured bacterium
GCGGCTTCAGGACCATCGCGATCCCGGTCGTTGAACAATTGGGGTTGGTGACGATGAACCCGGGCCAGTCCCGATCCTTTCGTTGCCTTTCGATGAGCGTTAGGTGATCGGGGTTGACCTCGGGGATGACGAGAGGGACGTCCTTCTCATAGCGGAAGGCGGAGGTGTTGGAGCAGACGGCGTAACCGGCTGCGGCGAAGCGTGGTTCCACCTCGTGGGCGACCTCAGCGGGGAGGGCCGAGAAGACGAGATTTGCAGCGAGCTTCGCCTCCAAGGGAGAGACGATCATCTCGCCGATGGAGGGCGGCGGGTCGCCAGGTATCACCCAGCGACAGGCGTCCTTGTAGCGTTGTCCGGCGCTGCGCTCCGAGGCAGCGAGCGCCGTCACCTCGAAGAAAGGGTGATCAACGAGGAGTTGCACGAAGCGCTGGCCGACCGCGCCGGTGGCGCCGAGGATAGCAACGGTGATCTTATTCGGCATGACTAATTACCTCCTTGTGAATCTGACGTATAGCCTTGTCGGCGTCGGCTGCGATGACAACGAGGGAGATGCTGCACTCGGATGACCCTTGCGCGATGGCGATGACGTTGATTCCGGACCGGCCGAGAGCCCCAAAGAGGCGGGCGGAGACCCCCGGCGTGCCGCGCATACCAACACCGACCGCGGTCACGACAACGACATCATCGAGGGGCCAGATCCGGTCGATGTCCCGGCGTGCGAGTTCATGTTCAAGCTTCTTCTCCAGAGTGCGAATGACCTGTGGAGCGGTCTTCGTGGGGATGACGAAGCAGATTGATTGTTCCGACGAGGCCTGCGAGATCATCAGCACGCTTGTCCCCTGGCTCGCGACTGCGGCGAATGTGCGCGCGGCGATCCCAGGGACGCCGATCATCCCCCGCCCCTCCACGGTTACCATGCTCAAGTGATCGATCGCGGTGACGGCCTTAACCGTGCCGTGCGTGTTCCTCGATTCCCGGACGATGCGGGTGCCGGGCCGCTCCGGGTGAAACGTGTTCTTCACCCAGAGTGGGATCTCCCGCTCGATCACCGGCCGGATCGCGCGTGGGTGGAGGACCTTCGCCCCGAAGTAGGCGAGCTCGCCGACCTCGCTGTAGGAGAGGATGGGGATAACGCGAGCATCGGGGACGATGCGGGGGTCGGCGGTCATCACCCCGTCGACATCGGTGAACGTCCAGACTTCGTCGGCGTCTAAGCAATCACCTAGAATGGCAGCGGTGTAGTCGCTCCCGCCACGACCGAGCGTCGTCGTCACCCCGTCCTCAGTTGCCCCGATAAACCCGGTCACAACAGGGATCACCCTCCTCTTGAATAGCGGAGCCAATAGCACTGTGACCCGAGTGCGGGTCGGTTTTATGAGCGGCACCGCGTTCTGGAAGGTCCTGTCGGTGACGATCAGACGAGTAGCATCGAAATCCTCGCTCTCTTCTCCCATTAGGCGCAGGAGGGCAGCGAGGATACGGGCGGAGACCCGTTCGCCGAGCGAGGTAACGGCGTCCATAGCTCGCGGGGTCACCTCGCCGAGGATACGGATACTGTGGCAGAGGGTGGTGAACTCGGAGAGGCATTCATCTACACGCCTCAATAGGCTAGAGCGCTCCATCCCTTTAGGAAACAAGGAATCTATCACCCGATGATGATGGGCCTGCAGCTCGACAGCGACGGTACGGTAGGTCCGATCGTCCCCACCGGCAGCAGTCAGCGCTCCGCGGGTCAGTCCGTCGGTCACCCCACTCAGCGCCGAAACAACGACGACCACCCCGTCCCGTTCTTTATTCTCCTTCGCAACGATCTTGGCGACCTGGGTGAGCGCGTCAGCACTCTCGACAGAGGTCCCACCAAACTTCATAACAAGAGGGCTCATTCCGATTCCTCCTTGCGCTCGATTCGCTTTGCAAGCTCGATGGTGTCTCCCAACACGCCCGCCGCAGTCACCTGCGGACCGGCGCCTGGACCGGAGACGACGAGTGGGTACGATGCATATCGCTCAGTATGGAAGGAGACGGCGTTCTCCAGGCCTTGCAGGGCCCCAAGAGCACTCTCCTTCTCCACTTCCTCCACCCCGACTGCTCCCCCAGTCGGACCAACGCGAGCTACGTAGCGAAGGACCCGCCCCCTCGACCGTGCTCCTCTAACCCGGTGAGCGTAATTCTCATCGAGCGTAGATGCGGCAGAGAGGAATCCGTCCACGGATAGGGAAGCAAGATCTGGGGGGTAGAGCGGTTCAACGGTGATGTCGCCCTCGTCGAGTGGCCAGCCAGTGGTACGGGCGAGGATGAGCGCCTTGCGGACGACGTCTCGTCCACTCAGGTCCTCACGCGGATCGGGCTCGGTGTACCCTAAAGCACGTGCCTGTGCAAGGGCAACCGAATAGGGGGTGCCGTGCATGAGCTGCGCGCAGAGGTAGGCGAGCGTCCCACTTAAGACGCCCGCGATTGAAGTGATTCGATCGCCGGTAGCGAGCAGGGTGCAGAGGGTGGAGATGATCGGAAGGCCCGCCCCAACCGTCGCCTCGTAGTGCAGAAGAGGGTGCGCGAAGAGCGATTCTGCCTCGGCCCACGGACCAGCAATAGGGAGCTTGTTGGCGAGGACGATTCCGCATCTAGCTGCGAGGGCTTCTTTCAGGAGAGAGACCGTCTTTGCAGAGGCCGTCGCGTCGATGAGGAGCGATCCCGGTTGGAGGTGGGAATCGATCTCCCTGAGCGACAGAGCCCCTTCCAACCCGGCGAACGATCGCCCCGTTGCCTTCGCTCGTTGGGCCTCCGTAAGGAGAAGGTCTGTTAGACCGCCACGATCAAGGAGGGCTCCGGTACTATCCGCCAATCCAACGACGGTGAAACGGATGCCCGCCTCTCGCTGCAACGCCTCTCTGGTAGAGAGAACCTGTTGCAAGAGCGTTTGCCCCACCCTTCCCATACCCAAGAGGATCAAAGGAATCTCCTTGATCTTTTGGCCGGCCTCATTCACTCTCACGGTGACCTCCCAGCTATTTCCCTTCGCCTTCACGCCAAAAAGAAAGACCACAGGCATATGCCCGCAGTCCTCTGCGCCGCTCTATCTATGATCAGATAGAGCTAGCTAAACCGGCGTCGTGTAAATACCGCGAGAAAGGATGTCGACAAGGTCAACTGTCAACGCAATCCTTTTCTTCTCCTCTCTCACTTCGATCATGTTGAAAACAGCATACAGGGGATTCTCTCTTTCGTCAAGAGGAAGTCGGCTCCTTGTTAGTGTGCCTGTTGCGTAAATCTTTTCTGCTACTCGTCTTCAAGTTCAAATCGTAGTTTCAAGAATCTTACCGTAGAGGGCGCAGAGATCGCTGAGAAAGGCCTTAACTCCTGAGTTTTAAGCATTTTGTTCTCTTTATTCATTTACGCTTTTCTTGGCGTTCTCTGCGTCTTTGCGAGAGATACAGGCTTTTCCTCTCGCCCGTTCGTTACGCTCACTCAAGCCGCAAAGATCGCTGAGATAAAGCAATAAGATTCCCTCCCCCTCTCTGCGTGCTCCGCGTTCTCGGCGGTGAAAGCTTCTG
>CBDUVB010000097.1:0-3515 GCA_965370555.1 uncultured bacterium
ACAAAGCGAAGGTGATCAACCTGGTCAACGGCATTAGAAGGATCGTTATCGAAGAGGAAGGGTCAAGCCCATACCTGAAGCCAATCGGCGACCGGGCCGAGGCGATCCTCGAAGCGTTCGACGACCGCCAGGTCACGGCGGAAGACTCCTTGCGGAGAATCGAACTCGTGATTCGAGAGATCGTAGAGGCACGCCGTCAGCAGTCAGAGATGGGGTTCGATGCCACCACGTTCTCCCTCTATTGGGTGCTCAAGCAAGGAGGGGTGGAGGAATCGGAGAACAGTGCAGTGACCATGAAGGGCATCTTTGACCGGTTCCCAAATTACAGGGAGAACGCAGCAGAACTTCGGCAGCTCAAGGCCGAGATTTACAAAATGCTACTCCCGCTGGTGGGGAAGGATCGCATGGTACCACTGGCTGACGCGATGCTCCGTGGAGAAAGAAGGTGACTAGCGTGGTGTTCTGTGCATATCCATCAGTCACGCGGCACTATCCGATCTGCTCCATGTCATGACCAAGCAAGAACGCGGGTTCTCTAACAAAGACGTCTTCAAGGAAGCTGTTCGCACTTGGGCGGGTACGCTCAACGTCGAACCGTCCCAAATCCGGGTGCAGAGGATGAAGAAGAAGTGGGCTTCGTGCTCCCCAAACAGGACCGTGACCTTCGGTGAAGACCTCTTGAGACAACGTCAGGATTTCCAAGAATACGTCATCGTGCATGAACTGCTGCACTTGCGCGTTCAAAACCATGGGAAGCTTTTCAGAAGCCTGATGTCTCTTTACTTGCCCAATTGGGAAGATCGAGCTAAGCACACAAGTGTCTCCTGAAGAGCAAGCTGAAATACTCACGAGTATCAGTGATTGTTGAGCAAGTACTCAGATCCGTATGCTGGTTTGTTTACTTCATCTCCTTCGAAGCGTTGACGATCAGCTTGACATGTGAATCCGGTAATGCTATCATACAACTTGGTCGAATGACAGACCGCCCATAAAAGGAGTGACTCGATGCCCTTTGAGAAGGTGCGTCCAAGAAAGGTCTCCGCGATCGCCGCCGAGCAAATCATCGAGGCGATCAAGAACGATAGCTTCCCTGTAGGAAGCAAGCTCCCCTCTGAATTTGAGTTGGCGGAGCAGATGGGGGTCAGTCGCCCCTCAATTCGGGAGGCGCTGTCTGCGTTGCAGGCGGTCGGCCTGATCGAATCGAAACCCGGTAGTGGAAACTACGTCCGCAAGTTACCCTCCTCGGACGAGGAAGAGAGCGCACCCCACCTGATCGAGAGCGAGGCCGGCTGCCTCGAAGTCATGGAGGCGCGCGAGGTGTTAGAGCCTCCGGTAGCTGCGCTCGCCGCCCGGAAGATCACACCGGAGAAGCTCATCGCTCTCCAGCGAGCCATTAAAGAGATGGATGAGCAGGCGCAAATGGGGGATTTTGACGCCTACATCGAGACTGATAAGGCTTTTCACATAGCGCTTGCCGGGGCAGCTGAGAATAAACTGATTACGGCAGCGCTCGTCCCGCTGATCAATACCATCGACCAGAAGATCTACCGCAAGTTTACGCACCACTACTACTTGAAGAACTCCGCTGATCTAATCCGTGTCGTTGACCTGCATAGAGAGATCCTGCACGCGATCATGCAAGGTAACCCTGAATTAGCCTTCGATAGGATGTCCGAACACTGGCGGCGGATGCACGAAATCTGGGAGGCATGAGAAGATAGAGCAGGCAGAACGTGTTATTCATCTATTCCTATCCTCAAAATCGGAAGAGGGGGGAGGTGAGAGCTAGGGGACAGAATCGGTTTTGTTGGAATAGGTCAACAAGTCAACGAAAAAAACCAACAGGAGGCAATAATGAGTCGTAAATGGACTCTGTACAGTGTTTTTGTTCTCTCGCTCGTGCTCCTCATCGGAGCTAGTCTGTCAGTAGCGGGAGAAGACGGACCACGCTACGGTGGAACGCTTCGATGCGCTCTTGCTTCGGAGCCGGGAAAGCTTGATATGCAGATGGATACAGGTGTAGCAGCCAGTATCCCCGCCCGTCACATATTGGAAGGATTGTTTGCATTCGACAAGGACTACACGCCCCAGCCGATGCTTGCACTCAGCTGGGATCTCGATGAGACCGGAACGGTGGCGGCTTTTTACCTGCGGCGTGGGGTTCTCTTCCACAACGGCAAGGAGATGAAGGCCGCTGATGTCATCGCATCGATGAATCGCTGGGGCGAGTATGGCTTAACCTCGAAGGCTCTGTGGAGTCACGTGGTCGAACTAGTTGCTCTGGACGATTACACCATTCAGATAACCTTGGATGAACCGTTCGCGCCGATGACGACCTATCTGGCAAACATCTACGGCGGGCCGAGCATCTACCCGAAGGAGATCGCCGAGGCCGCTGGTGATCAGCCGATCGCGCCGGAAGACGTCATCGGGACAGGGCCCTACAAGTTCGTGGAGTGGAAGGCAGGGGACTACATTCTCCTCGAACGCTTCGCTGGCTACAGTAGTTCGCCGGCCGCTGCAAGCGGTTTCGCCGGCGAGAAGGTCGCCTACTTCGACAAGCTGCAGTTCTTCTTCGTTGCTGAGGATAACGCCCGTCTTGTCGGAATTGAGTCAGGAACCTACGACTACGCCGTGAACATCCCGAACGACCTCCTGGTGAGCGTAGAAGGGAACGCCGATGTGGTCCCGATCATCACCGACCATCCGCCGATCTACCCGATCGCGCTCATCAACAACAGGAATAGCCTCCTGGCAACCAACTACGCGCTGAAGCGAGCGGTCATCACAGCGCTTGACATGGAAGCGATCATGCTCGCCGGTTACGGGGATCCGACGTTCTGGAGCCTGAACCCGAGTTACTTCGCCCCGGGAATCCGTTGGTACACAGATAACGCCGGAGAGGGATTGTACAACGCGAATGATCCCGCCAAGGCACGGCAGATGGCCGCGGATGCCGGGTACAACAACGAGACGATTCGGATCATCGTCGCTCAGGACATGACGTCGCAGTATAACCAGGCGCTTGTCGTGACGGACCAGTTGAAGAATGCTGGATTCAACGTAGACCTGCAGGTCTACGACAAGGCGACATTCTTCTCCATCCGCAACAGCACGGACGATCCGGACAATCCAAAGTGGGAGATTGCTTTCTCGTACTACAGCACCACTCCGGACCCGTCGTTGGTCCTGATGCTCAACCCGGCCTACGCCGGCTGGTGGGACACACCGGAGATCCAGACGCTCCGCAACGAGCTGAACAAGATCACCGACTTTGCTGTTCGCTACGCGAAGTGGGAAGAGATCATGGAACTCTGGTACGAGCAGATCCCAGCGCTCAAGTTCGGTGATGCCTTCCAGTTGCACCTGATGCGCGTGGAGATCGGCGGCGGCTACGGCACGCCGGAGAATCCTCCGATGCTCTCGCCGTACTTCTGGAACACCTGGAGAAAGTAACCACTACCTGAATCCGTGGACTAACGAACGTGAAGAGTTGCCTTTAATGCAGGCGGGAT
>CBDUVB010000098.1:0-3470 GCA_965370555.1 uncultured bacterium
AACTCCTTCCGTATCTCCCTCGCACTCACTGCCTTCAGAATCCCTACTACCTTCGATATCGAGTACTTCGGAGGAAAACTTATGAAAATGTGTACGTGGTCCGCTGCTACCTCCATCTCCTCAATCTCAAACCCATGATATTCCGCTATCTCCCTAAACAGCTCTTTCACCCGATCTCTGATCTCTCCCCGTAGTATCCACTTCCGATACTTCGGCGCCCACACCAAGTGGTATTTCGTATCGTACACACAGTGACTGCCTCTCTTTGTTGCCATGCCTCCACTGTACTACAAACTGTGCTGCTTGCAGCAGCAAGCATTTTTCATCCCCGCTCTCCCGAGACGGGGCATTCAAATGCCGTCTCTGGTAATTTCGACCGTATTTCGCGTGGCTTCGTCAAGTACATACGTAGAGACTGTATCTGATCGAGACCTATAAGGGTACCATCAGGTGGTCGATATCCCCCTGGGACTGGGCTTGGCTCTTCTTAAATGGGGAGGAGATAGCAATGGATGAGCTGAAACGGCTTATCACGGACAGACTCGCAGTGCTATAATGGATCGTATACGAGGGCCTGTTGCAGGGATCTTCCCTCGTAGAACAGGATCATTCACCGCAGAGCAGCGGTGATAGAAGGATAGATACGGGTCATGAGGGCGTGGAATTCACGCGTCCCGCCCTCACTGTATCTCATTTGGCGGGGGAGTGATGTATCCCGCGTGCATCAGGATCTTCGTCTCTTCTTGCGCATAGCGGATCTTCTTCGCGGCTTCGCGACGCAGTTCCTCTTCCGAAAGGATCCGGCGGGCGATCTCGATGTTCCTTAGAATTGCATCGAGCTGCGGCCGGGCACGTTTGAGGGCGGCCACGACGTCTGAAGGACGGACTGTGACAGCCTTTTTTATCGCCGCAACAAGAGCGGCCTTCAACGTTTCTTCCCTCAAAAGGCTCTCATCCTCCGTTTTCCGCCAAGGTTTCTACACGGTCCGTATAAAGTATGGGAGCGTGCCAGCACGGTCAAGGAGAGATCATCGATCGTGATCGCACTGAAAGGGTCCTTTTCGCGTTGATTTCACTTCTGTAGCCGGGTAACGTACTGTGGAATGAAGAGGAGAGCTAGGATCAGCGTACGCGGGGTGGTACAGGGAGTCGGTTTCCGGCCCTTTGTCTACCGCTTGGCGCACGAACGAAACCTGACCGGATGGGTCTGCAACACGTCCGGTGGCGTCGAGATCGAGGTGGAGGGGGATGAAGACGCCCTCTCCGATCTTCTCGCCGCGCTTAGGCGCGAGTCCCCTCCTCGCTCACGGGTCGAAGCAGTCGAGGCGAGCTACCACCCTGTCGAAGGGGACACGAATTTCGTCATCCGAAAGAGCCGCAACCAAGAGGGCGTACGCCAGCTGATCTCGCCGGACATCGCTACCTGCGAGGATTGCAAGAGGGAGATCCTCTCCTCGCAGAACCGTCGCTTTGCCTATCCGTTTACCAATTGCACCAACTGCGGCCCCCGTTTCACGATCATCGAGGATATCCCCTACGATCGCGCCAAGACCACGATGGACGAATTTGCCATGTGCCCCCAGTGTCAGTCGGAATACGATGACCCTCTTGATCGAAGGTTCCATGCGCAGCCGAACGCGTGCTCGGCGTGTGGCCCCACTTTAGAACTCGTCGACCGGCATGGTGCCTCCGTCCCCTGTGCCGACCCTCTCGAAACCGTGGGTCGGCTCTTAATGGAAGGGAACGTCATCGCCGTGAAGGGGTTGGGGGGATTCCATCTCGTCTGTGATGCGACCGATGCTGCGGCTGTAGCCCTTCTTCGGGAAAGGAAGAGGCGGCCAGCGAAGCCGTTGGCGGTGATGATCGCAACCATACAGGAGATCGAGGAACACTGCGCTATCAGCACTGAGGAGCGGGCGCTCCTCGCCTCGCCGGAGGCACCGATCGTCCTTCTGCGCTGGAAGAAGGTACGTTCCGGAATTGCTCCTGTGGTCGCCCCAAAGCAGAAATTCCTTGGGGTCATGCTCCCATATACCCCGCTCCATCACCTCCTCTTGCGAAAGACAGGCCTACCCCTGGTGATGACGAGCGGGAACCTGAGCGGTGAACCGTTGGTGAAAGGAAACGAGGAGGCGGTGGCTAAGCTCAACGGGATTGCCGACTTCTTCCTGCTTCACGATCGAGCGATCCATACACGCTGCGACGACAGCGTCTGCCTGGTCGAGGGTCTACCGCAGGTTCTACGGCGGGCCCGCGGCTACGCCCCAAATCCGATCCATCTTCCGTTTGAGTCAAGGCCGATCCTCGCCTGCGGTGCCGAGCTCAAGAACACGGTCTGCCTCACACAGGAGAAGCACGCCTTCTTGAGCCAGCACATCGGCGACATGGGAGATGAAGCGACGCTCGAACACTTCTACGATACGATCCGACTGTACGAGCACCTTTTCCGCATCGAGCCAGAGATCATCGCCTGTGATATGCATCCGGAGTACGTTGCCACGAAGGCTGCCCACAGGCTCGCTGCAGAGCGAGGTTTACAGTGCATTGAGGTGCAGCACCACCACGCCCACATCGTGAGCTGTCTTATCGATAATGGGATAGAAGGCCAAGTGATCGGAGTGGTGTTCGATGGTACCGGATACGGAACTGACGGAGCAATCTGGGGAGGAGAGTTCCTGGTCGCCGATTGTCGCACTTTCGAGCGCGCCGCTCACCTGGAGTACGTCCCCATGCCTGGGGGAGAGGCGGCGATCAAGAGGCCTTATCGCATGGCCCTGAGCTACCTGTACACCCTCCTTGGTGAGGACATATCCCTGGAGGGTCTTCCCATAGGAGAGGTCGATCCGGTCGAGCGTGACGTGATCGCGCAACAGGTTCAAGGCAGGATCAACGCTCCTCTAACTTCTTCGGCAGGGAGATTCTTCGATGCGGTCTCGGCTCTTCTCGGAGTACGGGAAGAGGTCGACTACGATGCGCAAGCCGCGATAGAGCTAGAGATGCTGGCGTGGGAGGAAACAGAAGATGCCGAGTCCTACCCTTTCTCGATCGACGAGGAGGGTCCGGTCCGGGTGGTGCGACTGGCCGATACGATCTCAGCGATCACGCACGATGTGAGGAAGAGTGTATCCCCTGCTACAATAGCATACGGGTTTCATCGAATGATCGCTGCGCTGATCGCATCGATGTGCACTGTTATCGCGGAGGAACGGAGGATCGATCGGGTGCTCCTGAGTGGGGGAGTCTTTCAGAATCGACTTCTCCTTCGGTTGACAACTGCTGCCATCAAACGAGAGGGATTGCGTGTCTTCACCCACAGGCGCGTCCCTGGAAACGATGGAGGAATTGCCCTGGGGCAGGCGGTGGTCGCCCACTTTGCCTCGGAACAATAGGAGGATGGAGAGATGTGTGTCGCTGTGCCAGCGCTCGTCAAGTCTATCGAGGGGAGCCTCGCCAGGGTCGAGATCGGAGGG
>CBDUVB010000099.1:0-3453 GCA_965370555.1 uncultured bacterium
CCTCCTATCCAGGCTATAATGTTGTAAAGGGTTTGGAGAACATTAGGATCCTTAAGCCTGAAAGCAGTCCTCTGAATCCGTTCGTCCAGCACCGCATTCTTCCAAACCCCTTCTGCTTTTGTATATTCTTCAACCAACCCTGGAGGTATGTCGTCAAACGTTCCAGAGTCCTCTAGGGAGAAGTCGGGTAGCTTCCTGTCATGATAGAGCTTCAATTCCCAAACAATCTCTAACGTGTATTTCTCCCCCTTCTTTAGAACGGTTGGATAATCGGTATACGCAACGTGGTTACCATCCCCATCCTCTCCGTAGCCAACGATGTTCCAGTTGCAATGCTTGAGCGTCACCTCCTGCCAGCTATTATTAAACATGAGAGGAATCCATCTCCAGCTCTCTGGAATCTCAAACTCTGCATCTGCATTCCCCCTGTAATCTAGCTCCTCTGAATAACTCAGCGCGTAAACGGTATACTCAGAGGTTGAGGGTGCTGTGGCGCTCTCAAGACCAATGGCAGCTGGGTATTCCACGGCGCCCACAGCCAATGAAAGAGGCAGGGTGAGCGCTAGGAAGAACCCAACAAGGACCAATATGTTCCGACACAGGTTCATGTTTATCCCCTCCCTTAATTCCGAGCTAACACTAGAACAATCCTCTCTTGTACCCCGGCAGGCGAGGCCATGCCGTACGTGGAGTGCACTCCTCAAGCTGGACACGTTGGGGCCGAAGTTGATACATGCCACGGAGCCGACTTGATCCCTTGTTCAAACTCCACCGGACTGAGATAACCAAGCGCCGAGTGCAACCGCTGCTGATTGTATATCAGCTCGATGAACTCGCCAATCCTCTCCTTCACCGCCATAAACGTCCGATACTCCGAAACATAGATCTCCTCTACCTTCGACGTCTTCATGAAGCTCTCGGCTTGTGCATTGTCATAGGGATTCCCTTTGTGAGATATGCTAATCGTGAACCTGTGTTCCTCGAGGATCTCTATGTAGTCATACGCTGCGTACTGCACACCACGGTCAGAATGGTGGATACACCCTGCAGAAGGGTTCCGCTCGGCAATGGTTGCCCTAAGCGCAGCACAGGTCAGTGCAGCATCAATGTGTCGCGACAACGCCCAACCAACAACCCGACGCGAGTAGGCATCGAGAATCACCGCCAGGTAGACAAAGTCGTTCAGCAAGCGAATGTAGGTGATATCCGCCACCCAGGCCTGGTCCACCCCGGTGATGATCACGTCTTGGTAGATGTTCGGATACACCGGGTAGGGATGATCGCTGTCTGTGGTCCTCACGAAACGGCGCTTAGTTCTACACAAGAGATCCGACTCCCGCATGAGCCGCAGGACACGCTTGTGATTGACCCGGAATCCTTCTCGCTTCAACTTGAGATTCCCTGTGGTCTTGCCACAGGGTTTCCTTATACCCCTCTCCTTGATAGGAGAGGGTCGGGGTGAGGTGAAATAATGAAATCCCGGTTTTGACCTTCAGGTCAAAATGAAATTGGCGGAATACCCCGTAGTCTTGCTATGGGGATAGTCAATTTCATGGGATTTCTTTATTTGAGCCGTCATACGGCGATATCCATAGCGCGGGAAACGCAGTGCTAGCTCTTCTAAGCGATCCCTGATATCCATATCTTCTTTACGCTTGGCTTCGTCCATCCGAGACTTGTAGTAGTACGTACTGCGGGGGATGCCCATCACTCGACACCCCCACTTAATCGATTCGAGGTTGGTCCGCTGATCGTGGAGGAACGCTCGTTTTCCCGCAACAGAGCGAAGCGTACGCCCTTTTTTAACAGCTCGTTCTCCATAGTCAACCGACCAACCATCCGTTCCAGTTCTTTGATCCGCTCATCCTTGTCAGAAGGGCTCGCGGTCTCTTCTAGCTTGCCTTCTGCGTAACGCTCGATGCGGGCTGTGGTCCGGGAGTGTACTCTGAGTGGCTTGCGGATAGAGGGGCAGAAGTCGTGGCGTTCGATGTAAACGAAAAGATGGTGCAGCTGGCGAGGGAGAGACTGGGTACAAAGATTCGGGTTGTGCAGGCAGACCTAGGGGCGCCACTCGGTTTTCTGGCAGACGCTTCTTTCGACATCGTGCTGAGCGCACTGGTGCTGAACTATGTGAGAGATTGGGGTGCAGTGTTTCGGGAATCCTATCGTGTGTTGCGCCAGGGTGGTCTCTTGATCTTCTCGGTCGACCATCCCTTCGCTGATCCCTCCATCCATAACGAGAACGAGAGGGTGAATTACTTCCAGACGGAGCTAGTCGAATATGAATGGACTGGGTTCGGTACTCCTGTGCGAGTCCCTTCATATCGGCGTCCGCTAGGTGCGATGATCAATCCGCTCCTAGAAGCGGGGTTTGCCTTGGATCGGCTACTAGAACCGATACCGACAGAGAAATTCAAACAGCAAGTGCCACAATACTACGAAGAGCTGTCGAGACGACCGGGATTCTTGTGTGTGCGGGCAGTGAAACCGCTGAACCCTGTCGGAAAGCAAACTTAGAAACACGCAAGGGGGGAGAATTGATCTCCCCCCCTGGAGTTCATAGTTAATCGGCCAAACGACAAGAATAGCGTTTGGTTACGTTTACCTCTTCCTTCCTTTCTTGGCAACGGCCTCTTTGAGGTTCTTCCCTGCTTTAAATGCCGGGACCGTCTTTGCTGGGGTCTTCATCTTCTGCCGGGTTTGTGGGTTGATGCGTGTTGTGGCCTTCCGCTTGCGGGTTTCAAACTTGCCAAATCCTGTGATGATTACAGGTTCATTTGCCACAAGCGACTTTGTGATGACTTTAACCAAGCCATCCACTGCCGTGCGCGCATCCTTCTTTGTGAACCCCGTCGTCTTCGTCAGTTTCTCCACCAGTTCCGCTTTGTTCATACGGTATCCCCCTCTGTAGTTTGAGAATGTAAAGCAGTATAGCGACTTAATGGGCGTTTGCCAAGAGGAAGACGCACAGGCTGCACATCGAAGAGCCTCAAGTGGGGTGAGTCGTCGCAGAAAATCCAGGGTGGATTGCAGAGTTCATTTTACAGCAAAAGCTGTCTGGTAACGCATATCCCGCGTTTCCGCTAGGTCGTTAGTCCTTTGTTACTTCGAGTGAGTACTCTCTCAAAGGAAGCTCCGGTGCAGGGAAGTTTGGGCTTGAATTTCCCTCTCAGAACGACGAGGAACCCGATTATTTAGGTTCCCCGCAAAGAAGAAGCTTTCACCGCCGAGAACGCGGAGCACGCAGAGAGGGGGAGCAGGATTGAGTGATTGAGCGAGTGAGTGAGTGAATGATTGAACTTCCCAATCTCCTGATCATTCAATCTTCCGATCTCTCAATTCCTCAGCGCCCTCTGCGGCAAAATGCTTGAGATTACGGTTTGAGCTCGAAGATAAGCAGTAAAAAGAATCCCCGCCCTTCCGGACGGGGCTTTTCAAAGCAAATGCAACTGC
>CBDUVB010000100.1:0-3442 GCA_965370555.1 uncultured bacterium
GAATCCGCTCCGTCACCGTAGTCTTACCCGCATCGATATGAGCCATTACCCCAATATTGCGAATCTTAGTAATATCCGTTGCCTTACTCATCATGCCTCCGTTTTCCTTTCCTTTGCATTGTCAAGCACCACTCTACAAGGATGTGTCCCAGGAGCCAAGAGAAAATTGCCCTTGCTCCAGTGCAAAGGAAACGCGATCCAACCGCGATACACTCTTCGTCAGGGAAACGTGCGTGCGTGATCTACCAATGCTCGTTAGCTATTGAAGACGAAAGTTTACCCGCCCTTCTCGTAAACGCAAACGGCGGGAACATCACCGTGGGAAGACGCAGAGAACGCCAAGGAAAGCGTAAATGGGCAAAGAGAAAAAGATGTTCGGAACTCAAGAGTTAGGGCCTTTCTTGGCGATCTTTGCGGCTTGAGTGAGCCTAGCGAGCGGGCGAGAGAAAAAGCTTGTGCCTCTCGCACAGGAATATCTCAATGAGGAGTGCCTCTTGCAACCACCCCATGCCTTGCCTGGAGCGTGAGGGGCCAGATTATTAAGCGCAGCACTCTAGCCAGAGGAGAACGAACTTCATGCGTCAAAGAGCCCTTTGGACAGCTCCTTGTAGCTATGGACAAAGCTCTCCACAAAACCATCAATAGGGTTCTTCTGGATCTCCTGAGGGGTTCCAGTTTGGATGAAGGCCCCGTCTCTCATCACTGCCATTCTGTCAGCCAGGGTGAAAGCCTCAGCTAGATCGTGAGTCACGTAGACGGTCGTCACCTTGAGCTCATCATGGAGCTTTCTTACTTCATCTCTGGCGTGCAGCCTGCTCTGAGGATCAAGGTTTGACAGGGGTTCATCCATGAGAAGGATCTTCGGGGGCACGGCTAGCGCCCTCCCCATCGCCACTTTCTGTTTCTGTCCCGCCGAGAGTTGATTGGGTCTTCTCTTGTAAAGGATCTTCTTGATCTGGAGCCTGTTGGCTAGGCCGTTCACGATTTTCTTGATCGCACTTGTCTCCGTCTTCCGAAGCTTCAACGGGAAACTGAGATTGGAGTACTTCTTCTCATCGAAGACCTTCATGTGTGGATACAGAGCGTAATCCTGGAAGACCATCCTTACCCCTCTCTGTCCCGCTCCCAACTGCGTTACAGGCTGACCATCGAAGAGGATCCTCCCTTCGTTCGGTTCCAACAGACCCGCTATTAACCTTAGCAGTGTCGTCTTCCCACAGGCAGTCGGCCCCACAACGACAAAGAACTCCCTGCTCTTTATGGTTGTGCTCAGCCGATCCACGGCCGTGACATCCCCAAAACGCTTTGTTAACTCCTCTAAGACGATCTCAGACATGATTCCCCCTCGTGGGACACGGGTTCAGCCCTTAGATTCAGTATACGTACTTACTTCGATGGGACCAACGCCAAGGCCCTCGTGGAATTCTGTTTGACCGCGATTGCCACTTCCTATACGCTGTTATTTGGACTTCCTGGTGCGTGTTCCGCAGTCCAAAGGAACAGTACACTCAGTGCTGGATCGAGGGCAGATCTCAACCGGTGTCGAATCACGTGACGACGATCTCTAGATCGGCAGGCGTTTTTTCTATGGAAGGGTAGATGAACGTGAAAAAAAGGACGGAGAAACGCAAATCGGAGAGGATGTCAGGGTTCGGGTTCAGGTCGATGAATGTCACCTTCAAGGCTGTCGATTTCCTCTTTCCGTATATTGACAAACGAGTGACAAGGTTCGGCATACGGGAAGGGATGACGATTGTAGACTACGGATGCGGCCCAGGAAGGTACACAACCAGGTTTTCAAGGCTTGTGGGTGAAGCGGGGAAAGTCTACGCGGTAGATATTCATGAACTGGCTATAGAAGCTGTCAAGAAGAAGATCGAGAAGTGTGGCCTGAGGAACGTGGAGCCTCTGTTGGCCAGTGGATACGATAGCACGGTTCCCGACCATGCTGCAGACGTCGTCTGTGCCATCGATATGTTCTTTGTGATCAAGAGGCCTACAGAGTTCTTGGGGGAGCTCAGGAGAATAACCAAGAAGGATGGGCTGCTCGTCATCGATGACGGCCATCAGCCGCGCGAGGCAACGAAAGAGAAGATCCTCGATTCGGGGTTCTGGATCATCTCGGAAGAGACCCGCGATCATCTGAAATGTAGGCTATTATGATCTACGGTGGTGGGTGGCTGCAAGTGAAATCAGCACGCCTAACAAACGCGGTGGAGGCGGTGCGTTGCCCAGCTTAGCGCGTATTTGTGACAGGCTCCCAGTCAGGCAGTCGTGCGCTTTAGCTTCATATTGTTAGGCGAAGCAGCCAAAGCGGCTAGGAGGTTTACAATGCCCAATACGTTTGATTGGGTTGAGATAAGGGTCAGAGACGTAGAGAAAACGGCACAGTTCTATGAAGCCCTGTTTGGCTGGAGAATAGCCCGGAAAGAGACGGCAGAAGGTTCCGATTACTGGATTTTTGATACGGGTGGCAAACCACGTATGGAGAACCTTAAAAGGGGCGGGATGTGGTTAAGGGCCGAGGGTGAATCTGTCGGTGTAGTTGTCTACAGCGTAGTGGGTAATATCGAGTCAGTCTTAGATAAGGTAACAGAACAGGGGGGAAGAATCGTCACTCCTAAGACTCCCCACGGCTCTGCTTTTCATGCATACTTCACCGATCCCAACGGCAACATGTTCGGACTTAGGGAGGAGAAACACGCTGGGTAGTGCCACTTCGCCTAACGTCTTATTGGAACCAACCGCATTACGTATGGGGTAAACCGGCGGTGGATACACAATCCTATGAGAGAGGAGACGGCTAGCTCTCACCTAAACACCATCGCGCTGCTTGTTTCATCAATTCCCAATCGGACCTCTCATCATCGAGTTCCTCGGCAAAACTTGTTCCATCCCGGTCGCTATCTTCCTCGATCTCGGGAGGGGTGCCGATGAGGAAGATCCTGCCGATACCGTATTCGGAGGCTACGGCAACTGGTTGATCGATACTGTTGTACGCCGCCAGGATCTCAACGTTCGCATCGTCGTTCGGCCGCAGTGCGGGGCCCCAGTAGTAGAGGATCCAGGATGGTAACAGAGTAAATGGGTTCGATGGGGTGTATCTCGATCTTATCGATGCGTTCGAGTACTTCGAAGAGGAGTAATAGGGTTGAGTGATTGAGCGAATGAGTGATTGAGTGATTGAACCTCCCAATCTTCCGATCATTCAATCTTCCGATCTCTCAATTCCTCAGCGCCCTCTGCGGTAAAATGCTTGAAACTAGGGTTCGAGATTGAAGACAAACAGTGGAAAAGGTTCACGCAACGGACTCTAAACGAGACAGAAAATTCACCACGAAGAGCACGAAGTAACCAAGCTTAAAAACCGGATCAAGCGCTTCGTCTTCTGATTCCTTCGTGCTCTTCGGTGCGCCAGGCTAAGCCTGGCCGATCTTGTGGA
>CBDUVB010000101.1:0-3361 GCA_965370555.1 uncultured bacterium
GAGGGCGCGTGAGCGCGGTGCAACGGCGGCGGATCCTTCTTGGTGGGGTCTTCGTCGTGCTGTTCGGCATCCTGTTCGTGTTGATCGGCGGGTTGAACAGTACCACCTTCCTGCCGGGGAAGCCCCTTCCGAACCCGTTTACAGCAGTAGATATCGCCCCTGCGCTCGGGCCGTCTTCACAGGGGACATGGGGGATGAACGCCGCCCGCCTCATCATACAGGTCCTATTCATTCTCGCGCTCGTCGTGATCGTGATCTTCGCCATCATCTCCTCGGAGTTCCGCTGGATACTGCTCACCGTCGCGCTCATCTTCGCGGTGATCCTCGTCATCCTCGCCCAGATCGAGATTACGCAGCATGGCGACCAGGTGGAGATGCAAGAGCAATCCGATATCACCTTTGGGGAGCCTCCTCCCCCTGTCCCACCGGTGCAGGTGGAGATCCCGGACGCAAGGGCGACCGACTGGCTCATGATACTGATGGCCCTTGGGAGTGCCGCGATCTTGACTGGTATCGGGCTCTTCCTCCTCCTGCGGGTCTACCCAGCATTCCAAAAACGAAAGACAGAACGGAACCTTCTTCTCGATGAGCTCGGCCAACGTGCTCGCGAGGCCGTAACGAGGATCCGCGCTGGGGGCGACCCCCGCGCGGCGATCATCCGCTGCTACAAGGAGATGAGCGAGATCATCAGCAGAGAGGAACGAATCCCGAACTTCTCGTACTTCACCCCGCGCGAGTTTGCCGCGCGGCTGCGCTCCAGCGGGATGATGGTAGTGCACGTCGACCGCTTGACCGCGATCTTCGAGCAGGTCCGTTACGGGGGGCGCCCGGGCGGAGCGTTCGTCGATGAGGCGATCGGCTGCCTGGAGGCAATCGAGGGAGCTTACAGTGGACGGAGGGCGGGATGAGAGCGAAGAGAGCGCTCTTCATCATTGTTGGGGCTGTCCTGATGGTTGCGATCACCCTACTCTTTCTCTTCCCTCTGCGGGATTTCGTACGCGTTGGCCTGGTCGAGCCGCTTATCACAGCCTATTACATCGCTCGCTGGTACCTTCGCCGCCTCCCGCAGCTTCTCCTATGGGCGGGGCTCGTCCTCGGCGCAACCTACTTCCTCTTCCGCGTGTATCACCGGACCTTCCCCCCCGCTAAACAACGCGTGGCCATGCGACGCACCACTCCCCTGGGGAGCGACCTCGACCGGTTGAGGCAGACGATAGCGCGTACGCGTAAACACTCGTTCTCGCGGCGGCAGATCGCGAGCGACCTGGTGCACACGACGGTGCGGCTGATCGCCCGGCGTGAGGGGCTCTCACTCGATGAAGCCCGCGAGCGGTTTGAGACCTTTGAGTGGTGCGATGCCTATGTGGTGAAGGACTTCTTCCGCTATCGCCGGCTTCACTATGGGTGGAAGCGCGGCGTCGATTTTTCCGATAAGCTGCAACGGACGATCTCGTTTCTAGAACGCTATCAACAGGGGGTATAGATGAAGTTAATTGATGTAGGCAAGCACGCGCGCGCGATCGTCGATGAGGTGGAGCGCGCGATCGTCGGCAAAGAAGAGGTGTTGGAGCAGGTGATGGTTGGGATCCTCGCCGGCGGGCACATCCTGTTCGAGGACTACCCAGGCCTTGCGAAGACGCTTATCGCCCGCAGTTTCGCGCAGACTCTCGGGCTCGATTTCAAGCGCATCCAATTCACTCCCGACCTCCTCCCGAGCGATATCACCGGATCGCACATCTTCGACCGCAATACGAGCGAGTTCACCCTCGTGGTCGGCCCGATCTTCGCACACATAATTCTCGCCGACGAGATCAATAGGGCGACCCCGAAGACGCAGTCGGCTCTTCTCGAAGCGATGCAAGAGTCTCAGGTGACGATCGACGGGGAGAGCCATCCTCTCCCCCCGCCGTTCATCGTCATCGCGACCCAGAACCCGATTGAGTACGAAGGGACGTTCCCGTTGCCCGAGGCGCAACTGGATCGGTTCATGATGCGCCTTGGCGTTGGCTACCCCGATCTTGATGGGGAAGTGGAGATCCTCCGCCGCAGGCGCGAGCGAAAGGTGGATGAGATCGAACTCTCCCCGGTGAGCGATAAAGAAGAACTACTGGCGATGCGCGCCGCCGTGGAGGAGGTCTTCGTCGAACCGGACATCGAGTCGTACATCGTCTCCCTTGTCTCGAAGACGCGCACCGACTCCAACGTCTACGTGGGGGCGAGCCCGCGCGGCTCGCTCGCCCTGTTGAAGCTTGCCCGCGCTCACGCTGCCCTTGCTGGCCGTGACTATGTCCTCCCGGACGACGTCAAGGAGTTCACGGTCCCTGCACTAGCGCACCGGCTCATCCTCAGCCCGGAGCTCTGGTCGAAGCGGATCACCGCCATCGATGTCGTGGAGAGCATCCTCCGCCGCGTTCCCGTTCCCAAGGTCGATTGAAGTGTCCTCGCGCAGGAAGCTTGGCATTACCTCTGGGATTGCGATCGGGCTGATCGTTGTGGGAATATTCGTCCACGATGGGCGTCCACTGGTACTATCCCTTCCGTTTCTCCTGTATAGCGCCGCCCTTCTGTTTCTGGAAGAGCCCTCAGCTTCGTTATCCCTGAGGATCGAGCGAAGGCTCGACGTCAGCCGTATCGAAGAGGGGGAGGAGATCCGCGTGATCCTCTCCGTGGAAAACCATGGAAAGGCGATTCCCACCGTTGGACTAAGCGATCGCTTACCAGCGGAGGCCACAGTTAGCGATGGGGAGGAAACGTACCTCGGCCCCCTCGCAGAGGGGGAACGGATCACTCTGCGCTACACCATGCATGTGGGGCGCGGCGGCTACACCCTTCCTGGGGTGGACGTGACGACCTACAGACGGCTTGCACTCTCGCCGACGAGGACCTTCATCGCGTGTGAGGACCACTCTCTCGTCCTCCCCCGCGCGGAGCGCCTCGAAGAGATCGAGATCCGTCCGCGCCGGACGCGTGCCTACGCCGGTATCGTTCGGTCGAACCGCGGTGGGAGCGGGCTCGACTTCTTCGGGTGCCGCGCCTATACAACAGGGGACGAACTCCGACGCATCAACTGGCGGGTCTACGCCCGGCGCGGGGAGCTTGTCGTGAACGAGTACGAACAGGAGAGGATCGCCGACGTCTCCGTCCTCCTCGATGCGCGCGAACGAGTCAATACCCACGTTGGGGAGGAGCAGTCCTTTACCTACGCCGTGCGTGCGGCGGCGAGCGTCGCCTCCCTCTTCCTCAAGCAGGGGAACAACGTCGGCCTTCTCATCTACGGGAGTTACCTCAACTGGACCTTCCCCGGGTACGGGAAGAAGCAGCGCGAGAAGATCCTCGACTCCCTGGCCCACGCAAAGACCAG
>CBDUVB010000102.1:0-3353 GCA_965370555.1 uncultured bacterium
GTGCGGTTTCCTGCTCGTTATTGATCAGAATCCCCCCTTCAAGGCCGGATGAGCGACTTGTACGTACCGGTATCTACTCCATCTTGCGGGAAAGAAGTTATATCAATCGCTCTTCTCTTCCGTGTTTGGCACTTCCCGCTCCCTTCGCAGGAAGGCGGGGATATCGAGATCCTTATCCATGGTGATCCGTTGTCGGTGCTGGGGACGGTTTTTTCGCTCCAGTTCCTCATCGATCGATCCCTGGAAGTCGGCGGCGATCACCGTGATCTTAATCCCCTCTTCGAAATTCTCATGCACGACCGCCCCGAAGACGAGGTCACACTCGGTCGCGGCCACCCGGCGAATTATGTCGGCTGCTGCAGTCACCTCGCTGAGCGTCAAGTCAGCCCCGCCGGTGATGTTCATGATCATTTTTCGCGCACCTCGGATAGATTCTCCTTCGAGGAGAGGGTTAGTCGTTGCGATCTTGGCGGCGGTCACGGCGCGCTGCTCCCCTTGAGCCACTCCTAGCCCCATCATCGCCTCTCCCGCGTCGGCGAGGACGTTGCGGATGTCGGCAAAATCGAGGTTCACCAAACCACGCACGGTGATCAGGTCGGAGATCCCTCTCACTCCCTGATGGAGTATACCGTCCGCCAGTTCGAATGACTTGGTCACCGTCAACCCTTTGGGAACCGTCTCCAACAGGCGATCGTTGGAAATACAGATCACCACATCTGCCGCCTCGTGCAATTGGGCTAGGCCCTTCTCTGCGCGCTCCTTGCGGGCTGTTCCCTCAAAGGAGAACGGCGTAGTAACGACACCGATCGTCAGTGCCCCGTCTTCTTTGGCGATCTCTGCGATTATCGGCGCGGCAGCGGTCCCGGTCCCGCCTCCCAGCCCCGCGGTGATGAACACGAGATCCATCCCTTTCGTGAGAGAGGCAATCTCCCAGCGCGATTCGAGCGCTGCCTTTCTCCCCTTCTCCTCATCCCCGCCGGTCCCCCGTCCGCCAGTGATATCGAGTCCAATCTGCAGTGTCTCGTTGGCATGGGCGATCCCCAATACCTGTTTGTCGGTATCGATGGCGATCAACCGGACTCCGTGCAGACGCTCCTCGTGCATTCGGCCAACTGCGTTCACCCCGCCGTCGCCGGCCCCGAGGACAGCGATGCGCGCGTTTGTTCCGCCCTTTTTTCGTTCTTCCTGTGCGCTCTCGATCAGAGGGGGCTCGCCGATCACGAGGCGGTGGGGACCCATCACTTCCGCGATCGCCTCCTCGATCTTCTCCTGTTTGCGCTGGCAGTACTCCTTCTTGAACTCGCTATCGACAGCAATGGTGAGTTGATCTTGCGTTATAGTGATCGCCTCCAGGTTCTTGGGAAGGCAAGCCCGCAGGATACGGTCGTCCAACCGGGCGAGCACATCGTGCCACTGCTCGCGCACTCCTCCTTCGGCGTGTAAGTCGGTCATCTCACCTCTCCCCACGGTTTCATTCACACCATTCTCTGCGGATCTGGGGGGAAAGTCAACAACCTTGTATAATCAAGAGGATCACAGGGGTGTTTTCGAAGAGAAGGCTTTTAACTATGGAGCGGAAAAGACTATGAACGTTGCGCTCGTTTGGGATGTTGTGAAGTGGGTTTTGGTCGTTCTTGTTGCGGGATTCATCGGCCAATTCGGCCGCGTTTTGGCTCTTCGTCTTATTGAGCGACACCGTGCAAAGAAGCCGCACTCCCACGACCGCTCCGACCTGCCGACGGAGGTCCTGCTCGAAAAGGAGAGGTTGAGAGCCACAGAGAAGATCGAGAAGAAAGAAGCTAAGGCGGAAGTGAAGAAGAAAAAGAAAGAAATGGGCTGATCCAACCCAACGCGGATCAGCCGTTCTGCCGATTTGTTAGTCTTTGCTCTTGCTCGCCGCGATGATCTCCATCCCGTTGTAGTAGCCGCAATGCGGGCAAACCCGGTGCGGGAGCTTGATCTCGTGACAATGCGGGCATTCAGTCGTGGCTAAAGGAGCCATTTTCTGATGTGTACGTCGCATACGCCCCTTTGAACGCGACGTTCGATATTTGGGTACCGCCATCATTCCTCCTAAGGGTAAAACTCGATTAGGGCGATAATCTTAGCCGCTGTCGGGTGAAGGCGCAAGGTCGAGGATGAACGTGACCGGCCCGTCGTTCACCAGTTCAATAGCCATCTTCGTCCCGAAGATCCCTGTCTGAACGGGAATTCGTTCGGCTTCCAACGCTTCGATAAAGGCGTCGAACAGGGGTGCGGCCTGTTCAGGAGGAGCGGCCGCGGTGAAGCTCGGACGGCGCCCTTTGCGGATATCCCCGTAGAGGGTGAATTGAGGGACAGCGAGGATCTCCCCTTCGATATCGCGCAGTGAGAGGTTCATCTTTCCGGCTTCGTCCTCGAAGATGCGAAGCTCGACGAGTTTCCTCGCGATCCCAGGGAACAAGTCGGCGCGATCCTCCTGCGAGATCCCGATGAGGAGGGTAATACCTCGACCGATCGTGGCGACCATCTTCTCTGCGACGCTGACCGTGGCATAGCGCACCCGTTGCAGCACAATGCGCATAGTTAGGCCCTTGCCTGGAGGTCTTCGGCGTACTCGATCACCCGTTTCAGGTCCTCCTCGGAGAGCGCAGCAACCCGCGCCGTCAACCGAATCTGCAGGTGCTCCCGTGTGATCCTCGCTTGGATACGGTTATGGAAGGCCTGCTCAACAAGGCGGGGGGCACGGTGGTTTACAGCGCGATCGACAAAGTTGACCCGCCACTGTGAGAATTGATTCAGCACCCCTTTGGCGACCTCTAATAGGTGCTTCAGGTGGGGTTCTCGGGTTGGAAAGACCCCGTTGATCTGATTCACCAGGTGTTGATCGTCGGTGAAGAGGATGACCGACTGTGGCGAGTAGGCAAGGGCGTGTTGCGCCCCTTCGATCAACGCTCGGTACCGCGCGACCTGCGAGGTTGCCCGCCCAATAAGGTGTGAAACCTCCTCGACAATGTTTCCATCCTTATCGATGATGGCGACCCCGATCCCTGCGTCACCGGGTTCTCCTTGGGCCCTTCCCGCGATGTAGACGAACAATTTATCCATAGTGATCATTGGGCCCACCAGGGTTCGAACCTGGGACCGACCGGTTATGAGCCGGTTGCTCTACCGCTGAGCTATGGGCCCGCTCTCTATCATAATGGACTATAGGCGAGGTCCGTTCCTCTGTCAAGGAAGGATCTCTCGCGATGCCTCTTCGCTATCCGGCGTGGGAAGCCCGACTTCGAGCTACCCACTTGAGTCGAAGGCTTCGTATAATTGAGAGATCGGAAGAATAAAGAAATCCCTTGAAATTGACTATCCCCGTAGCA
>CBDUVB010000103.1:0-3235 GCA_965370555.1 uncultured bacterium
TTGGGGGGATCGGAACGGAGCAGTCCCTTGAACCGCTCATATGGCTCATGAAGTCGCCACAAGGCGCGTGTTCGGAATCCGCGCGATCCGTCGGCAAGATCTCCAGGCGACTAGGAGATGCCCGTGCCGTTCCCGATCTCGTGGACCTGTACCGCACACGCCCGCGGAAGTATGGGACCGGGTTCCCCGAGGAAGTGCTGCGCGCTATGCCACCGTGGCCACAGAGACGTATTGCTTCCGCATTGCGGACGATCGGGGGCGAGGAAGCGCTGCGCGCTCTGGAAGAGCTGCACGCGGATGAAACGCACGTAGCTCTTAAGGCGCAACTCGAGCGCTCAATCACCCTGGTGCGCGAGCGCATGGAAAACCCGCTCTTGAAACGACTTGAAACCTTGGAACGACTTGGAGACGCACGTGCCGTTCCGGGTCTCGTGGATCTTTATCACACGTCCCCGCGGACCTACGGGACGGGCTTGCCCGAGGAAATACTGCGGGGCGGGTTGTTGATGGCACCTTCGCCACAGAAAAGTATTGCTCGCGCATTGTGTAGGATCGGGGGCGAGGAAGCACTGCGCGCTCTGGAAGAGCTGCACGCTGACGAGACGCACGACGGCCTGAGGAACGAAATAGAGCTCTGGATCACCCTGGTGCGCAGGCGCCTGGAAAAGGCGAAGAAAGACGAAGTCCCACAAACGAGGCGCGAGAATCCCGGGAGTCCGCATTCATCGAAGTTCCAGCTTTCTTTGCTTTTCCTGGTCCACCGGAGTTTCCCGATCCGCTGTACAGCGAGGCGTACTCATTGCTCCCCAACCTCGTGAACATCCTCGTTGCGAACGGAAGACTAGTGGTCGCTGAACCCTTCTACGACGATTTCAAGACCGAGTTTGTCTCTCGCCTCAGCGCGGTTGGATATCAGAACGGGAGTTCACTGCGATTCATTGACGATTGGGAAGTATACCACCGCTTCAAAGGGGAAGTTCATTGTGGAACTCAGGTTCGACGTGCACCTAGTTCAGTGACCTGGTGGGTTCACGTTCCCGACTGAATGTGAAGGATGCCCAGGCCCTTGGAGAAAGATAACATGAGCAGATACACTTGTGCATTCCTTGTCAAAGCGTTGTTGTTTTGTGTGCTGGCTTGCGTTGCCAGTTCGGCGTCCGGAGCCGTTCGAGGTGGCGATGACACACCAACAGTTGGCCCTCGCACGACTGCTGAAGACAGTGAGGCGATGTCGCTGTTTCTGGCCTGTCTCGATGCAGGTCACGAACGATATCTGGAGGCGAGGGCGGAGCTCCTCGACACCTTGAAACACGCTCAACGTCGACCGGAGGGACTTTCAGGAGTTGCTGACAACTGGAAGGGGCGGGTTGTCCAGGGTGCCATAGCATATCGACTGGAACATCCCGTGGATTCCGAATCGTTTGATGCGCGTATCGAGGCGATCATCGCCAAATCCTGGCACTCGATTGTCCAAGGGAAGCCAGTCTCAGAACCCGTAGGTGACGAGTGTGTTCGCCAGATGCGTAAGCATCCGGAGGTCGAGACATTGGTGCTCGAGCGGTTGTTTAAGTACAATGAGCCTCCGCATGTCAACTCGGGAATCATCAGCGCGCTTGGTGCGATGGGCACGGAACAATCGCTTGGTCCCCTGCTGGAGTTGATGAAGGCCGACGAGCACCCATCCTACTCGGGCGTATGCGCTATGGCCGCGGCGAAGATCTCCCGAAGACTGGGCGACACACGGGCTGTGAGGGACATCGTAACGGTATACGGGAAACGCCCGCGCTCACGTGGGAAGGGTCTCCCGGAGGAAGAGCTGCAGAGAATGCCGCCGTGGCCCCACGTCAACTTCATTTTGGCTCTGAGCCATATCGGCGGCAAGGAAGTCGTCAAAGCGCTTGAGGAGCTGCAGGCTGCTGAAGCGGATCCGGTGCTCATCGAGAGACTTGAAGAAACCACGCAGCGCGTTCGAAAAAGGCTCGAGTCCCAGCAACAAGAAAAGGACCCGCGGGACAAGACCGACGAGTAGCGCCGTGCAATAGGGCAACTCGTGAGCGCGGACGACCGGCGTGAGGGCGCATTCGTGGGCGTGCGAGCCGTCTTCCAACCCCCTCCAGGACAAACGAGCACACCCGTTTATGATGAGGGATCTTCTCTGCTGCCGAACTTGGCAAATGTTCTCGTCGTAAACGGACGTCTGATCGTGGCGGAGCCGTTCTACGACGGCTTCAAGAACGCATTCGTCGCTAGCCTGAGCGCTATCGGATATGAACAAGGAAGTACGGTGCACTTTATTGATGATTGGAGTGTCTACCACGAAAACTACGGCGACGTTCACTGTGGCACACAAGTCAGGCGGGCGCCGTCTCGAGTCGACTGGTGGATGCACGAAGGCAACTAGGTGTACGCAGTAAACGTATCGTGGACGAGGTGATGAAATGAACGAGCAGAAAGCTGTTTGTGCGGTGTCCGATGATTGCGCCGTTCGAACATGGGTCGGAATGCTGACTACTGTGTGGCTACTCACGACGCCGCTGTCCCCGGTAGGGGCGGAAGAAGCGCTTGAGGGCTTGGCGAGGCAATACCCGGCGGTCGCGCAACGCCTCGCCTTGTGTATCCGGGAAACGGGAGATGAGTACTTTGGCGCCCGGGAGGCACTTCTGGGACTTGGTGAGGCAAAGTTGCGCGTGGCCCTTGGGGAGGAGCATCTGACGCATATGCAGTGGAACGCACGCCTGGTGGGACGCATTATCCGTGCGTGGAGCGAAGACCCAGGCGCATGCAACGCCTTCCATAAGTTGTTCGATGCATGTATTCGTTCATCGTACGGAACGCAAACAGGTGACCCAAGCGAGCGGAGGATTACCGGCTGCTGCGTCCGAGAATGGGACAAGGGCAGTGACCCGGAAATGCTGATCCTCGAGCGTCTGTTCAAGTATAAGGATCCACCGCACGTGAAAGAGGGGATTATCATAGCGCTTGGCTCCAAGGGATCTGTCCGGAGCTTGTCAGCCCTGCGCGGGCTGATGAATTCCACCGAAGAGATCGATCTGCGCTTTCACTGCGTCCTCGCGGTTGGAAAGCTGTGCCGTAAGTTCAGCGATGCGGCCGCGGTGCCAGATCTTCTTCATCTGTACAGAACGACAGAGCGCCCATCGATGGAGGATGTCCCCAAGGAACTTAAGGTTCTCCTCCCAAAAAGTTACTGACGTAACCCCTTGAAAGACAAGGACAT
>CBDUVB010000104.1:0-3142 GCA_965370555.1 uncultured bacterium
GAAGGCCTTTTCTAACGCGCGAAACAACCCGCGCTCGCTTATTCTGGGGCTAGCTGATTCGCAGGCGAAACATGGAATCCTCAGGGAACGGAGAAGACGATGAGTGACGCGCCTGGCGGGCGTCGGCCCCCTAGCTTGACAAGACTTACCGCAATCACCTGGATACACCCCTTGTTCGGAGTGTACTGGGGCGTGTTTAGGATACTTGTGCGCCCAGGGCGATGGGTCCAGAAGCTTATGGCGTTCAGCATTTGCGGGAATCTGCTGTTTGTGGCGGTATTGGTGCTTGGATACTACGAGGAGAAGACGCAAGAGCGTGGCAGTCACCCCGATGACAGTCTGCTGGTGGCCGCTGAATGTGTTGAGCGTCCGCCGGGTCCCTTGCATTTCTGTCAAGCCCTCCGGGGATCAGAGCTTGGCAGGATTGTACCCGATGCTGTTTACGTTGCATCTCATGGGCTGGTCCGTGCGCGATTCGAATTCACGGATGAAGGGCTGACAGCGCTAAGGGAGGTTACACTGTGCGATAACCTGGGGCGGCCTTGGATAGATGCCAACCTCCAAGACGGATCGTTCATCTACACCCGATACACGGACGACGTCCAAACAGATCCTCAGGTCAGTCTGATGGATAAGGACGGGGATGGAATCCCGGACATGCTAGTCGAGTGGGAACTGCAGTTGAGCTTCGAACCGGACCAAGAACTCACGTGGCGTCCAGTCCGATGAAGAGAACTCAGATGATCAGATTCGTGAAACAGTTCATGTGCTCGAGAGTGGCGTGGGTTCTGGGTGTGGTTGCGTGGATATGGATTGCAGGAGAACACTGGTACAAGGGGCTATCCTCGGGGTTCACGGGACTCAATGTGACGCAGGTGGTGATAGCTACCTCGCTGGGGATTCTCTTTTCTGGCGCGTTTATCCTGAATCGGGGATGGGAGAGGCATAGGAAGAGTGATCACCATTGACGCGTGTCTCCTTCCCTGTGAGGCGAGGCGCTCTCTTGCGATGACTACCCGGAGATCTTGGGCCATGACTACCGAATCAAATCGACATGAGGGAGCACATGAGAAGGACGAATCTCGCAAGGATTCCCGGCAGCTAACGGATCGCAGAAGAACAGTACTGTTCTATATTGCGTGCGCGATTCCAGTCTTGTGTCTTGTGCTCGGGATTACCACGTCGTATTCGTGGAAGATTCTGAATGGTGTTGGTGTTGCGGGTCTTCTCCTCATCATGTGGATAAAGATGCGTCGTGTGGCGTACCGTTGTCCGCAATGCGGAGGGGCGCTCGAGATCGTTCCAGACTCAGAGCCACATGCGTACAAATGTACGAAATGCAAAGTGGACTGGGAAACGCGATTCGGTGAGTAGCGCGGGTCCCCATCCTTTTCGTCAAAAAAGATGGTTCTCCTCCGAATTAGTTACTGGCTCAACGGGGCCAACGAGTCCAGAAGGGCTCGGAATCGCCCGATTACGCCTGTTTTCGCGAAGCTCGGGCCTCGGTGAGCCCGTCCGCAGGCCTTGACGGACCTGCTCGCTAAGTCGTTGTGCTGCCTGGACCTGCCAATCAACGGATCTCCAGTAACTTTTTGGGAGGAGAGCCTGTTTTTTGGCACCGGCGTTCTCGGACTCGCACCTGCCGTGGGCGTTTGCCTGGCCATCGGACTTATCGCGGGCCTTGAAGAAGAGGACGTATTTGATGCATGGGACGCTCTCAAGGAAGAAGCCAAAAGGTCGCAGGAGCGCTTCGAAGACCAATGGGATCCCAGTCCTCCGCAAAGCCATGATGAATGGTATTGCCCAGGCTGCCGCGAATTCCAGGACGCCGACGAGCCGAACCATATCCATTCGTGATGACTAGAATAGGCGACAAACTTTTTGAGAGTCTGTTCCCAGAGCTTGAGCGCTTTGAGGACCCTGATAGTCGTAAGGCAGCGCTCAGGATAGCCGGGGGGACTGTGCGAACGGTTGGGTTCCTGTTGGGGATGGTATTCTTTGCAGCGGCACTGCGATGAACATCCGCTCGTACGAGCCGGGGATGGGGAAGGTTGGGTGGATCGAGGACCCGAACGAACTGGACCCGACAACGGTTCAATATTATCATACGGACATGCTCGGGACGACTCGCTACATGACCACGCCCGACGACGGCCAAAAGGAACGTGGCGGTGCCACTGGTGGCGGACTTGCGACGGAAGGTGCCACGTACACGGCATTCGGTGAGCGCATCGACGGCACGAACCACCGCTACGGCTACGCCGGTACGCACGGCTACCGCGCGCAGGATACGGGAGAAGACCCCGGCAGCGATCCGGTCCCCTTCCTCCACGTGGGAGCCCGCTACTACGACCCCGCCATCGGCCGCTTCCTCCAACGCGATCCGATCGGAATCCGCGGTGGGCTGAATGTGTACGCTTATGTGGGTAATTCGCCCACTTCGCTGATCGATCCGAGCGGGCTCGGGTGGTTGAGGCGCGCATGGAATTGGGTCCTCGATAGTGCCAAGAAGGCCGCCAGCAAGCTCATGGGAAAGTCCCCTCCTCCGATAGCCGGACCGATCATGCCAATGACCGGGGCCCTTGAAGGCGCTCCGGATCTTTTTCGTATCACAATGGCTTGCCAGGGAAGATGGAAAGCTGCAAAGGGCGACAAAGATGCAGACGGGATGCTAGATGCGATGGAGGGGAATCAAGGAAATGTCAAACCCGGAAATGGTAACTGACAAAACTGGCGATCTGATTACCTGCGCAGTGCTTTCTTGGAAGCTGTCACGGAGAGAAGTGATATCACGACATGCACCACGGCCCTTTTCGAGTTTTGAGCGTTTCGTGGCCCGTTGGACTTGTTTCGCTTCCTTTTGGCGCAGTCAATTGTCTGCTGCTATGCTTTCTTCCTGATTCGATTGATGCATATGCCAGCATGCATGTCTACACTGACTTCTCCAGATGGGGCGGTATCGAAACCCTTTTTGCTCTCAACTCGGCAATTTTGGGTTGGCTAAGTATGGTCGTCGCTGAACACTGTACGGGCGCAGCAGGATTCGTCCTGTTGCTGATGGTCTTGCCGTGGTGCTTCTCATCAATTGGGGTTCTCCTCCGAATTAGTTACTGGAGAATCGCCCCGGTAATGCCTGTTTGAC
>CBDUVB010000105.1:0-3136 GCA_965370555.1 uncultured bacterium
GCCTACAACAACCCGATGACACAGGCCGACCTCGTCAAGGCACGGGGGAACAAGGCGTACGGTCACGTGCAGGAGTTGATCGAGCGGCGCCTCATTCGCGCGGAGGAACAGGGACGGACCCTACTTCTTCACGTTACCGGCGAGTTCCTCCGCCACTTCGGCCTCACGAACGTGGAGGAGTTCCGCTTTCATCTCCAGGCGCCGGCAGCCGAGGAAGAGGAGCCCGATGAGGAGCGAGCAACTCCCTCAGAGGATCTTCTCGCTGAGGAGAGTCCGCCACCCGATGAGGAACAAGCTGGTATGAACGACTCAAGCGATGGAACAGATAGCAAGGAGGTAGCGTAATGGAAAAGTGGGAATGCACCCTCTGTGGATATATCTACGATCCGGCGGTGGGGGATCCAACAACAGGGATCGCTGCGGGAACAGCCTTCGAGGACCTCCCTGATGGTTGGACCTGTCCGGATTGTGGTGTGGAAAAAGAGATGTTTGAGTTGATCTAAAAGCTCCAACTTGAGGTTCACTGTGATCTTCTCATAGAGTCGAACCTTCGCTCGTGGCATTAGAATTCCAGGCCTCCGACGTTGGCAGTTGGTAAACCGTTCGAGCAACGTCGCACACAGGCTGCGACGAAAAGCGGCCTCTCGTTGTTCTTGATCCCTGCTCGGCAGGGTTTCACTCTCTCTAGTCGCCTGCTTGCAATAGCGCAGACCCGACTTCTGCTTGATAAATCGGACCACTTTGGTAAGCTTTCGCGCGGTGATCGATATGGTAAAACGAATATATCTCGATAACAGCGCGACGACGCCGGTTGCTCCCGAAGTCATCGAGGCGATGATGCCCTATTTCTCGGGGGAGTACGGGAATGCCTCCAGTCTGCACTCCTTCGGACAGGCAGCGCGGCAGGCGGTGGAGAACAGTCGGGAGGAGATAGCGGCTACTCTCGGGGCCTCTCCGTCGGAGATCGTTTTTACGGCCGGGGCGACCGAGGCGAACAACCTCGCCATCAAAGGGCTCTCCTTCGCTCATCCGGAGAAGCGGCATATTATCACGTCGAAGATCGAACATCATGCTGTGATTCATACTTGTGAGTGGCTGGAGGAACATGGGTATGATGTGACCTACCTCGACGTCGATTCCTCCGGGTGGATTGACCCCGCAGCAGTGCGGGAAGCCATCCGCGAGGATACGCTCCTCGTCTCGATCATGGCGGGGAATAACGAGATTGGAACCCTGGAACCAATCAGGGAGATCGGCGCAGTCTGTCGCGAAAAAGGGATTTTCTTCCACACCGACGCGGTACAAGCCTATGGGAAGGTTCCGCTCTCTATGGAGACGATCGACCTTCTATCGGTCTCCGCGCACAAGCTGCACGGACCGAAGGGTGTCGGCTTTCTCCATGTGCGGAAGGGAATTCCCTTCATCCCGCTCCTTCACGGTGGTGGACACGAAAGGGGACGCCGCAGCGGAACGGAGAACGTTCCTGGAATCGTTGGAATGGCTGCTGCGGCAGATATTGCGTTCCAGGAGATGGAGGCGACCGCGGCCCGGTTGCGTGGGTATAGAGAGCGGTTGATCGCGGGGATCTCCTCCATCCCAGGGACACGATTGAACGGACACGAAACAAAGTTTCTCCCTCACATCACGAACTTCGGGTTTCAAGGGATCGAGGGGGAGAGTTTGGTGATGAGGCTCGATGAGCAGGGGATTGCGACCTCAACAGGCTCTGCTTGTTCCTCCCCCGACCTCGAACCAAGTCACGTTCTGCTCGCGATCGGGGTTCCGCTTGCGGTGGCGCACGGAAGTTTGCGGATCAGTACCGGTCGGCAGACAACCGATGGAGAGATAGATACGATTCTTGAAGTACTCCCACGTGTCGTCGAGGATCTGCGCGCGATCTCACCGTTTAAGGTAGGTTGATAAGATGTACACTGAGAAAGTGATCGAGCACTTTCGCCACCCACACCACATGGGGAAGCTTCCTGACTACTCCGCAATCGGCAAGGTGGGGAATGTTGTTTGTGGCGATGTGATGTGGCTCTACATCAAGGTTGATAAGGACGAAAAGGGGCGCGAGGTGATTACGGACATCTCCTGGGAGACATTCGGCTGTACAGCGGCGATCGCGACCTCATCAATGGTGTCGGACATAGCTAAGGGGAAGACTCTTGAGGCAGCGATCGCGATCACAAACCGTGAGGTTGCCAAGGAACTTGGAGGTCTCCCTCCAGTGAAGATGCACTGTTCGGCATTAGCTGCCGATGCGTTGAACGAGGCGATCTACGCGTACCTCACTCAAGCTGGGCAAGAGATACCTCCAGTACTTGTGCAACGACACGAGCGTATCGCTGAGGAGATGTCCGCACTAGAAAGGCGTTACCAGGCGTTCGCCGATAAGGAGAAGACCGAAGGATGAGCGGGAGGAGGGTGTGCACCTGACGAAGAAGGCGAGCTATGGCCTGATCGCCGCCCTCGAACTAGCAGCAAATACGGATGCGGGACCACTCTCGGCAGGCACGATCGCGAAGAAGTATGCCCTTCCCGTCCCGTTTATGGAGAAGATCCTTCACCAATTGCGACAATCAGGGCTTGTCGCAGCGCAACAGGGAAGAGGCGGAGGGTATACCCTCGTCGATGATCCGATGACGGTCTCGGTCAGGAAGGTCCTTGAATCCCTCGATGAGTCGCTCGACCTTGTC
The DNA here is from genome assembly GCA_965370555.1 of uncultured bacterium. Classification (GTDB taxonomy): domain Bacteria; phylum Bipolaricaulota; class Bipolaricaulia; order UBA7950; family UBA9294; genus JAJOKK01. The sequence goes on from CBDUVB010000105.1 coordinate 2,700, forward strand.
GGCTGCATTACGGCCAATTCGGGTTGCCACCTGACAGCAATATGCCCGACGCGTTTTGCGTGGGGAAAGATCGACCAACGATTCAAAGGGCTTCTCGACTCCCTCTCGTTGCAGGATCTGCTGGCTGACAAGTGAGATGCTCCATACCGTATGCGGTGTAGCAGTTAATGTGATCTATATAACAGACAAGGGCATGGAGAATGTGCTATAGTAGCGCCGTTAAAGCATGAGAACCCCCTCATCTTTTTCACCACCCGGAGAGGGCGGTCGAGCGATTTCGCTCGACCGCCCTTAACATTTTAGGTTCCTTGTCGTTTAGAGTAACGCAGGCTATTCCACCAGTCTCTTCTCCTTGCTAAGCAAAAGCTTGCACCGCCGAGGGCGGTAGAGTAGAGGAGTAGGTGACAATGTTTAGACTTCGGCATACATCAGTTACA
>CBDUVB010000106.1:0-3112 GCA_965370555.1 uncultured bacterium
TCTCCGCACGCATCCCCGCGCGCAGTATCGCTCCCACCTCTCGCGCCGCACGAACAGCGACTTCCAACGCACGCTCCTTTTCCATTCTACCGCCCCCTTTGCAAACGCTCGGCAAACTGTGGCGGAAGCCCCGCGTGGAGGATCCCTTGCATTGTGGCTTGAATATCGTAGGGAACCCGCTTGAAGAAGACCTTCCTCTCAGCGAAGTCGATGATTGCATACGCGGCGCGCGGATCACCATCGCGCGGCTGTCCCACACTCCCGGGGTTGATCAGGTATCGTCCTGCAGGGAGAAGGTCAACCGAGCCAGTCGTGCGATCGAGGGGGACCACCCGCCCGTCGAGGTCGACGAACCCGCCCTGGACGTGAGAGTGTCCGAAGAGCCCGAACGGTCGGTCGAGAAGGGAGAAGGTCTCCCCTGCAACGAAGGCGTCGCGCATGTACTCCCACAGCGGTCCGCGCAGGCTCCCGTGCACCACGACGAATTGGTCCTCAACAAGGGTCTGTGGGAGATCCCGCAAGTACGCGACCTGATTGGAAGGGAGAACCGTCCGTGTCCATTCGATGACCGCACGGGCAGCAACGTTGAAGTAATCGAGGGGGAGCATACCCGCAGTTGTTGCGTCGTGGTTACCCTGCACACAGAGCGCGTCGGCTACGCGCAGTTGCGCGATCACCTCGCCAGGCCACGGTCCGTACCCAACGATATCCCCACAGCAAACAATACGATCTATCGTTTCTTTAGCGAGTGCCGCGAGGACGGCATCCAAAGCGGGGAGATTCCCGTGAATATCGGAGAGAAGGCCGATCCTTGGCATCACTACAACAGGGCGTGTGCTGCTTCGAGCACTTGCTGCGCGCGCTTGTTCCCCTCACGCTCAAGGCCTTCCCTTTGCACGGCAAGGCGAGCGATCGTTTCCTCATCCTCAGTGCGGCCGCGGATGTAGTTCATCGACTTCTCCTAACCTTGACAGTTGATGTAAAGAGCTGAATCAGAGAGGGAAAGGAAAGAGGGGCGAGCGTCTCTCGCCGCCCCACATCCCTTTGTCGAGTGTCAGTCTTTCTTGTCACCCAAGAGCTTGCTCATGTAAGCGATCGCCTCACCAACGGTAGAGATCTTCTCCGCATCTTCGTCGGAGATCTCCACGCCGAATTCGTCTTCGAATTCCATGATCAGCTCCACAGTATCGAGTGAATCTGCCCCCAGGTCCTCAACGAACGAGGACGCATCGGTGACCTCGCTGGGATCGACCATCAATTGATCGGAGATGATGGCGCGTACCTTATTGACAATATCATCCATACGTATCGATACCTCCTTTTCGTATTTGCTCTATCTCTAAGGGTAGAGCCCTCCATTGACACCGATAACCTGTCCTGTTATATAGGAAGCCCGGGGTGAAAGCAAGAATGCAACCACTTCGGCAACCTCTTCAGGCTCCCCCTCCCTCCCTAATGGGAGAGAAGCCAGATACGAAGAGCGAATCTCTTCGCCCAACCCTTCCGTCATCTCGGTGCGGATGAACCCGGGCGAGACGACATTCACGCGGATACCGCGACTGCCGACCTCCTTGGCAACGCTACGGGAGAGCCCGATGAGCCCGGCCTTGGCGGCCGCGTAGTTCGCCTGTCCTGCGTTTCCGGTCTCACCAACGACCGATCCGATATTGACGATCGCCCCGCCTCTCGCTTTCACCATGTAGCGTAGGCAGGCGCGCATGCCGTTGTACGGCCCCTGCAGGTTCACGTCAACAACCCGCTTCCAATCCTCCTCGCTCATGCGCAGGATCAACTGGTCCCGCGTGATCCCGGCGTTGTTGACGAGAAAGTCGATGCGTCCGTGCGCTTCATGTATCGACTGAAACGCCTTCTTTACCTGAGCGAAGTCGGAGACATCGACCGGCAGGAATCGGCACCCTTCGAGTTCCTGTTCTATCGCCGCTCCAGCCTTCTCGCCGCGGGCAAGTACTGTAATCAGAGCCCCTTCCTGATGCAAGAGGGCCGCGATCGCCCTTCCGATACCCCTCGTCCCGCCGGTGACGACAGCCACCTTCCCGTCAAATCGCCCCATCGAGCGCCTCCTCGAACGTCACAAATCTCACCTGTGAGGTGATCCGCTTCCCCAGACCGGTGAGGATCTTCCCCGGCCCGACCTCCACCGCGCAGCTGACCTTCATCTGCACCAGAGCCTCCACTACATCTACCCAGGATACGCAAGCGGTGATCTGTGTCAATAGGAGGCCTTTTAGCCTTCTCAGATCGCTCTCTACCTTCCCACTAACACTGGAAATCACGGGGATCCTCGGGACAGAAAAAGGGAGGGATTCGATCCTCGGGGCAAGCTCCTGTTGCGCACCTTCCATAAAGGGAGAGTGAAACGGGCCGGAGACGTGCAGCCGAATCGCTCGCCCCCCAGCCTCCTCGGCCGACGCCATCGCTGCAAGGAGCGCCTGCTCCTCCCCGGAGATCACCACCTGCGCCGGGCCGTTCACGTTCGCCACGCTCACCTGCGATCCTCCCTGACGGCAGATTGCTTCCACCCGATCGAGCGGGAGTTTGACGATCGCCGCCATTCCGCCGGAGATGGACTCCATCAGGCGTCCGCGCTCGATCACCACGGAAAGCGCCTCCTCCGGATGCAGGACACTGGCGCTCACCAGGGCAGTGTACTCCCCCAGGCTGTGACCAGCGACGACTGTGGGAACGATCCCGCGTTCGCGCAGCCTTCCCTCCTTGATGAGGCTGTCGATGAGTATCGCTGGCTGAGCGACCTGCGTTCGTCGCAAGCGATCCTCATCGCCCTCCTCGATCCAATCCTGCAACCGGAGCCCAGCCTGCACCGCCTGGTCGAACAGCCGAGTCCCCAAAGCAGAGGGCGGGGGGAGTATTCGAGGAATCGTTCCCTGGCCGGGGAAGATGAACGCCAGTCGATGCTCTCGCCCCATCGCTAGATCCTGACGACCGTGGCCCCGTAGGTTACCCCGGCCCCAAACGCTGTGAGGACCACCACATCCCCCTTCACGATCCTCCCCTCGCGGAGTGCCTCATCGAGGGCGATCGGGATCGACGCAGTGGATGTATTCGCGACCCGATCGAGGTTCACGATCACCCG
>CBDUVB010000107.1:0-3069 GCA_965370555.1 uncultured bacterium
TTTTCACATTCTCGCCATTCCTCGTTGATGCGTGATTTCGTATCAACTACATAATACTAGCGTGATCGGTTCTTTACGGCAAATGCGGCTGAATGGATGCTAATTCATAACTTCCCAGGGATGGAGGTTCTCAAGCCCCTGGTGCATATCCCAATCTTGAGATCACATTCTGTGACCTCAAGAAGATGGTCATCGACGTCGCGATCTTCATCGTCGTCTTGATGCTCCTGGTGCTGATGATCCTCCTGCCCTCATCTGACGATTCCGCGTCTCTTGGCTCCACGGGCGTTAACGATTCCGCCCCTTCTCTTTCCAATTCCTTTACGATTCATCTCGAATCCGCCGATTCCTATCCAACGTGTCGAAATCGCTACCTGATATCGACATATCCCTCGAACGTGTCGCGGTTATCGACATGTGGCGACGGCTTGTGTTCAAGGCTCACTCTCTCCTCAGGCTCTAGTGACTCCAGCTCCGCCTCCCACTGCTCGGGCGATGGCAACGTATCTCGCACATCTCTCGGAAGCAGTTGGTACTCGGAGACGCCCATCGGTTGATCCATGCCTCTCAATGAGAATTCCACCGTGACCCGATTCCGCTCCTTGCAGAGGATCAGGCCGATGGGTGGCTGGTCGTCTGCGAGCCTGAGTTGATCGTCTACTGCGTTAAGGTAGAAGTTCATCTTACCCGCAAACTCGGGCTTGAATGCTTCCACCTTCAGATCGATGACAACGAACGCCCGCAGGATGATGTTGTAGAACAGAAGATCCAGGTAGTAGTCCTGACCCCCGACTTCCAGGTGATACTGGCTGCCTACAAAGGCGAAGCCCTTTCCCAGTTCAAGTAAGAAATCCTTGAGGTGATCGAGCAGTGATCGTTCCAGTTCCCGCTCACTGACTTCGTCAACGATGCCGAGGAACTCCAAATTGTAAGGATCATTGACCAACTCGCGTGTCAGGTCGGACTGCGAGGCGGGCAGCGCCCGATCGAAGTTGGTCAAGGCCTTTCCCTGTCGCTCGTACAGATTGGACTCGATCTGATGGACAAGCACGGCGCGCGACCAGCCGTCTTCGATACAGGCACGAGCGTACCATTGGCGCAAAGTCACATCTTTGAGCTTCGTGGTAAGCACCACATTGTGCCCCCAGGGTAATTATCCAACAACCTGTTGGACAATTACCTGGTTAGGGTAGGCCGCAGCAAAGGCACGCATATAGAAAAGATTTGCGCGTGAAAATCCCCTCATGGTGGGGAATTCGCGCCGCAGATCTCGTGACAGACGCTCAATGATCTTTGTTCCCCAACCCTCCCGCGACTGACGTTGCAGTATAACTTTGCCAATTTCCCAATAGAGCAAGACAAGTTCCCTGTTAACAGAGAGGTTTGCCTTTACCCGCGCTTCCCGGATGCGTTTTTTCAGACCCTCCAAGAGTTCTGCATAGCCGGAGGGTAATTGTGCAACAGGCTGTTGCACAATTTCTCGCACAGGCTGTGCGAGATCCTTATTCGAATTATGCAGCTCTCGCTTCTCAGACATCGCACCCCAACCCCTTCAGATTCTTCCTGATCATAATCATCCGGGCCCTCTTCTTCTCCTGCTCTTCGCCATGGTCACTGGCTTCAAGCATCCTCGCTAGACCTGGACTGTGTATCCTCTTCTCCCCCAAAGCCAATCACCCGCTTAGTCTCCGGTTCAGGCGGAGTCATGAGCTTGCGAATCGCGTCAAACACGACCTTGAATTGGGCATCGTATTTCTTCTCTAGCGCCGCTAGATCGCGGGCCAAATCTGCTTGGCTAGCAACCATCCTCCGTAACTGCACAAATGCGCGCATGATCTCGATGTTGACCTTCACGGCACGCGGGCTCCGCAAGACGCTCGACAGCATGGCAACACCCTGCTCAGTAAACGCGTAGGGAAGGTATCTTCTACCGCCCCACTGACTTGAGGCGCCGGATTGGCTCCTCAAGTCTTCGAACTCCTCTTTCGACATCTGGAACATGAAGTCCTCAGGGAAGCGCTCCTGGTTCCTTCTGACTGCCCGGGTGAGCGCTTTGGTCTCCACTTCGTAGAGAACTGCAAGGTCTGCATCCAGCAGAACCCTGTGCCCACGTATGAGGTGAATGGCTTGTACTATGCGCGCTTGAGGCACCCGCACATACTCCACGAGGACCTTGCTGGACCGGTCCGGGATCCGGTCAGATTCCCTACTCATTGTTGCCTCTCATCCCCCAGAACTTGAGATACCAGAGTGGCACCTCAAGCAGCTCGGACGCTGCTTGCCAAGGAGTCTTCTCAGAGCCGAGCGTCGCACCGTTACTCGCCTTCCTACGTGCCATCACCTCTCCCAATTACCCTCCTATTGTACAGTATTCTCCCCCGCGGGGTGAAGTCCGAGTTAGACTTGGGGTCTTGTATCCGTATTGCTTCACTATACAAGGCCTTTCACAGAAAAGGTTCTTAACCTTGCGCTCGCCTGGAGGGGTGGCTAGGATTCCTGCATTGAGATGAAGGAGGAAACTATGGGAAGAGGCTTTCTCACATCGGAGTCGGTAACGGAGGGGCACCCGGATAAGATCGCCGATCGGATCTCCGATGCTGTCTTGGACGCTGTCTTAGCAAAGGATCCGAAGGCTCACGTCGCCTGCGAGACCTTTCTCACCACCGGGCTCGTCCTCGTCGGGGGCGAGATCTCGACCGAAATCTACGCCGATATCGATCGGATCGCACGCCGAGTGGTGAAGGAGGTCGGCTACGATAAGGCCGCCTACGGGTTCAACTACCACGACTGCGCTGTCCTCTCGACGATCAAGGAGCAATCTTCAGATATCGCCGCCGCCATCGCAACGGCCAAGGAGGCGAGGAATGGCATCGCGGTGGATCCCTACGACACGATCGGTGCCGGGGATCAGGGGATCATGTACGGCTACGCCTGCGTCGGGACCGACGAGCTGATGCCTCTTCCGATCGTCCTCTCCCACCGTCTGACCAAGCGCCTGGCAGCGCTGCGCAAGGATGGGACTCTTCCCTACCTGCGGCCGGATGGGAAGTCGCAGGTGACGATCGAGTA
>CBDUVB010000108.1:0-2986 GCA_965370555.1 uncultured bacterium
ATACCCCGTAGTCTTGCTACGGGGATAGTCAATTTCAAGGGATTTCTTTATTCTCTGCGGGTTGGATTCCCCGCAGCTTGCTACGACTGTAGCTTGCTGCGAATGTCGTCATTCCGGCGCATGCCGGAATCCAGTGGTTCGTTCGTGGACACCGGCGTGGTTAGCCTCGATCAGGAAAGCGATGGCGTGCGCTTCTACACCGTGGAGACATGCCACGAGGACCACGTGCCGTGCTCGCTTTCAGATGCCAATGCGGTGTATCTCATTGAGGGGAATAGGCTACGGATCGCGCACCTCGGTGACCCTGGTCATGTTCTTACGGAGGCGCAAGCGGCTGCCATCGCTACGGTCGATGTCCTGCTGATCCCAGTGGGCGGAGGTCCCAGGATTGACGCGCTTCGAGCCAATCGGGTGATCGAACAGCTCCAACCACTCGTAATCCTTGCCATGCATTACGAAACACCCGAGCTGGATTGGAACATCGACACTTTCCTCGTGGACGAGACCGTGATTGAAGTCGCCGAACGAAGCCTCGTCATCAACGCCGCTCCCCTGCCCGAAGAGCTCACCGTCTTCGTGTTGTCGTACCAATAAAGGGGAGCTTGATCTTCCGTCGAGCACTCCCGCGACGCCCCATCTCTTTCGAAATAGCATCTGTGTTCCCCGATCCCGCGTAACCTCTGATTGCGCGGCAAGGGAGCAACCTGAAGGTGCTCACGACGACTTGCTCACGTCTTTGATAGGATCTCCTTTACCCGGCCGACCTCGCCCGTTTCCAAGCGGACCTTGATTCCATGCGGATGGGTTGGTGACTTGGTCAAGATATCCTTTACGATTCCTCTTGTCAGAAGACCGCTATGCTGGTCGTGCTTCTGTACGATCTTGACCTCTAGACCAGGGCAAATCTTGCTTCGTTCACTACCACGCATTGCAGTCCTCTCCAAGATGTTTGTCGAGCCCGATCGCGCCCATCCTGCGTCAGTTCTTGATCTTGGGATTCCACGTGTGTTCTAAGTCGGGATAGAACGCCACATGGTAACTGGCTCCTCCGGCCACGGTCAGCAGCCAACCGCCCGGCACTTTCAACCGAAGCAGTTTGGGGCGTGTTCCATCCACCTGTTCCCAATTTCCACTGTGCTCCACAGTCCCCATTGCGTCATTCATGATCAGCACTCCTCTTGTTCGTGATGTCGGCAGTGTCTTGTGCGCCTCGTCCGCCATTGTACTTCAAACTACAGCCACGAGATGCCCTAAACAAGAGTGAATCCCGAAGAATGAGGGTCCCGCACCTTGACTAAGACGTCATGGCTGGCGTGCATGTCTAGACTGTGATTGGATAGAGATGCTCGTGGGTTGGCACGGGAAACTAGGAACGCTGCATCCTGTAGCAGACGCCACGATCCTTGAGATACTTCTCAACGCGCTCCCGGCACCCGTCGGCACGACCGACAAACTCGGGAGGACTGATTCCGTGTTGTGAGTAGCCACCGTCAAGTATCAGCCGGGCGACTGCTGTACACGTATACCCGGTCGTCCTGGCCATGGACAGGATCCCGGTCTCAGGGTCGTATTCGTCGTACAGGTCGTACGTGTAGATCGCCGGTTTCCCGTCCTCCTCACCAGAGATGACCAGCCTCATGACAGTGAGATCCGCCTCGCCTGGACCGTATCTCCACAGCGGGGAGATCAGCGCTGCAGTCACGTCGATCGGCCGCACCGAAACACCCTTCACTTGGATTGGGGACAAGTTGAGAAACCCCGCATCCCTGAAGATGCGCATTGCGTCAACGTGTTCGGGATAACGCAGGGTCTTCTCGATCATATCGGGGATGTCCATGGTGCGAATTAGAGTACGGAGCCCGTCGGAGTTAAGGCATGCCAGCGGTCCGACTTCCTCTATGTTGACCGTCGCGGTTTCGGAGAGCATCGGCTCGGCGACCACCTTGCCGTCCTGGACCCTCCGGCCGGAGCCGGCGTACTCCTCCAGAACCTCAAGGACAGGAAAGGGCGACTTGTACCCGAACGGTGCGTTCCTCTCCTTCGGAATGCCGCCGACGTAGCACTCGTAGCGCGCAACCTTCATCTTCCGGGCATGATCGCCAAGAATGATGTTGGCCATGCCCGGCGCCACGCCGCAGTCCACCACGGCGGTAACTCCCATTTGCTTTGCCAGGTCGTCCAGACCGAACGGATCCTCTTCGAAGTACGAGATGTCCACGATGTTCTTGCCTGCACGAATGACCCCTTCGAGCATTGTGTATCCGATGGAATAGGGCACCGAGCCAATGACAAGGTCCGCGTCCTCAACAGCCCGCGTGACTCCTTCGAGTGTGGAGAGGTCCTCGATTCGGGTCTGAACCGAATGCTCCTGAGCCAAGCGCTCCAAGGCCTTCTGATCAACATCGACTGCGACGACGTCGCAGCCGGGAGCCTTGCACAAGTCGATGGACATGTGTCTCCCCACTGCGCCGCAACCCAGGACCACAATTCTGCTCATGTTCACCTCTCCTTCCGTCCAGCGAGTGAACTCCTAATCATCCTATTGCCGGGGTGAGCAGCGCGAGCTGTCTCACACCTCCGTCCGCAGGCAGGGGCAATGGATTGTGACACGTCCCCCGCATCGCTTCAACAACACGCTAAGCTGGGTGAGGTCAGATGCCCCCCAACGACGCAACAAGAACCCCAGCAGCTTCATGCCTCTCTCATTGGCCGCAGTGTGTCCTGCACTTAGAGTCAGAGAATAGCGGCAGTCATCAATCGGATGATTCTTACCAGTGAATGCACGATACAAGGTCTGACCCCGAGAGCTCACATACTCATGGTTTCACCCCCCTGGTAAATGGGTCTTCCCACTTCGGCGGCCGTCGCAAGTAGACCGTGATAATGGCTCTTCGTCGTTTCGAGTAGGTAGCGCAGGCTATTTCGCCAGTCTCTTCTCCTTGCGAAGCAGAAGCTTTCACCGCCGAGGGCGCGGAGCACGCAGAGA
>CBDUVB010000109.1:0-2942 GCA_965370555.1 uncultured bacterium
GCAGCTCGTTTCACCAGCTCGGGGATGCTTTGCGTACCATCTGAAGCCGTCGTGTGAAGGTGAAGATCGGCGGATCCAGTTCTCATAAGAACCTCTCCTTGATTATTTCTACGATCCGTGTGGCAGCGTGTCCATCCCCGTATGGGTTCTTCGCCCGCGCCATCTCCTTGTAAGCGTGCTTGTCGTCCAATAACCGATTTACCTCAGCGACGATCTTTTCCGGATCCGTTCCCACAAGACGCGCCCCACCACTCTGCAGTCCCTCTACCCGTTCCGTGGTATCGCGCAGGACAAGGAGGGGGATGTGAAGTGCCGCTGCCCCCTCTTGCACCCCGCCGGAATCGGTGAGGATAATGGCCGCGTGTGCCATAAGGTGGACGAACGAGACGTAATCGAGGGGATCGATAAGGCTAATCCTCTCTCTCCCCGCCAGCTCCGCCTCGACCGTCCGGCGCACGTTTGGGTTTGGATGAACGGGGTAGACTATCGTGACATCGCGCCGTAGCGCCAGCTCACGCAGCGCCTCGCAGATGTGGAGAATCCCGCCGTGAAAGCTCTCCCTACGATGCGCCGTCACCAAGATAACCTTCCCCGAAATGGGTTCTTCCACAAGAGGAACCCGCTCGCGCGCGAGGAACAGCGCGTCGATCTCCGTGTTTCCGGTGACGTAAACGGTCTCCTTTGCGATACCTTCCGTGAGGAGATTCTCCCGCGCGTTCTTGGTTGGGGCAAAGTGAAGGTCAGCGACCCGATCGATGAACGAACGATTCATCTCCTCGGGGAAGGGGGCGTACTTGTCGTGTGTGCGCAGGCCTGCCTCCACGTGCGCGACCGGGATCTTAGCGTAGTAGGAGGAAAGTGCTCCCGCAAACGCAGTGTGTGCATCCCCCTGTACGATGACGAGGTCCGGGCGTTCACTCGACAAGACCGGCTCGATCCGTTCTAGGATCGACCGTGTGATTTGGAACAGGTCTTGATCGTGGTGCATCAGGTCGAGGTCGTAATCGGGTGCGATGGAGAAGAGTTGGAGAACCTGATCGAGGAGCTCACGGTGCTGCGCGCTAACGCAGACGACCGGTTCGATCCGCTCGACAGACCGGAGTGCCTGCAGGACCGGCGCCAATTTGATCGCCTCCGGCCGCGTTCCAAAGAAAAGAAGGACCTTTAGAGTTCGTAAAATCATGCCATCACCGTAGGATCAGGCTGATGAGGTACGCTACAGAACCTGTTGCGCAAACCTTTTCTACTTCTCGTCTTCAAGCTTAATCCCTGGTTTCAAATATGTTACCGTAGAAGCCGTAAAGGTCACTGAGATAAGGCATTAAGGTTTCCATTTTGCTCTCTGCGTGCTCCCCGCCCTCGGCGGTGAAAGTTTCTCTTGTTCTCTGCGTCTTTGCAAGATACAAGCTTTTTCTCTCGCCCGTTCGTTGCACTCACTCAAGCCGCAAAGATCGCCAAGGGGGAACCAGCTCAACATCATTTTTGTTCTTGGTTTATCCCGCCCTTTACTTCTCAGACCGTGTCTTCCGCTGTTCCTCGCGTCCCTACGGCTTAGCGAGAGACTCATCCCTTGACTCTTTCTCTGAGTTACCTTTCCTTAACTGCGAGGGAACCTAATTCACGATAGCTCGTTGCGTGGGGTCACCTTCGCCACGGTTTGTTCTCTCAGCACCACCGCCCCGATCTCTGCCCCGGCCTCCCGGGCGATCACCGGGCACTTCACCTTGAACAGGAAGAAGATCGGCCCGGGGACGTCAGATAGTCCCTCAAAGTTCCCCTGCCCTTTGGAAATAATGAGTCTCGCGGATTGAAACGCCGCTACGAATTTTTGGGCACAATCCTCAAGCCGGGTACCAGGAGCGTCAGACCCGTTCGTGATCACAGTGGCCACCTTATCTAATCCTACATAACGCGCGTTAGTCAAGGTAGCATCGTTGATGGTCGGCTCACCGCGGGTGACAAACGTGATTTCCTTTCCACGCCGCACAAGCTCCTCAATCAGGATTTTATCGCACACGATCTCCCCGGTGTTGTCCCCCAAGTAGAGAATCTCCTTTACTTCAGTTAGTTTTTCCTTGAACGCACGGTAATGCACTGAATCGAACGGCTCTTGTAACGCTTGGGTTAGCGAATCGTTCACTATCTGATCGAGCGAGCGGCTGGGATCCATCGTTAGTTTGGGGCCAAAGTCGATGATATTTCCTGCTCCTGCAATCTTGAGCGCGGTAAGGAGGGGATCTTCCGACCCTTCTACCTGGGATTTCAGTGTGGGATAGAGATTGAGGCCGAGGTCATTTGATTCTTTCTTCACCTCTTCGTACGGGTCAGCGATCCCTGTTACCTCCCGCACCAGCCGGTGAATGAGCTGGCCCATGTCGATTGGGGTAGAGTCCGACGGAACCGCGGGGAGAAGCTTGGCCACCCGATCGAGGACCTCTCTCTGTACTGCGGGATCATCGGTCGCCATCCGCGCCGCATCGAGCGCTTGACGCATGAAGCATGGGAAACAATCGAGGTAGGTTTTCAAAGCGGCTTTCCCTTACGCTTATTCGCGCGCGAGCTTCGCCCCGCACTTGGGGCAATCTATCTTGTAACACGGTGTTCCCACTGCGTGTGCAACGCGCTCGCCACACTTTGGGCAGACGCAGTAACCGGATGGCCCTGCACCGGCGCGGTTTCCGCCCATCTGTCCCCGTCCTTGACCTCCCTGGCCACGACCCATTCCGCTTCCTGCACCAGCTCCTGCCGGTCCTGTTCCGTCTCCTCTTGGCATTCTAACCTCCTTCTCTTTTCCACTCTCTCATGAACAGTTTAAAGATCTCTCGCATCGCCTTTCCGGCTGGGCTTTCTTCATCCTCAACCGCACTCTTCCCCTCGATCATCATCTTTGTCACCTTGTTGTCGTATGGAATCTGCCCGAGGGTGGGGAGACCCTCTTCTTC
>CBDUVB010000110.1:0-2808 GCA_965370555.1 uncultured bacterium
ATTTTTCATCCCCGCCCTCCCGGGACGGGGCATTCAAATGCTGTTTCTCGTAAAACTCGCCGTCAACCTGTTGCAGGCACCGTACCCAGCGGGAGAGAAGACGGCAGTCGTCCTCGACCCCGGCCTTGTGGGGGTGCTCAGCCACGAGGCGATCGGACACACCGTCGAGGCGGACCTCGTTCGCAGTGGGGCGATCACGAGCGGCAAGATCGGGGTCAAGGTCGCCTCGGACCTCGTTACTCTGTGTGACAGCGGCCCCTCACAATATCAACCTCACGCCGCTGGCGAGTTGTTGGTCGACGATGAAGGGGTGAAGACTGAGAAGACGGTGATCATCGATCACGGAGTCCTCCGTTCCTACCTGCATAACCGGGAGAGTGCAGCCTACTTTGGAGTGGAACCGACCGGAAACGCACGCGCGTTCGAGTACTCCGACGAACCGCTCATCCGCATGCGCAACACCTATATCGAACCAGGGACCGCCTCGATGGAGGAGATGATCGCTGAAGTGAAGAGCGGCTATTTCCTCGAAGGACTGGGTGGCGGCGGGCAGGCCGACTCCAATGCCGAGTTCATGTTTGGGGTGCGCGAGGCACACCGAATCGAGAACGGTAAGGTCGGAGAACTGGTGCGGGGGATCACCATTTCGGGAAACGCGTTTGACGTATTGAAATCTGTCGATGCCGTGGGGAGCGACTTCGCGTGGGACCTGGGAGCCGGACGATGTGGCAAAGGGCAGTGGGCAAAGGTTGACGCGGGCGGACCGCACCTGCGTTGCGTAGTTACGATCGGAGGGAAGCAGGAATGACGAATAAGAAGCTTGTTGAACTGTGTGAGGAAACGCTGGAGAGTACGCAGCAGCACGGAGCCGATGAGGCGGAGGTCTACGGGGAGTCGGTGCGCACGATCACGGTGATGATCGAGAAGAGCGATCTGCAGATCTCCCGTGCACAACAAGAAACGATGATCGGCGTGCGTGCCCTAGCCGGAAAACGCATAGGGTTTTCTTCCACCAACGACCTCTCGGCACTCGATGAGACCTCTCGCGACGCGGTGATCCTCGCCAAGGCATCCCCGGCAGATGAGAAGAACATCCTCCCCACCGTAGCGGATATCCGGTACGTAGACGGGATTTACGATCCGAAGGCAGAGAGCTTCACCATCGAGCAAGCTATTGGGTACGCGATCCAAATACTCGACCTCGCTCGGGGAATCGATCGACGACTGATCCTGGGAGACGGAATGTTCTCCGTCGAGATCGGCGAACGGGCGCTCGTGAATAGTCACGGGGATGTATCCCATGGGGACGCCTCCCACGGGAGCGTTCTCCACGAAAAGGGGAGTCTGTTCAATTACTTCGCCCTGGCCACGGCACGCGACGGCGACAAGGTCTCGAACATGGACTACCAGTTCGACGCCTCGCACACGGTTGCGGGGATCGACATCGAGCCGATCACCAGGCGCGCCTGCGAGAACGCACTCGGCTCGCTCGGAGCGGAAAAAGGAGAGAGCTTCAATGGGACCGTCCTCCTCTCGCCCAACGCGGTGCAGGGGATCCTTGCGGGGTTGATCCTGTTTCAGACGAACGCGAAGAACGTTCTTCGCGGGATGAGCCGCTGGGGAACGCAGATTGGTGAGCCCGTCGCCGCGCCGATCCTGTCGATCGTCGACGATGGCCTGCTCCCCGCGGGACTCGCCACGGCATCCTTCGATCGCGAGGGGATCGCACACAGACGCTTCGACCTGATTCAGGAGGGATCTCTCATCGCGTTGATGCACAACAGCTACAGCGCCAACGCGATGGGGAAAGAGAGCACCGGGCATGCGTCGGGATCGGCACGTTCGATCCCTGGGATCGGCCCCACCAACTTCGAGATCCTCGCAGGCGAGGCGACCAAGGACGAGTTGATCGGGGATATCAAACAAGGACTCCTCGTCACCCGCTTCTCCGGGAGAGCCGACCCGATTTCGGGCGATTTCTCCGGCGTTGCCAAGGGGGCCTACCTGATCAAGAACGGGAAGCTCGACCGACCGGTCAGCGGAACGCTCGTTTCCGGGAATGCATTCCAAGCGCTGAAAGATCTCTCCGGAGTCTCGATGGAACGCGAGCGGGTCTTCAACTTCACCCTCCCCTATCTGCGGTTGGAAGGGATCTCCGTTACAGCGGGATAGAGTTTAACGATGGTCAAGATCCGCGAATTGACGATCGACGACTATGATAGGTTGTGTGCCTTGTGGGAGGAAGCTGGGCTCCCGTTCAGGCCAAACGGGCGTGACCAGCGGGATAGGATCGTCCGTGAGATCGAGGGGCCGTGTTCGGTCTTCCTCATCGCTGAAGATGAGGGGAATCTGGTAGGGGCGATCCTGGGAACGCACGACGGCCGCAAGGGGTGGATAAATCGGCTCGCCATCTCCCCACGGCATCGGCGCCAGGGGATCGCGAGCGCGCTTGTCGCTGCAGTTGAAGAGAGGCTTTCCGCTTGTGGTATCGAGATCTTCGCGGGTCAAATCGAGGATTGGAACAAGGAATCTATGATCTTCTTCGAGCGCCTCGGCTACACGCGGCACGACGACATCATCTATTACACCAAACGTAAGAACCCCGAGGTGTAGATTAGTGACACCTCGCTATTCAAAGCAGGCCGCTTAAAGCCAAGCTTGCTGATGGTTCTTATATGAGGAAGCCAGGAATCCATGAGAACTCCAGACAAGTATTTTACCGCAGAGGGCGCAGAGATCGCTGAGAAAGGCCTTAACTCTTGAGTTCCAAGCATCTTGTTCTCTTTATCCATTTACGCTTTTCTTGGC
>CBDUVB010000111.1:0-2780 GCA_965370555.1 uncultured bacterium
AGGAGAGGGGGATAAGGAAACCCTGTGGCAAGACCACAGGGAATCTCAAGTTGAATGATCGGCCGCTGGCCCGGAGGGGAGATTGGGCAGTTCAATCACTCAATCACTCAATCACTCGCTTAATGACTCACTTCGCCAAATCGCTCTCTCGGTGATCGTTGCGCCCATTCCTGCTCTGTGGTACCCTCTTTCATCATGCAAACGGGTGTTCTGCCTGACCAACAAGAACGAAACGCGGTCTCTTCCCTCTTTCTCGTTCCTCATGGCGTGGATCGGGAGGCGGAGGGACGGCGGCTGGCGGCTCCTCTCCTCGCTTCTGATCAGCACGGCAAAGGGCTCGTTCTGCGCGGTGTTCACCCGGACCTGATCGAGCTCTCTCCCCCAACAGGGAAGCAGAAGATCGGGATCGCGCAGGTGCGGGAGGTGATTCGTGATGGGCAATTTGCGCCCACACAGGCTTCCCATAAGGTCTGTCTCCTCCCCACGGCCGAGGCGTTGACCCCGGAGGCGGCGAACGCCCTCCTCAAGGTGCTGGAGGAGCCGCCGCGGGGGCTTGTCTTCCTCCTCCTGGCCGAGCATTCAAGCGATATCCTCCCGACGATCCTCTCGCGCAGCCGTATCGTGCGATTAACACCGCCTTCTCAGGAGGATACCCTTGCGAAGCTTACGGCAGTGGGATACGGTGAGGAGGAGGGGCGCTACCTACTGGCGCTCACTCATAACGAGGAGGAGCTTCGAGATTTTCTCGCGTCACACGAGGATCTCGTAACGTTGCGTGCGCAGGCGGAGGAAAGGGCCCGTGCGGCGACTCCTGAGGAGTGGATCGCTGCGGTGACAGGTTCCGATCCGATACTCCGCCATGCCGGTATCCTCGTTGCGGTCGGTCGCTTCCTCGATGGCGATGTAGAGCTTGCCGTCGTTGGGGCGCGGCTCCTCGCACGGGTTGAGCGAGCGAAAGGGGTCCTTTTCCTGGAAGATCTCCTTGACGTGGCCTTTGTCATGGTGCGCTGGAAGGCGATTTCCCCACCGTATGAGGATCGATTGCTCGCTTCCCTATGCGAGCGAGTGCGACCAAAGGGAGTCCTTGCGTTCTGTCGAAGGGTGGAGGAGCGGTATCAGGCCCTTGAGCGCTACGCGCCGCCTGAGAGTGTCTTCCTCTCACTATTCCTTGCCATAGGGAGGTTAGCTCGTGCCTGAAGAGACGGTCTTTCTTGTGCGCGTGCTCAACTTGGAGCGCGATAGTGGATACTTCCACGTGTCTTCGGGGAGGTTTGCTCCTGGGGACCGGTGTGTGGTCGATCACAACGGGCTGCGCTTGGGCGTGGTGCAGAGTGCCCTCTCCGCGGGAGAGGGGATAGGGGAACAACTCGAGCGGATGGTACGCTCAGCCCTCCCCTCGGATCTCGATGCGTACTCCCACAATCAGGCGGAGGCGGAGCGGGTCCTCTCCTCCACGCGCGATCTGGTCACCCACTACGACCTCCCAATGCACCTTGTCGCCGCGGAGTACACCCTGGATCGTTCCCAGTTACGCATATACTTCACGGCTCCGCGCCGGATCGACTTTCGCTCACTGTTGCGAGATCTGGCAGGGCGATTTGGAACCCGTATCGAGCTTCGGCAGATGGGGGCACGCGACGAGGCGCGCATCAAGGGGGGAATCGGGCGCTGTGGGCAGGTCCTCTGTTGCTATCGATTTCTGCACGAGCCGAGCCCGGTCCCGATGGAGTTGGCCTACGACCAGGAGCTGTTCGTTCCCCCAGAGAGGATCACGGGGATCTGCGGGCGGCTGATGTGCTGCCTCGCCTTTGAACACGAAGCTTATAAATGCGAGCTCTCCAAGATGCCAAAGCTGGGGGCGTGGGTTACCTACCGTGATAAGCGTGGCAAGGTGCTCTCGCACAACATCTTCCGCCACACGGTCACCCTCCTCATCGGAGAGAAGGAGCGGATAGAAGTCGATGCCGCTACTGTGAAATCGTCCCCCGGGGGGAAGAAGCCGTCCTAATCCTTGCCCCGGCCCTCTGGAGCCAGAGGAGGTCGTCTGGTGCGAGGCACGCCTCAATCTCGATCCCATCTTGGGTGTACCCGCTAATCGTGACCCCTTGAAGCCGGGAGAGCCGGTGCAGCCCATAGGGAACGATGAGAGACGTTCTTACCTTCCCCTCGTTAAGGAAGGCACGGATCCGCTCTTTCAAGGCATCGAGGTGAAACTCATTCTTGGCTGAGATGCGGACCCCTTCATCGAAGGAAGGAGTCCCTTCGGTTGCCCCGAGGAGGTCGATCTTGTTCAACACATTGAGGATTGGTGAGCGGGGTTCGTCGCTGGAGAAGACCTCTTTATTGAGGGTCGCAAGGACGCTGTGGTAGTCCTCTTCATAGGAATGATGGGAAATATCGATGACGTGGAGGATAAGATCGGCGTCGCGTACCGCCTCCAGGGTGGAGGCGAAGGCAGGGATCAGATGATGGGGAAGATCGCGGATGAACCCGACCGTGTCGGTGAATAAAGCCCACTCATCAGTAGCGATCTCCCCGCGGCGCACGGTCGTTGACAGGGTGGCGAAAAGCTTGTCTTCGACCAGGAGGTCTGCGTTGCACAGCCGGTTCAGCAGGGTCGATTTTCCACTGTTGGTATAGCCGATGAGGACGACTTGCGGGAGTCGCCCTGCCGTGCGTTTCTTCCGGCGCAGGTCGCGTTCGGAGCGGGCCTTGGTTAGGCGGCGTTCCAGGGCGTGAATGTGCCGGTTGATCTTCTTGCGGTCGAGTTCGAGTTGCGT
>CBDUVB010000112.1:0-2758 GCA_965370555.1 uncultured bacterium
CTCCTCTTCCACTAGTTACCGACATTATACGACAACAGCTAACGTTAATAAAGCCTCCCAGGAAGTGACCGAGGCTCGGCTTTGCTCAGCCCATCCATCGCGCTATAATTGTTTCATGGCTACCCTGGATGACATCGCGAAGAACCTTGGTCTATCGAAACACGCCGTGCGCCTGCGACTTGACGCACTCAACGGAATCCTCGACTCCCATATCAGCCGGGGCGCAAAGAACAAACTGATCCTGACCGACGAGGCCCTCGTCGTCCTCCGCCGGTTGGAGGAACTCCACAACACAGAGAAGCTCCCCATCCGGCAGGCTGCCGCGCGCGTGCGGGGAGAGTTACAGGGGAAGAGCGATACGGAGCAAGATCGATCGGAATCGGACCTCTCCCTGGCGATCAAGGCAGAATACCTGCAAAAGGTCGTGGACGTCCTACTCCAGGATCGGGACTACTGGCGCGAGGTCGCCCTCACGGTCCAAGCAGCCCTCCCCCCTAATCGGATGTGGATCGCGAAACTCTTCCCGGCCTCATCAGATGATCGCCGGCTGAACTGATACGGATAAAAGAGGGGTGTTTATCTTCGACGTTGGTGATACCTGTAATTCTTATGTAAGTGCTCGCTGTTTCTCTTCGTACATCTTCTGATCCGCCTCGGCCAAAACCTGCGCAACCGGTCTATCCCGATCAGGCTCCCAGTGGGCACTACCGATCGCGAGGGTAACCGGGAATGGGATTAGTTCGTTCGTCTCGTTACGCTTGCCCACCGCGTAGTGGATCCTCTGCATCACCACATCGGCCTCTCCGTTCGTCTCCGGGAGCACGATGAGGAACTCGTCCCCTCCGTATCGCACGACGATATCGGCCTCACGTACCTCTTGCAAGAGGAGGCTTGCCACCTGTTGCAGGACGCTGTCTCCCATCTGATGTCCGAAGCGATCGTTTATCTCCTTGAAGCGGTTGATATCGATCATCAGGAAGGCAATCGGATGCTTGTACCGCTTGGAGCGGTTAATCTCCTGCTCGACCACTTGGTTGAAGTAACGACGGTTGTAGATGCCGGTCAATGGGTCACGCATCGCTTGTTCCCTGAGCTCAGCTTGCAAGCGAATCCTCTTCACCGCCTCGATGGTGTGGCCGAGCAATAGTTCGAGCATGCGCGCGTCCTCATCGATAAAGGCATTCACGTGCGTCGAGACGACCTGAAAGACACCAATATCGCCGATCGGCGCGCTTATCCCAGAGCGAAACTCCTCCCGAGTCGGCGCAGCCTCAGGAACATCATCCATACTCCCGAAGATGGTCGTCTTCTTCGTACGATATGTCTTCGCTGCCAGCCCCCCATTGGAGAGAGAACTCTCCCGGCTTGCACCCGATGGTAATTCGGCCGAAGTCGCCTTAACCACCAGCTTGTCCCCCTCTACAATGTCCAGGGAGGCGAGCGTGAAATCGAGGATCTTCTCCGCTGCCTCGACGGTCGCATGGTACGCCTCGTCCTCATCCTTGCAGCTTTCCAGGTATTGTGCCACCTCATGTAGCCTTACGATCTTCTGCGACGATTTCTTGAGCCTCTCTTCCGCTTGCTTGCGGGCGGTGATGTCGCGCACCACCGATAGAAGGTGAGGCTTTCCTTGATAGGCGAACCCGGCCCCGTGCATCTCGATATCGAAGGGAGTCCCATCCTTGCGCAGGTTGACCGAATCAACCTCGAACCGACCACCATCTTCGACCCGTTTCCTGAAGTTCTTGAACCCGTGGAAGTAGTCGGGACGGACGAGTTTCTCCGCGGAGAGGCCGATCAGTTCCCCTTCCCCGTAGTCGTACAAGTTGTAAGCGATGGGATTCGCCGCAACGATCTTCCCATCCAGATTGAAGATGAGCACCGCATCCGTCGTCGATTCGAAGATGCTGTGATACTGCTTCTCTCTCTCCCGGAGTATCTCTTCGTCCTGTTTCCGCGTGATGGCCACACTGACTTGGTCCGCCACGAGTTCGAGGATCTTCACTTCATCCCCGGTGTAGAGAGACGGGTCTGTGTAGCTCTGCACGATAAACACGCCGATGACCCCTTCTTCCACCCGCAAGGGAACGCCAAGCCAGACCTTCGCGGTATGCCCAACAGACTCTAGCCCTGCCGAGCGGATGAACTCGTCTCTGTTCTCCTGCGTCAACAAGAGAGACTTATTCTCCTTGATCACGTAGGCGGTGGGCGTTTTCCCAGCGACAAAGGAGTGGTAAGTGTCCTGCTCATCGACCATGTATGGCATGGAGATGGTATCACTCTCCCGGTCGTACAGGGCAATCCGGAAGTTCGTCGTATCAAGAAGGGTCCCGAGGATACGACGAATGGCCGGGAAGAGAGCGTCGAGGTCCACGGTCAGGTTCACCGTTTCCGCGATCTGGTGCAGGACCGATTGGATCTTCTCCAAACGCACCCGCTCGGTGATGTCGCGCAAGCTGACGAGCAACCGTGGCTGGTCATCGATGTTCGCGACTCGACCGCGCAGTTCAACCGGCACGATCGACCCGTCTTTGCGCTTATTGGCCGTCTCGATGATATTCTCGTGTATGGTTGCCGCATTGATCTCTTGTGGGAGGAACTCGGGTGCCCCTGGCGGAAGAAGATCATGGACCGTCATCTGTGTGAGCTCCTCACGTGTATAACCGAGCAGCTTACAGGCGCTCTCGTTGACGTTGAGGATCTGTCCATCTAGCGTCTCCACGAACAGCGCGTCAGAGAGTTGCTCGAAGAGCACACG
>CBDUVB010000113.1:0-2685 GCA_965370555.1 uncultured bacterium
GAGATAGAACAGGCTGGTGGTCGCGCAATCGCAATCCGTGCCGACGTCGGTGATTACGACCAAGTCCGCACCCTGGTTAAAGAGACGGCTGAGCGCTTCGGTGGGATCCGTATCGTGGTCAGCAATGCCGGGTTCTCCCAACACCGTACGATAGACGAGATGACGATAGAGGACTGGAACCGTGCCATAGCGGTAAACCTCTCCTCAGCCCTGTACACGGTCAAGGCCGCCCTTCCCTACCTGAAGGCCGAACCGTGGGGACGTATCGTCAGCATCTGCAGTCTGCGTGCGATGACCGGGTCGAACCACGGGGCGCACTACGCCGCGGCCAAGGCGGGGCTAATCGGATTGACCAAGTCCCTCGCGTTGGAGCTCGCCCCCAAGATCACGGCGAACGCCGTCTCCCCCGGCTACACGAACACCGAGATGAACGCAGCCGCGCTCGCGAAGAGCGGAGACGCCATCCGCGCCAAGATCCCGGCTCATCGTGTCGCAGAGCCGGACGAGATCGCCGCCCTTGTCTGTTTCCTCTCCTCCGAAGAGGCAGGCTACATCACAGGGGAGACGATCAACGCGAACGGTGGGATCTACATGCGATGATGAAATACAGAGGATACGATCCTGACAGAGACAAGAAGGCTGTCGCCCGTATCTGGCGCGAGATCGGCTGGCTGGAGAAGAAGGAATACGAAAAGGCGATGGACGCCGTCCTCAAGAGCGGCCGCACGATGGTTGCCGAGGTGAACGGCGTAGCAGAGTGCATGGTGAATACCTCCCCCGGTACCCTGCGCTATCTCGAAGAGGACCTGGATATCTCCCTCATCACCGGCGTCGCCACGAGCCGCGTCGCACGCAAGCGTGGGCTGGCAAGTACCCTTACGGCGAAGACGCTTACACAAGAGGCGGCCTGTGGGATGAAGGTTGCCCTGCTCGGCATCTTCGAGCAGGGCTACTACAACCAGCTAGGGTTCGGGAACGGGAGCTACGAACACTGGTGCACCTTCGACCCTGCCGACCTCAATACCGATGTTCGTCCCCCTATTCCCACGCGGATTACGATAAAGGATTGGAAGATGGTGCACCGGTCCCGCCTCGCTCGCCTGCGGCGGCACGGTACCTGTTCCGTGACCCCTCCCGAGATGACGCAGGCCGATATGCTGTGGAGCGATAACGGTTTCGGTCTCGGCTACATAGACGCAGCGAGCGGCGAGTTGACGCATCACTTCTGGTGCTCGACCAAGGCCGTCGGGAATGGCCCCTACACGATCCGGTGGATGTCCTATCGGACGAAAAAGGAATTCCTCGAACTCCTCGCTCTCCTGAAACAATTGGGCAATCAGGTCCATTCCGTGAAGTTGTACGAACCGCCGGGGATTCAACTGCAAGACCTTCTCTCGCAACCGTTCAAGGCACGCGAGATCACGAGCAAGTCGCAGCACGAGAGCCGAATGTCAGCGAGCGCCTATTGGCAGGCACGCATCATCGACCTTCCCGGGTGCCTTGAGCAGACGTGCCTACCTGGTGATACAGTACGCTTCAACCTCGTCCTCACGGATCCGGTCGAGCGATTCTTCGATAAGGAGAGCCGCTGGAGCGGTGCTGCAGGGGACTACATCGTAACCCTTGGCCCCTCATCAAGCGCCGAACCGGGAAGAAAGAAGGGCTTGCCCATTCTGAAAGCGTCGATCAACGCGTTCACCCGCCTCTGGTTGGGTGTGCGCCCTGCTACTGGGCTTGCATGGACTGATGAACTCTCCGGCTCACAGGGTCTTCTCGCGCGGCTCGACACTGCCCTTCGCCTTCCCACCCCGCAAACAGACTGGGACTTCTAGCGGCGGGTCTTATCACACAAGCAGGCGAGTGCTATAATGGCTCGTTTCAATAATGAGGAGGTACAGAAGATGAAACTTGTGCGCAAGCTTATGGCAGGTGGCGGAATTGGTGCGTTTTTCTTCTTCAGTTGGATCATCCAGATGCTGTGGAACAGCATTGTGGTCGGACACCTGGGGCTCTTTAAGACACTCAGCTACTGGCAGGCGGCCGGATTGTGGTTCTTGATCATCCTCATCTTTGCCTGGACCGGGATCGGAGTCAGCAACCAGCTCTTCCGCAAGTGGCGGTCCTTCGACTGAACAGTCGTTCGACTGAAGCCGTTCGGGCTCCTCACGCTCCAGGTAAGGTGCGGGGTGGTTATAAGAGGCACAAGCCTTTCTCATTACCCATCACTATTTCACGTCTTTGCGGGAGGCACAAGCTTTTTCTGGCTCTTCGTCGTTTCGAGTAGGTAACGAATTCCTGACAGCAAATGATAGAACGCTATTCTCGCGCCTGTTCGTTGTACTTCAGCAGCACAACGTCGCACACAAGGTGCGACGCTACGCAAGCCTTCTTCTGTAGCGTGGTAGCTCGTCTGCCACGTTGAGACACAATCTCACAGCGCAACGTCGGGCGCAGTGATCGCTAAGAACGGCGCTCCAACATCCCCTGTTGTTCTTGTTTTTCCTTCTTGTATCCTGCTTTTCCTTTGCCAGAGCCTCTATGTTACGTACCCTGCTGTCTTCAGCTACCCACTCCAAACAGCGAGGAGCCATTCTTTTCCACGTTTTAACGCTTTCCTTGGCGTTCTTTGTGTCTCCGTGTCCCCGAGTCTCCCCCTTCTCCAAGAGGAACAGGGCCGATCACGGG
>CBDUVB010000114.1:0-2668 GCA_965370555.1 uncultured bacterium
GCTGGTATCCCCGCCTAAGATCAGTTAAATATCCTCCATGTTGAGCAAACATGGAGGTGCAGATGGAGCGGGTACACATGAATGACATACAAGAGATCATCTACAGGTTACGTAAAGGGCAGTCGGTGGAAGCGATCCACCGCGACACTGGTCATGCCAAGAAGACGATTCGTAAGTACCGCGAGTTGGCGGAGAAACACGGCTTCTTGGAGAAGGATAGAGGGCTTCCTGTCGTGAGCGAGCTAGCTGCGATCCTTGGGCCGGTGACTCATCTTCAGCAGTGCGTGAGCACGGTGGAGCCGTACAAGAAGGTGGTAGAGGAGTACCTTGCCCGCGGGGTAGCAAAGACGGTCATCTGGCGGAAGCTACGTGAGGATCATGGCTACACCGGCAGCTACTCGTCAGTGAAGAGATACGCTCAGCGTCTGCAGCCGCAAGATCCAGAGGCGTACTGTCGTGTGGAGACGTCACCAGGAGAGGAAGTACAGGTCGACTTCGGCTACGTAGGGATGTGTCGTGATGGGAAAGGCAAGCTGCGCAAGGTGTGGGTGTTTGTGATGACCTTGTCCTGGTCACGGCATCTGTATGTGGAGTTTGTGTTCGACCAGAAGATGGCGACATGGCTCACATGTCATGAGAACGCATTCCGCTGGTTTGGCGGGGTGCCGCAGCGAGTGGTAATTGACAACCTCAAGGCGGCGGTGCTGAAGCGGGAGCTACAAGACCCGGTGCTGAGCGTTCCCTACCGCAGGCTAGCCCGTCACTACGGGTTTGTAGTGAGTGCCAACCGGCCACGCACCCCTCGCCATAAGGGTAAGGTGGAGAGCAATGTTAAGTACGTGAAAGGAAACTTCATTGCCGGGGAAGAGCTGACGTCCCTTGATCTTGCTCGCCTCAACGAAAAGGGAAGGGAATGGGCACTGGAGGTAGCCGGGGTGAGGGATCATGGCACGACCCATGAGAAGCCCCTCACCCGCTACCACAGTGTGGAACGCGATGCCCTCAACCCATTACCAACGCAGCCGTTCGAGCTGGTTAAGGCCTACCAGGCAACGCTCCACCGCGACTGCCACGTAGTAATCGATAGCAGATATTACTCTGCTCCCTACACCCTCATCGGTAAGAAACTCGATGTCTACGTCGGACGTCGTGTAGTACAGATATACCACGAAACAGAGCTTGTCGCCACTCACCTGGTGGTAGAGAAACGTGGTGGACGAGCGACGCGTCTTGCCCACTACCCACAACACAAGCGGGAGTGGCTGGAGAAGACACCCCAGAGGTGTCGTGAGCTGGCGGTTGCGGTCGGACCGTGGTGTGGGAAGGCGGTGGCCCAACTCCTGAGTGATCGAGTACAGGATCGCCTCCCGAGCGTGCACTCACTGTTGCGCCTCAAGCAGAAGGTGGGAGAAGAGAGGCTGGAGGCGGCATGCGAACGGGCGATGCATTATGGTGATCCACGTTACATTCGGGTGAAGACGATCCTTGCTGTCGGTATGGAAAACGAACCTATGGATGAAGAGAAAACAGCCATCCAACAAGAGGAGCACTACCGCTACGTTAGGCCAACAACGAGTTACTTCCCACAGGAGGTGCGATGATGCAGACTCACCCGTTGCTCCCCAAGCTGAAACGACTTCGCCTCGGGGGGATGGCCTACACGCTTGAGCAACGTTCCCAGGAGGCGATCGACCGTTCCCTCCCTCCGGCGGAGTTCCTCGCCCTACTGATCGATGATGAGATCGAGCGGCGGGAGCAGGGCAAGTTTAGGCGGATGATCGGGGAAGCAGGGATCGATGAGAGCAAGACCATCGCTTCGTTTGACTTTGCTGCTGCACCGCGCCTTAAAAGGACACTGGTGAACGAACTCGGTTCCTGTCGGTTTGTGGACAAGGGGGAGAACGTGCTCCTTGTTGGGCCTACTGGTACGGGGAAGTCCCACCTTGCGCAGGGGCTGGCCTATGAGGCGATCAAGAGAGGACATCGCGTCCTCTACCGGCCGCTGCATCATCTAGTTGACAGGCTCTACGCCGGTCGTGCCGACGGGACATTCGACAAGGTGTACACCAACATCCTGCGGGTAGATGTGCTCATCCTGGATGACTTTGGGCTCGTTCCTCTGTCTACGCGTGGAGCACAGGATCTGTACGAGATCATTCGTGATCGGTATGAGCGAAAGTCGATCATCCTTACCAGCAACCGGGCACCGGAGGAGTGGGCAGAAGTGTTCGGCAACTCACTCCTTGCCTCAGCTGCGTTGGACCGGCTCACTCATCACTCCCACTTCATTGAGATGACGGGCCAGAGCTATCGTCAACGCCAGAGAAGACTCGATACTGGAAGTCCAATCACCGGAGAAAAGGAGGTGCATCAACACAACACGTCGGAGGAAAAGGGCGGGGACATGTAGCCGCCCACAGACCGGGGAAACCTACCCGACCCTTGACATTATACAAGGTATATCTCACATTCCCCACACTCACAGGCTCTCTCGGTGCAATTTCTGATGTCGTGGTTTGTGTCTGGTCCTTCCTCAGTAATGAGTCTTCGATTAGTCCTAGAGCTTGCACATACTGCTGCTGTTCAGAGGTCAGTGGAACAGTGAAGCGCCACTCTTGTTCTTGGTTTGTCCCACACTTTGCTTCTCAGGCGTTGTCTTCCGCTGTTC
>CBDUVB010000115.1:0-2612 GCA_965370555.1 uncultured bacterium
CATCCAGGTGAGATCCTGGGAGAAACATTGAAAGCTCGTTGCATATCGCAATCGGGACTCGCCTCTCGCTGCGGAATATCCGAGAAGCATGTCAGCCAGATCATCAATGGCAAGGCATCCGTCACATCAGAGATCGCCTTGCTCTTCGAACGAGCCCTGGGGATCAGGGCAAGCCTGTGGATGAACCTCGAATCGAGCCATCGACTGCACATCGCAAGAAGGGCAGAAGAGGCAAGATTCGCCTCCTTCTATGACTGGGCAAGAGAGTTCCCTCTTCGCAGCTTGACTCAACGCGGTTGGATACCATCGACAAGCAGCAAGGAGGAGGAAGTTCGTGCTCTGCTTGAGTTTTTCGGCGTTTCAAGCCCTGCCGCTTGGGAAGCTCAATACAAGAAACTCGCGGTGGCATACCGCAAGTCATCTGCATTCACAACCTCAATCAAATCGATTGCATCGTGGCTGCGAATTGGCGAACTCAAAGCGGCCGACATTGACACTTATCCTTTTGACAAGACGAACTTCCGCCGCTCTCTCGACAAGATTCGCCAACTCACATCCCGTAATCCTTTTGAATTCGAACCCCGCATGAAACAGTTATGCTCCGAGGCGGGCGTCGCATTGGTGTTTGTCCCGGAACTTCCGGGGACCCGTCTCTCGGGAGCCACAAGGTGGGTCTCCCCAGAGAGAGCACTGATTATTCAAAGCTTGCGCTATCGGAAAGATGATCATTTCTGGTTCACCTTCTTTCACGAAGCGGCACACATACTGCTGCACGGAAAGCGGGCGATTTTCATCGACCAAGAGTTACAGGATGTCTCTGACGAGGAAGCGAAAGCAGATGCGTTCGCAGCCAACCATCTCATTCCAGAAGCGCGCTATGCCGACTTCGTGAGCACTCGACCGATCTCCAGGACAAGCGTGCTTGCTTTCGCGAAAGAGCTGGGAATCGCACCAGGCGTCGTAGTGGGAAGACTTCAGTACGATGAAGTCGTGCCTTTCAGCTGGTTTCATGACCTCAAGCGTACGTTCGTCTTCGCTGAAGAAAACGTGGGCTAGTGTCCATAGGTTCGATTCTGGGGTCTTTATTCTTTGTGTTTTATCGCTCTAACGGCGTATCGTGGTATTGGAAACACGTCCACAATCCAACACGCGCCTCTACTCATGTTCAGCAGTTCGCACCATAGGTCAACAACAGTGTCTGCCTATTCCAGCGAGAATTCAGGGTGAATGATGGTCAGCCAATCTCGAATCCGTCCGGAGACACTCTTTGCTAGAGCTAGGGTTTCTTCGGCCAAGGCGTCAGACACTTCACCGATACGGACGTAATCGACCACATTCCGCTTCTTCTGCACTGCTTCTATTCTTGCCACGGTCTCGGAATCGAATTCCACTGTGTAGCGAAGGGATTGAATCACATAGTAGTGGTGACTTGAATTGCTCTTGGGAACTCGGTATCCCGTTACCTGGAGTGCTGCCCGCGCAGCTGTAAGAATCGCGTTATAGCAGCAACTCAGTTTGCGCTCCGCGCTCAGTTCAGGAATCTCAGCGTCCTTCAGATCTATGTCCACGATCGCTAGCAAATCCGAGATCTCTTGACGACTGGTCGCGTGCGTGGTTATAAATCCCGCTTCAAGCCAAGCTTCAAGACTCACGTTTGCCTCCGATCACATCGACTCGTTCATCCTGCATGACCTGACTCAAGAAGTGGTCTCGTGCCGCCAGCCGTTTCTCGAATTCATCCGTCATGAATACGGTGGGGTTGATTTCGCGGCCCAGCGTTTCCTGAAGCGGTGACACAGCCGAGACGACATCGAAGAACGACACATTGCCGATCACCATCAGATCGATGTCGCTCTCGGCACGCTCCGTGCCGCGTGCCGTCGATCCGTATAGAAAGGCTTGCTGAATGGAATCACTCAGTGGCAGCAGCGCCACTCGAAGCAGATCGGCAATCCCTGCGGTCTTCTGCACGATCCCTCGAAGTTCCTCAAACACTGGAACCGCTCGATTGACTTGGTAGTACGCCAAGTTGCCCTCGCGGGTTCTTGTGAGAATCCCCGCACGGACGAGGCGCGCCATCTCACGTTGCACAGCTCCTTGTCCAGCGCCAGCAAGACGGATGATCTGGCGAAGGTAAAGCCTGCGTTCGGGCTGTGAAAATAGAAGTGACAGGATAGAAAGGCGAGTCTTCCCAAGAAGCAGAGAACCCAGCAAGGAGGCAGTTCTTAATGTACCCATTCCGGGTACATTTGTACCTCGATTGGGTACGAATGTCAAGGTTGCCTGGTTCTGAACTAAGAAATGCCCCCTTTCGAAAAGTGGGGTCAGACCTTCATTTTTGGTGTTTTATCGCTCTAACGGCGTATCGCGTCATTGGGAACACGCCTACAATCCCCTCGCCAAACGTCCGTATGAATACATGGGATTAGAGGTACAAAACTGTTTCACCACGAAGGACACGAAGAACACGAAGGGGTCGGAGGACGAAGCGTTTGATCCCTCTCTTAAGCCTGGGGGGTGTAGTAGCTGATCCTGTTTACTACATCCCCCGAGGTGACAATAAAGAAATCCCTTGAAATTGACTATCCCCGTAGCAAGACTACGGGGTATTC
>CBDUVB010000116.1:0-2581 GCA_965370555.1 uncultured bacterium
TCTTCTCCTTTGGGGTGATGGGCGGAGATCAGCAGCCACAGGGACAGGTGCAGGTCCTGTGCAACCTGATCGACTTCCATATGGACGCACAACAGACCGGGGATGCCCTCCGCTTCCGCCATGACGGTTCCTCCTCTCCCACCGGAGATGTGATGTACGATGGAGGAACCCTGTACCTGGAACCGGGAATCCCGGAATCGGTCATGGATGGACTACGGGCGAAGGGGCACCGCGTCGCGTATCGAGAGAGCGGGTACGGCGGGTACCAGGGGATTTGGATCGATCCGGAGACGAACATGCTCTTCGGAGGATCGGAACCGCGCAAAGACGGCTGCGCAAGTGGCTATTGACTCCCCTTCACGATGATAGCATTGGGCAGGATTAGGGAATAAAGAAATCCCTTGGAATTGACTATCCCCGTAGCAAGACTACGGGGTATTCCGCCAATTTCATTTTGACCTGAAGGTCAAAACCGGGATTTCATTATTTCACCTCACCCCGACCCTCTCCTATCAAGGAGAGGGGTATAAGGAAACCCTGTGGCAAGACCACAGGGAATCTCAAGTTGAGGGATTAAGGGGTACAGGAAACAGCGTTCTCCACTCCAACCCGTTGATTAAAAGGACTACAATCTATATGGTGGGTTCATGAAAAAGCGAACCCTTCTTTTGCTGTCGCTGGTTTTCCTGACCGGCTGTTCCTTCGTCTTCAACCAACCGATCGTAGGACCGAATGGGACGATTGCCTTCTTCCTCGATGATGAGGGTGCCTACAGCCTTCTCCCGGAGGGAGAGGGGAAACTCACCCTCCTGCGCGAGGGACGTGTTGTACGGCTTGAGGGCGTGACCTCCACCGGCGAGAGCGGAGTGCTCGACTGGTCCGTGGATGGCAAGGAACTTATCTTCATCGAGACCGAGACCGGGGAATGGGACATGCCGATCGCTTACAACCTGTGCATCACAGGGGTCCAGACCGATTCTCATCCGGTGACTCTATTCCATCTTGAAGACCTGATCCTTGCCCCGGCGTTCACCCCGGAGGGAGAGATAACCTACCTGCGGTTCGGTGATGACGATGAGGCACCACAACTTTTCCTCTATGACCGGAAGGAGAACGTCCACACTCAGTTGCTTGCCGATGTATTAAGCTACCGAACGATACGTCCAGGATCGAAGCTTATCGTCATTCAGGCGAGCACTGAGGGGGAAGTGAGACTGGCGCGTGTCTCCACCTACGAACCAACAACAGGAACGGTGGAAGAGGTCGCTTCGTTCTTCCTCACTAAGGAGATGGAGGAGACCTTCTTCTTGCTCCCGACTTCCTTCCTGTGGGACCTTGCCCCTTCGGGACGCTACCTTGCGCTGGCCCTCTACAATCAGGTTCTCATCACCCCCAAAGTGGAAGAGGGCGAACCTTCTCTGTACCTCATCGATCGAGAAGATGAGACTGGGAAGCTAATCGCGAATATGGGGTTGATCCCGGCCTTCTCCCCCGATGGTTCGCTCCTTGCGTATATCGGGTCGAACGATGGCCAGACCCCGTCTATCTACCTGTACTGCTTGGAGACAGGGGAGCGCACTCGTCTCGACGAAACTACAGGGGTGTCCACCCTCTTCTGGATCGACAAGGAGACGTTGGGTTTCACGGTCGAGGCCGCTGAAGGGATCTATCACCTGATGAAGATTCTTCTCGATACGGAGGAAGTAACACCCCTCTTGCCGTAGGCTTAAGCACAAGCCTTACGGGGTCTCTCCCTTGATCGGTTCTTCGGCGGGAGGGTGAGCAAGGGTCTTCGCTGCGTCGATTAGGGCCTCCTTCTCCAGACCCTCGCCAAGGAGGAACCAGTAGACACCATCTTGCTCCCACCCGATCTCGATGATCGACCGTTCCATCCCCTCGGGGAGATCTCCCGTTGGGAGGTTCTCCTTCAGCAGACCCCCTCGATCGAGGAGCTTCGCATCGACCTCTCCAAGTGCTATTGGTTCACCTTGTTCGGCGAGGAGTGCGCGGCGGCGATTCATGTTCAGGGAAAGGTAGTTTCCCACCCGAAGCGAGAGAGCGCGTGATCCACGGTTGCTTTTTGCATCGCCAGGTGGAACGAGGGTGAGGTAAGCGTAAGCACGATCGTTCTCTTCGCACAGAGTCAACGTCACGCGATCGCCGTAAAGCTCGTACCCAGTTTGCTCTCTCAATGCCTGTAGCGGCACGTCAAACGAAACCTTCTCCGCAAACGCCTCCTGTGTGAGGGTCGCCTCGGTGAAGACACGCGTTCCCTCCGGCGGGGTGAAGGCGAATCTTGCCTCATCGACCTTATCGAAGAGGAGGTCTTTGTACTCGATGGTGATCGGGGTCGATGGTCCCACCAAGTAGAACAGAACCGAGGGTTCAACGGGATGGAACGCGATTCGAAGAGGAAAGAACGTCTCCTGGTCGAGTGCTAACGTCACCTTCCTCATCGGGAAGATCTCCTCCTTCAACAGGAGAGACCTCTGGCGCACTTTGGGCTTCATTTCCAGAAGAAGGGTAGAGCGACCATGAATCGTCTCTGCGCCCCCATCCCGCAATAGAAAGTCACGCGTGA
>CBDUVB010000117.1:0-2542 GCA_965370555.1 uncultured bacterium
TGTTCAATGGATTGATCTTGTTCTTCCTGATCGGGAGCGAAGTTTTCATTCGCTACAAAGTATCCTTCTCGTTTAGGAGGCAGTGATGGGTTGGGAAACGTGGATTATCACAACGCTTAGTCGCACCCTCGTTTATGGAACTCCGCTTCTCCTGGGAACGCTCGGTGAGATCTACGCGGAGCGCTCTGGGGTGCTCAACCTTGGTGTCGAGGGGATGATGATCATGGGGGCCTATTCCGCCTTCACCGTCGCCTATATCACCGGGAACCCCTGGTTAGGAATCCTGGTTGGTGGGGCCGTCGGTGGAGCCTTCTCCCTGATTCACGCCTTTGCCAGCGTGACCTTGAAGGCGAATCAGGTCGTCTCCGGGCTCTCCCTTACCATGCTTGGCCTTGGCCTGTCCGGTGTGTTAGGACGTGGCTGGGAGGGGAAACCGCTTCCTAAACCGATCCCCTCGATCACCGTTCCCGGCCTTTCGAAGATTCCGATCCTGGGGCCGATCCTGTTCGAGGGCCAGAACTTGCTCGTCTATCTGACCATCCTTCTCGTTCCCCTGTTATGGTACATCCTCTATCGGACGCGGATCGGGATCACGATCCGCTCGGTGGGGGAGAGCCCTGCCACCGCCGATTCTTTAGGTATCAATGTCGATCGGGTCCGTTACCTGTGCATCGTCATCGGCGGGGTCCTCGCCGGTGTGGCCGGAGGCTATCTCTCGGTGGCCTATCGACCGGCGTGGACGGAAGGGATGACCGCAGGGATGGGGTGGATCGTCATCGCGTTAACGATATTTGCCTTCTGGAATCCGGCCCACGGTATGCTGGGAGCGTACTTCTTCGGCACGCTGTACATCCTGTCGTTCCGCCTGCAACCGTGGATCTCGCCGGAGTTTCTCAAGGCGATGCCGTACGCGTTCGCAATATTGGTTCTGATCTTTGTATCGCGCGGAACGCTGCAGAAGCGAATGGGAGCGCCGGCTGCCCTTGCTGTACCGTACACCAGAGGAGAGGAGTAAGCTATCATGAGAACTAAATCACAGCGATGAGGAGGTGACACTCTTAGGAAGAGAAATCGATTTCACCGGCAAGAAAACCTATAAGGAGGGAGAGAATGAAAACGAGATTTGCAGTAGTGACTCTAGTAGCGATGGCGGTCGTCTTTAGCCTGGCCACCGTAGCGATGGCCAAAGAGTACGTCCCCGGCGACCCGCTTAAGGTGGGGTTCATCTACGTCGGGCCGATCGGCGACCTGGGTTGGACCTATGCCCACGATGAAGCGCGGATGATTTGTGAGGATACCTTCCCCTGGCTCACGACGGTATACGTGGAGAGCGTCTCCGAAGGGGATGAGGGACTGTACATCGATAAGCTGATTCAAGACGAGGGCTGCGACGTCGTCTTCACCACCAGCTTCGGGTTCATGGACGGGACGCTCGAGGCGGCGCTACGCTACCCGGACAAGATCTTCGCTCACTGCTCTGGGTTTAAGCGCAACGACAACATGATGACCTACATGGCCGATTTCTACCAGGTCTACTACCTCAATGGGCTTATCGCGGGAGCGCTCACCGAGACGAACAAGGTTGCCTACGTGGGTGCGTTCCCGATCCCCGAACTGAAACGGCACATGGGCGCGTACACCGTTGGCGTGCGCGAGGTCAATCCTGATGCAGATGTGCACATCCGCTGGATCTATGAGTGGTTCAGCCCACCCGCGGCCAAGGAGGCTGCCCAGGCGTTGCTCGCCGATGGATGCGATGTCTTTGCGTTCACCGAGGACTCACCGACGGTAGTGCAGGAGGCAGCAGCGAGTGGCTACGCGTCCTTCGGACACTACTCCCCGATGTACGACTTCAGTCCTGATCACGTCGTCTCCGGGCAGATCGCGCACTGGGATGTCATATACCTCGACTTCCTGGCCAAGGTCTACGCTGGTGCCTACACAGCACATAACCTTGCAAACGTCGACTACTGGTGGCTCTTGCAGGAGAAGGGCGTCGAGATGGGAGCTAAGCCGGGGATGTTGATCAACCCTGTCTACGAGGATCAGCTGAAGGCAGTTACGGTCGATGACCCTGTCTTGGGTACGATCAGTGTCTACGACCTGGTGCTGAAGCGGCTCGAACAGATGTCCGATCCCTCGATGGTCTTCGACCCGTTCAACGGACCGATCTACGACCGCGACGGAAACTTGAAGGTTCCGGCGGGCCTACGCCTGTCGGTCTTCGAGTTGACCACGATGGACTGGGCAGTGGACGGACTAGTCGGTCCTTGGGAGTAGAAGCAGACCAGAGTTGGTTTACCAGCGGCTCCTCTCACAACGAGGGGGGCCACTCTTTGTTTGCCACATGCGTAGACCTTTTCCTACTGCTCGTCTTCAAGGCTCAAACCGTAGTTTCAAGCATTTCACCGCCTCGGGGGGTGTAGTATTAGATAAGGATTTATTACACCCCCCAGGGGCGGTGAGGAATTGAGAGATCGGAAGAACAAAGAAATCCCTTGAAATTGACTATCCCCGTAGCAAGACTACGGGGTATTCCGCC
>CBDUVB010000118.1:0-2441 GCA_965370555.1 uncultured bacterium
TACGCACCTCTCGGCGAAAGCGGGATACAAAGTGGATTGCATAGTCGATCCCGATTCCGATGGTGATCGAGGAGACCATCAGCGTAGCCATATTAAGCGGGGTCCCGGAATAGGCCATCACCCCGAAACTGATCACCACGGTAAGGACGAGTGGAATGAGGCTGATCGCTCCGGCGACGACCGAACCCATGAGAAGTGTGACGATCAACCCAGCGGCGAGGATCGAGGTTCCCAGGCTCGTAATCTGGCTCTTGGCGATCCGTGCGTGGAGGCTCGATTGAACCCGAGTGGGACCGACCATCTCCGCTCTGACCGACCCGGTGAAGTGATCGTCCAAATAAGCCTGAATATCCTGCACGAGCTGCACCTGCTCGGCACTCCCTTCCATCGTGTACAGGCCCATCACCTCCCCGGCGGAGAAATCCCCCAAAGCCATATTCCCGAGACTTCCTCCTTGAAAGGTGAACAGGAGGAGAAGTTGGGAGACGAGCTTGCGATCCTGCGGAATCAGATAGTACTTCGGATCATCGGCGTGGAACTTCTGGTTCATCTCGCGCACCATATCGGCAAGGGAGATCGTCTTTCGCACCCCCTCTTCCTCCAAGAACTCCTGCAGGGCGACGATCTTGTTCAGGAGAGCGGGGTCCTTAAGGCCATCGCGACTCCCGGTATCGATCTCGATCATCACCTGCTCGCTACCGGAGAAGTGCTGGTCCATCACGTCGATCGCGTACACTACCGGGTTCTTTACACCAAGGAATTCAACCTGGGAGGTCTCTATCTGCAGGAGGGGAAGCCCGGCCAGGAAAGAGAGGAAGAGCACTACCGAGCCAACGAGAACAATCCGGCGATGCCTGAGGATAACCCGCTCGAATCCGGAGAGGGTACGTGTGAGGATCCCATCGACCTCACCACGGGCCCTCTTCCTCGGCACCCTGAGCACAGAGAGAAGGGCGGGGATCAAGACAAGCGAGAGGATCATCGCCGCAAGAACACCCGCCGCCGTAAACAGGCCGAACTGCCGCTGCGGGATGAGGTACGAACTCAACAGCGCGAGGAACCCGCCCATTGTAGTAAGCGAAGTCATGACAACAGCCCCGCGCATCTCTTTCATGGTGTTCAGGATCGCTTCTCGCTTCAGCAATCCTTTGGCCGTCTCCTCATGGTATCTGTTCAGGACGTGAATCCCATCGGCGATACCGATCGCCATCAGGATCACCGGAAGGATGAACGAGATAATCGTCACCGGCACGTCGAAGATCGCCATCAGCCCAAGCGTCCACACAGCGGAAATGCTGACCACCAACAGCGGCAACAGCACCCCGCGCAGGTTCCGGAAACTGAAGTAAAGGACAATGATGATCATCAGGATGACCAGTGGAATAAGGACTTTCAGGTCATCTCCCATCAGTCTGGTAAGGACGAGGTTCATGTACGGGAGCCCGGTGATGTAGATGTTGTCCGACGCGCTATCGTACTCCGCAACGATCGCCACAACCTGCTTGGCCACCTCTATCTTGTCAGCGTCGGTCCTTAGCTTGATCGAGATTACGGCCGCCTTGCCGTCGGAGGAGACGATGTAGTCACGCACCGTGTTGCTCGCCATCACTCGTTCACGGTAGGCAACCATCGCCTCCGAGGTTTCAGGGACCTCCTCTCCTGTCGCCGCTGGGCCTACCGTGAGTGTTGTTGCCGTACCCGTGATCACCTGCGCGCTCAACGGCCCGGTTACCTCATCCACTCCAGCAAGCTCAGCGAACGCTCGCTCCATCGCGGAGATCTTTTTGAGAGTCTCTCGATTGAAGATCCCGTTCTCGTTCTCCACGGCGACCATGAGCAGCGCTTGCGTACCGTATCGATCCTCGGCACGCTCCATCGCCAGCACCGTCGGATCGTCCTTGTCTATGTAGTGTGAGAAGTCGGTATCCGTACGTAATCGGGGGATGAAAGCGAGGAACCCCAGCGTAATCAAGCAGATAACGCCAATCGTGAAATAAGGATGGTCGACGATCGCTTCGAAGAACCGCCTCACCGAAGCCAACCTTGCTGCAAGTAAAGAGCAGCATAGCCCCCTGGCCAGAGATCCTCGGATACGTCGATCGCAGTAGCGATCCCCTGGAAGATCTGATCGATAATCCCGGAGAGAGCAGCCAGACCAACTGCCTCCGGTGATGCCTCTTCAAAGAAACGGGTCACAAGCCAGATCTGCGCAACCGATCCATCGTCGATCCCCTTGGGTATGACCAGGATAATGTCGTAAGGTTCCTCCGCGGGCGCGAGACCAGCGAGTGGATCGCCATAGCTCGACTCGACATCGACAAGCTCGACGGAAAGATCCACCATCCCTGCCTTACGAAGGATCCCCGCCAGAGCCCCCACCCGCATAGTGGAGGCAAAGGTCTTCGTCTCATCCACGAGGAGCAGGCGCGCCCCGCCCGCCG
>CBDUVB010000119.1:0-2410 GCA_965370555.1 uncultured bacterium
CGTGGCATTTTGTCGTCGTCACGGAGAAGGAGAAGATCGTTGCCCTGTGTAAGGCTCATCCGTACGCTGGGTTTGGCGTCGACGCCGGTGCGGTGATCATCCCATTCGGAGAGAAAGAGGGCTACAAGTGGTTCGATCAAGACATGGCCGCCGCCACGGAGAACCTCTTGCTCGCCGTGGCGAACCTCGGCCTTGGAGCGACGTGGTGCGGAATGGACGAGGCGAAACAAGGATCAATCCGCAGCCTTGTCGGCCTCCCCAACGATCAATACGCCTTCGCACTGGTTCCGATCGGTGTCCCCTCAGAGGAAAAGGCGTTACGGACTCAATACGACAAAGAGAGGATTCACTGGGAACACTACTGAAGCAGGGGCAAACGCTACGCGGTTACGACCTTAAATCCTACTGCTTCAGCCTCACAGTGCACCTTGAGGAGGTCGGCGTAGCGCGCTGCCCAGCCTTCTAAAGAAGAGACAGGCTCATCCATTGGGGCGTAGAGGACTGCAATTACTCGCTTGGTTTCAGGGTGAATCTTCGTTGACATCGCGTCCTTGACCGGGTTTCCACATGGCTCCCAGGTTGCTCCCACGCGGCGGCAGACCAAGAGCAGGTCTTGGAGGTCGATCGTCTGCCCCGATCGATTGAAGGTGTAAGTTTCTTCGGGCCTCCCACGGCGCAGCAGGAGGTGTGTTCCTGATAGATCGGCGTCGAAAATCGTCCCTGGCAAGCCGGAGGCGAGGCTGATAGCGTTGTTCACATCGACCGGCCCGTTCACGAGCGGAAAGGATCCGGCAAGTGCAGCGCGCAGGAGGAACTCACTCGCTGGTTTGCCCCGTCCACTTGCGTGGTATTTCCCGTGCCGGAGCATCTTTCGCACGCGCTTTTTGAGTGCAGCCGGTACGAACTCTTCACCTGCAACCACTGCTTGAGTCAGGATCTCGGTGAGGAATGCCGGTATCTCCTCCGTAGGGCGCGGTGCCGCAATCCCCTCCGCCCAGATCAGTGCAGGAAGTACCGGTGAGGGATCTAGGCTCGGATCGATCTCCAGTCGATAGGTGAATTCACTCATTTCTCTCCTTGTCGAGAACATCGACGCTCATCCTACGCTAACCCCTACAGGACTTGCAACCATGCTGCGAAGACGTGGTCCACATAACGGTAGAACGTCGGAGACAAGCTCCGACGCTACGAAAAGATGGATGTCGTACCTTGTGTGCGACGTTACTTTCGCTGCAACAAAACTCCACATGAAGTTGTAGCATGAAGACCAACTCCGGTTAGATCTTTGGGTTCTCCCTTTTTTCAATGCTTCCTAGCTCGCTGGGGGGTTCTTTACTCCATCATAGCGTATCCTGAGGTAAAGCGACAAAAGGAGGGCGCGAGGAAGGAGGCTGGTAGACCCTTCCCCGCGCGGAAACAAGGAGGATATATTTCTACTATGATTATACCTTGTAAGCCGCCCTTTTGGACAATATTCGCTATGGAACGTCGGGTTTGTGCGCCGCGAGCAGTCGCACATAGCCGAAGTAGAAGTGGTGGGCCTCAAAGCGATCGAAGCCGTGTGCATTGAGGATCTCCTTCCAGTCACGCCGGACGAAGTCAGTCGCCAATGGACACTCTGCCCGGAAGACAATCCGCACCGGCCACGGGGACTGGGTCGGTTCGCACTCAGCGTAATCGAGGATGAGAAACTCGCCTCCCGGGCGCAAAGACCGAAAGGCATTCTCGATGATACACTCCCTATCCTCCTGAACAAACCCGTGCATGACAAACGCTATAAACACCTTGTCAAAAGCCTCGCTGTACGGAAGTAACTCATCGATGCGGCGCTTCTCGAAAGAGACGTTTTGTTGACTACGGCAACGATGCTGCCCTTGCACCAGCATCTCTTCCCCGATATCCAGTCCGAGAATGCTCCCGTTAGCAGAGAGATAGCGACGCATGAGACAGGCATTGCGACCGGTACCTGATCCCAAGATCAGAATGTCATCATCGGGACGGATGTTCATGTTCCGCACGACCCGCCGGATGAACAGCGGGTAGGTGCCTATGGTGATCAGATTCATCAGCAGGTCGTAATGGCGAGCCTCAAAGCCAGTGACTTCCACCTTGGATACGGAGCGGTCGATCGTTGGTAGCGGTGTCGTCCTGTCGTTTCCTTCCCCTGAGGGAGGTGTATGCTTGTGTTGGGAGTTCATTTGGAGCCTTAGTATACCACACGTGCGTCGGGCAGTCGTTGAGCCACATTGAGCGGTGCTGGAGTAGGCAGTCAATGAGATTTGCTGGGTCTGCTTTATGGAGCCTCGTTTTGCAGTAATCCCAACGACAGAAGTTGCTTGCGTAGGATGAATACCGTACTAGTATAGCGATTCCAAATTAACATAGTAATTTGATTACACCACTTCGATCG
>CBDUVB010000120.1:0-2382 GCA_965370555.1 uncultured bacterium
TCGGGATCGACGCAGTGGATGTATTCGCGACCCGATCGAGGTTCACGATCACCCGCTCCCGATCGAAACTGAGGTGTTTTGCCAATGAGTCAATAATACGGATATTCGCCTGGTGCGGAATAATCCAGTCTATGTCCGCAAGTGAGAGGGATGCTGCATGGAGCGCCTCTCGGGCGGCCTGTGCCATCATCGGCACCGCACTCCGGAAGACTCCGGCTCCCTCCATCTTCAGGTAGTGTCCATGATCGTCGACGGTCTCACGGCTTGCCGGGAACTTGGTTCCCCCAGCCGGCATATTGAGGAGGAGGGCCTTGCTATTCTCTCCGTGGAGAGCGCTCCCCAGGACTCCTTCCCCGGGTGGGGCCGGTTTAAGGAGGACGGCCCCCGCGCCGTCGCCGAAGAGGACACAGGTCTTCCGATCGCTCCAGTCGGTGACCCTCGAGAGTGCCTCTTGCCCGATCAACAGGACACGGCGGTAGAGACCTGAGCCGATCAGACCGCTGGCGATGGCGAGCCCATAGACGAACCCGGAACAGCCGGCCTTGAGGTCGAAGAACGGTGTTTGATCGAACCCAAGCCCAGCGGCGATGAACGGAGCCGATCCCGGACAGATCATGTCGGGAAAGTTCGTCGCGACGATCAACAGGTCGACGCTCTCCCCGGAAACGTCCGCTTGATCGAGGGCTCTTCTCCCCGCCTCGATCCCCATCTTGGCCGGATCCTCCTCGTTTGTGAGGTGATAACGGGTTCGGATACCTGTCCGGCGGACGATCCACTCATCGGAAGTAGCGACGCGCTTCTCCAGATCTAGATTGGTTATGCACGTCTCAGGTACGTAGCTCCCCGAGCCGACGATCCTAGCGCCCATCGGGCCACCAACCACTGATCCCACGCTCGATCGTCTCGTTCACCCGGCTCTCGACCGCGCGGGAGGCAACGGTAATAGCCGAGGCGATCGCCTGGGCGTTCGAACGTCCGTGAGCAATGACCACACTCCCCTCAACCCCCAGGAGCGGCGCACCGCCAAGGTGGTGGTAAGACAGTTTCTCATGCACGGTGGAGAAGACCGGCCGCAGCAAGAGCCCTCCCAACTTCGCCCGGACGCTCTTCCCGATCAGGTCCTTCATCAGACCGGTCACCGTCGAGATCCCCCCTTCGAGCGTCTTTAGGAAGATGTTCCCCACGAATCCGTCGCACACGACGACATCGACCGGGCGCTCGGTGAGGAGGTGATGCCCCTCGACATTCCCGGCAAATGGAAGTGGCCCGTTCTCCAGGAGCTCGTAGGCCAGGTGATTCAATCGGTTCCCTTTCCCCTTCTCCGTCCCGATGTTCAATAGCCCGACTGTCGGGTGTGGGATCCCCAGGACATCGCGAGCATAGGCGACTCCCATCAGAGCAAAGTAGAGCAGGTGTTCAGGGGCGCAATCGACGTTCGCCCCCATATCGAGAATAAGGATCTCCCGGCCGGAAACGGTCGGAATGCTCGCCGCGATCGCCGGACGCGGAATCCCCGCAATCCGTCCCAGGATGAAGATCGACCCCGCAACAACCGCGCCGGTGTTCCCCGGTGAGACAAGGGCATCCACTTCATGTTCTTTCAGAGAAAGAAGGCCTTTTACGAGGGACGAATCTCGCTTCCCGCGCACCGCGCGAACCGGTGGTTCGTTCATGTCTATCGTCTGGGTTGCAGGGAGGATGGAGAAGCGATCTCCCTCACGTTCGTTCATCTCCGCTAGGGTTGCGCGGATTGCCGCAGAATCACCGGCGAAGAGGATGTCGATCCCTTGCCGCCGTCCGGCATCGATTCCCCCTCGCACCAACTCGCGCGGGGAGAGATCCCCCCCCATGACGTCCAATAGGATACGCATCGCTCACTTCTACCCCAGTACAGATTAAGTAAGTGCCGAGGGCGGGACTTGAACCCGCACGGACATAATGTCCACATGGCCCTCAACCATGCGCGTCTGCCAA
Source organism: uncultured bacterium (assembly GCA_965370555.1). GTDB lineage: Bacteria > Bipolaricaulota > Bipolaricaulia > UBA7950 > UBA9294 > JAJOKK01. The sequence goes on from CBDUVB010000120.1 coordinate 1,975, forward strand.
TTCCGCCACCTCGGCAATCGCCTGATGTTAGCGAACAGGAGGAGACCTGTCAACAATCAACGAAGTTCGGTACATGTTTATCGTTCCAGCGTGTCATTTACCTGTCTGCGTGCACCGCACAGGCAGATCACAAACCCCACGCATTTTGAGAGATTTAGCGGTTGAATGATTGAGGGATCAGATGATTGAGAGATTGGATGATTACTTCGCTCCACCGGACCCTCTTGTTTTGCAAGGCAAATCGCCCTATGATGGAAACATGGGCTGATAGAAACGTTCGGAGGTGAGGCATGGACGGAATATGCCGTATGAGATGGATTCTTTTAAGCGTGATAGGGATAGCTTTGATCAGCACAGTAACCCTTATCGCGTTTGCCGAGGCAACAACCTACAGTGGAGTAACCTTCC
>CBDUVB010000121.1:0-2372 GCA_965370555.1 uncultured bacterium
TCCATCATCCGCACAACGGGTGCAATTCTTCTTCTGCTCGCAACCTATCAGATCATCGAAGTGAGCATCTGCTCCAATGTGTCGGCGGCCGGCTTCCTGCCGCAGCTGGCGTTTATCGCTGTGACCTGGCTTCCTCCTCTCGGTCTGATCTTGATTGCCAGGCTCTACCGCCCAAGATCCCGCATGCTCTACAGGAATGCCTACTCCATGCTTGCCATCGCTCTCGGTATCGTCGTGTGGATTGCCCTTGACAGAGGGTTTGTTTCTGTTTCGGTGTGCACTGCCGTGTTCGCGCGCTATACCTCCGCCGCGCCACGATTCATGCTGTATTCCGGTTTCTACTGGCTGGGACTCCTCGGGATGATTCTGTTCTCCGGATACGGCGTGAAGACCTGCGGCGATTGCCATCGACGTCGTTTACTCTTTCAAGTCTTTGTGGGGACGCTGGCCTTTGTTGTTCCCTCTCTGCTGGCGTCATATTTCGCGCCTCCGGCAAGGGGTGCGCTGCCTTCTGTTATGTGTCATTTTGCGTTGCTGTTTGCCATCTTTCTCACCCGTTTAGTCTATCTGGAACGCCAACCGGCCAAAGAAGAGGAGACGCCGGTCATCGTTCAGACAGGATGACATGCGAAGGAACACGCTCTGAAAATGGGCATCAAAAAGGAGAATCGCAATTGACCGCCTTTAGCGGAAGCGCGTGGGAAGAGATCTGGCAGACCTTAGGAACAAGGAAATACGTCGTCCTCGACACGGAGACGACCGGGCTCGATGCCCCGGAGATCGTCAGCGTGGCCGTTGTTGATAGCCACGGGAAGACGTTGATCAACGAACTCGTACGCCCAGCTAAACCGATAGAACCGGGCGCAAGCCGGATCACCGGGATCACCGATAAGATGGTTCGCGATAGAGCGGAGTTTCCCACGATCTACCAAGCGGTATTTGAAGCACTCAATGGGAGACTCGTCACGATCTATAATGCTGACTACGATTTGCGCGTTCTTCGTAACACCTGCCTTCGCTACAATTTAGACATGCCCAAATTCGAGTCCTGGTGCGTGATGGAGTGGTTCGCACATGTCTACGGGAAATGGGACCGTTACCGCGCAAACTACTCCTGGCAGAAGCTCTCGTCCGCGGCAGAATACTTCAGGGTGAAACAGTCCGACGCCCACGACGCATTGGGAGATTGCCTCACGACCCAGCGTATTATCGAAGCCGGCCTCAACAGAGCACGAAAACTACGTCCCAACATAGACCCATTGCTATAGACGGTTAACGTACCGCGTCGAATTTGCACGGATCTTGCCATCTGCGATTTCATGTAGACGAAAGCAACGTCGCACACAAGGTACGACGCTACATCCATCTTTTCGTAGCGTCGAGGCGCGCCTCTCGGAGCTTGCCATGCACGGCTTATCTCCGACGTTGAGGGAGTTATTTCTGAGAGAACTCATGTTGCCAGTACGACCCAACAAGCTCTTTATGAAACCCGATCGCGCTACCGCGGGTAGATGTGACGAGGTGAGAGCCATGAAAAGACAATGGATCGTATGGATAGGCCTGCTGGTTCTACTTATCAGCGCTTCAACCATTGCGAGTGGGCAGGGGTTCCCTCTGGGATTGCTCCCCACCCCCACACAGAGCGACAAGCCACTCGTTGTCGGGGTGTGGACCGAGGAGCCAGGCTACGAACTAGGCGACGCTCTGACGCTCTTCTTCTCGGTGAACCAGCCAGCCTTCATCTACCTGTTCGACCTACAGCCGGATGGGATCGTTCGACTCCTCTTCCCAAACATCTACTCGCCGCATAACTACGTCGCTGCGGGGACGCATCGGCTCCCGGATGGTGAGTACGAGTTGACCATCGCCCCACCGACTGGCGTGGAGGAGCTACTGATCTTCGCCAGCCTGACACCGATCGGCTTTGATCCAACAGCCTACAGTGGTCCTTTCCCGATCATCGCTTCCGATCCGAGTGAGGCTATGTACCAGCTCCAATCATTGATGAGGGCGATGACGCCGCTTCCCACCTGGGCAACCGGCTGGACCGCGTTTACGATCTCCGGGCCATCCTTCGATTACGAACCCCCGGCAAGCGATGATTCCATTCCCCCCTTCCCTCCGTCCTACCCTCCGTACCCCGGTCAGCCTGGCGATGCGTGGTACTGGCAGGCTGGAACATGGCACGCTGGCCTTCCCACAAGCGGTTGGTATTGGTACTTCGGCCTGGATGCCCGCTGGCACCTGTGCCTTCAAATTCAGTAAATTGAGTGGTTTAGCGAGTGAGAGATTGAGCGATTTGCCAGCACAAGCGCCCGATCATTCAACTTGAGATTCCCTGTGGTCTTGCCACAGGGTTTCCTTATACCCCT
>CBDUVB010000122.1:0-2249 GCA_965370555.1 uncultured bacterium
GTTCGTGCGGCGCGAGAGGTGGGAGCGATACTGCGCGCGGGGATGCGTGCGGAGAAACACGCATCCACCAAGAGTCACCGCCACGACCCGGTGACGATCTACGATCGTCGTGCCGAGCAATGGATCATCTCCGCGATCAAGGATGCCTTCCCCGAGCACGGGATCCTCTCCGAGGAGGGAATGAACAGCGAGGGTTCTTCTCCGTATCGCTGGATCATCGATCCACTTGATGGGACGAACAACTTCCTGTGCGGCTATCCACAGTTCTCCGTATCGATTGCCCTTTCGCGCGGGGATGAGCTTCAGGTCGCGTGCATCTACGACCCCCTGCGCGATGAGCTCTTCAGCGCCATCGTGGGTGAGGGGGCGTACCTCGACGGCGTTTCGCTGCGGGTGAGCCCGCAGAAGACCCTCGATGGATCTCTGATCGGGGTCGGCATCTCCGCACGACCTGAGAGGGCTCTTCGTACCCACGCTGCCATGAGGCCGCTCCTCTCCCAGGCGAGGGGGGTTCGTATGGCAGGTTCGGCCTGTCTTGACCTCGCCTACGTCGCTGCCGGGCGGCTCGACGCGGCGTGGTACCTCTCCCTCTCCCCGTGGGATGTGGCCGCAGGAATCCTCCTCATTCGCGAGGCGGGAGGGCGAGTGAGCGACCTCTGCGGAGCCACCCTTATCGATCCGGAGACTGGGATCCTGGCGACTAACGGGGCAATCCATGCTGAGATGCTCGGAGCGATCGGGATCGGACGTAACAAGTGAACCAAGAGGAGCTTCTGCCCGGCCGCCTCACCCGGTACCGTAAGATCATTCCTGATTGGGAGGATTTCCTCACCTGTAGCACGCGTCCCCTTCCGGTAAGTGTGCGTGTCAATACCCTGCGTATCGCTCCGGAAGCCCTCGCGGAGCGGCTTGCACAGAAAGGGTTTCACCTCACACCGATCCCTTGGGCGGACGACCTGTTCGTTGTCGAGGGGACGAAGGTTGCGAAGACCATCGAACACTGGCTCGGCCTCTTCTACATCCAGGAAGCCGTGCAGACGGTTCCCGTGCGTCTCCTCGATCCAAGGCCTGAGGAGCGGGTTCTCGACCTGTGCGCCGCTCCTGGGGGGAAATGCACCCAGATCGCCGTACGAATGGAGAACAGGGGGCTTCTCGTCGCCAATGAACCTAACGGGCGGCGTCAACCGGCCCTCTTGGCGAGCCTGAACCGGTTTGGGGCCCTCAACGCCTCGGTCACCTCCTACCGGGGGGAGTCTTTCCCGCTGCGGGTCGGGTTCGATCGCGTTCTCGTCGACGCTCCTTGCTCGGCCGAGGGGACGCTTCGCAAGGAACGTTCTCTGCGCGGTGGTGCATTCACAGCGACGATCGAGCGGCTGGTGCAACTGCAACGGCGTTTGATCCTGCGTGGGTACGACCTCCTCCGTCCTGGTGGGAGGTTGGTCTACTCTACCTGCACCTTCGCCCCGGAGGAGAACGAGGCAATTGCAGCCTTCCTCTTGGGGGAGCGGGACGCGACGATCGAACCGATCAGCCTTCCTTTCTCTTCCTCCCCAGGGGTCCGGGAGTGGGAAGGAACGATCTTCCCCGCGTCGATAACGGGCTGTGCCCGGATCTATCCGCACCAAATAGACAGTGGAGGTGGGTTCGCTGCCCGATTCAGAAAGCCTTCGTGATGAGGTAATCGGCTACTTCGAGATGCGTTTCGGGGTTCCCCCTTCCTTCTTCTCCGCCTTCTCCTTCGAGGAGAGGAAAGGGGAGATATGGGCGACGACAGCACCCTGTCCCCCGGATCTCTCTACGCTTCGCCCCTCAGGTCTGAGGATCATGCGGCGGATGCCGCACGCCTTCAAGCCGACTAGTTTATTCTTGCGGGTACTCAATACCCGGATCACCGCCTCCCGGATTGAGATCGGACGCCTCGATCTCTTGCGACACCTCCTCCTCGGTCAGACGAGCGAGACATCCCTTACGGAAGGGTTCGTCGCTCTTTCGTTCCGCGGAGATCTGCTTGGCTGCGGGGTGGTCAAGAACGGGAGATTGCGGACTCGGATTCCCGTGCAGAAGCGCAAGGAACTCTTGGATTGCCTCGAACCCTAGTTTCAAGCGGTTTACCGCAGAGTACGCAGAGGGCGCTGAGGAATTGAGAGATCGGAAGATTGAATGATCGGGAGATTGTGAACTTCTTAGAGGGGGGTTCAACTTGAGATTCCCTGTGGTCTTGCCACAGGGTTTCCTTATACCCCCTCTCC
>CBDUVB010000123.1:0-2166 GCA_965370555.1 uncultured bacterium
CGTAGCAAGACTACGGGGTATTCCGCCAATTCCATTTTGACCTGAAGGTCAAAACAGGGATTTCATTATTTCACCTCACCCCGACCCTCTCCTATCAAGGAGAGGGAGTATAAGGAAACCCTGTGGCAAGACCACAGGGAATCTCAAGTTGAAGCTCATCAGGCGTCCGGTCTTCACCCCCGCAAACCGCAAAGAGATGCCTCCGGTTCTAGTTCTTCCCTAAATCCGATGCAAGACGGAATGATCGCCCCATCTCATCTGTGGTTGCCGAATTAGCTGAATTGCGGACATCCAAGACGATCTTGACGTTCGGGCCTGGCTTGAGAGTTCTCCGCGCCGTATCATTCTTCGAGGAGGATTGCTTATGCGGAGAATCGCGGTCGTGATTCATGCTGAGGCGCAGCATCATGTTGATCGGCTCGTGGGGGGCGGGTTTGACTCGCCTTGCAGGAAGTGTTTCCGCAGCCTCACGTGCCGATCGTATCCTCTGACCTTTTGCGTGCCCGCGAGACCGCAGACATTGTAGGGGAGGTCCTTGGGTCGTCAGTGGCCATGGAGCCAGGCTTGCGGGAGCTTAGCTATGGAGTGGCTGAGGGACAGCCCAAGGCATGGCTCGATGAGCGGATTGCACCAACACCGACGCACGGCCCCCGTCTTGATCATCGTATTTGTGAGGGAGCGGAGTCGAGAAGAGATATCGCTACCAGGGTGTACGCGGCAGTGAATGGGATTCTCACCTCAGATCAAAGAGATCTTGTCATCGTGACCCACGAATTCGCAGCGACGTTCGTGATAGCCTGCTGGATTGGCCTGCCGATTGAGAGCGTCGGCTATGTCGCGTTCGCAGCTTCCCCAGCAGGGATTTCACTTCTTGTCGAAGACGATGTATTCCGAAACCGGATAGTCTCGCGTCTCAACGACACACGTCATCTAGACTAGGCTGCGGACGAGCCAGAAGTGGCATCAGGTACCACTCTCCACGATCTCAAACCCGTTCTCGAAGTAGTCGGCGCGATAGACGAACATTGATTCCTCGTCGTCCCCGGCAAATAGCCCGAGCAATTCGACTCCACGGGCATATAGCATCATGGCTCCCATGTCTCCAGAAAGGAGATACCGTGAGACAGTCAGCACCTGATCGTCAAAACGAATGGCTCCGTCTTCGATCTTCTCCACCCGCATTTCGGGAAGTCCGTCATCCACAGCCTCTTCATCCCGATTAGGAGGACCTCCGAACACCAGGACATCGAAGTTGACGACTCCTTCGGACTGTCGAAGCGCATAGAGCAAGGGAACGAGCGCATAGGTGCTGAAAGTTCCCATAACAAAGGCTTGATCCAGTGTCACGGCATATTCGCTGACGTCATCTCCTGATTGAACGATGGCGAGGTCATCTTCGAATTTGGCTTGCACGGATCGACCGAATCCCAGCGGAGCATCGAAAGTTGACGAAAGCATGAGGGGGCGCAGATCGGAATCCAGCGTCAGGATTTGATCAAACGTAATTGTAATCGTAGCGATGAGAGCTTTGAACCAGAACTTGCCGTTGGTCCTAAGAACGACACGATCTTCTTCAATGGCTATCTGGAACGGCTCTTCACCAAACGGGCGCTCACCCCCCTGCATGACCAGCGTGCCACTGATGGGCAATCCGAGATCAGCAAGGGACGGTTCTGCTTCTTCCTCTGGAACAGGGTCTTCTGTGTCGGGCTCTAGATCTATGGACTCTTCGGGAACATCTTGAAGCCAGGCATCGGGAAGTTCCTTGCTCTCGATGGAAGCCAACTCTGCATCCGGGTTTGGTGATGTCAACAGCAGCACGAGGACAACGCTCCCGATCAGAACGATGGGAATTCCGGTAACGAGCCCGATGATCCATTTCGTGCGACGTTTCAATATGGTCAATCCTCCATTCCCCATTGTATCGTCAAACGATGGATATGGTATGGGCTCGCTGTGAGTTTGTCGTGAAGGCTATGCCCCCAGCAAGCTGGGGGGTTCTTTATTTGACTTGAACGAAGAGGACGAGGATCCTTATCGGGTAGGTGCATTTTTGGGGAGGCCTGTGCACAGGGAGGAAGATGGGTCAAATTGTTGCAACAATCGTCAGTGTGGTCGATCGGATGGGATACTTTGGCGTTGTGGCGGCGATGTTCCTCGAAAGCT
>CBDUVB010000124.1:0-2130 GCA_965370555.1 uncultured bacterium
CTCTTTATCCATTTACGCTTTTCTTGGCGTTCTCTGCGTCTTTGCGAGAGATACAAGCTTTTTCTCTCTTGCTACGCTCATTGTTTGACTCTTTCTCTGGGTTACCTTGCCTTAACCGCGAGGAACCTTGTTTTCAATGGGTAGCCAGAGTACAGTTTGTCCACACCCTGTACCTGATTACTACGGCACAGATAAAACGGGGGGCTGTGGGTCAGCTCCCCCGTATTCCATCAATGGTGATGCACTCTCTATCCCACTTCCCAAGGTTTGGGCGGACTGTCAGCAAGACCCGGCGGTGGACCGAGGATCTCCGCGAGGACGATAGCGGCGCGCGGGTCCTCGCGCAGGATCTCCTTAATCAGGCGCAATACAGGAAGCGTGGTCCCCATCACCCCTCCTCCCCTTTAGCTCTCTTTTCACCGCCCTTGGAGAGGCCCTCCCGCATCTGGGTATCGGCCTGGATGTTCTTCATGCGGTAGTAGTCCATGATTCCCAGGTGTCCGCTGCGGAACGAATCGGAGATCGCACGGGGGATCTCCGCCTCCGCCTCGACAACGGCGGCGCGGCGCTCCTCCACCAGGGCGCTCATCTCTTGCTCTTGGGCAATTGCCATCGCTCGTCGCTCCTCGGCCTTGGCGCGGGCTACCTTGAGGTCCGCCTCGGCCTGGTCGGTCTGAAGCTGGGCCCCGATGTTCTTCCCGACGTCGACATCCGCAATGTCGATCGATAGGATTTCGAATGCCGTTCCGGAATCGAGCCCCCTACTCAGCACGAGCTTGGAGATCGCGTCCGGGTTCTCCAGCACCTCCTTGTGCGAGGCAGCCGAACCGATCGCCGAGACGATCCCCTCTCCGACACGGGCGATGATCGTCTCCTCGGTCGCTCCGCCGACCAGGCGCTCGATGTTCGCCCGTACTGTGACCCGCGCCAGGGCAAAGAGCTGAATCCCGTCCTTGGCCACCGCACCAATCTTGGGGGTCTCGATCACCCGTGGGTTGACCGACATCGCCACTGCTCCGTAGACATCACGGCCGGCGAGGTCGATCGCCGCCGCCCGTTGGAAGTTGAGCTCGATCTCTGCCTTATCGGCCGAGATCAACGCCCGCACGACACGTTGCACATCTCCGCCAGCGAGCACATGTGCCTCCAGCTCGGTGATCGATGGTTGAAGCCCCGCCTTCCAGGCGGTAATCATCGGCCCGATCACCTTGTGCGGGTTCACCTTACGCAGCCGCATCCCAACAAGGGTCATCGGCCCGACAGGCACCCCGGCGGCCAGCGCCGAGATCCACAGACCCACCGGCACAAAGTAGAAGAAAACCCACAGTACCAGGATCGCCAGTACTGCCACAACAATGTACACAGTCATATCTACGCCTCCTTATCTCTCTTCTTGACCACCTTGCGGTAGCCATCATCTCTTATCACCACGATCGGCGTTCCTTTTGGGAGGAACCCCTCTTCGCAGACTACATCTACCCGTTCGCCGTCGAATTCACCCGTCCCCACGGGGTGAAGATCAGTCGCCGCCATACCCTGTCGCCCCAGCCATGGGCTTGCTGCCCCTTTCTTCTTCGTTTTATCGAACGCCTTACCGGTGATAGCCGAGGAGAGGATCACCCCTCCTAAGCGAAGCCGTGTCTTCGGCAGTCTGGTGATGAGGAGAACGGTTCCCACCAAGGCGAGGACGAGACCTCCGGAGACCGCGCCGATCGCCTGCATTGTCTCCGCGGGTTCTGTGAACGGACCGACCATAGACGTGTAGAAGCCGAGCCCGATCAGTACCAGTCCCGCAAGCCCGGCCAAGCCGAAGTCGACGACTGTGAAGACGAAGATCTCGAGGAGGATCGCCACGAGCCCTCCGAGGAGGAAGAGGAGCGATTCCCATCCTGCCAGCCCGACGAGGAAGTGCGACCAGAAGAAGGCACCGAGGCAAGTGAGTCCGACGATCCCCGGGATACCGAACCCGGGAATCATCATCTCCGTGATAAGGCCGAGCATTCCGATGGTGATGAGGAGCGCCGCTACCCACGACTGGGTCAGGACCTCGACTACACTGTCGATCCATCGACGCGAGAAGTGAACCACTGTTACGCCGGTGAGCCCATTCGCCTCCAGGAGTTCCTCCAG
>CBDUVB010000125.1:0-2071 GCA_965370555.1 uncultured bacterium
CTATCTCCATCTTTGAAAGGACGAGGCCGGTGAGGAGCTTCGGGTAGAAATCGGTTGACTTCTGCGGCATCTTCTCCCCATGGTCGGCGACACGCTTGACCTCATCAGCGGTCGTGGAGTTCAGAAGGAAAAGGATCTGCTCCTTCCCCTCATTCACCATCGCCACCCCGTGTTCAGCATCGACCGTATAGGTTACGTTCCGCTGCTCCTCTAGGGCCGCCGCATCGATCCCTAGGAGATTCTCCAGGATCGCTGCGTGGAGGATCGAGACATCGAGTCGTTTGTAGTCCGTTGACCTGTCACCCATGATCAATCGATCCATCAGCACCTCGTTCCGCAGGGTGAGGCTCGCAAAGATTCCATCTGTATAGCAGCCAAAGGTGTGCCGGGCGTGACCGACATGAACCGCTCCCTGCCACGTTGCGAAGGAGTCGAAACGCTTCACTTCAAAGTCTTTCTGCGCCTTATCGAGAAAAGAGGCTGCATCGTAGTTCGAAAGGCCGTGAACGAGTCTGTTTATCGGACGGATCGACATCCCCGGGAGGTCGATGTTGAACAGGGTCATCATGCGTACGTCGAACGACTCCGGCGCTGCTTTTGTCCATCCCTTCTCTTCGCACTCGTGCATATAGTTGACGGCGGTCTCGTAGCGGTGGTGCCCATCGGCGATGTAGAGGTCCTTATCGGCAAGAGCGCTCTGTACCGTTTCGATCACTGCGGGATCTGTTACCTGCCACACTCGATGTAGATTCCCAAGGTCATCAGTCGCTTCGATCGTCGGTGCGACCCCATCGATTACAGCAGCGAGTGCCTCATCAGCCTTGCGTTCCGGGTCCGAGTAGAGCATGAAGATGTGGCCAAAATTCGCTTCTGTCGCGCGCATCAAGCGCAGGCGGTCCTCCTTCGGCCCCTTGAGCGTCCTCTCGTGCGCGTGCACCTTCTCCGGTTCGAGCTTGCCAAGGGCGATCACCCCTTTACGCACGAGCCGCTCCCCAGCGAAGGTGTACTCTTGATGGTAGACGTAGAGGGAGGGTCTGTCATCGCGCACGAGGACCCCTTGTTCCAGCCACTCAGTCAGGCACGCGGCGGCGCGGGTGTAGACGGTCTCACCGTTATCATCATCGCTCTTCTTCCCCTTGACGATGAGCACGATGTTGTGTGGGCTCTTCTCGTAGTGGGCCGCCTGTACATCCTCGTAGATGCGGTCGTAGGGTGGGGAGACCACACTGCTCATATCGTGAACCTTTTCCGGGTTGTAGCGAACACCGCGAAACGGAATGATCTGTGCCATCTTCTCCTCCTAGTGGGCCTGCGCGAACTCGATGACGATCTCGGCCGCTTCTGCCCCGACTCGTGACTGTGCCTCGACTGTGGCTGCCCCTATGTGCGGGGTGAGGGAGAGGTTCTCCTGGGCGAAGAGGGCGTCGTTCACGTTTGGCGATTCGGTGGCGAAGACGTCGAGCGCTGCTCCGGCGACCTTCCCGCTCGCAAGAGCATCGGCGAGGGCAGCTTCATCAATCACACCGCCGCGGGCACAGTTAATGATCCGCACCCCATCCTTCATCAGCGAAAGCTCCTCCGCACCGATCGTCGCTCCCACCTGGGGGTCGAACGGGATGTGAAGCGAGATGAAATCGCTCTCTTGCAGCAGCTCTTCGAATGGGAGCATCGTTACAATCTCCGGGAGGGGGCTCTCCTCGACGAACTTATCGAACGCGATCACCCGCATCCCCAAGGCATGGGCCTTACGAGCGAGGGACTGGCCAATACGACCGATCCCCACGATCCCCAGCGTCTTCCCATCGATCTCTACCCCTTTAAGCTGCTTCTTCTCCCACTTTCCGCCCTTCAATGAGACCGTCCCCCGTCCGATGTGGCGGGCCAGTGAGAGGATGTGCCCAAGAGCCAGTTCAGCGACGGAGTTAGAGCTTGCCGCTGGTGTATTCCGTACCTCGATTCCCTTTCCTTTGGCATAGGGAACATCGACGTTATCGAGGCCCACACCAGCGCGGACGATCAGTTTGAGGTCGGTCGCGCAATCGATGATCTCCGCGCGCAGTTTGGTCGCGCT
>CBDUVB010000126.1:0-1983 GCA_965370555.1 uncultured bacterium
CAACGGGATCGACATCATCAACCACTCTGTCGGCTGGTACAACAGCAACTACTACGACGGCACAGGGACCGTAGCGAATATTGCCAATAACGCGAGGGATAACGGCATCCTGTGGGTGAACGCGGCAGGGAACGAGGCCTCCGACGGCCACTGGCAGGGGGCGTTCGTCGATTCTGACGGTGATAGCTACCTCGACTTCGGCTCAGGGAGCGACGACTTCGTCGATGGCGATGCGATCGATGAGGGGAACAGGGTCTACGCCGCTGCCGGAGACACGATCTACATCTACATGACCTGGGATGATTGGGATTATACGCCTGGTGTCGGTTCTGATCAGGACTACGATCTTTACCTCTATAACAACTTCGGACCCGTCGCCTCCTCGACATACTATCAATCTGGTACTCAGCAACCAACTGAGTACCTCGTCTATGACGTGGCAAACTCGGGAAACTACGAGATCGTGATCAAGAACTACGACGCACCTGCAACTCCAAACATCGAGTTCTTCGCATTCACCGACAGCGGTGCGGGCCTGAATCAGCAGTACCATCACCCGGCAAGCTCGATTATCGCTCCGGCCAACTCTGCCAAGGTAGTGGCTGCGGGAGCTATCTACCGTGGGAACTGGACCACCGGCCCCCAAGAATCCTTCAGCTCACAGGGTCCATCGAACGCGAGCAAGTACGCTGCGAGCATCACCAAGCCCGACATCTGCGGCCCGGATGGAGCATCCAACTACACTTACAATTTCTTTTATGGCACCTCGGCCGCATCGCCGCACGTCGCGGGAGCGGCGGCTTTGCTCCTCTCCGAGAACCCCACTCTGACCGTCAATCAGTTACAGGCAAAGATCGAGGGCGACGCCATCGACATGGGCGCGGCAGGTAAGGACAACCTCTACGGCTCGGGAAGGCTTAACCTTGAGCTAACGCCGACCGGGGACACAGCAGCCGTCTTCCGCGTGGACAAGACAGGAAACGTATATTCCGACAGCGCGTACTATGGCGCGGGGTTCTACACCGGCTCAGCCGACGTGGCTGAATGGGTACTTGTGTCCGAACCGGTGGAACCAGGCGATGTCCTTGAACTCGATCCCGATCAGGCAGGCCATTATCGCAAGTCCCGCGGACCCTGCTCTACGCTAGTGGCAGGGGCGGTGTCCACGCAGCCCGGGGTGGTGTTGGGTTCCCCCATTACCTACTCACCACCTACTACCCACGCGCAAGCTTTGCTTGCGCTGCTCGGCATCGTCCCCATGAAAGTAACCAACGAAGGAGGACCGATCCAGCCCGGCGACCTACTTACAACCTCCTCCTCCCCCGGCTACGCTATGAAGTGGAATCAAGAAGATGGGATGACCTGTAGCTTAGTAGCTAAGGCCTTGGAGCCACTCGACAGCGGCACAGGGGTAATCCAAGTGTTGTTGATGAGATGACGCAGCAGGTTCTAGGTTCGAAGTTCAATAGTACAGAAAAAAGAGGGATAATGGCAATCGAGAGATTTGAAGACATAGAAGCATGGAAGAAGGCGAGGGCTCTTGCTACTGCTGTGTACAAAGTAACCAAAGAGCCGCTGTTCTCGAAGGACTTCGGTCTTCGTGACCAAGTGCAACGGGCGGCTGTGTCCGTTATGGCAAATATATCGGAAGGTTTTGATAGCCAAAGCAATAAAGCATTCATCCAGTTTCTGGGGTATGCGCTGCGTTCAGCGACAGAGGTGCAGTCACACCTATACGTTGCCCTCGATCAAGGATATATTACACAGGACAAGTTCGATGATCTATACCAACAAGCGGTGAAGGGCAAGAATCTCATTCACGGATTCATGCGATATCTTCGCAATACCACGCATGAGTCTTGAGCCTAGGACCTAGAACTCAGAACCTCGAACATTGGACCTAGAACTTTGAGGTGGTGCTTGTAAGCTTGAACTTAGAACTTTGAGGAAGGAGGAAATAACCATGAGAAAACCGTTGAGAAT
>CBDUVB010000127.1:0-1969 GCA_965370555.1 uncultured bacterium
TCGAACAGGAAGACCTTCGGCTTGCGCACGATCGCTCGCCCGACTGCTACCCGCTGACGTTGCCCACCGGAGAGCTCCCGCGGCTTGCTCTTCAGCTTTTCCCCAATTCCAAGGAGTTCGGCTGCATCATGCACCCGCTGGGCGATCTCTTTCTTCGGGGTTTTCCGCAACTTTAGGCCGAAGGCCATGTTGTTGTAGACGTCCATGTGCGGATAGAGGGCGTAGTTCTGGAAGACCATCGCGATATCCCTGTCCTTTGGCGGGACTCGGTTCACCACCTTCTCCCCGATGCGGATCTCCCCTGAAGTCGCCTCTTCAAGCCCGGCGATCATCCGTAGCGTCGTCGTCTTTCCACACCCTGACGGCCCGACCAGCACGGTGAATGCCCCATCGTCCACCTCAAGATCGATCTCGTTCACTGCCACAAAATCGCCGAACTTCTTTGTGATCGCAGCTAGATTTACTTCTGACATCGCACCTCCTGTAAGCGTTCTTACTTTCCCTCCGCAAGGCCCGCACCAATATCTTCCAGTATACTACCTCAACGCGGGGAAGGGAAGCTCTTCCCGTCATTGTGCTGGTTCGCCGGTTCTCCTACAACCATTTGCTTCCGTTCAGCGCTTCTGAATGCAGATCAGGCTCTTCTTTCCCTTCCCATCGACGTAGACAGCAAGTCCCTTCTCGAAGCGAATGTGCTTGACAAACTCACTCGCCGATACGATCTCCTGGTGCTCGATGAGCGCACGGTTGAAACGGTCCCCCTGCTCTGCGTCAAACGGGAGGTAGAGCACTCTGCTTGCCACCATGTCCGCATAGAAATGCGTCCCGTAGGAGAGTTCCGGGGAGAAGGATTCGGTTGCCATCTCCACGATTACACAAGCCCCTGCTATCTCGCCGTACTGCACTGGCACCCCCAGCTGCGGGTTCGATGTCCCCCAGCGACCGGGCCCCATCAGAATGTACGTTTCACCGTCGAGTTCTTGATCGATCTGTCCCACCTGCCGGGCGATTGCGTGCGCCTCTTCCCAGCGATATGTGGATGGATCGACAAAGATCAGATGGTGAATCTTCTTGCGCTTTCCGTTCCCCAGTGCGCGATAGCAGGTAAGGAGTGTTCGCTCTTCAGGCGGGGAGGGTAGGCGTATGATACGATGCTCGGGCCGTCCCCCGAGCGGGCGCGCCTGTACCAGGTAGAAGAGAGGATCTCCGGACGGCTCACGCTCAGAAGGGAAATTCACGGCAAACTCGATATCGACCGGTCTCTCAAACAGGCGCTGTAATCCGCCAAGCAGCTCACGCAAGAGAGGGGTGAACGGCATAGTGGAGTTCTTTTTGATGAAGCGGTTGAACGAGGCGATATACCGGCCACGAGGAGGAAGCACGGAGACCGGCTCGCTCACCGTCCCCTCGGCATCGACCACCGAACAGACCTCCCGCAAGAGGGGGTTATCCAATTTTGGAAGACGCGTTTGATCGAGCTTCCCCGTCTTCATATCGAGAACATCGACCGTCTCCTGCGAGCAGCGTATGATCGCGCGCGTGTCCGATCCCTCCGGCCGCAACCCCGGGATCTTCGGGGAGAAGACACGGGCGTATTCCCGTCCGACCGCGCGCGTCCCCACACCGACGACCAGGCGAACCACCCCATCCTCCGGGAGCAAGCGGTCGGTCCACGGATAGAAGTTGAGAGAGAAGCCAACCCCACCAATCAGTGGATAGAAGAGGTCCTGGGGGTAGTGACAACCGATCATGTTCTGGATCAGGATCGCCATCTTCTCCTCCTGCCAGGGGAGGTTGTGACGCTTCCGGTAAGCACGGGCGTTTTGTCCGAAGGTCGAGGCGTAGATGCGCTTGATCGCGGCTATAAGCGCTGTCAACCGCTCCTCATCGCTCCCCACGTTGCTCAAGAACTCCGAACGATAGATTCCGGCAAAGGAGTGCTCAGGATCGTCCTCCATCACCGAGGAGG
>CBDUVB010000128.1:0-1958 GCA_965370555.1 uncultured bacterium
TTTTGTAGCGTTGAGGCGCGCCTCTTGTAGCTTGCCATGCATGGCTTGTCTACAACGTTGGCGTTTGGCATGTGGGGAACGTGGCACACCCCAGTGGAGTAGGACTCCACAAGGCAGGCAAGGTGGCACGCTACAACTTTAGTTCAGCGCAAAGTGCGCCGGACCTTGAACCGTGACTTTCTGGGCGGGGATCTACCGTTCTGAGAATTCCAGAGCCATGGAGACGCGGGGATTTCCGTGCCCTGTTCCTCCTCACTCGCGGTAAGGAAGAACGGCAAAGTAAGATCCATACCATTGACTTGCGAGGGGTTCTGGTAATTAGGGCGTCGCGTCTGTTATCCTCTATAAAGAAATGAGGTATTCACTGATCGGGATAGCGCTCTCATTCGCCGCGGGGTGCGTCTGCGCACCCTTTTTAGGGCTGAGCCCGATCCTCCTATGGGCAATCGCGGTCGGGGTCGCGGCTTTCTCGCTCCTTGCAGCCCGGTACCGGCATGGTCTTCTCGGTCTTCTCCTCCTCTCGGTCGCTCTCTTGGGGGTCATCCGCTACCAAACGGCACAGCCACCGTTCTCTTTGCTCTACCGGAGAGCACCGCTGCTACATGAATTGGTTGGGACGGTCGTCTCCTACCCCGATCTCGGGGAGGGATACACCGCATTCACCTTCGCTCCTGATCACCTTCCAGGGAAGGTCCGCGCCACCTGGTTCTTCGATGGAGAACGGCCAAGCCTTTGCTACGGGGATCGGATACGCCTCGCCGGATCGGTGAAGGTGCCGCCTCGATTCCCTGATTTCGATTACCGTGCTTACCTCGCCCGGCAGGGGGTCTTCGCGACGATGGCGATCGGCGAGGAGGACGAGGTGATTGCGCTTGGGGTAGGAGGGAATCCCCTCCTCCGATATGGGGATTTCCTGCGCCAGATGTTCCTCGCCCAGCTCGATTCGATCCTTCCTCCCCAGGAGGCGGGACTAGCGCACGGTCTCCTCTTTGGAGAACGCGCCGCCCTTGCCGACGATGTCGAGGAGGCGTTCCGTCGCACAGGGTTGATGCACCTCCTTGCCGTCTCCGGGCTTCACTTGGGGATCTTCCTCGCCCTCCTGTGGTTCGTCCTCCGTCGCTTCGGCTTGCGCCCGTTGGTCACCTACCCTCTCGTCGGGATCGCGGTCCTCCTTCTCCTGTGGATCGTCGGTCCGCGGGTCAGTTTGGTGCGCGCGGGGCTATTGTTCGCCTTTCTCGCTCTGGGGAGCGTCCTCGCCGATTTGGGGCTGATCCTCCGCCGCTGGGTGAGCCCCTACCAGGGATTGGCAGCGGCCGCGCTGGTGATCCTCGCTCTTCGGCCGACGGCTCTCGCAGATGTCGGGTTCCAGTTGAGCTTCGGAGCCACCACCGCGATCATCGCCGTCTTCGATCGCACGTTTCACGTGCAGAAATGGATCGAGAAGATAGCCGAACGGTTCCCTGGGCCAGGGTGGTGCGTGCGTTACCCTCTTGGGCTCGTCATCGTCTCGGCAGCGGCGCAGGCAGGGACCGCCCCGTTCCTTGCCTACCACTTCAACGCGATCTACCCGCTCGCCCTTCTTTGCAACCTGAGTGCGATCCCATTGGCCACCGTCGCTCTCTGGACAGGGCTGTGCACGCTCCCACTCTCCTGGACGGCTATCAGCAGGCCCATGGGGATCTTCCTCGGGTTTATCCTGCGGGGATTGATCGAGTTGGTCGAGGGATTATCCGCACTTCCCGGTGCCAGCCTTTACACACCATCCTGGATGGGGATCTGGATCGGAGGGCTCGTCGTCTACCTCTTCCTCCTCGCCCTCTATCTGCGCGGCTCCTCGTCGTGAACCTGATAATCAATGTCGATTGGGCCATCCCTCTGCTCTGAGGGGCCTGGCTTCTCTCGGCGCGGACCCTCATAAAGGTAACGCGCGATGAGGTAAAGGGCGAAGGCATCGCTGA
>CBDUVB010000129.1:0-1809 GCA_965370555.1 uncultured bacterium
GCAGGTTATAGGCCTTCTCGATCGCCGCTTCATCTCCGATCTGATCGGCAGTGATCCCAAACGGCGGGGCGCCCAAGTTGAGGGCGACGTACTGTGTCTGGATTCCCGGAATCCGCTTGGTCATGATCCCTGGCATCCGACTGAGTACCTCAAAATCCCGGAAGGCAACCTTGTCCACGATTTGAAGCGAGCCGGCGATCAACGCCGCCTGCATCGCAGCGGGATCGCCAACGATCTCGAAGACAACCGTATCGATTCCCTCAGCAGGAACGCCCGCTGCCCAGTAGTCGTCGAACCTCTCCAGGGTGATGTGGGAACCGCTGACCCAGTCCACAAACTTGAACGGGCCGGTCCCGACCGGGTTACGGCTAAGATCAGTCCCTGCGAATCCAGCCACACCCTTCTCCTCGGAGCGCTTTCCGTGCGCCCACTGCGGCACGATCCCGTCTAGCACCCGCGACCACTGCTGCAGCACGCCTGTGTACGGATCGCTGAAGTTCACCTCAAGGGTGAAGTCGTCGATGATGATCACCGACTCGATCGGACCGAGTAGGCCCTTGTTGGGCGCGTTGTTATCCGGATCCAGCATCCAGTCAATATTGTACTTCACATCCGCAGCAGTGAAGTCTGTCCCGTCGTGGAACTTAACCCCCTCCCTGAGGAAGAGGACAATCGTCTGGGCGTTGTTCTTCAACTCCCAGCCCGTGCACAGGGTGAACTCCGCCGTCGGCTCGTTGTTCTGGTCGAGCCCGATGATCGGATCATACACATTCGTGATGATATAACCCGAACCCGTATCGGTACGGATAGCCGGATCAAGATCCCACGGTTCTGTGGCGATCCCAACGTGTAGTTCCCCTGCAATCGCCAAGCCGGAAATCATGAGGATTCCCAAGCCAAATACCGCCAACCAACGTCCTTTCTTCATACCACAACACCTCCTTGTGATTCCACTATAGCACGGTCGTACATGGATATGCAAATGCCGCATTTCATGTGCTTTCTTCTTAGCCTGTGAGCCAGAGTGTGCGGTTCAGGACACAGTTATCGTATCAATGCATGATCCTTGCGTGCGGTGGGTAAACTCTTATCTGATAGGTTTTCGCGCATAAACACATTATTTACTTTTCATAAACTTTTGATCCACTATGAGGTGAAAGCCGGGCACCCCTTCGCCCGAGAGGCGTTAACACATGGACAAGTTCTGTGGAGTCGAAAGCCGCTCGATCTCCTTGTCTCCGGGGTGGAGGAGGAGGCGATAAAATGAGAGGTGAGGTTCGCAGTTTGCTTATGAGGGAACTCGGTGATCGAGCAGGCGTGCGATTCGCTCTTTGACCACTGCTACATCGGCGGGGAGTTCGAGCGGTCGGTTAGCATGACGAGGGGTGACACCTGCAAGCGTCCCCTCATGATAGCCGACCTTCATCTCGGTGAACTTGAGGCCGTGGGCGGTCGATATGACGACGACGCTCTCTCTCTTCTTGATCTCACCGCGTGAGACGAGCTTTGTGAGCGTGGCAAGGGCGACGCCGGTCTGGGGGCAGGCGTAGAGTCCGGCACGATCGGCGCGTGCGGCAGCATCGGCCAGTTCGTCCTCACTTGCCTGTTCGACGATCCCTTCGAAGGCCTTAAGAACCTTCACCGCCCGCTCGTAGCTCACCGGGGCACCGATCTGGATCGCTGAGGCCAGGGTCCTCTTCGCCGCGACTTTTCGATACCGTTTAAACCCGGAGAGGTAGCTCAGGTAGAGCGGGTTCGCGTTCTCTGCCTGGGCGGCGACGATGCGCGGGAGTTTCTCTATGAGCCCCA
>CBDUVB010000130.1:0-1735 GCA_965370555.1 uncultured bacterium
TTCGCGTTCTCTGCCTGGGCGGCGACGATGCGCGGGAGTTTCTCTATGAGCCCCATTTCCTTCATCATCGAGAGGCCGCGTCCCAGCGCGCTGATGTTCCCCAGATTCCCGGCGGGGATGACGATCCAATCGGGGACTGCCCACCCAAGTTGCTGTGTGATCTCGATCCCGACCGTCTTCTGCCCCTCGATGCGGAGCGCGTTCATCGAGTTAGCGAGGTAGATCGTCTTATCTTCGGTCAATTCCTGCACGATCTTCATGCACCCATCAAAGTCGGTGTCGAGCGCGAGGACGTACGCTCCGTGTGCGATCGGTTGGGCAAGTTGAGCCACGGAGACCTTGCCGCGGGGGAGAAAGACGATCGCCGGGATCCCGGCGGCGGCGCAATAGGCGGCCATCGCCGCGGAGGTATCCCCGGTCGAGGCGCAGGCGACCGCGCGGATCGGTTTTCCATCAGCGATCATCTGCTTGACCGCTGAGACGAGGACGGTCATCCCGAGGTCCTTAAACGAACCGGTGTGGCCGATCCCGCACTCCTTCACCCATAGATCCGGGATTCCGATCTCTCGACCCAGTCGCTCGACCCGTAAGAGAGGTGTGTTCCCTTCACCCAGGGAGACGATGCTGTCAGGATCGATTTCAGGAGCTACCCACTCTTTCTTTCCCCACACGCCGCTCGTATACGGCCATCTACTAGAGCAGATCCTCTCTTCGAACAGCTCCTTCCATTCTTTTGCACTTCGATCTTCGAGCGCTCGCATGTCGTGTTCCACATCGAGGAGTCCGCCACAGTCCTCACAACGGGTGACTACATCATCGATCAAATAACGACGTCCACAACGGATGCACTCAAACCAAGATTGGTAAGTCATAAAGAGCCTCCGCTGGATACCCTCCAGCTTGCTGGGGGAAGGAAAGCGGAGATTCGCCACAGTCGAATCAGCTTGTTGTTCGTACTGGCTACATGAGTTTTCGCAAGGATAAATCCTAGAACGTCGGAGACAAGCTCCGACGCTACGAAAAGATGGATGTAGCGTCGTACCTTGTGTGCGACGTTGCTTTCGATGCAACAAAACTCTACATGAAACTGTAGCATGAGGACCAACTTCGGTTGGATTTTTGGCTTCTGCTTTTCAATGCCCCGCAGCTTGCTGCGGGGTTCTTTACTCTTCAACCTCCCTCAGCGTCGCTTCCAACGGCGTGGGCCTTCACAGAGTGGATCGGTAGATACCCTTGAAAAGCCAACTCTAGTGTCGGGAGCGAGGCCTCGTCCGGCTTATCCGATAGTCCGAAGAGGAGCACCCCCTCTTCACGCCAAGCGAGGGCCGCCTCGCGCACCTCCTG
This sequence comes from uncultured bacterium, assembly GCA_965370555.1. Classification (GTDB taxonomy): domain Bacteria; phylum Bipolaricaulota; class Bipolaricaulia; order UBA7950; family UBA9294; genus JAJOKK01. The sequence goes on from CBDUVB010000130.1 coordinate 1,345, forward strand.
GGTGATGAGGATCTCTTCGGTCATCAAGTCGCTCACCGGCGCATCGTCATCCAGCGTGCCCATCTTAGAGACGGTCTCTTTATACTCGGCGCGGCGAAAGGCCTTGAACGGAGTAGGGTCCCCTTCCATAACGGCGCGATATATCTGCTGGTGTATCTCCCCCAGGCAATTCGGGAGCCTTGACGACCGGCTGTCCACTCTTTCGATGAACTCCTCAAAGCGGACGAGTCGCCCAGCGCGAAGCTCGTCGATGAGCGATTCAAGCTCGATGAAGCCACTCCCCAAGATCAGACAGAGGTAGGCGAGGTAGTCCTGGTTGTCGCCTGTGAACGGGTGAAATTCCGGGGCGTTGAGCTGCTCGTACGCCCTCTCGAACGCCTGTTGATCGAAC
>CBDUVB010000131.1:0-1706 GCA_965370555.1 uncultured bacterium
GCATTGCAGGAGAAGGATCAACAGCGTAGCGACTTGACGTCCCAGGTCGAGAATCTGAACGCGCAGAAGGAACAGATCAAACGCAAGATTGAACGGGAACGATCGGAGGTTGGGACACTCGGTGAGCACCTGGAGGAGCTTAAGCACGAGAGTCGTCTGAAGAACCATGAGGTCGACGAACTCGATATTCAGATCCATGATTACCGAAAAGAGCTTGAAGAAGGGATAATCAGCTACAAGGAGATGGAATCCCTGCGCGTAAAGATCGCGAATCAGAGCGAACGGATCGACGGGATGGAGAACGCGGCCCTATCCTTGATGGATCAGATCGAGGAGATGACCGTTCGATTGAACAAGGCAAAGGAGGATCTCTCTGTGCGAGAGGAGAAGCTCAACGCGGATTGTGCGGGGATCGTCGACCATATCACTCAGGTGAAGGAAGGGATAGAAAAGGTCGAACGAGAACGGGCTGAGATCGCCGCGAAGATTCCATCGCACCTCCTTAAGCGCTACGAACACCTCCATACGAAGTTCAGCGACCCGATCGTCACAATCAATGATGGGGCCTGCTCTGGGTGCAAATTGACCGTGAGTGGGACCACAATGGGCCGGGTCCGAGGCGGACTGGAGATCGTCTCTTGCGAGAATTGCTCGCGCATCCTCCACATCCGCTGAGTAGCGCGCTAAACAACACGCTGAACAGCATGTTGCACTGCAAACTACGGAGTGCGCTCTTTCTTTGTCTATTGTTCGCTCTGACTGGAGTGGCTGCTTCCCTCCCTCATCCTATCGGTCCGCTCTGCGATTACGGGAATGTCCTCGATCGCCATGGGCGCGAGCGGATCAACGCGTTGATCGAGGAGGCCAAGAGCCGATCTGCTATCGAGGTCACGATCCTCGCGAGTTGGGAGAATCCCTACGAGGATATCGATCGCTACAGCTACGCTCTCCTCGATGCCTGGGACCTCTCCCGAGGGAAGACACTCTTTGCCGTCTTCTTGAAGGAGGGACGCAACTGGCAGGTGCGAGTCCTCCCAGGGGATCAGACTGCTGTTGCTTGCCCCGGGCTTGCGGCGTCAATCGAGGCTGGGATAACTGACTTGGTCGAACATCAACGCATCGAGGAGGCGATGGTAAAGTTCTTTTCACTCCTCTCGGTGTGGATCTCTCCCATGGGAGACGCCGCGGCTCCGGTGGTGGATCGACGCGGAACTGTACTCCTCTCGGGTCTCCTTGTCCTTGTTGTGCTCATTGCGGCCGCTATCTTTATCTCGCGCCGGGTCTGCCCTCGTTGCGGACACCTACTTCGAGTACGTGAAACCCGAGCATTCGGCCCCTACGGGGCACGCGATGTGGTATACTACTGTCGGCGATGCGGGTATTCCCGTGCCAAGGATAGGAGAGGGTCAGGGGGCCGCGGAGGGTGAATCGCGTGAGGGAGACCTTGTGAGCTTCCCCTCTGAGGAAAGTCCGGACTCCATAGGGCGGACCACTGGGGAAATCCCAGCGGGGGTAACCTCGGGAAAGTGCCGCAGAGAAGAGACCGCCGATGGCCCGCAAATGGGCACAGGCAAGGGTGAAACGGTGGTGTAAGAGACCACCAGCGGCTCGGGTGACCGGGTCGGCTCGGCAAACCCTGGTCGGAGCAAGGCCAAGTAGGAAGGCGTTCTAAGGACGGCCCGTCCAAGCCTTCGGGTAGGCCGCAT
>CBDUVB010000132.1:0-1681 GCA_965370555.1 uncultured bacterium
GTCCATCTAGCGTCTCCACGAACAGCGCGTCAGAGAGTTGCTCGAAGAGCACACGGTGTCGCTCCTCGCTCGCGCTAAGATCTTCTTCGGTCTGGCACCGGACGCTCAGCTCGTGATTGAGTTCTGCGGTCTTTCGTGCGACCTGCCGTCTCATGGATAGGTTCCACTGAATGGCCACGAGCGCGCCCAACCCTATTCCCCCGAGAACCACGGCGATGATTATCCACAAGGTCTTTCCCGCGCTCAGGGGTTTCTGCTCCAGGCGGATCCATCTGCTAAGAATCGCGTCCTTTTCTTCTTGAGGGATCCCTGCCAGGGCCCCTTGCACGATCGTGTGCAGCTGCGGCCAATCGCTGCGCGTTGCAAAGGACAGACTGGTGAAGTAGCCGGTCTCTCCTGCCACGTGGAGGTTTGTGATCCCCTCTTTCTCGATGTGGTAGATCGCCACGGGGAGGGTGGCAATTACGACATCGGCCATCCCCAACGAGACCTTCCTCAGCCCCGTCTGGAGATCGTTTACCAGGTCAAGCTCTATCTCGGGGTGATCGCGGGAGATGAACTCCTGCCACACGTACCCGCGCACCACAGCGACCCTCATCCCCTGCAGATCGTCCAGGGTCAGTGTTCCTTTCACCTGCTGTCGGGCGATGATCACCCCTTGCAGCACAATGTGCGGATCGGAGAAGAGGAGGTAGTCGGTGCGCTGCGGAGTCTGTGCCGCCGCGGGGAGGGCGTCCACCTCGCGTGCTCTCGCCTTTGCAAGGACCTCGTCCCAGCTCGCGCAGCGAACGATCTTAAAATTGAGCCCCGTCTCCCGTTCGATCAGGGCAAGATAATCGGCTGCCAACCCCTGATACTCGCCGTCCTCATCGAAGTACTCGATCGGAGGAAAATCAGGATCCGGGGCGATGGTGATCACCGGGTGCGTCGCGATCCACACCCTCTCCTCCGCGGTCAGCCAGGCCATTGCATCGTTCCCCATAACCGGTACCGCAATAATCCCGACAAGTGCAAGGAGAAGGAGGAGAGCGAGGCGTCCTTTCGAACCGCGCCTTCTCCAGACTCCTTCTCCCTTTCGGACACGCATACTCTCGCTTTCCCCCTCGAAATAGGAACGATCCATATCGGGAACCCTGATCAAAGTTACTTTTGCAGAGACCTTATATCAAGTGTCTTTGTCCTGCAACCTCCTGGTGATTGATCGTTCATCATGGGTCGCAGAGTCGGCTCCAACCGGGTATCATCCTCCCTCAAGCGTTTGATGAGCATTCCGGAAAGGGGAGAGGATGAAAAGATTTGTGGCATTGGGGACGGTATTAGGGATTATCGTTCTTTCTTTCTGGACCCTTGCCGCCTCGGGGACGGATCTCCCGAGCGGAACCGCCCAAGGGGTCGTGTGGGACCAGGCTTTGTACATCCATTGGGCGCTCTTCCTCGCACCACCCCCTCCTGATGCAGCGCTGCGCACCGAGGCCGCAGCGATTCACATGACCGTTCGCTGGTCTCTCTCCTATGTCGCCCGGTACAATGCATCGACTCGGAGTTGGGAAGGGGCGATCGACCGATCTAGCCTCAATGTGATCAACACGATGGAGCCCTCTCTCTCATGGGTCGTCCCTGGAAAGGAATGCGAGACCACCTTGAACCACGAACAGCGCCACTTCGACCTGAACGAGGTCTA
>CBDUVB010000133.1:0-1659 GCA_965370555.1 uncultured bacterium
GAATCGATGGGCAAGGAGAGTGGCCAACCTGAACTTAAAACCGTTCAAAGACTATCTTCGCTCGTTCGTTGCGGTCCTTCAGCAAGGCGACGCCCGCGAAGAGAGCTTCTATCCGGCGCTTGCCCAGCTCTTCTCCAATTACGCGCAAGAGAGCGACCGTACGGATGTCCATGTTACTACCCAGCCAAAGAAGACCGAAGCGGGAAATCCGGACTTCCGCGTTTGGGATGGCAGGCAACATATCATCGGGTACATCGAAGCCAAGCGTCCCAGCGAGGAGAATCTGCAACTCATCTCAGAGAGCGAGCAGCTTACACGCTATCGACAGACCTTCCCCAACCTGATCCTTACCAACTTCTGTGAGTTTCGTCTGTACCGCAACGGTGAACTCGTTGATTCCGTGCGGATCGCACGGGCGTTCGTTGCAACGAAGCTTGGGAAGGTTCCGCCGCTTGAGAATGTGGAGGAATTCACGGTCCTCCTTTCGAAGTTCTTCGCCTTCTCCCTCCCCAGAATCTACACAGCCGAGTCGCTCGCCATCGAGCTTGCGAAGCGCACCCGTCACCTGCGTGATGGGGTCGTCTCACAAGAGTTGGAACAGGAGAAGGAAGAGGGAAAGGGTGATCTCCTCGGGTTCTACGAGGCGTTTCAGGAGTACCTGATCGGCGGACTCAAGCTGGAGGAGTTTGCCGATCTCTACGCCCAGACGATCACCTATGGTCTCTTTGCTGCTCGTATCCGCTCTGGCGAGGGATTCACCCGCCGTTCCGCCTTCGAGACCATTCCCCACACGATCGGGATCCTGCGAGATCTTTTTCGCTTTATCTCGCTAGGAGACCTGCCAACCTCCCTCGAATGGATCGTGGACGACATCGCCGAAGTCCTTGCCGTCGCCGACGTGGGGGAGATTCTTCACCGCTTCTTCCACGAGGGGAAAGGGGCAGACCCAATCGTCCATTTCTACGAGACCTTCCTCAAGCACTACGATCCGAAAGAGCGCGAGCGCCGCGGGGTCTACTACACCCCCGAGCCGGTCGTCTCCTACATCGTCCGCTCGCTCCACGCGATCCTGAAAGGTAAGAAGCAGTTCGGAAAATCAGACGGCCTTGCAGAAGACGGCGTAACGCTGCTCGACCCAGCCGCGGGGACGATGACCTTCATCGCCAAAGCGACACAGGTAGCGGTAGAGGAGTTCGTGAGTAAGTACGGCGAGGGGAGCCGTGAGAGCTTCCTGCACGATCACGTGCTTCAGAATTTCTACGCCTTCGAGCTGATGATGGCCCCCTACGCCGTTGGACATTTGAAGATGTCCTTCTTCCTTGAAGAGCTTGGCTACAAGCTCAAGCCGGAAGAACGCGTCAAGTTCTACCTCACCAACACACTGGAGATGGAAGAGCTGGAGCAAAGCCGCCTGCCGGGCTTTTCCGCCCTAGCTGAGGAATCGCATCAGGCCGGGAAGGTGAAGAAGGGGACCCCGATCCTCGTCGTCCTCGGCAATCCGCCGTATTCGGGGATCTCGTCCAACACGGGAGAATGGATCACCGCACTGATCGAGGACTACAAGTACGTGGACGGAAAACATTTCGGCGAGAAGAAACACTGGCTTCAGGACGATTACGTGAAGTTCATCCGGTTCGCCGAGTGGAAGATTGCAGAAGC
>CBDUVB010000134.1:0-1624 GCA_965370555.1 uncultured bacterium
GGTTCGCCGGGTTCATCTGCAGATCGAACGCCGTCCTCTTCGCGGCTGTCTGTTCTTCACCGGTCAGCTTGGCAAGGCTGTCGGTAAATGTCTCTGCGATTCGGAAGTCCATCGCGCGGTTCGCTATCGTCCTCGGCAGACGCCGCAACAAATGCGTCTAGGATTCACACTCAAAGTCGGAGATGCCCCGAAAGTACTCAAGGTCGTCAAATCCGATCAACTCCGTCGTTGGAGCTAAGTTGTCCGGCATACCACCCCATTGATCCATATATGCTTGAAGCCTCACCATGAAAACCGCAACGTCCTGTGTCAACTCAGGGCGGATTTCCTCCTCGTCAGCCAACTCAAGAAACGACTGCATAGTCAAGCCGATGTTCCAGGCGATTGTGAAGGCACCCCAGAGCGGTCTGGTCCCCTCAGCCCTGTCCCATGTCAAATGTGCAAGACGCTTGCTGATCTGGTTACGCAGTTCACCGCTGGCCAACTCCGGCTCTGGTACCTTACGGTTCTCTTGCCATCCATTCGGATCATCGAAGAAATCCTCAGCTATAATGTCAGACGGGCGAGGGTTATGTGAATAGAGGAAGGCCAGCAAGTTTCGAGCGGCGAGCAGGAAAGCATTGAGCAGAGCATTAGACAGTGCTTGATCCCTGGGATTGCTCCTCCAATTGGCGGCTAAGTCCTGGAGCATCTCATGCGTGCTTGCAAGGGTGGCTAGTTCATGCTGGACGGCAAGGGACGCTCGCTGTAGTTCCTCTTTCGAGTGGCTCATGCGCTTACCGGCCCTTGGTCGCGCCATCAGTACCCCAACCTACTCCACCTTGAACACCTTCTTCACTTCATCGCCGAAGTTGTCGGTGCACGTGTCGGCAATCTATCGTTCCATGCAGGCCCTCGAATACGGAATCTCGACCCTCGTTGACTTCGCGACCAGGCGCTCACTTCCCCTTAACGCGACCGCGGCGGCGCTGGCGTTCGATGAAGCGCGTCCCCGCTTCGTAGTCCTTAATATTGCCTGCACTAATGTCGACTCGCTTCTTTCGCTCGTTGAAGTGTAGGTGCGCCCCGCCCAAGCGGATCATCAACGTCTCGATCTCACGCTCGTGTTTCTTATTCGCCACAATGTAGAAGGAGAAGTACTTCAACTCCAGCGGGGCCGCGTTTAAGCGTGCGCGAAGGCGGCCGAACACGTTGCCTCGGCCGACGTATCGAGCGAAGCCCATCGAGTCATGCGCAATGTAGACACCCTCGGTTGTCCAACCCCGCGAGAGGAACTCGCGCCGCACATCGCCGAGCGCCGCGAAGGGAATCTTCTCCGCTGCGTGCCGAAAAATCGACTTTGCCTTGAGTGGTCGTCCGCGAGGAGGGACGAGGCGCCCTGTGTTCACCACCCACTGACCATCTTCCCAAATCCGAAACTCGGTGCGCTTTTGCGCGCTTTGCTTGCGTGAGGATCTCTTGGCCATCGATCACTCCACCCGAAAAACCTTCATCACCTCGTCGCCGAGGTGGTTGATTACTTTTACTGCGATGCGGCCGGATTCGGGCTTGTCGAATGGCCGAGAGGTATCGCTGTTCAGCGTTGCCCAGGCGTCTTCGTTGATCTCGGCCTTGAGCGTTGTCT
>CBDUVB010000135.1:0-1580 GCA_965370555.1 uncultured bacterium
CTTCCTCGTGGTAGAACCGCTGTCGCGACATCAGCAGATCGAAGTTCACCTTGTGCCCATCGAACTCTGGCCCATCGACGCAGGCGAATTTTGCCTCATCCCCGATCTCCACGCGGCAACCGCCACACATCCCGGTGCCATCGATCATAATCGAATTCAGGCTGACCACTGTCGGCACGGCAAATTCACGCGTAACATCGCAGGCGACCTTCATCATGATCCCCGGCCCGATCGCCCAGACCCGATCGATCTTCCTTCCGGAGGAGAGGATCTCACGCAACGGATCGCTGACAAATCCCTTCTTGCCGGTCGAGCCATCATCGGTCATGACGATGAGCTCATCGCACACTGCGCCCATCTGTTCGACATAGAACAGGAGGTCCTTGTTGCGGGCACCGATGATCCCGATCACCGTGTTCCCCGCTTTCTTCAAGTCGCGCGTGATCGGATAGAGGGGGGCGATCCCCACCCCCCCGCCGACGCAGATGACCGTTCCGTAGTTCTCAATCTCGGAAGGAATCCCTAATGGGCCGACGAAGTCGAGAACACTGTCTCCCACATCGAAGTGATCCCCCATCTCCCGTGTGCTCTTTCCCACTTCCTGTACGACGATCGTCACTGCCCCGCCCGCTTGGTCGGTGTCGACGATCGTCAGTGGGACGCGTTCTCCCCTTTCGTGCAGACGAAGGACGATGAACTGCCCAGACTTGGCGACGCGGGCAATCTCCGGCGCTTCAATTGCGTACTCGCGAATCTGCGGGCCAAGGGTCCGCTTGCTCAGAATCTTGTACACTCTATGAGCCTCCTGACAAGAAAAGATCGGCCTTAGGCCAGTCGGCAAATTATCCTCAGCCGGTCAATGTGGCGCAAGCCGGCAAACCGTGTACGATGCGCGTACAATAGCAAGCAAGGAGGGGTGATGCGTTATTACTTGGAGAGTGATGGCAGGGTGTTTTTGGTCGATCGCAACGGGGTGTTAGACCTTCCGACGCGAGATGAGATTCCGTTCAAGTTCGATGAGATTGCCCCGCTTGCCACGAGTGAACCGGTCCTCTTCTGCTCCCCACGTCTCCCACGACACCCGTACGAGTGGCCGGGAAAGGACGAACTCGCATCTCTTCCTGCTGTCGCCCCGCTCGTGCGCGAGGCGATCCACGCCGGGATGCCGCGGGTCGTGGTTGAGGGGATCTGTCTTAAAGGGGGAAAGATCCTGCTCGTGAAGGGGAGCCGAGGCCTGACCAAGGGGCGGTGGTCCCTTCCGGGTGGGTTCCTCCGTTTTGGGGAGACCCCGCCGGAGGGGCTCCTGCGAGAACTCAAAGAGGAACTCGGCGTCGTCGGAAAAATCGAGTCGCTACTCGATGTAAAGGGAAAACTGGGGAGTGAGAGCCGCCTTCACTGGGTGATGATCTTCTATCAAGTCTCTCTTGAGGGGGAACCCCATCCGGATCCCGATGAGATCGCCGAGGCAACCTACTTTCCTCTCGAAAAGGCTCGAGATCTCGGCATCGATGACCTGATGCGCGACGCAGTCTCTTCTATCGCTCTATCTACAGGAGACTCATCCCAATCGTAAACTTGAC
>CBDUVB010000136.1:0-1560 GCA_965370555.1 uncultured bacterium
GAACCAGTCTAGAGCCGTCAGTCATGTGTCGGGAGTCTACCGCCGGGGAGCAGCGGGTAGATGGTGAATCGTGAATGGTGGGAGAAAGCCCAGCGTCTGAAGTCCAAGAGCAAGAGTCGGGGAGCCTGGGTTCGAGGTTCTACGTTCTATGTCCAAAGTCGTATGGTGACAGGTACAAGCTCACCTCACGTCGCAAGAAACAGTAATCAATCTACGGTTTCAGCTGCTTACCCCTGCCTCAACTCACGGGAACATCCGCTTCAACAAGCCGATAACATGTTTGGCGCATGGGCTGGAGCTTTGTATACTCTTCGTGTCTTGAGAGAAGGGCTGGGAGGTGAGAGAACAGATGGGCACGTCAGAGGACTATGTTGCTGGGTGGAGGAGACGGCTCAGCGCAGATAAGGTGCGTCGGAATATGCGAGTGCAGGAGGCTCTTTCTGCTGCGCAGAAGTGTGCGCAAGTCCTTTACGGAAACTACGGTGTGCGCAAGGTTTATCTGTTCGGATCACTTAATGAACCCGAGAGATTTCATGATAGGTCTGATATTGATCTTGTGGTGGATGGCCTTCCTCCTCACCTCTACTTCAAGGCATTGGCTGAGCTTTGGCGATTATTACCTCCGGGGATGGAGCTGGATTTAATTCCGTTTGAAGATGCTGATTCCGAGCTTCACGAGCGAGTGGTTAAGGAAGGTGTGACTCTCAGTGGATAAGTTTGCTGCCCTAAAAGCGGACATAGAACGGGAATTGCAGAATCTGAAGCGGTTGACCTTGGAGCTTGATACGATCCTAGCTACAACCAGCGAGAACACAGTCATCAAAGTTCGCGCGGCCGGAAGCGTCATTCACGATTTCTATACAGGGGTTGAGAAGATCTTTCGTCAAATTGCGACAAGAGTAGATCAGGATTTGCCAGCAGGGGAAGATTGGCATGTTCAGCTCCTCCAACGAATGAGTGTCCCGTTGGAGGAGATTCGCCCTCAAGTGATCGATAACCCCCTGGAAAGGAATCTAGAGGAATACCTTCGTTTTCGCCACCTCTTCAGAAATATATACGGATTTGAGCTTAAATGGGAACGGTGCCAGCCGTTGGCAGAACGGTTGCCCGAGACGTTTGCTGATCTGAAAGAGCAAATCGGCGATTTTAAGAACTTCCTGGGCTCCATTTGAGGGGACATAGATGTTGCAACCGTACGCGATCGGCTGGACCAACAGACGGGGTGATGCTCCTGAGATTATGGAAAAGAAAGAGGGTATATGAATTCAAGGATACAGCTCATCCTGAAACGTTTCATCGATATCCTGCTAAGCTTCATCGGGCTTGTCCTATTGACTATGCCCTTTGCCATCATCGCCCTGGCGATCAAGCTCGACTCCAAGGGGTCGATCTTCTTCCGGCAGGAACGGGTGGGGAAGGATGGGCGATCATTCAGGGTGTGGAAGTTTCGCACGATGGTTGTGGGGGCCGTACAGAATAAGTGGCGAGCGCAGACGACGGGGAGCAGGGATTGAAGGATCATGGGATAAGGGAACGGATAAGTTCTAAGTGCGAAGTTCT
>CBDUVB010000137.1:0-1551 GCA_965370555.1 uncultured bacterium
TCGGGGCTCGTTCCGTTCTCCGTCCTCTTTGTCAGTTCGTTCGTCCAGGACGGTCATGGAATGCTCCCCCTCCTCTCGGTCTCGCTGCGCGACTCGCTGCGCGTCAAGGCGTTCAACCTCGTCTTCGGACTTGCCGTCGGAGGGGCCCTATACCTCTTCGGTCTTTGACAGTGCAGGCTTTGAACAAACCTCTTCTCTTTGCGGGTTGTGGGACGTGGTATCCAAAACACCTAAGGGGACGACTAACCCAATGGCTCTGTGTTAAGCTCCGCGGGGAATTACAGCACCCCCTTCCTGTCAAGTGGGGTTAGGTGAGAATAGACCGTGTTTGGCGACGTCACCTTGATTGTTGGGTGTATAATAAGGCGTAAAGGAGAGTGTATTCGTCTTAGATGTTTGCTTCTTTGTTCGTCGTTTCGATTTTCTCTCCTGTTCAATCCGCTTCCTTGCAAGGAGGTGATAGGCCCTAGACTTACGCGGTGGCATGCTTGCAAGCGGTAACGCTTGGAGCCGTTTTATCACTAATAAGGAGGTAGTGAGATGATGCGAAAGAATCACGCAAGTTGGTTCGTAGTGGTCTTGATTTTGGGGGTTGTGGCGTGTGCTCTTCTCCTTTCAGGTTGCACATCGCTATTCGGTCCCGAAGGGCTCCCTCTTACAGAGCAACCCGAACTGAACACCATGGCGAAGAAACCTGGTTGCACCACTATCCAGGATGGAATAATCCAGTATTCAACCGGTCATTACCTAGGGGGGGAGCCGCTCACAGTGGGCTACGATCCTTACGGCTACAACTATCAGGCTCACATGTTCAAGGGTTCCTATGCCAATACCTACTTAGGGAGAGATGGGTTCCCACCCTACGAGGGCGACGCTGAAGCCTATCTGGCCGAGAATCCAGATTTTGTTCCAGGCTGGTACTGGCCTTATCGCGATGCTGAGTTGGCGATGAAATGGAACGATGCTTGGCTCTCCAATAAGGACTGCGATGAAGACGGCAAACTTGACCGACACTACAGGTTCGATAGCTACATCGGTTCCGGTGCCTGGTTGACCAACCATCAATCTGGTGAGTACGAGGTTGATGGGGAAACCTGCAAGTGGAACTACTTCGTGAAGATCGTTGCAGCTCCAGCAGATGCCTACATTGATAGTGAAGTCTGGTACACGGCAGATGGAACCGAAATCGGTCTCGTTATCTGGGGGGACTTTGCCATCGTTCAGGAAGTTGAGAACGATCCCTGTGCTGGCATCCACGGCTTACAATACAAAGCCGCGCGTCCCGGGTTAGGAAACTGGTAGTCTGCGCAACAATAGAACCATCCGGCGTTGTCGAGTAAGGCAGCGCCGGATGCTATCAATCTTAAACGCTGGCTAGAATTAAGAGCCTGTTAACTCAATACAAATGCGCTTTTGTTGAGTGAATCTCTGGCTTATTTTTCGCTACGAAAGAACTCAGTTGTTGCAGAACATTGAGGCTGTGCGACCGCGACAACTGTCAAGGGTCGGGTAGGTTTCCCCGGTCTGTGGTCGGCTACGTGTCCCCGCCCT
>CBDUVB010000138.1:0-1542 GCA_965370555.1 uncultured bacterium
CTTGGCCGCCGGGCAATCGGCATCCTGAATACAAACGGGATCGAGGTATGTATCGACATTTCAGGGACAGCGCGCGAGGCGATCGAATCCTGGAAGGGAGGCAAGCTCTCCAGAGCTTCTGAAGGAGATGCCTGTCAGGAACACGCGTTCCACGACAGCCACTAGAGGTTAAACAGGAGTTTGGGATTGAAGTGAAAGAACAAAAAATACCTGTAAGTAAGTTTCGCTGATGCGTATCGCTGTCGCCAGCGGGAAGGGAGGAACAGGGAAGACGACGATCTCTGTCAACCTCGCCCTTGCCCTCGCCGAAGAGGAAAAGATCCAATTCGTCGATTGTGATGTCGAAGAGCCAAACGCACACCTGTTTCTAAATCCAACATTCGACAAGAAACGCTCGATCTCGAAGCTTCTCCCGCAGATCGACGAGGAACTGTGCGATCAGTGCGGCAAGTGCGCACAAGCGTGCGAATTCAATGCTATCGCTGTTCTAGGTAAAAAGGTGCTCGTATACAACGAGCTATGCCACGGCTGTGGACTGTGTAAGCTAGTCTGCCCGACCAAAGCGATCTCCGAGACTCCGCACGAACTCGGTATAATAGAGTCGGGAACCGCACGTGGTTTCCCGTTTTCTCGCGGGCTACTAAACATCGGCGAGGCAATGGCAACTCCAATCATCCACACGCTGAAGGAAGAGATCGATCCGCAACGCCTGACAATCATCGATGCCCCGCCAGGGACCGCTTGTCCGACGATTGCCGCGCTCCACGGGGCCGACATCGCTCTTCTTGTTACCGAGCCGACCCCATTCGGGCTGCACGATCTTAAGGCAGCTGTCGGAGTGGCCCGCTCGCTCAATGTCCCGGTAGCAGTGATCGTAAATCGTGATGGAATCGGGGATGATCGCGTCGAGCATTACTGCTCGCAAGAGCATATCCCGGTCCTATTGAGGGTACCATTCGACCGTAAAATCGCCTCCCTCTACTCGGAAGGAACTCCGTTCATTGATGCCCTTCCTCGATGGAAAGAGCGGTTCATCGCACTGTATGAAGCGCTGAAGGAGGTAACGACATGAAGAGCATACTGTTCCTCTCGGGAAAGGGCGGTACAGGAAAGACCTCACTCGCTGGGGCGTTTGCTGTCCTGGCCGAGAACAAGATCCTTGCTGACTGTGATGTCGACGCGGCGAACCTCCACCTCCTTCTCGACCCACAGGTGAAGAGTAAAGGGATCTTCCAAGGATCAAAGGTAGCGGTGAAGGACGAGGAGAAATGCACCTCCTGCGGGGCCTGCCGCGAGGTCTGCCGGTTCCGTGCAATCGATGAGGCATTCACGATCGACCCTTATATGTGCGAGGGGTGCGGGGCATGTGTCTACGTCTGCCCGACAGACGCAATTACCCTCGTCCCCCAGAACTCCGGACAGTGGACCACATCAGCAACCCGACTCGGCCCGCTCGCCAGTGCCGAACTCTACCCTGGGGAAGAGACCTCGGGAAAGCTCGTCACCATTGTCAAGCAAAAAGCGTACGAGCTTGGCAAGGAG